>NZ_JBEPSM010000002.1:0-600000 GCF_040548815.1 Kaistia defluvii | reverse complement strand
TGATGCAGGCCTATGCCGAGGGCTTCGACATCCTGCGCAACAAGGATTCGACCGAGTTGCCGGAGGACGAGCGCTTCACGCTCAACATTGCCGAGATCGCCGAAGTCTGGCGGCGCGGCAGCGTCATCACCTCGTGGCTGCTCGATCTCGGCGCCGCCGCGCTGGCGCGCGATCCGCAATTGCAGGAATTTTCTGGCTTCGTGCAGGATTCCGGCGAAGGACGCTGGACCGTACAGGCGGCGATCGAGGAATCGGTTCCCGCAGACGTCCTGACCGCGTCGCTATTTGCCCGCTTCCGCACCCGGATGGAGCTGCATTTCGGCGACAAGATGCTCTCGGCGATGCGGTTCGGCTTTGGCGGACATCTGGAGGCCAAGCCGCCGATCGTTCCATTGGCGCCGACCCGCACGGTCACGTCCGACGCGGGGGAGTGATCCATGCCGGAAGTCGCGGGGATCACCACCCTCTTCCTCGACATTGGCGGCGTGCTGCTGACCAATGGCTGGGACCATCTTTCACGCCATCGCGCCGCCGAAACCTTCGGGCTTGACTGGGACGCGATAGAGGCCCTGCATCAGGCGCATGTCGACGCCTATGAGAAGGGCCGCCTCAGCCTCGACGATTATCTCACCCAGGTGATCTTCAACGAGCCGCGCCCTTTCGGCCGGGAGGCGTTCTGGGAGTTCATGTGCGGGCAGTCGCAGCCCGATCCCGGTATGCTGGCGCTGTTTCCCAGGCTCAAGCAGCGCTATGGCCTGAAGCTGGTCGCGGTCAGCAACGAGGCGAAGGAACTCAACGCCTACAGAATCGAGACCTTCGGCCTCGATCGCCTGTTCGATATCTTCATCTCGTCGAGTTTCGTCCATGTCCGCAAGCCGGACACCGATATCTTCCAGATCGCGCTCGAGGTCTCGATGACCCGGCCGGAGCAGGTGTTCTACATCGACAACACCGGCGAATATGTCGACCTCGCCGCCGGCCTCGGCATTCGCGGCCGGACGCATACCGACCTCGCTTCGACCGAGAAAGCCCTGGCAGAGGTCGGGCTCGTGGCGGGGTAGCGGCGGGACAGCGTCAACCGGCGAACAAGCAAGTTCCTCACCCCACCTTCTCCCGCGAGCGAGAAAGGCCTGGGTGAGGGGCATCCCCCGACAGCAAGCCCTTAGTGGAAGATGATGCCGCCGCAGACGTTCAGCGCCTGGCCGGTGATGAACGACGCGTCATCCGAGGCGAAGAAGGCGACGGCGCCGACCACATCGTCGGGATAGCCGAGCCGGCCCATGGCCGTCTTGTCCTTCACCGCCTGCAAAGCCTTCTCGTCGCGGTAGTTGTTGCGGCCCATCTCGGTATCGATGATCCCCGGGCAGACGGCGTTCACCGTGATGCCATCCTTGGCGACTTCTTGCGCCAGGATATGGGTGAAGCTGATGACAGCCGCCTTGGACGAGCAATAATGCGCCTGCAACGGGGCGCCGCGCTTGCCGCCGATCGAGGCGATGTTGACGATGCGGCCTTTGCCCGCCTCGCGGAACTGCGCGAGCAGCGCCTTGCAGACCAGGAACGTGCCCTTGGTGTTGACGTCATACATGCGGTCCCATTCGTCGGGCTCGATGTCGTCCACCAGCGCCAGCGACAGGACGCCGGCATTGTTGACGAGCACGTCGATATGGCCGGCGATCGCCTTGGCCTCGGCGACGAAGGTCTTGACCGATTCCGGGTCGCTGACGTCGCCGAAGACGAGGTCGCAGCGGCCGCCGGCATCGCGGATCAGCGCCTGGGCTTCCTTCAGCTCGGCCTCCTGTCGGGGCATGTCCATCGCGACCACGTGGTAGCCCTCGGCCGCGAAGCGCAGCGCGATGGCGCGGCCGATGCCGCGCGACGAACCGGTGACGAGAACGGACTGGCCTTCGCCTCTCCTGGGGATCACGATCGTCTTCCTTCTTCAGCAAGGGGGGATAAAGGGCGCCACCCCGATGGTGACGCTGGAACTGCGGGACAAGCCATCCCGCCCGGGCAGAAGAGCTGTCTGCCCGACATCGGCAAGGATGGAGACCGGCGCGGCCCGGAGGGGGCGCCGGTCAGGTTTTCCGGATCAGGCGCGGCCGTGGCTGGCGCGCGAACGACGGGCGAGCGAGTCGACGATGACAGCGATGGCGAGCACGCCGCCGGTGATCATGTAGCGAAGCGACGACGACAGATCGAGCAAGGTCAGGCCGCTCGAGATCGACTGGATCACAATGATGCCGAGTAGCGCGGAATAGGCGCTGCCGCGGCCGCCGAACAGGCTGGTGCCACCGATGACCGCCGCCGCGATCGCGTTCAGGTTGACGTCGCCGGTGCCTGCCTGTTGGCTGGAGGATGCCAGCCTTGAGGCCGCCATCACGCCGCCAAAAGCCGCCAGCGTCGAACAGAGAACGAAGGCGCTGGTGTAGATGGCGCGAACATTGATGCCGGCGCGCCGGGCCGCCTCGCGATTGCCGCCGACCGCGAACATCGACCGCCCCCAGCGCGTGCGGGTCAACGCATATTGCATCGCCAGCACGAGACCGACGAACAGGCCGAACATCCACGGCACGCCGCGGCCCTGGTTGAGGTAGAGCACGACCAGTTCGGCCACGATCGTCACCGCGGCGGCGCGGGCGATGATCCCGCCCGACGATTGCGACGACAGGCCGGCGGCGCGGCGGCGGGCGGCCGTGCGATAGCCCGTATAGAGCATCACCGCGCCGGGAACGGCGGCCAGGATGACAGACACGATCGCCGGCATCACCATCAGCTGGCCGAACCGCACCAGCGGCGAGCCATAGGGCAGATTGATCGAGCCTGTCGTGCCGAGAAGGTAGAGTTGCAGGCCGAGGAAGGTGAGCAGGCCGGCCAGCGTCGCAACGAAACTCGGCATGCCGAAGCGGTTGAACAGCTGGGCATAGACATAGCCGATCGCCGCCCCCGAAAGCACTGCCGCCAGGATGGCAAGACCGGCCGGGACGCCCTGGTTGACCCAGAGCACGCCGAGGATTGCCGAGGCGACGCCGCTGACCGACCCGACCGAAAGATCGATCTCGCCGACCATCAGCATGCAGACGATGCCGAGCGAGATGATGCCGACCGTCGAGGAATCGAACAGCAGATTGACCAGATTGTTCGGGCTCAGGAATACCGGATTGAGGATAGAGAAGACTGTCCAGATGATGACCAGGCCGACGATGACCGGCAGCATGCCGAGATCGCCGGAACGGACCCGGTCGAGAAAGGCGCGGATGGTGTCGCCAATGCCGGCCGCATGGGTGACGCGCTCGTCGCGGCGGTCGAGCATCGGCGCGGCGCCGGTTTTGCTCTTGTCGGTCATAGGCCCGCCTCCGGATGGGGGCTGGCAGCCTGCGCCTGCCGTCGGCCGGCGCGCCGGGAAACCGAATTGTTGGAAGCGCCCGTAATGGCACTCACCAGCTCTTCGTTCGATGCGTCGGGGGTGAACTCGCCATTGTTGCGGCCGAGGCGCAGAACGACGACGCGATCCGCTACGGCGCGAACGTCCTCCATATTGTGGCTGATCATCACCACGGCGAGGCCGCGGTCGCGTACCCGCTCGATCAGGTCCAGCACTTCCGCCGTCTGCGCGACGCCCAGCGCTGCGGTCGGCTCATCGAGCAGGATCAGCTTCGGGTTGAGCAACAGCGATCGCGCGATCGCCACCGTCTGGCGCTGTCCGCCCGAGAGCGAGGCGACGGCGACACGGACGCTGGGAATTCGGGCCGAAAGCTCGTTCAGCAGGGTCCAGGAACGCGTCTCCATCGAGACCTCGTCCATCCGCAGAGGATTGAGTTCCTTGCCCAGGAAGATGTTGGCGACGACGTCGAGGTTTTCGCAGAGCGCGAGGTCCTGGAACACGGTCGCGATGCCCAGCGACAGCGCCGCGCTCGGGTCATCGAGCGTTACGGTCTCACCCTGGAAGCGGATGGTGCCGGAACTCGGCTGGTGCACGCCGGAAAGGATCTTCACCAGCGTCGACTTGCCGGCGCCATTGTCGCCGACCAGCGCCACGACTTCGCCGGCGCGGACGTCGAGGTCGATATCGGTCAGGGCCGAGACGGCGCCGAAATGCTTGGAAATGCCCCGGAGGCTGAGGACCGGATCCCCGGCCGGAGGAGCGCCTTGAAGCGGGGGAGCGCCTTGCTCTGTATTGGTCATGCTTGGCAAGCCTCTGCAGGAATGTTCGCGGAAAGGTGTCCGCCCGGCCCCGGATGAGGCCGGGCGGCGCCGCCTACTTGAGGATGCCCAGCGCCTTGCAACCCTCGACATAACGATCGACGCACAGCGTTTCGGCCGGCGTGATGTTCTTGTCGATGATCTCGGCCTTCAGGTTCTTGGCCGTGACGACAGCCGGGGTGAAGAGCTGCGACGGGGTGTTGTAGAGCTCCATCTCCGCCTTCGGCGTCTCGCCCTTCAACAGTTGCATCACGACATTGGCCGCGGCCGCCGCCACGATCTCGCTCGGCTTGGAGATGGTGTTGAACTGGTCGCCGGCGATGATCAGCTGCAGCGCCGCGATCGTCGCGTCATTGCCCGTCACTGGCGGGACCGGATCGACGCCGGCTGCCTTGAGGGCCGCGATGGCGCCGCCGCCCGTGCCGTCATTGGCGGCGACGATGCCGACAATCTTGTTGCCGAAGCGCGTGACCTGGCCGCTCGCCCATTCCTGCGCCTTGGCCGGCGTCCAGTCCGGCGTATCGTATTCGGCCAGGATCTTGTAGCCGCTATTGTCGAGGCCGGCATGGATGCCCTTCTTGATCAGGCCGGCGGCCGCATCGGTCGGCGAGCCGTTGATCTGCAGCACGCCGCCGGCATCCGGCGAGACGTTGCGGGCCTTGAGCTCCTCGACCAGCGAATCCGCGATCGCCTTGCCGATGCCCTCATTGTTGAAGGAGACGTAGAAGTCGGCCTTGGCGTCCGGGATCGGACGGTCATAGGCCACGACCTTGATATCCTGGCTCTGGGCGAGCTGGACTAGGGAGGCGGCGGCGGCGGAGTCGACGGGATCAAGCACGATCGCCTTGGCGCCCTGCGAGATGACCGAATTGAACTGCTGCTGCTGCCGCGTCGCATCGGCGCCCGCATTGAGATAGATCACCTTGCAGCCCGGGCAGAGCTTGGCCATCTCGGCCTTGAAGCCGGGGTAGTCATGCTCCTCGTACCGGGTCGAGCCCTGGTCGGGCATCAGGAACGCCACGGTGGCGTCCGTGACTTCCGCCGCGTGCGCCGCTGCGGCGAGGCCGCCCAGCATCGATGTAGCGAGCGCCAGCGCGGCAACGCGCTTCCAAGCAAATTGGGTCATTCCGTCTTCTCCCTGTGACAATATTATGCTTATGAGAAGCTGTCGGCCCGACAGTCCACGGCAAGTCTCGGACATCCCGATATTTGCCAGTTCGGCTCGGATCCCTAGGGATCGTCGCGTCGAGACTGTCTTGCCCTGCCTTCTTCTTGGAATTTCGGAAAAGCATTCCCCTTGGCGAAACGGGCAAGCGCTTCACCTTGGGCTTCGACCGAGATCGACGTCCTCCTGCTCCTCCGCGGCTCTCAGGCGGCTTTGGCCACCCTTGAATTCTCCGCCAGCAACGTCCGGAACCGCGAGGGCGGCATGCCCTTCTGCGTCAGGAACTGGCGGTTGAAGTTGGAAAGATTGTTGAAGCCGACCGCGTAGCAGATCTCGGTGATCGGCTGCGCGCTGTCGCTCATCAGCAGCTGGCAGGCCAGGTTGATGCGCAGGCGATTGACGAACTGCACCAGCGCCATGCCGGTGTGGCGGCGGAAACTGCGGGAAAACGCGCTGGCGCTCTGGCCGGCGATCTGGGCGAGATCGGTCTCGCTGAAGGGTTCGGTCAGATGCTCGCCGATATAGGCTAGCGCCTTGTTGATGCCGACCGACATGTAGCCGGAGGGATCGGGCAGATAATGGGAGCTGGCCAGCGGACGCATGTCGCTGGACCGGCTCAGTATGCCCATCAGATTGATGAACAGCTCGATGCGGCGGATGCCCTGCGCCTCGATCATTTCCTTCATCAGCGGGGCCGCTTCGGCCGCCGTCGTCGGCTGGAACAGGGCGCCGCGACGGCTCTGCTCCAGGACCCGGTCGAAGGCCGCCAATTCCGGCGCCACGCTCATCAGATTGCCGATGAATTCCTGCGAGAACAGCACCATACGGCAGCGCAGCGGCACGGTCGCGCCTTCCGGCAGGTCGCTGATCCAGTTGTGCGGCAGGTTCGGACCTGTCAGCACCAGATTGTCGGGCTCGAACTCGCCGATGAAGTCGCCGACGAAATAGCGCCCGCGCGTCGCGACGACATGATGCAGTTCGTATTCGGGATGAAAGTGCCAGCGCACCGTGCGGAACGGGTAGCCATGCTCCCAAGCCTTGTAGGATTCACCGCGGCGAATATCCACGACTTCCAGATCTGGCGTCACGGCGGACCTCCCCACCCATTCGATGCCCTTCCCAAGGCATCCAACTCCCGCAGGCCGACTTACGCGGTCTCTGCATAACGCGACCTTAGGAGGCCCCGCGGAGGGGCGCTACCAAACGCCCATCGTCCCGCTGATACTTTTTTGATGCAAGACTTGCGTCGTTGGCACGCTGCGCGGGACCTTCAGCCCGGCACCAGGCCGGGCTGAAGGCGAGCCCCTGGTCAAGGGTGCACCGTGGCGCCGGGGCCTGAGGGGACGTTCTCGTGGCGCAGGGCCACGAACACCACCACCGTCAGGACCGCTATGAGGGCGGCCGTCACCATCAGCACGGAACCATGCGCGCTGGCGAAGGCCGTGCGGGCCGCCGCTGCGATCGCCTCGCCTTCCGTCCCGCCGACCTGCCGGGCGATCACCATGGCCTCGCCGATCGAGCCGGACGCCGCTTCGCGATCCGGCCCGAGACCCGCCATGCTGTTGAAATGGCTGCGATAGATGGTGCTGAGCAGGACGCCGAAGAAGGTAATGCCAAGGCCGGCGCCGAGTTCGTAGCCGGTCGCCTCCAACGAACCCGCGGCGCCCGCCTTCTCGACCGGCGCAGCTCCCATGATGGCGGCGGACGAGGCCAGCAGGCCGACGCCGAGCGAGAAGCCGAGCACCGCCATCAGGCAACCGATGACAATGCCGTCACCGCCAATGTTCGACTGGCTGATGCCCAACAATGCCGCCGCCGCCGCGGCGAGGCCGGCCGAGCCGAGCCAGCGCAGGCCGAAGCGGCCGGCGAGCTTGCCGGCAATCGGGCCGGCAATCGCCGAGGCGACGACGAGCGGCATCATGAACAGTCCGGCCTGAAGCGGCGTGCGGCCATAGACATATTGCAGTTCCTGCGCCAGCAGCAGTTCGAAGCCGGCGAGCGAACCGGACGCAACGAAGGCCATCAACATGCCGACCGAGATCGCCGGCTTGCGGAACAGCGACAGGTCCAGCAGCGGCTCGGAACCGACGATCTGCAACCGAGCGAACCAGGCCATCAGGGCGAGACCCATCACCAGGACGCCAAAGACCCAGACGGACGGCCCCGCCTTGAAGCCGGTCTTCACCGCATAGACGGTGGAGATCAGGCCGGCGATCAGCAGCAGGGCATGACCGATCTTCCAACTGCCCTGAGCCGCAAGCGGCCGGTTGGGAATGAACAGATACACCACCGGCAGCACGACCAGCATGATCGGTACGTTGATGAGGAATACCGATCCCCACCAGAAATGCTCCAGCAGGAAGCCGCCGGCCAGCGGGCCGATCGCTGCGCCGGCGGAAGCCACCGTGCTCCAGACGCCGAGCGCCAGCGCCCTCTCCTTCGGGTCCTCGAAGGTCTGGCGAATGATGGCCAGCACGCTCGGGATGATCATAGAGGAGCCAATGGCCAGCAGGACACGCGCCAGGATCAGCATCAACGCCGTCTGCGAAAATGCGGCGCAGACAGACGCCAGCGCGAAGATCGTCAGGCCCGTCAACATCAGCCGGCGATGACCGACCCTGTCGCCCAGCGTGCCCATCGGCACGAGAAGCCCCGCCATGATCAGCGGATAGATGTCGATGATCCAGAGGATTTCCGTGCCCGACGCGCGGAGGGCGACGGTCAGCGACGGGACAGCGATATGCAGGATCGTCATGTCGACGACCACGGGCAGGAACGCCAGGATCACGGCGGTGAGCACCAGCCAGCGATTGCGCGGCGCAACGATCATTCTCTTCTCCATTCCCGCGCAACAGGGATTGCCGGCGTCGGGGAGCGGACATATATATCCGTCCAGACGGTATTAAAAGAGAAAAGACATGGGCAGACGACCGACGATTGATCGCGAGGGTTTGCTGGACGCGGCCGATCGCGTGATCGCGAAGGGTGGCGTCACCAGCCTGACGATCGACGCCGTCGCGCGCGAGGCCGGCGTCAGCAAGGGCGGCGTCCTCTATTCCTTCGGCACCAAGGATGCGCTGATCGAAGCTATGCTCGAGCGTGCCGGAAAGTCCTATGAACGCCTGGTGGCCGACTATTTGGCGACGCATGGGGATGAGCCCCACTCCACCGCAGCGGCCCATGTCGACGCCAGCCATCGCGAAGACGAGCTCTCTGCCATTCGCGCCAGCGCCCTGCTCGCGAGCCTGGTGCAGACTCCCGACTACCGGAGCGAGATCCAGGGCTATTACCGGGAACTGCTCGACAAGCTCGACACGAAGTCGCCGGGCGGACGGCGTGCCTTGACGGCCGTGCTGGCCGCCGAGGGGGCGTTCCTGCTGCGGGGCCTTGGCCTCGCGCAGTTCGGCGACGAGGCTTGGGAATCCATCT
Organism: Kaistia defluvii; assembly: GCF_040548815.1. NCBI lineage: Bacteria > Pseudomonadati > Pseudomonadota > Alphaproteobacteria > Hyphomicrobiales > Kaistiaceae > Kaistia > Kaistia defluvii. Next base: position 591,203 of record NZ_JBEPSM010000002.1, on the reverse strand, counting down.
TCGCCGACATCCGGGCGCTGGTGCCGGACGGCCGCGCCACAGATACGAAAAAGGGGCCGGAACAGGCCGGCCCCAATCCAGAAGGCGAATAATCTACCGGTGCGCCGCTCAGGCGGCCGCACCAAGCCTCGGGCGCAGGTTCCAGAGCCGTGCGGTCCGGACCGCTGCCGGATCGACATGGAGTTCAATCGCGCTGATCGGTTGGTCGCTGTCGATGCGCTTGGTGGCGCATTGCAGGCCGTCATCGGCATAGATCTCGATCAGGCCGACATCGACGAAAATGCGGACGGTCTTCAGCGTCGTCGTCGGCGTCAGATAGCGCGGCACGACGCGGTTACCCGGCGGATCGAACACCAGCTCCAGCGCCGCGCCGTCATAGACCAGCGCGATGCCATGATCGGGATGGGCGAAGTCGAGCCGGAACGGCGCGCCCGGTGTCGCAAGCTCGATCTCAATCTCGCCAAGGCCGCGAGCGAGCGGCACCGAGCCGGCGCCGACGAGAGCCTCGGTGGCGACACCGGTCCGCAATGCCTTGACGCCCTCGACCGGCGGCATGCGCAGCTGGCCGTCCTGCCAGATGAAGCGGCGCGGGAAGGTCATGGCGGAAGCAAAGTCGCGATCCTTGAAGACATCGGTCCAGTTCGCGGCCCAGGCGATGCCGACCGGGCCGTCCGCATGCTGGAATGCCTGGATCGCATAGCAGTCGGTGCCGAAATCGACCTCGCGGCGCGCGATGGGCTCGAAGGTGCGACCGTCGAAGCGGCCAACGATGGCGTAACTCAGATTGCGGCGGCGGGTCGCCTCGTCGCGATAGCCGATGATGCCGAAGATGAGGGCGTAGAGCCCCTCCCCCTCGCCATCGAGCGCCACGAGGCCCGGGCATTCTGCCGGGATGCTGCGCGAGAGCGGTTCGCGATGCAGGATGCCGACAAAGGTCCAGCCGTCGGCCGCCTCGGGATCCCGCGTTTCATAGAGCAGCACCAGTCCGCCGCGATCATCGGCGCCGGCCACGACCATCTTCCAGAGCCCATCGGGTCCCTTGAAGACATAGGGATCGCGAATGTCCTTGCCGAAATTGGGGATGGACGGCCGGTCGGTGATGATGGGCGTCGAAGGTCCGGCCGACAGCATGTCCGGCGACATAGTCGTGATCTGCCATTCCTGGCTCGGCTCGCGGTCATCCTCGCGGTCGGTATAGAAGACGCGGACGCCGCCCCCGGCATGCGGAATGGCCGAGCCCGAGAAGGCGCCGCCCGTCAGCCCGTTATCGGCCAGTAGCTCGGCGCGCGGCTCGAGGAAGATCGGCTGGTCGATCCAGTCGACGAGATTTTCAGAGACCGCATGGCCCCAGTGCATCGTGTTCCAGCGCAGGCTGTGCGGATAATGCTGGTAGAACAGGTGGCTGGCGCCATCGATCTGGCAGAGGCCGTTCGGATCGTTCATCCAGCCCCAGGGCGCCTGGAAATGCAGCTTGTAGCGAGCCTCGCTGGCGCGGTTCTTCGCGGTGGTGTGAAGCAGGCGCACGCCTTCGTCGGCCAGGCGCGACGGCGCAAAGCTATACGCCAGCGACACGGCCGTTCCCGGCTCCTGCCAGCCGAAACGGTAGGTTCCCGCCATGGGCGCCTCGAAGACCGAACGCGTGAAATCGTCGGAATGCGCGCCCGCCCGGCGCACCGGCTCGCTGCCGCCCCCGGTGACGACGACTTCGGAAAGCGACGTCCGCGACGGCGCCTTCTGCCAGAGATGGACGATATCGCCCGCGTCCAGGTCGGCTTCGAACTCGGTCATTGCAAGGTCTTCCATTGTCTCAAGAATATCCATGGTGGTGTCAGCCCTTGACGGCCGAGCTGATGAAGGAACTGACGAACCATTTCTGGAAGGCGAGATAGAAGATCAGCACTGGCACCATCATCATCACCGACGCGGCCATGGCGCTGTTCCAGTAGACGCTGTCATGGCCGAAGAAGCTGGCGATGCCGACCGAGATCGGGCGCGCATAATCGGTCTGGGTGACCATCAGCGGCCAGAGATACTGGTTCCAGGTCTCGATGCCGAGCAGGATGGCGACGGTGGCGAGCACCGGCAGGCTCAAGGGCAGGAACACCGACCAGTAGATGCGGAACGGCGAGGCGCCGTCGACCGTGGCGGCGTCATAGATGTCGCGCGGCACCTGGATGAAGAACTGGTAGATCAGGAAGATATAGAGCGGGCTCGCCATCCAGGGCAGGATCTGCGCCGCGAAGCTGTCGCCGAGGCCGACCTTGTTGACCAGGCTGAGCAGCGGCAGGACGATCGATTCCTGCGGCACGATGTAGAGCCCGATCAGCGCGGTAAGCACCACGGCACGGCCCGGCAACCGGCCCCAGGCCAGCACGAAGGCGGCCATCGAATTCAGGAACACGCCGCCCAGCACCGTGCAGAACAGGATGATCAGCGAGTTGACCAAATAGCGGCCGAAGGGCAACGCGCCACTGAAGGTCGCGATATCGGTGAAGTTCTGCAGCGACGGTTCGGACACCCAGAAGGCGCGGAAGCTGCCCATATCGGCGAGGATCTGGAAGCGGTCCGGCTTCAGGCTGGCGACGAAAAGCAGGAACAGGGGCGAGATCACCACCAGCGCGATGATCAGCACGGCGACGAACTTGACGATCGCGCCGATATCCGGCTTGGCCGAGACCTTGGCGACCGGCGACGGAGTGGAGGCGGAAACCACGGTGCTCATCGACGATCCCTCACGACGAAGCGCTGAACGAGCGAGACGACCAGCACGATCAGGAACAGGAGAATGGCGACGGCCGAGGCGAGGCCCAGCCGCTGGTCGACGAAGCCGGCCGTGAACATGTAGTGGACCAGGGTGTCGGTGGTGCCGCGCGGACCGCCCTGGGTCAGGATGTTCACCTGGGTGAACAGCTTGAAGGCCTGGATGGTGGTGATGATCAGCACGAAGATATGCGTCTGGCGCAGGCTCGGCATGGTGACGTTCCAGAAGCGCTGCCAGGCATTGGCGCCATCGAGTTCGGCCGCCTCATAGAGCGTCTCGGGAATGTTCTGCAGGCCGGCCAGATAGACGATCATCTGGAAGCCATAGGCCTGCCAGGCCGAGAGCAGCACGATCGACGGCATCGCCCAGGTCGGATCGCCGAGCCAGTCGATCGGGCTCACCAGCCCGAAGGAGAGGAAGCCGACGATCTGGTTGAACGGGCCGGTCGGATACTGGAACAACGTCGACCAGATCACGCAGACCACCACCATCGAGGTGATCGCCGGCAGGAAGAACAGGCCGCGGAAGAAATTGCGGAAGGGCAGCTTCTGGTTCAAGAGCAGCGCGATCGCCAGCGCGAAGCCGCACTGGATCGGCAGCACCATCACCGTGAAGCGCGTGACGTTCCAAAGAGCCGTCCAGAAGGCGGAATCGGTCAGGATCTGCTGGAAATTGCCGAGTCCGACGAAGCGCACCGGCACCGGGCGCGGGATCAGGCGCTGATTGGTCAGCGCGATCTCGAAGGACGACAGGAAGGGCAGCAGCAGGAACAGTGCAATCAGGATGCAGGCTGGCAGCAGCATGCCCAGTTCCTGCAGACGGCCGCCCCAGATCGGCGGCTTGCGACGCGGCATGGCGGCGCGGATGGGCCCCGGCGATGCCGAACCCGGCATGGGGGACGCTTGGCTCGACATAATGATGCCTCCCGGAACTTGTTTCCCGGTCGCGCGTCGGGGCGCGGCCGGGTCTTTCTTGAAGGAGATCCTTGGCCGCGTATCAGGGCGCGGCCGGACCCTGCGTGACTACTCGGCCTTGCCGAACGGCTGGTAGCCGTCATTGTCCAGGATATCGTCGTCGATCTTCTTGGCGGCCTTGCTGAGCTCGGCCTGCGGATCGGCGCCGTCGAAGATGTTGGTCATCGCGTTCTGGAAGGCGAGCGTGATGGTCGGGTACGCCGGATGCGGCGGACGCGCGACGGCGGTCTTGCCGGCCTGCTCGAAGGCGACGGCCATCGCGCCCTTGTCGGCGTAGAGCGGCGAGGCGGCGGCGAAGGACTTCAGGCCGGGGAAGCCGGCATGCGCCTTGTACGCGTCGCGATAGGCCGGGTCCTGCAGCATGAAGCTCAGGAACTTGCCGGCGGCGGCCGGATCGGAAGCGGTCTTGGCGACCGACCAGATCCAGGTGCCGTTCGGGCTAACGCCCTTCTCGCCGAACTTCGGCAGCGGCATGACGACGACGTCGTCGCCCATCTTGGCATTGGCCTCAGCGTAGAACCAGTGACCGCCCCAGGCAAGCGCTGCCGGACGACCTTCGGCGTAGAACTGGTTCTGTCCTGCCGATTGCGGCACGACCCAGCCCTGCTTTACCCAGTTCTGCATCTCCGTCGCCGCGTCGACGCAGGCCTTGCCGTCGAGCGTGCCGGTTGCCTTCCAGCTGGTACGGTCAATCACGTCGCAGCCCATCGAGACCAGGATCGGCTCATAGGCATAGGTGATCCACTCGGTCTTGCTGCCATAGGAGCGGAACAGGTCGAGCGGCCACTTGACGCCCGGCGCGGTCGACAGCGTCTTCAGCGCCGCCTCGAACTCGTCGCGCGTCCAGGCATCCTCGACCGAGGTCGGGATGCGGATCTTCAGTTCCTCGAGCTGCTTGCGGCTGCCATAGAGCGCGACCGTGCTGTCGGTCAGGCCGATGGCATAGAGCGCCTTGTCGATCGGATAGGTGCCCTGGGCGACGTTCGACGCCGTCATGTCGTCGACCAGCGCCTTGTCGAGCAGGTTGCCGACCGGCTGCAGGAAGCCGGACCAGACATAATTGGCCAGGAAGGGTGCATCGAGCTGCAGGATGTCGGGCAGCGAACCGGCCGAGACAGCCGCGCCGATCTTCTCGTTATAGGCGTCGTGCGGCGTGTTGATCAGCTGCACCGTGGTGCCGGGATTGGCCGCCTCGAAGCGCTTGGCGACATCGGTGATGATGGTGATTTCATAGGGGTCACCCTGGAACATCACCTTGAGCTCGGCCGCCTGGGCGCCCGAAAGCCCCGCACCGACCGCGATGCTCAGCGCCGACGCGGCGCCGAGGCTCTTCAGTAAACGATTACCCAAAGTAGCAGACATTGCAAACTCCTCCCAATCTAGCTGTTTTGCTCAATTCAACCGTTTCGTCACCTCAGACCGAGGCACGCTCCACGAGGCGAAACGGAATTTCGTCGACCTTCTGCAACGGCTTTCTGTGGCCGGACAGGATTTCGCCCGCGCGGCGACCGATGGCGCGGTGCGGCAGTTCCATGGTCGTCAGCGGCGGGTCGAGCCTTGCCGCGATCTCGACCTGGTTGTCGAAGCTGGCGATCGACACGTCCTCGGGAATATCGAGGCCCTGGCGCCGCAGCGCGCCATAGACCTCCATGGCGACACGGTCATTGCCGCACAGGATTGCATCCGGCCGCGCAGGCCCGGAAAACAGCGCCGCGACGTGCTCGTGTACCAGGCTGCGGGCGCGATCGACATAGAGCGGACCGCGCGTGGCCGGCAGCATCCACGCTTCCTGGACCTCGATGCCGCGTGCGGCGTGAGCGGCGCGAAAGCCGTCCTCGCGCATCCGGGCGGCGATCAGGCCCGGCAGGTTCAGGAAGGCGATCTTCCGCCGATCATGCGCGAAAAGATGCTCGACGATGGTCTCGGCTGCATCCTGCTCCGCCGGCACCAGCGACGGGATGAGACCGGCCTCGTCGCGGCAATTGATCATCAGCGAGATCACGCCCCGCAGCGATTCCGGGATAGCGACGACCTGATGATACATGCTCGCATAGGCGATCGTGCGCGGCATCAACCGCTGCAGTTCCGCGACGCTCGCCTCGACCGTGCGGCCGCCAATATTGGTCACCACGACCGAAAGCCCATCGGCCCGCGCGGCGTTGTCGAAGGAGCGCATGATCTCGGTGGCGAAGGGCTGAGTGATCAGGCCGTCAGCGACGATGCCGAGGATCGGCAGGAAGCCCTGGCGCATGCCGCGCGCCACCAGATTGGGGACATAGCCCAGTTCATCCGCCAGCGCCTTGATCTTCTGGCGCGTCTCGTCCGACATGCGGATGGAGCCACCATGCAGCGCGCCCGAAACGGTTTTCACCGAGACGCCCAGCCGGCCGGCAATATCCTGCATTGAGACTTTGGCGTCGGCCATTGGCGTTTGGCTCTGAGTTATCGTTTACCCAAATTGCATGGAGGGACGGTTTCTGTCAATCGGCCCCGGCGCCGCGATAAACTTTGCCACAAGGGCTGCCTCGGTCCCCGTACCGCGGCTGGCTGAGCTTCTCCCCTTCCCGGCCAGCCAGCCCGTCACGAAACCGCAACAAAGCAGGCTTAGGTGCAGCCGATCGGGCGCGACGAGCAGCCCCCTCACCTGTCATGTCTCCCGGATCGCCATGTACACCGTCCTGAACAATTTCCAGATCGTCCTCCCGAACGAGGTCGTCCGTGGCAGCGTCACGATCGAGGATGGGCGGATCCAGGCGATCGACACCGATCTCAGCGCCGACGCGGGCGCGATCGACGGGGACGGCGATTTCCTGCTTCCCGGGCTGATCGACGTCCACACCGATAATCTCGAGCGCCATTTCGCGCCGCGTCCGGCCGTCGCCTGGCCCTCGGCCATCGGCGCGGTGCTGGCGCATGACCGCGACATGTTCGGCGCCGGCATCACCACCGTCTACGACGCCATTTCGCTGGGGGACTACGACACCGGCGGCGAGCGTCGCGCCATGATCAGCAAGAGCATCGAGAACCTCGATGCGGCGCGCGCCCATGGCCTGCTCAAGGCCGACCACTTCCTGCATTTCCGCTGCGAGGTTTCCGACGCCGGCGCGCTCGATATCTTCGGCCGCTATGCCGACCATCCGCGTCTCGGCCTGGTCAGCCTGATGGATCACACGCCCGGCCAAGGCCAGTGGAGCGACCTCGCCATCTATCGCGCCTTCCGCCGCAAGAAGAGTGGCCGCGTCTGGACCGATGCGGAGTTCGACGCCTATATCGCGCAGCGGCGCGCCGACCGCGAAACCTATTCGGCACCGCAGCGGGCCGAGATCCGCAGACAGGCAGCGGCGCGCGGCATTCCCCTCGCCAGCCATGACGACACCACGTCGGACGAGGTCGATCGTGCCCGGCAGGAGGGCGTCGCGATCTCCGAATTCCCAACGACGCTAGAGGCGGCCGAGCAGGCGCGCGCACGCGGCATGAAGATCGTCATGGGCGGCCCGAACGTCGTGCTGGGGCGCTCGCATTCCGGCAATGTCAGCGCCGCGGAACTGGCCGCGAACGGCCTGCTCGACGCCCTCTCCTCCGACTATGTGCCGACCAGCCTGCTCGAGGCCGCCTTCGTGCTGGCGGCCAACGGCATGTCCCTGCCCCAGGCCGTCGCGACGGTCAGCGCGACGCCGGCCGACATGGTCGGGCTGTCGGATCGCGGCCGGATCGAACCGGGGCGGCGGGCCGACCTGCTGCGCGTCCGGCTGGTCGATGGCCACCCCGTCATCCGCTCGATCTGGCGCGCCGACGAGGCCCGGTCGTGACTGGCTCGACGGACACTGCGAAAGCGGCGAGCCCCGAAGACGGTAACGTCCTCGGCTTCGACACCCATATCCACGCGACCGCCGTGGTGACCCGTTCCACGCTTGGCAGCTATGTCGACATTGGCGAGCGCGTGCTGCTCGACGAGGTCGAGATGGGCGATTTCAGCTATTTCGACCGCGACGCAATGGTCAATTATGCGACGATCGGCAAGTTCTGCTCGATCGCGGCATCGACGCGGATCAATCCCGGCAACCATCCGATGTGGCGGGCGACGCAGCATCATTTCACCTATCGCGCCCGCCGCTATGGCATGGCCGAAGATGACGACAGCGCATTCTTCCAGTGGCGCCGCGATCATCACGTCACCATCGGGCATGACGTCTGGATCGGCCACGGCGCAGTCGTGCTCGCCGGCGTCAGCGTCGGCACCGGCGCCATCATCGCGGCCGGCGCCGTGGTATCGAAACCGGTCGAGCCCTACACGATCGTCGCCGGCGTGCCCGCCAAGCCGATCAAGCGGCGCTTCCCCGAAGCGATCGCCGACAGGCTGATGGCGCTCGCCTGGTGGGACTGGCCGCATGCCCGGCTGCGCGAGGCGCTGCTCGATTTCAGAAGCCTCGACATCGTGGCCTTCCTCGACAAGCACGAGCCCTCTGCCTGACGGACAAGAAAAAAGCCCGGCCCGTCGCGAGACAGGCCGGGCTTCGGTTTCATGGCGATGGCCGGACCATGCCGGCCCAACGCCTACCAGCGATGGTGGACGTGCGGTTTGACCAGCCGGTCGTAGATTTCGACGATCCGGGCGCGGCTTTCCGGCGAGATGCCGGGCGCGTCGCTGGCCGCCGCATTGGAACGGGCCTGCGCTTCGTTGCGGGCGCCGGGAATCACCACCGACACGGCCTGCTGCAGCAGGATCCAACGCAGCGCAAAGGTCGACATCGCGACATCGGCCGGCAGCAACGGACGCAATTCCTCGACAGCCTGGAGCGCGACCTCGAACGGCACGCCGGCAAAGGTCTCGCCCACGTCGAACGCCTCGCCATTCCGGTTGAAGTTGCGGTGGTCGTCCGCCCGGAAGGCGGTGTCGCGGGTGATCTTGCCCGAGAGCAGCCCGGATGCCAGCGGAACCCGGACGATGACGCCGATATTCTTCTCGCTCGCTTCCGCGAAGAAGAGATCCTGCGGGCGCTGGCGGAAGATGTTGTAGATGATCTGGACGGTGGCGACGTTGGGATATTCGATCGCCTTCAGCGCTTCCTCGACCCGCTCGACCGAGACGCCGTAATTGCGGATCTTGCCCTTGGCGACCAGGTCGTCGAGCTCGCCGAAAAAGTCGGGGCGATAATAGACGTCGGTCGGCGGGCAGTGCAGTTGCACGAGATCCAGCGTCTCGACCTGCAAATTCTTGAGGCTGCGATCGATGAACGCTTCGATATTGGCGCCGGTATAGCCCTCGGCGACATGCGGGTTGAGGCGGCGGCCCGCCTTGGTGGCGACGAAGGGACGGTCGCCGCCGCGCGCCTTCAGCACTTCGGCGATGATCTTTTCCGAACGGCCGTCGCCATAGACGTCGGCGGTGTCGATGAAGGTGACGCCGGCGTCGAGAGCCGCGTTCAGCGCCTTCTTGCCGTCTTCCTCGCTGACGTCGCCCCAGGATCCGCCGATCTGCCAGGCGCCGAAGCCGATTTCCGAGATCTGAGCGCCCGTGCGCCCAAGCTGCCGCTTCTTCATGTCATGTTCTTTCGTTTCCACCGGCCGGACGGCCGTGTCGCGCTTGATGCGCGTGCTCCCAATTGGTTCGTCAGGGACCCGGCCGGGGATCGTCCGCGGTTCCCGGCAACGCGGGTCGCTCGGGCTGCGGCGCGACGGCGGGTCGACGCACCCTACCCTTGCGCGACTTGGCGCGGGAAGCAAATGCAATGCGGACTATCCCAACGAAAACAGGCCGGCGTGAGCCGGCCTGTCAGCGAGTCGATCAGAGCCTCGGCCGATCTCGCGACCGGCGAGGAAGGGATTACTTGTCGACCGGGAAGAACCAGAGATTGCGGTCGGTATAGCCGAATTCCTTGATGATGGCGGACATGGTGCCATCAGCGCGGATTTCGGCCAGAGCGCGCGAGATGGCGCTGTTCAGGTCGACGTCTTCCTTGCGCAGCGCGTAGCGGGCATAGCCATATTCCTCGGGAAGCGGCTTGTAGTCGGAAACCAGCTCCATGGCGGCGTCCGGGTGCTTCTTCAGGAACTGGCCGACCTTGATGTCGTCTTCCATGCCGACGTCGAGACGGCCGGCGATGATGTCGGAGAACTCGGCCTCGTTGCTCGTGTAGAGCTTGAGTTCCTTCAGGTCGGTGCGCTTCTCGAGCAGGCCGTGATTGACCGAGCCGCGCAGCGTTCCCACCGTCTTGCCGGCGAAGTCGTCCCAGCTATGGATGTTGAGCGGATTGCCCTTGGCGACCGTGACGCCCGAGCCATACCAGTAGGACGGGCCGGTGAAGGCCAGCACCTTCAGGCGCTTCTCGTTCTCATGCAGATTGTCGACGATCACATCGCCACGCTTGGAAAGCAGCGTCGGCACCATCGCGTCGAAGGGGATAAGCTGCCAGGTCACCTTCTCGATGCCGAGGCGCTTGGTGATCTCGCGGAAGATGCGGACGTCGGTGCCGTCATATTCCTTGGTCTTCTCGTCCTGGAAGGTGTTCGGCGGATCAGCAGCGATCAGCAGCGTGATGCCTTCGTCGCGGGCGCGCTTGTAGGAGCCGTCGCCGCCATCATAGGTGGCGTTGCCGACGCCGATATCGCCGGCCCACGCGACCGATGCCGACATCACGCCGGCCACGACCGAAGCAAGAACAAAACTGGTCAGTTTCACTGGATAGTCCCCTCGTTGTTTTTGTTGAAGGCAAACGCTTTATTGACTGGCCGCGGCGCCCATTTCCCGGTTGCGCTCAAGGACAGATCGCAGAAAGTCCCGCGTCCGCTCCTTTTGCGGCGCGGAGAAAAGCTCGTGCGGCTTGCCGCTCTCGACGATCTTGCCGTCGGCCATGAACACGACGCGGTCGGACACGTCGCGGGCAAAGCCCATCTCATGCGTGACGACGACCATGGTCATGCCCTCGTCGGCGAGCGCCCGCATGACGCGCAGCACTTCGCCGACCAGTTCCGGATCGAGCGCGGAGGTGACCTCGTCGAACAGGATCGCCTTCGGCCGCATGGCCAAGGCGCGAGCAATCGCCACGCGCTGCTGCTGGCCGCCGGAAAGCTCGTGCGGATAGGCCTGCGCCTTCATGGCGAGGCCAACCTTTTCCAGGAGGCCGAGCGCGATATCCGTCGCCTCGCCGCGCGACCGGCCCAGCACATGGATCGGCGCGACCGTGATGTTCTCCGTCACGGTCAGATGCGGGAACAGGTTGAAGGACTGGAACACCATGCCGACCTTGGCGCGGATCGCTTCCACCTGCTTCTCGCTATCGATGACGAGCTTGCCGTCCTTCTCGTAGCGATAGACGGGCTGGCCATCGATGGTGATCGTGCCGCTGCCGATCTCTTCCATGTTGTTGATGCAGCGAAGCATCGTCGACTTGCCCGAGCCGGACGGGCCGATGACGCAGACGACTTCCGCCTTGTCGACGGTCAGCGAGACGTCCTTCAGCACGTGATGGGCGCCGAAATGCTTGTTGATGCGATCGAGGCGGATCATGACTTGGTGGTCCCTTCGACAGCGTCGACGGCAATCGGGGCGACGTCGGTCGGCACCACGACCGGGCGGCGTGCGCCGATCGCCATGCGCTTCTCCAGGTAGCGGACGAAAAGCGCCGCCGGATAGGAGAAGAACAGGTAGATCGCGCCGATGATCGTGAAGACGGTGAAGTACTGAAAATTCGTCGACGAGATGATCTGTCCGGTGAAGATCAGTTCCCGCACCGTTACGATGGAGACCAGCGACGTATCCTTGAACAGCGAGATGCAATAGTTGCCGAGCGGCGGAACGACGACGCGGATCGCCTGCGGCAGGATGATCAGGCGCAGCATCTTGCGGCGCGACATGCCGAGCGCCTTGGCGGCTTCGACCTGGCCATGCGGGATGGCGACGATGCCGGCGCGATACACCTCGGCGAGATAGGCCGAGTAGTTGATCGACAGGCCGATGACACCGGCCATGAAGGGATCAAAGCGGATGCCGAAGGCCGGCAGCACGAAGTAAATATAGAAGAGCTGCAGCAGGCAGGGCGTGCCGCGCACGACCTCGATGTAGAACGAGGCCATGATTCGCAGAATTCGCGAGCGCCCGATCTTGGCCAACGCCAGCAACAGCCCCAGAGGCAGGGCGATAAGCATGACGCAGAAGGTAAGCTGCAGGCTGATGGCGGCGCCGCGCATCAGATCCGGGAAATAGTCCCCGATCCCTTCGAAATTGAACAGGTTGATGAATGTCGTCAGCACAGGACGCCTTCCGTATCAGTCATAGATGCACGGTCGTTTTTCAAGCGAACCAGCTTCGATGAGGCCCCCCGGGAACCTGTGTCGAGCTTATCCGTTTTGTTCGGTTATGCAGAACATCGTTCTGTAATTAGATGCTATGTTTGCTCAAGCCGAATGTCAACGCACGTTTTCCCTCACGGAAGGCCTGCGAACATTAGTTTTCGGGTCGATCTATTCTGGGTCGGCTTGACCGAAAACTAGTCAAACCGCTTTGAAATGAAGCATTCGCGCGGAATTGACCGCGGGATTTGCCGTTCTGGATTAAGACAGCGCGAAGGGCGTCAGCGTGATCGACGAGATCAGTGCTGCGCCGGGCGGCAGCACCGTGATTCCCGTGTCGTCCCGCTCCGCGGCGAGGTTGAACGCATCGGTGCAGTGACTGACTGGCTCGGCGCAGAAATGGCCCGCGCCGGGCGGGGTGTAGACCACGAGATGGCGCAGCGGCGCGCTGGCTACCATGCTCAATCCCGCGCCATGTTCGGGCCAGCGGATCGTCGCTTCGCCGTCCCAGCCGGCAAAGGCGGTGTCGAGCGCCGTGCTCGCAACCGCCAGCCGCGGCTCGCTCCCCCAGAGTTCGACGGCCGGGCCGAGACTCGTCGGCATCACCTCGTCGTCGACATGCCAGACCGATTCGACCCGCGCCTCGAGCGTCGTCCCGGGCGTCGCCGGGAAGAAGGGATGCTGGCCAAAGCCATAGGGCATCGGCTCCTCGCCGCGATTGAGCGCGGCAAGCTCGATGCGCAGCCGGTCGGGCAGAAGTTCGATGGTCTGCGTCACGCCGTAGGGAAACGGCCATTCGTCGCCGGCATGCTCATAGGCGAGCACGATGCGACCCGGCCCGCGCGCGGCGATCGTCCAGGGTCGCTGCCAACCATGGCCATGCTCGACATGCGGGCCCGGCGTGTTGCGCGGCATGGCAATCTCGCGACCGCCAAAGGTGAAGCGCCCATGGCGCAGGCGATTGGAAAAGGGCGTGAGCGGAAAGCAGCCGGCTTCCTCGTCGCCGTCATAGGGGAGCGACATCGGCCGGATCAGGTCGAGCCAGCGCCCGTCCGGGTGGCGCCACTGGCAGGCGGCGATACGCCCACCCAGTTCCGGCAACAGCGAAAGACGAAACCGTTCCGTCTCCAGCCCGACGGGCGCCGTCACAGCCGCGCATCCGTCATCGGCCGCAACGCCCAGGCTTCCTGCGCCGAGGGACCGCCGAGCGCGCGCGAGATGAGGTCGGCATGCCGGACCAGCGGCTCGGCGATCGAGGCGACCGATTCCAGCGGCAGCAACTGCTTCAGCGTCGTGACGCTGATGGCGCCGAGCGTCTGGCCGCCGCGGCCGAACACCGCCGCCGCGACGCAGATGATGCCCTCATGGTCTTCCTCGTCGTCGATCGCATAATGGCGGCCGGCGATCCGGTCGAGATCGTCGCTGAGCGCCGCGATCGAGGTGAGCGATTTCGGTGTCCGCGCCGGATAGCCGACCCGCTCCAGCAGTTGCAGCGCATTGGAGCGCGGCATGGCGGCGAGCAGCACCTTGCCGACGCCGGAGCAATGCGGCTGCTCTCGCCGGCCCAGCGCCGCGTCGAAGCGGATCGCGCCGGGCGCATCAACGCGACCGATCACGACCGCGAAGCCGTCATCCATCATGGCGACACGCGAGGTCATGCCGATTTCGTGGGTCAGATCGCGAAGCACCGGCAGCGCGATGTCGGCGAGGCCGGTATTGGCGACGGCGAGATCGCCCAGGCGCAGCAGCGACAGGCCGAGCCGGTAGCGCCGCGTCATGCCCTCGCCGATATCCGTGACGACGCCGCGGGCCCGCAGCGTCGCGAGGATGGCGTAGGCCGCCGGTTTCGACAGGCCGATGTCGCGGGCCAGGTCCGTCAGCCGCGCGCCCGCCTGCCCGCTATCGGCAATTCGCTCCAGCAGGTCGAGGGCGCGCCCGAGGCTCTGCACCCTGTATCGCTCGTCGGTCATGGTCGGCTCGCCCTTGGTTGGATCGACGCGCAGCTAAGCAGCAACGTCGGCGACAATCGAGTCGCAATAGGAAACATTCTTCTTCAATACAAAACTTCGTGTCGTGACAAAAACCGTCTCGGCTTTCTCCACTCGCGTCCCGGCAAACCCGCAGGCCGCCAAGATTTCGCCTTTCAGGCCCCTGCCCGTCGACCGGCAGGCGCGCGATTTGTCGCTTGGTTTCGCCCCCAGGGAGTCGCGCCATCCTTGTTGACTCGGATCAGGAAAGGAATAGCATCCTGTAATACAAAATAGTGTTCTTCAATAAAAAACAATTCCCGAGGCACTCATGGCCGATGAGCCGCGCAAATATCGCTCCACCTCCTGGTTCGGCGGAGCGGGCAAAAACGCCTTCATGCATCGCAGCTGGATGAAGAATGAGGGGCATCCGCCGGATGTGTTCGACGGCCGGCCCGTGATCGGCATCTGCAACACCTGGTCGGAACTGACGCCCTGCAACGCCCACCTGCGGACGATCGCCGAGCATGTGAAGCGCGGCGTCTACGAGGCCGGCGGCTTTCCGCTCGAATTCCCGGTGATGTCGCTCGGCGAAAGCAACATGCGTCCGACGGCCATGCTGTTCCGCAACTTGGCCTCGATGGATGTCGAGGAATCGATCCGCTCCAATCCGATCGACGGCGTGATCCTTCTGGTCGGTTGCGACAAGACCACGCCGGCTTTGCTCATGGGCGCGGCCAGCTGCGACCTGCCGACCATCGCCGTCTCCGGCGGCCCGATGCTGAACGGCAATTTCCGCGGCAAGGCGATCGGCTCCGGCACGCATGTCTGGAAGTTCTATGAGGACGTGAAGGCCGGCCGCATGTCGGTCGACGACTTCCTCGCCGCCGAACAGGGCCAGAGCCGTTCGGCCGGCAGCTGCATGACCATGGGCACGGCCTCGACGATGGCCTCGATGGTCGAGGCGCTCGGCATCGGCATGCCCGACAACGCGGCAATCCCCGCCGTCGATTCCCGCCGCGCCATCCTGGCGCAGGAATCCGGCCGCCGCATCGTCCAGCTGGTGCGCGACGACGTGAAGATGTCGAAGATCCTCGTACGCGAAGCGTTCGAGAACGCCATCCGCGTCAATGGCGCCATCGGCGGCTCGACCAACGCGGTCATCCACCTGATCGCGGTCGCGCGCCGCCTCGGCATCGACCTGTCGCTCGACGACTGGGACAAGTTCGGCCGCGACGTGCCGACCATCGTCGATCTGATGCCGTCCGGCCGCTACCTGATGGAAGACTTCTACTATGCCGGCGGCCTGCGCGCCGTGATGCGCGTGCTCGATGAGCACGGCCTGCTGCATGGCAACGCGCCGAGCGTCGCCGGCCCCACCATCGGCGAGATCGTCGTCGATGCGCCCAACTATAATGGTGAAGTCATCCGCTCCTTCGAGGAGCCGCTGACGCCGCAGGGCGGCATCGCCGTGCTGCGCGGCAATCTCGCCCCCGGCGGGGCCGTCATCAAGCCGTCGGCGGCGACCGAAGCGCTGATGCAGCATCGCGGCCGCGCCGTCGTGTTCGAGACCATCGAGCACTATTACAAGCGCATCGACGATCCCGATCTCGACATCGACGCCAGCTGCATCATGGTGCTGAAGAACTGCGGCCCCAAGGGCTATCCCGGCATGGCCGAGGTCGGCAACATGCCGCTTCCCGCCAAGCTGCTGCAGCAGGGCGTCACCGACATGGTGCGCATCTCCGATGCGCGCATGAGCGGCACCGCCTATGGCACCGTCGTGCTGCACACGGCCCCGGAAGCCGCCGCCGGCGGCCCGCTGGCGCTGGTTCGCGATGGCGACATGATCGAGTTGGATGTTGCCGGCCGGCGCCTGCATCTCGACGTCTCGGACGCCGAGCTGGAAGCGCGCCGCGCCGAGTGGGTGCCGCCGACGCATGACGGCATCAACGGCTACCAGAAGCTCTTCGTCGATCACGTGCTGCAGGCCGACGAGGGCTGCGATTTCGACTTCCTGCTTGGCAAACGCGAAGCGGGCATCCCCCGCCATTCTCACTGAGGCGCTGATGGAACACGATTTTCCCTTCGCGGTATATCCGAGCCTGGACGGCCGCGTCGTCTTCATTACGGGCGGCGGCAGCGGCATCGGCGAAAGCCTGGTCCGGCATTTCTGCGCGCAGGGCGCGAACGTCACCTTCGTCGATCTGGCGGAGGAGCCTTCGCGCGCCCTGGTCGAGAGCATCAAGGCCGACGGCCACCGCGCGCCCGACTTCATCCCCTGCGACCTGCGCGACATCGACAAGCTGCAGGCCGCAATCCGGGCCACGCAGGAGAAGCATGGCGCTATCCGCGTCCTGCTCAACAATGCCGGCAACGATGATCGCCACCGCACCGAGGATGTGACCGTCGCCTATTGGGACGACCGCATGGCGGTCAACCAGCGCCACCAGTTCTTCGCGGCGCAGGCCGTGCGGCCGATGATGCGGGACGCCGGCGGCGGCTCGATCATCAATTTCGGCTCGATCACCTGGATGGTCGGCGATGGCGACTGCCCCGCCTATGTGACGGCCAAGGCCGCCATCACCGGCCTGACCCGCGCGCTGGCGCGCGAGTTCGGCCCCGAGCGCATCCGCGTCAACTGCATGATCCCGGGCTGGGTCATGACGGAACGCCAGATGCGCCTCTGGCTCACGCCCGAGGGCGAGCGCCAGATCGCAGACCGCCAATGCCTGCAGGACCGGGTCCAACCGTCCGATATCGCACGCATGGCGCTATTTCTCGCTGCCGACGACAGCCGCATGTGCACGTCGCAGAATTTCATCGTGGACGGGGGTTGGGTTTGATGCACGGCGTAGAAACAGGCCGCACGCGGCTGGTTCAGTTCAAGACCGAGGCGGGCGAGCGCAAGGTCGCGGTCGTCGGCGCCGATGGCGAGACGCTGCTGCCGATCCAGGGCTTTTCGACCGTGCACGAGCTGGCCCTGCGCAGCATGGAGACAGGCACCGCGCTAGAAGCGCTGGTCGCCAGCCTGCCGCGCGAGGCGGCGATCGATTATGACACGGTGCTGATCGCCGGCCGCGTGCTCCCGCCGCTCGACCACCCCGAGCCGGCCCGCTTCCTGATCACCGGCACCGGCCTAACGCATACCGGCAGCGCCACCGCGCGCAACCGGATGCACACGGACACGCATGGCCCGGACGCGATCGAGTCCGACTCGATGAAGATCTACCGGATGGGTCTCGACGGCGGCAAGCCGGCCGAAGGCGCGATCGGCATCCAGCCGGAATGGTTCTTCAAGGGCGTCGGCACCTGCGTCGTACCGACCGGCGCGCCGCTCGACCTTCCGGGCTTCGCGCTTGCCGGCGCCGAGGAAGCCGAGATCGTCGGCCTCTACATCGTCGACGAGGCGGGCCAGCCCCGCCGCATCGGCTTCACCCTCGGCAACGACTTCTCCGACCACATCACCGAGGGCAAGAACTACCTCTATCTCGCCCATTCGAAGCTGCGCGAATGCTCGCTCGGCCCGGAACTGCTGCTCGGCGAACTGCCGCAGGAAGTCTCCGGCAACGTCCGCATCATCCGCGACGGCGAAGTGGTGTGGGACGAGCCGTTCCTGTCCGGCGAAAGCCACATGTCGCATTCGATCGGCAATCTCGAGCACTACCACTTCCGCTATCCGATGTTCCGCCGACCGGGCGACCTGCACGCATACTTCTTCGGCGCGGATGCGATGAGCTACGCCTCGAACGTCAAGACCGAGGTGAATGACGAGTTCGAAATCGTGTCGCCGACCTTCGGCAAGCCGCTGCGCAACCGCATGGTAGCCGGACCCGAGGAAACGCTGTTCACCGTCACCCCGCTCTGAGCGGAACGGACCTGAAAACAACAAAGCCTGAGAGAGCGCCAGCCGAGCCACGGTGAAGGCGCTCCTCCAACACCACCAGAACACTCATCCAGAGGAGAAGTGTCATGAAGAGTTTGAAAGCTGTGCTGGGAGCCGCCGCGCTTGCGGCCGGCCTTTGGGTTTCCGCCGCCTCGGCCGAGACGCTGCGCGTCCTCGCCTGGGAAGGCTATGCCGACCCGGACTGGGTCAAGGACTTCACCAAGGAAACCGGCATCGACGTCGACGTCGTGTTCGTCGGCAGCGATGACGAGATCTGGGCCAAGATCAAGGGCAGCGAAGGCAAGGACTTCGACGTCATGGCCGTCAACACGGCCCAGCTGCAGCGCTATATCGACGCCGACCTGGTCAAGCCCTGGGACCTTTCCAAGATCCCGAACCAGAAGCAGGTGCTGCCGCGCTTCCAGGACCTCTCCAAGATCAGCGGCGTCACCCGCGACGGCAAGGCCTATGGCATCCCGTTCTGCTTCGATTCGATCGGCCTGATCTACGACACCGACAAGGTGAAGCCGGCGCCGACCTCGATGTCGGTGCTGTGGGATCCGCAATACGCCGGCAAGGTGCTGGCCTATGACAATGGCGAGCACAATTTCTCGTTCACCGCGCTGACGCTCGGCATCGCCAACCCGTTCCAGCTGTCGGCGGACCAGTTCGCGACGGTCAAGGCCAAGCTGCTCGAGCTGAAGCCGAACGTCTTGAGCTTCTATACGACGGCTGACGAAGCGCTGCAGATCTACCAGAACAACGACGTCGCGTTGATCTGGGCCAACTATGGCCAACAGCAGCTGAAGGCGATGCAGAAGGCCGGCGCCCATGTCGCCTATATCGCGCCGACCGAGGGCTCGCTTTCCTGGCTCGACAACTGGGCGCTCACCAGCGGCGCCAAGGATCCCGATGCCGCCGCGAAGTGGGTGAACTTCCTGCTCGACAAGAAGATCGGCGCCCAGCTTTCCGAGCGGACCGGCTTCGGCAACACCGCCGCCGCCAGCTCGAACGCCAATGACAACGACAAGCTCGTCTGGCTCGAAAGCGTCGAAGACCCGCTGAAGCGTTCGGATCTCTGGAACGAGATCAAGGCTTCCCAGTAAGCCCGTCGTCGAAGACCGGGTGGAGCCACGGCTCCATCCCTCTCCTGTCTCCTCCTCTCCGCCTTGCGGACGGGACCCTTTGTCGATGGTTCGGGGTAGCAATGGCCGAAGCCGGTATCCTCTTGAAACTGCGGTCGGTTTCGAAAAGCTATGGCGCGACCGCCATCCTGCACTCGATCGACCTCGATGTGCATGACGGCGAGTTCATCACCATTCTGGGGCCTTCCGGCTCCGGCAAGACGACGATCCTGCGCCTGATCGGCGGCTTCACGCAGCCCTCCGGCGGCCAGATCCTGCTCGACGGCAGCGACATCGCCGCCATGCCGATCAACCGCCGCCCGTTCAACACCGTGTTCCAGGACTACGCACTGTTCCCGCACCTGACGGTGGAGGCGAATGTCGGCTATGGCCTGGCCGTGCGCGGCACGCCGCGCGCCGAGATAACCAAACGCGTCGCCGATGCGCTCGAACTGGTGCAGCTCGGACCGCTTGGCAAGCGCTTTCCCGCCCAGCTTTCCGGCGGCCAGCGCCAGCGCGTGGCGCTCGCCCGCGCCATCATCTGCCGGCCGCGCCTGATCCTGCTCGACGAACCGCTCGCCGCACTCGACGTGGAGTTGCGCCGCCACATGCAGACCTTCCTGAAATCGATCCAGACCGAGATCCGCACCACCTTCCTGTTCGTCACCCATGACCAGGAAGAGGCGATCGCCATGGCCGACCGGATCTGCGTGATGAGCGCCGGCCGCATCGAGCAGATCGGCTCGCCGCACGAAGTCTATTACCGACCGGGCACGGAATTCGTCGCCAAGTTCTTCGGAGAGAACAATCTGGTCCCGGGCACACTGGGCCCGGTCGAAGGCACGGCGCGCTCGATCGACACGGCCGTCGGTCGCCTTGTCTGCTCGATCGATGGCCAGCCGAAAATCGCGGCCCTGCCGGCCGGGAGCCCCGCTTTGGCCGTGTTCCGTCCCGAGGCGGTCGGCATCGGCGACGCGGCAGAGGGCGAAAACCGGATCGCCGCCCGCATTGATCAAGTCGCCTTTGGTGGCGCCTCGACCATGGTCAACACGGCTGCCGTCTATCAGCCGCAGCAGATCCTGAAGGCCCGACTGCAAAGCCGCCCGGACGGCACGCCCTTGTCCGCAGGCGAGACCATACCGCTGGTGGTTCCGAGCAGCGCCTGCCGGCTGGTGGCGGCATGAGCGAGCGCGCCGCCCCCGCCGGACCGGGCGCGCTGGCGCCTTGGTTGGCGACGATCGCCGCCTATGTCGTGCCGCTCGGCTTCGTGCTGACGCCGATGGCGCTCTTCCTCGTCTATTCCTTCTTCAGCGTCGACCATGGCAGCATCGTCTTCTCGCCGACGATCGCCAACTATGTCCGCTTCTTCACCGATCCGGTGTTCCTGCCGATCTTCTGGCGCACCTGCCTGCTCTGCTTCACCGTCGCGCTGCTTTGCGTGCTGTTCGCCTTCCCGGTCGCCTATTTTCTGACGACCCTGCGCGGGCGCAGCCGCTACATGCTGCTGGTGCTGCTGCTCGTGCCGCTCCTGATGAGCTACGTCATCAAGATCTACGCCGTGCGCAGCATTCTGGGCGGCAATGGCATGCTGAACCGCGCCCTGCTCGCTACCGGCCTGATCGACAAGCCCTCCATGCTGTTCGTGTTCAATTTGAACGCCGTGCTGCTGACCTTGACTGTGCTGCTGATTCCCTTCGCCGTGCTGCCGATCTTCCTGTCGCTGGAGCGCATCCCCAAGGCCCTCCGCCATGCCTCGGCCGATCTCGGCGCCACCAACGCCCAGACGTTCTGGCGGGTGACGGTGCCATTGAGCCTGCCCGGAACGCTCTCCGCGATGAGCTTCGTCTTCGTGCTGGCGATAGGCGACTTCCTGACCCCGCAATTGGTCGGCGGCCAGTCGGGCTTCACCTTTGGCCGCATCATATACAGCCAGTTCGGCACCGCCTTTAACTGGCCCTTCGGCGCGGCGCTGTCCGTCATCCTCGCGGCGGTCGTGATCCTGGCGATCCGCCTCGGCGGACGGCTCGAAAGCAAGCATGGAGGGGCCAAGTGATGCGGTTCGCCGACAGGGCAGCCCCGGCGCTGCTGATCACCCTCACCCTCTTCGTCTTCGTGCTGCTCTACGGCCCGCTGATGGTGCCGATCGTCTCGTCCTTCTTCACCGTCAGCCACGGCGCCGTCGACTGGTCGCAGCCGACCACCTCGGCCTATGTGGCGCTGACCCAAAACGACAGCGTGCTGTCGGCGCTCTGGACGACGCTGATCGTCGGCGCCGGCGCGGTCGTGTTGTCGGTGGCGCTCGGCACGGGGCTGGCGCTCTATTACGCCTCGCCCAATGCCAAGGGCCGCAATTTCCTGCAGTTCATCATCTTCCTGCCTTTCCTGATGCCGCCGATCATCACCGGCCTGGCGCTGTTGATTTTCTTTCGCCAGGTCGAGTTTGAGCGCTCGCTGCTGACCATCATCATCGGTCACACCGTCTTCGTGCTGGCGCTGGTCTACCGCACCATCCTGACGCGGCTGCAATCCTTGAGCGGCAGTCTCGTCGAGGCGTCCTACGACCTCGGCGCCAGCAGCTGGCAGACGTTCCGGCTGGTGCTCCTGCCCAATCTCTCCAGCGCCATGGTCGGCGCGGCGATCCTCGCCTTCGCGCTCTCCTTCGACGAGACCATGATCACGCTGCTGGTGACCGGCACGCAGAGCACCCTGCCCGTCCGGCTCTGGGCGATGATGCGGCTCGGCTTCACGCCCGACATCAACGCGCTGGTGGCCCTCGTGCTGCTGTTCACGACCGTGCTCTGCCTCGTCGCGGTCCGCTACCTGATGCCAGCCTCCGCCGTCGCGGGCTCGGACGACAACTAGAGCCGCATTCACGACGAGGCGGGAGCCATTCTCCCGTCTCGCCGCCGCTCTCTTTGCGCAGCATTGCACTGGCGAAGGCCGGCATCCGTCCGCACGGCCAGTGTGAAGGCTTGGGCACGACTTCCTGGGCCGGCGCTCGCGCCCCCAGCCTCTCCCCCCCCCATCGACCGGGCCTTCCACGCCGTTGCCACGCCCCGGCGACGACGCGCGCAGCCCTGCCGCTCCAAAAACCCATCATTGAAAGCGACCCGCTTCGCTGTCCTGCGGGCCCTTTCGGGCTGTCTGCGGTACGACAGGCGCGTGCCGACCCTTCGACGCCATGCCGCCATCCTACATCGTAGAATAGCCACATGCCGGAATCAGGGAAAAACTGGACTTGCTCCAGGCTGCAACCGCAAGCCACTTGCATTGCCGCCGCATCCTCGACAAACTGAGGACAACAGAGGCAAATACTTATTCCACATAATGGAACAAACTCTTTGAGCCGCACGTCAAGTCTGAACGATCGAGGACTTCACCCTGCGCCAGCCCGTCGCGTCCGGCCTGCTGTCGGCCTGTCCGGGCCCATCGCCGCGACGGCGCTCTTGAGCCGTTGGCGCAAGGAGACCGCGATGCGACACGATACGCCCCTGTCCTCCAGACATTTGACCAAGAGCCTGGCCACGCGCGCAACCGTGCAGCGTGCCGGGCCCGGCTGACCATTCCGGCGCCGCGCTAGCACCGCGGCGGCCAAGACCAATGTGGCAAGTGACAGATCAGATCACACCACGACGAGGCGTTTCAGCGTCCGACACTTCCAGAAGGGAACCGAGAACATGCGGGAAAAAATGCATTCGATTACCAGGCGCCTGGGCCTCCTGACGGCGGCAGCCGCACTGTTTGCCGGCACGCTTGGCGGCGCGGCGACGCTCGCCGAGGCGGCTTCGCCGCGCGCGGCAGAGAACAAGATGGTTCTCGTCGCCCGGCAGGACCCCGGCACGCTCGACTTCGTTAAGAGCAACCTAACGGCGATGCGGCTCTGGATCCCGGCCAATGTCGTGGAGCCGCTGGTCTATTTCAACAAGGACGGCAGCGTGTCGCCCGGCGTCGCCGAGAGCTGGACGATCAGCGACGACAAGAAGACCTACACCTTCAAGATCCGCGACACGAAGTTCTCGAACGGCGCGCCGGTGACGGCCGAGGACGTCATCTATTCGCTCAACACCATGAAGAACAGCCCGGTGGTCGACTACGCCGCCGCCTATGAGGCGGTGACGGCGATCGACAAGGTCGACGACCACACCGTCAAGGTGACGCTTTCGCGTCCGAGCCAGAACTTCTGGCAGGGCATGGGCGCCATTTCCGGCCTGATCCAGCCGGAAGCCTCGGCCGGCACCATCGCCACCAACCCGATCGGCACCGGCCCCTACAAGCTGGCGCGCTACACGACCAACAGCGCCTTCGAATTCGAAGCCAACCCGACCTATTGGGGCGAGGCACCGCCGGTCAAGAACGTCACCGTCCGCATCATCACCGACGGCACCGCCGGCCTCAACGCGCTCGAAGCCGGCGAAGTCGACGCGCTGCCGGTGATCACGATCGACCTGTGGGAGCAGCTCTCCAAGCGTGAGCTCGACAAGAAGTATTCGCTCGTCACCTATCCGCAGGTCGGCGAGCCGACCTATGCCGTGCTGAACCAGAAGCTCGACAAGGACCTGCGCGAGACCATCGCCAAGACGCTCGACCGCCAGTCCTACAACGACGCCTTTGGCGCTGCCTGGGGCGCGGAAAACACCTGCACCTTCGCGCTGCCGAACCAGGTCTGGTATTCGCCGGAAAGCCCCGAGACCTGCCCCTTCCCCTATGACATGGAAGGCGCGATGGCTGCTATCGCCGAAAAGGGCTATGCGAGCACGCCGCTCGAATACGCTTCGCTCAGCGACGTGCCGGATCTGTCGCTGCCGGCCGACATCATGGTTCCGGCCATGCAGGCCGCCGGCTTTAACGTCACCCGCAACGCCATCGACCTGGCGCGCTATTCGCAGCTGATCTTCCAGGGCCGTCCTCCGCAGTTCGACGTGACGATCATGTCGGGCGACGCCAATCCGGTGCAGTGGGCCTGCCCCGATCCGACCAAGGCCGGCTGGAGCACCTATTGCTCGGCGGAGTACACCAAGGCGCTCGCCGATGCCGACATCGCCCTCACGCCCGAGGACTATGCCGCACAGATGAAGAAGGCCGCCGACATCCTGCGCAAGGATGCCGTCATCGTCCCGCTGATCGCCAAGAAGGGCGTCGGCCTGTTCAACCCGGACCTCAAGGGCTTCCAGGAGCCGCGCGTCGGCGTGGCGCTCGAGATGTCCAAGCTGCACTGGTAGTCGCCTCCCGCGATCGGACCGCCGCCAGCCCATCGGGGCCGGCGGCGGTCACACCCGCCTGCAAGGCCTCTTCCTGGGAAAGTTGAATGGCGATCTACGTTCTGCGCAAACTGGCGTTCTTCCTGGGCGCGCTTTTCATCGCATCGGTCGCGATCTTCCTGCTGATCCGCGGCGCCGGCGGCAACGTCGCCGCCGTGGTGCTCGGCAAGGGCGCGACGCCGGAAGCGATCAATGCGCTGGCGCATACCTACGGCCTCGACCGGCCGATGGCCGTCCAGTATTTCGACTGGATCGGCAACATGCTCTCCGGCGACCTCGGCCGCTCCTTCCGCACCAATGAAAGCGTCGCCGATCTCGTCACGGCACGGCTTTCCGTGTCGATCCCCCTCGCCTTTTCCGGCCTCGTCCTCGGCCTCCTCATCGCCATTCCTGTCGGCACCTATGCCGCGCGCAATGTCGGCACGCCGTCCGGCGCCCTGCTCGCGCTGGTCAGCCAGATCGGCGTCGCCGTCCCGGTATTCTGGGCCGGCATCCTGCTGTCGCTGCTGTTCGGCGTCCGCCTCGGCTGGCTGCCGACCGGTGGCTGGACGGATTGGTCGGTGAGCCCCTGGGGCGCAATCCGCTCGCTCGTGCTGCCCGTGCTGTCGCTGGGCCTGATCATGGCCGCCGTGCTGATCCGCTATGTCCGCTCCGCCGTGCTCGACGTGATGAACCAGGATTATCTGCGTACCGCGCGGGCGGTCGGCATGACGCGCACCGAAGCGCTGCTGAAGGTCGGCCTGCGAAATGCCGCGCTGCCGCTCGTCACCATTGTCGGCCTGCAGATCGCCGAGCTGATCGGCGGCACGGTGATCATCGAGACCGTGTTCTCGCTGCCCGGCCTCAGCCGCATGATGCTCGCCAATGTCGCCGCGCGCGAAGTCATCGTCGTTCAGTCGACCGTGATGCTGATCGTCGTCTTCGTGATCTCGATCAATCTGATCGTCGACCTGCTGTACGGCCTGCTCGACCCGCGCGTCCGTGCGACCCGGTGAAGGAGAGCCCCATGATCCTGAGCAAATCCTCGCACCTCCCCAACCCCGCTCCCCTGGGCGTGCCCGCCTCGCCGCCGGCCCGCAGGCAGCGGCGCAAGCTGCCGCGCAACGCCTCGCTGCTCATCGGCATCGTGCTGACCACGATCTTTCTCGCCGTGGCGCTGGTGTCGTTCTTCTACCTTCCGTCCAACCCCAACATCCCGGTGATCCGCAACCGGCTGCTTCCCGCCGGAACGCCCGGCCACTGGCTCGGCACAGACGTCCTCGGCCGCGATATCGTCGCGCAGCTGATGGTCGGCGCGCGGACTTCGATCCTGGTTGGCGCCGGTGGCGCGACGCTGAGCCTGATCCTCGGCCTGATCGCGGGGCTCGCCGCCGCCTCCTCTGGCAAGATCGCCGACGAGGCGATCTCGCGCGGCGCCGACATCCTGCTGTCGATTCCCGGCATGGTGACGGCGCTGGTGCTGGCCGCCACCATGGGTTCCGGCGCGCTCACCACCATCCTGGCGCTGACGGCCTTCTTCACGCCGTCCTTCACCCGCGTCGTCCGCTCGGCGGCGATCGGCGTGCTCAACGAGGATTTCATCACCGCCGCCCGGCTCTATGGGCGCGGCAAGATCTTCGTGCTCATTCGCCATGTGCTGCCCAACATCGCCGGCGTCATGATCGTCCAGTTCACCCTCTATTTCGCCGCCGGCATCCTGACCGAGGCGGGCCTCTCCTATCTCGGCGTCGGCGTGCACCGGCCGTCGATCTCCTGGGGGCTGATGCTGAACGAAGCGCAGCAGCAGGTCGGCATCTCGTCGCCGCTCGCCATCTGGCCGGGCCTCGCCATCGTGCTGATGGTGCTCGGCCTCAACCTGCTCGGCGACGGCCTGCGCGACGTCCTCGACCCGAAGCTGGCCCGGAGAGCGTCATGAGCCAGGAAAACGCCATCGAGGTCCACAATCTCGTCGTCCACAATACGGCGCTGACGGCCGTGCGCGGCCTCGACTTCACGCTGCCCGCCGGCGGCCGCATGGGCCTGGTCGGCGAGTCCGGCTCGGGCAAGACGCTGACCGCGCTCGCCCTGATGGGCCTGCTGCCGATGGGCTGGCAGGCGAATGGCAGCGTCCGGCATGACGGCGTGGACCTGATCACGCAATCCGACCGGGCACTCTCCAGCCGGCGCGGGCGCACAATCTCCATGGTTTTCCAGGACCCGCTCTCCTCGCTCGACCCGGTGCGGCGCATCGGCCAGCAGGTCTCCTCTGTCATCCGCCGCCACACCAAGGCCGGCAAGACCGAAGCCGAGCGGCAGACGCTCGAGCTGTTCCGCCAGATGTCGCTGCCGCGGCCGGAGCAGTTGATGCGCGCCTATCCGCACGAGATTTCCGGCGGCCAGCGCCAGCGCATCATGATCGCCATGGCGCTCGCCTGCTATCCGCAACTAATCATCGCCGACGAGCCGACCACGGCGCTCGACGTCACCGTGCAGAAGCAGGTGCTGCGCCTGCTCAACACCGCCGTACAGGAGCGTGGCTCCGCGCTGATCATGATCACGCATGACCTGCCGATCATCGCCGCCATGTGCGACACCGTCGCCGTCATGTATGCGGGGCGGATTGTCGAGATGGGCCCGGTTGCGGACGTGTTCCGCAATCCGCGCCACCACTACACCAAGGGCCTGCTCGACTCCCAGCCGACCATGGACAATATCGCGCTCGATGGCAGTTCGAGGCTCGCCTCGATCCCCGGCATGGTGCCGCCGCTGCACAGCCTGCCCGCCGGCTGCGCCTTCCACCCGCGCTGCGCCGCCGCGACTGAGCAGTGCATGACGCAGGTACCGACGCTCGATGACGGCCCGCGCCGCGCCGCCTGCTGGCACCCGATCGGCGCCACGGTTCCCATGGAGGTCGCATGACCATGGCCGCAAACGATCCGACCCTCGTGCCGCCGCTGCTCGAGATGCGGCAGGTCACGCAGACCTATGCGCTGAACCGCCAGTCGCTGCTGGGCGCAAGGCCGCAACTGACCGTGCTCGACAACATCCATTTCGATGTCCGCCCCGGCGAGGCCGTCGGCCTGGTCGGCGAATCCGGCTCCGGAAAGACGACGCTGACCCGCATTCTGACCGGCATGGAGAAGCCGCGCGAGGGGCATGTTTTCTATGACGGAAGGGACGTCTGGGCGGGCGGCGCCGAGCACTGGCGCCAGTTTCGCCGCTCGGTGCAGGTGGTGATGCAGAACCCGCGCTCGTCGCTCGATCCTAGGATGCGCATCGGCTCGTCGCTGCTCGAACCGCTGCGCAGCCTGAAGATCGAGGGCGACCATGCCGCGCGCGTTTTCGAGGTGCTCGACCAGGTCGGCCTGACCCGCCAGGCGCTCGAGCGCTATCCGCATGAGTTCTCCGGCGGCCAGTTGCAGCGCATCGCCATCGCCCGCGCCCTGATGCCAGGCCCCAAGGTGCTGATCGCCGACGAGCCGGTTTCCGCGCTCGACGTGTCGATCCAGGCGCAGGTGCTGAACCTGCTCAAGGACCTGGTCAACAATCTGGGCCTGAGCCTGGTCTTCATCGCGCACGACCTCTCGGTCGTCGCCTATACGACCAGCCGGGTTTCGGTGATGTCGGCGGGGAGAATCGTCGAGGTCGGCAAGCCGATGGACCTCTTCGTCCGCCCGCAGGCCGAAGCGACGCAAAACCTGGTCGGCGCGATCCTGACGGTCGAGAGCGGCCTCGCGGGGAATGCGCTGGGGTAGTCCACCCCCATCATATCCTCACCCTGGCCGTCATCCTCGCGAAAGCGAGGATCCATACAGCTGAGACGTTGGGCGTTTCGTGCGTCAGCCAACCCGGCTGGATGGATCCCGGGTCTCCGCCCGGGAGGACGCCGAGTGTGGGGCTGGCGGAGGGCTGGAATGGCGGCCGCCCCCCCTTCACCAACGACCCTCAGGGAGAGGTGAAGAAGCCCCCTACCCCAAAAACCGCGCCGGGAACGCGTGCACGGCCGGCGGGCTTTGCCGGTCGGCGAGATTGGCCTCGATCGTCGGGAGCACCTCGGCCATCCAGTTCGCCGTGTCGACAACGAAGCCGGGCCCCTTCTGGTCGAGCAGGAACGGATAGATCCGCGCCTCGCTCAGGCCGCGGATCAGCGGCCGCCAGCTTTGATGGACATGGCCGCAGATCACATCCGGCTTTCCACGCTCGATCGCCTCGACCAGAGCGGTGGTGTTGCCGATATCCGTCTCCTGGTTCACGGCGAGGATGTGCAAATCCTGCGGAACGGCCGCGCTGGCGCGGGCCTCTTGGAACGCTTTGAGCCTCGCGGCCTGTTCCCTCGAGCCGATCGTCGAGTCGAGATAGAGATAGCGCCGACGCTCCGTGCCCAGCGCCTCGAACATGCCCGCGAAAGCCGGGCCATAGTCGAGACGATAGGTGTGGAAACGCGGATCGTCGAGGCTGGCGTCGATCAGGCTGACCTGGCTCGAGGTTTCGCTCAATGGCTCCAGCCGCGTCTGCCGGGTGAAGCCGGTCAGCACCACGGCGTCGAGCGCGTCCCACATGCCGGTCGGCATCCGCTCATTGGTGAAGCTCCCCATGACGAATTCATGCCCGGCCGAGACGACGCCCTTCTCGAACGCCATCACCAGCCGCGTATAGAACTCGTTGTCGAAGATGCCGCCGCCGACGATGTCGCGATTGTAGAAAAAGCCGATGCGCCGGTGCGCCTCGGCCCAGGGCGTGGCGACGAGGAAGGAGCCGCGGCCGACCTGGCGGCGGATGACACCCTCGCTCTCCAGGTCTTTCAGCGTCTTCACGACCGTGATCAGCGAGAAATCGCAGAGCCTGACGATCTCGTTCTGCGATTCGATGCGGTCGCCCGCCTGCAACCCGCTCGTCTTCCAGCGCCGGAAAAGCCAGTCGCGGAGTTGGAGATGGCGCGGCGAGGCGTCGAGGTTCAAACCGGCGGTTCCCATGTCTTCTGGATGGCGAGGATGCCGCCATCGACGAACAGCATCTGGCCGGTGATATAGCCTGCGGCGGGCGAGGCAAGGAAGACCGCCGCGCCGCCGACATCTTCCGGTTGTCCCACGCGACCAAACGGGATCTGTTTGTTGAGCGAGGCCCGCACGCCCGGAACGTCCAGCCCGCGCTGGGTCAGCGGGGTCTCGACGATGCCCGGGCCGAGGCCGTTGACGCGCACGCCGCGCCCGGCGAGCGACACGGCGAGCGAGCGAACCAGCATCAGCACTGCCCCCTTCGAGGCATCATAGGCAACGCTGTGGCGCTCGGCAGTCACCGAATTGGTCGAGCCGACCAGAACGATGCTGGCGCCCTCCTGCCCCGGCGCCAGCAGCCGCACGAAGGCCTGCGAGGCGAAGACATAGGCCTTCACATTGAGATTGAAGGTGCGATCGAACAGCGCCTCGGTCAGATCGTCGAAGGGCGTGTCGAGGAAGGTGCCGGCATTGTTGACCAGCGTGTCGAGGCGGCCAAGCCTGGCGTGCGCCTGTTCGACCAGCGACACCGCGCCGGCGGTAGTCGAGAGATCCGACTGGATGAAATGGCACTCGGTCAGCGCCGAAAGCTTCGCCAATGCGCCATTGTCCGGCAGGTGCGAATTGATCACCAGCCGGGCGCCCTGGCGGGCAAACGCCTCGGCAATGCCATAGCCGATGCCATGGGTCGATCCCGTTACCAGAACGCAGGGCTGCGTCATCTCTTTCTCCTTGCCGCGCAAAGTTATTTTGTTAGCATGATAACATCATAACGATGGAATGCGAGATGCACGTCAAGCAGAGATGGACGAATGTCACGATCGTGACCCCCGAGGGGCAGCGGCCAAACGAGCTACTCGTCCAGAACGACCGCATCGCCGGCATCGTCACCGCCGAGACGCCGGTGGGCGACGACTGGGAGCGGATCGACGGCAAGGGGGCGATCCTGTTTCCGGGCATGATCGACCTGCTGCAGCATGGCTTCGGCGAGCATCTCTATTGCGACGTCGATCCGGGCGCGGTCGCCGCCAATTCGCAGGTGATGCTGCGCCATGGCGTCACCGGCTTCCTGCCGGCGATCCCCTGCCTGCCACCCGCGAGCATGGAAGGCGTTCTCTCCCGCCTTGCTGCCCAATGCGGCGACGCGAAGGGCGCGCGGGCGCTCGGCGTGCATAGCGAAGGGCCCTGTTTCGGCTCGCCCGGCGCGCACAACCCGGAAAACATCGTCGCCCCCAGCGTCGAACTGGCCGAGCGGATGCTGGCCGCGACCGGGGGAATGCTTAAGGCGGTCACCGTGGCGCCCGAACGCGAGGGCGCGGAAGCTTTCATCGGCGTGATGAAGCGTGCCGGCGTTTCGGTCCATCTCGGCCACAGCTTGGCCCGGCCGGAAGACTTGCCGCGCTATGTCGCCTGGGGCGTCGATGCCGTCACGCACATGTACAATGTCATGCCGACCTATCCGCCGGGCAATATGGGCGTGCATGTCGTGTCACTGACGGACGCGCTGCTGGCCGAGCCGACGCTGGCGCTTGGCCTGATCTGCGACGGCATCCATGTCGATCCGCAACTGGTCAAGCTGCTGGCACAACTGCCTGCGGATCGCGTGTTCCTCGAAACCGATGCCATGAAATATGCCGGCACGCCGGGCAGGACCTTCGAATTCTATCCCGGCTACGTCGTCACCAGCGCGCCCGGCAAGGCGGTGCGAGACAGTCAGGGGGGGCTTTGCGGCTCGTCGCTGGCGCCGGACGAGGCAATGCGCAACTATCTCGCCTTCTCGGGCGCGGACCTGGTCCGCACCGCGCATGCGACCAGCCTGGTGCCGGCCCGCCTGCTCGGGATGGAAAGCGAGATCGGCAGCCTCGCGCGCGGAAAGCGCGCCGATTTCTGCGTCCTCGACCCGGCGACGCTGGCCGTCAAGGCGACCTATGTCGGCGGCGAATGCCTCTATGGGAGCGTTTGAGCATGGCGACGCACGAAAGTCCGATGCGCTATGAGGAGGATGGCAACGTCCATCTCGACTTCCACGGCGCGACCAACACGACCATCGACTTCATCGTCGAGCGCTTCGGCGTCGACGCCATGGACGCGATTTTCAGGAAGGTCGGCCGCGACGTTTACGCCAGCATCCGCAGCGACCTCATCGCCGGCGACACCAGCCAGTTGGTGCGCCACTGGCGCCATTTCTTCGATCGCGAGGGCGCCGACTACGATATCGAGATCGGCGAGGCGCAAATCGTTCTCACCGTTCGCCGCTGCACCGCCTGGCATCATGTGAAGGCCCTCGTCGGCCACGTCTCGCCGCATTTCTGCGACCAGACCAGCCGCACCAACGAAGCCATGGCCGAGGGCTCGCCCTTCGCCATCACGACGGAACTCACCGGCGAGGGTTCGTGCCGGCAGGTGATTGCGAGGCGCGCATGATCCCCAGCGACCACTTCACGCGGTTCTACAACGAGATCTTCAAGTTCCTCGAAAGCCAGGGCGAAGAGGCACTGGAAGCCTACTGGCTGGCGATCTCGAAAAACCAGGAACGCCACATCCTCGAGTTGATCCAGACGCAGGGGCTGGCGGGCATGTACGAATACTGGTCGCACATCAAGATCGAGGAAAACTGCGACATGGACCTCGATTTCAACGAGGACCGTCTCGAGCTTCGGATGAATGTCTGCCCGAGCCTTTCCAAGGTGATGGACAATGACGCCGCCCCGATGGAGCGCTATTGCGATCACTGCGCCGGATGGATCGGCCCGATCATGGACAAGACCGGATATCACATGGTCTACGACGTGATCGACCGCACCAAGCCGCAATGCGTGACGCGGATCTTCAAGGATCCGGACAAGGCGCGCGAGGCCGAGAAGGACGCCAAGCTGCTGATGGGCTGGCCGGGCCACAAGGTCGGTTAAGCGCCCCCGTCATCCGGGCTCGCTGAAGCTCCCCTCACCGGTACTCGATGCGCGGGTCGATATAGGCGTAGAGCACGTCGACGGCCAGGTTGATCGCGATGTAGAGCACCAGGATGATGACGATGCAGCCCTGGATCAGCGGGTAGTCGCGCGTCGAGATCGCCTGGATCAGCAGCCGGCCGATGCCGGGATAGGTGAAGACCGCCTCGGTTACCACCGCGCCGCCGATGAAATTGGCCATCATCAGCCCGACGATCGTGATGAAGGGCAGCAGCGCATTGCGCAGGATGTGCACGCCGACGATCTGCCGCTCCGGCAGCCCCTTCGAGCGCGCGGTCCTCACATAGTCGGCGCGGAGTTCGCTGACCAGCGAGGCGCGCAGGAAACGGGCCAGGATGCCCGAGACATAGATGCCCAGCGTCAGCGCCGGCAGAGCCAGATTGCGCAGCGCGCCGATCGGGTTCTCCCAGATCGGCACATAGGCCGAAGCCGAGGGCAGCCAGTGCAATTCGACCGCGAAGACCAGGATCAGCAGGATGCCGAGCCAGAAGGTCGGCACACCGAGCGCCAGCGCGCTCCAGCCCGACAGCACGCGGTCGAGCCAGGAACCCGGCCGGAGCGCGCTGGCGATCGCGACCGGAATGCCGATGACGAGCGAGACGATCGTCGCGGCGAAGGCGAGCTGCAGCGTCGCCGGCAGGCGTTCGCCGATCAGCTGCAGCACCGGCGCGCGGCCGCGGATCGAGATGCCGAAATCGCCGCGGATCGCGTTCCAGAGCCAGTCCGCATATTGCACCAGCACCGGCCGGTCGAGACCGAACTGCGCGGTGGCGGCGGCGATCTGCTCCGGGCTGGCATTGTCGCCGGCGATCGCGCCGATCGGCCCGCCGGGCACGGCATAGATCATCGCCCAGATGGCGGTGGAAGCGAGCAGCAGAACGGGCGCCAGCTGCAGCAGGCGGCGCAGCACGAAACCGATCATGGCGTTGCCCCTTCGCCCTTGGGAGCGATGACGGGATCGCGATGGCCTTCGAGCAGGCCGGACAGCGCCCGGCCCAGCACATCGAAGGAAAGGATGGTGAGCGTCAGCACAATGCCCGGCAGCACGGCGTAATACGGCGCCTCATGCAGGTAGGATTTTCCGGTGCGCAGCATCTCGCCCCAGCTGGGAGTGGGCGGCGGCACGCCGACGCCGAGGAAGGAAAGCGCTGCCTCGAGCAGGATCGCCACCGAGCAGAGCACGACGACCTGCACGAAGATCGGGCTCCAACTGTTCGGCAGGATGGTGCGGAACATGTTGTAGGTCGCGGTGCCGCCAAAGGCCTCCACGGCGGTGACGAAATCGCGCTTGCGGAGCGTCAGCACCTGCGCCCGCGTGATGCGGGCAAAGCTCGGAATGCCGGTCAGGCCCACCGCGATCAGGGCCGCCGCCTGGCTGCGGCCGAGCACCGCGATCATCGCCATGGCGAACAGGATCGCGGGGAGCGCCAGCAGCACGTCGACGAAGCGCATCAGCGCCGCATCGCGCCAGCCGCCGAAAAAGCCGGCGACGAGGCCGATCGGCACCCCGACCAGCGCCGCGATCATCACCGCGCCGCCCGCCGTCACCAGCGAGGTGCGCGCGCCGAAGATGACGCGGGAGAGGATGTCGCGGCCGAGTTCGTCCGTGCCGAACCAGTTGGTGGCGGAAGGGCCCTTCAGGGCGTTGGCGAGCTTCTGGCCCACCGGATTGAGCGGCAGGTAGTCGGCGAAGATCGCCGCCAGCGTGATGCCGACGAGGAAGATCAGCGCCAGCGCCGAGCCCTTGCTGGCGAGCAGCCGGCCGAGGATGGAGAGCGTCCTGGAGGCGATCTTCTTCACGAGGCCGCCTCCATCGCGCCGGATGCGAACACGTTGCGTCGCCCATCCAGAGGGCCGGCATGGTGGCAGGCCGTGCGGGTCGGGAGGTCAAGATAGCGCTCGAAGGGGGGCGCCTTGGCCGAGCAGATCTCGGTGGCGCGGAAGCAGCGCGGATGGAAGGTGCAGCCCGAAGGCGGCGAGGCCGGGTTGGGGATCTCGCCTTCGAGCACGATCCGCCGCCGCGTGTCGCGCACGGCCGGATCCGGCACGGGAGCCGCCGAAAGCAGGCTCTGCGTATAGGGATGGACCGGCAGGTCGTAGAGCCCGTCGCGCGAACTCTCCTCGACGATGCGGCCGAGATACATGACGGCGACCCGGTCCGAGACATGACGCACGACCGAGAGGTTGTGCGCGATGAACAGATAGGCGAGGCCGAGTTCGCGCTGCAAATCCTGCAGCAGGTTGATCACCTGCGCCTGGATCGAGACGTCGAGAGCGGCGACAGGCTCGTCGAGGATCAGCAGTTTCGGCTGAAGGGCCAGCGCGCGGGCAATGCCGATGCGCTGCTTCTGGCCGCCGGAAAATTCGCTGGGGAACCGGCCGAGCATGGTGCGCGACAGCCCGACAAGATCGAACAATTCGGCGATGCGCCGCGCGCCGCCCATTTCGTCATAGAGACCGTGGATACGCAGCGGCTCGGCCACGATGTCCTCGACCGAAAGCACCGGATTGAGCGAGGCATAAGGGTCCTGGAAGACATATTGCATCTGCCGGCGCGCCTTGCGCATCGAACCGCGATCGAGGTCGCGGATCGATTGGCCGGCGAAGCGGATGCTGCCGCCCGTGGCGCGGATCAGGCCCATGATGGCACGGCCGGTCGTCGTCTTGCCGCAGCCGGATTCACCGACCAGGCTGACCGTCTCGCCGGGATTGACGGAGAGGCTGACGCCATCCACCGCCTTGACCCAGCCGGTCGTGCGCCGAAGCACGCCGGTCTTGACCGGAAAATGCACTTTCAGGCCTTCGACGACCAGCAAGGGTTCCGGCATTCTCGGCGCCGCCTCCGCATGGAGGCGCGGCTCGGCGGCAAGCGGGGCTACCGGCAGTTCCTCGGCAAAGTGGCAGGCGGATAGACGGCTTTCGCCGACCGCGCGCTGTGCCGGATCCTCCGCCGCGCAGATCGGCCGGTTATGGCCCACGGCGCAGCGCGGCTGGAAGTCGCAGCCGCGGGGCAAGGCGCCCGGGATCGGCGGCTGGCCGGGGATCGGGTCGAGCCTTGAATCCGACGTGTCGATGCGCGGAATGCTGCGCAGCAGCGCGCGCGTATAGGGATGGCGGGGGCTGGCAAAGATCTCGGCGACCGGGGCCGTCTCGACAATGCGGCCGCCATACATGACGGCGACCCGGTCGGCGACTTCAGCGACGACGCCGAGATCATGCGTGATCAGGATGACGGCCGAGCCCATCTCGGCCTGGCGACGGGCGAGGACGGCCAGCACCTGCGCCTGCACGGTGACGTCGAGCGCGGTCGTCGGCTCGTCCGCGATGATCAGCTTCGGCTGGCCGGCCATCGCCATGGCGATGACGGCGCGCTGGCGCATGCCGCCGGAAAACTGGTGCGGATATTGCCCCGCCCGGCCCTCGGGATCGGCGATGTCGACCTCGCGCAGCAATTCCGCCGCGCGGGCATGCGCATCGGATTTCCGCAGCCTTCCGTGCGCCACTTCGCCCTCAGTGATCTGGCGTCCGACGGTAAGCACCGGATTGAGCGTCGTGGTCGGGTCCTGGAAGATGAAGCCGACATCGGTGCCCCGCATCTTTCGGAGCGTTTCCGGCGCGGCAGTAGTGACGTCGATGCCGCAGAGGCGGATCGAGCCCGCGACCCGCGCGGTTTCCGACAGCAGCCCGGTCACCGCGAGGGAGGTGACGCTCTTGCCGGAGCCGGATTCGCCGACGATGCAGAGCACTTCATTCGGATAGACGTCGAAATCGACGCCGCGAACGACGGGCACCGAGCGCCCCTCGCCGCCGAAATCCACCTTGAGCCCCCGGACGGAGAGAACCGGGTCAACCATGCGTGGATCTTCCGGCGAGAGAAGCGGTGCCCGTCGCCATCACTGGAAGCCCACCGTGCGGGCGACGAACAGGTTGTCGATATCGAGCGCGAGCCCGCCGAGCTTCGGCGACGCCACGATCAGGCCGGTGTCATAGGAGTTGGTCGGGATCGCGAAGGCGTCCGTGACCAGCACGCGATTGAGATTGTCGTAAGCCGCCTTCACATCGGCATCCGGACCGGACGTCGTATTCACCCGCTCGATGGCGGCAACATAATCGGGATGGGGATGCGGGTCCTTCAGCACCGGGTTCTTGACGACGCGGTAGATGCTGTTGGTGGCGACGCGGGAGGGGAATTTCTGCACGTTGCCGACCGCGCCGAAGGTGGCGTCGAAATTGCCGGCGAGCAGCGCCTCGGTATATTCCGCGCCCTGGCGGACATCGAGCTCGATGTTGATGCCGGCTTCGGCCAGCGCGCTCTGCAGGATCTGGCTGATGACGACGGTCGGCTCGTCGCTGCCCCAGACCAGCATCTTCCAGTTGCTCATTTCTGCCGGCGTCAGGCCGGACTCCGCGAGCAGTTCCTTGGCCTTGTCGAGATTATAGGCGAACTCGTCCGTATAGGCCGCGTCGAAGGCGGGGCTTGCCGGCGCCCAGGGCAGCGCCACGACCTCGCCCAGACCGGCATAGCCGACGCGCAGCATGCCCTCGCGGTCCATCAGATAGTTGAAGGCCTGACGGAATTTGGCGTTGGTGAAGGGCGGACGGGTCGAGTTGATGCGGAAGACCTGCACCAGCGGACCGGGGCCGCGCAGCACCTGGTAGCCGGCGTCCTGCAGGCGCACGGCGCTGCGCGAGGTGCCGCCATAGACGATGTCGACCGCGTCGGATTCGAGCGCCGCGCTGGCCGAGGCGTCCTCGCTGAAAATGGTGAACTCGATCTTCTCGGCGATCGGCTGGCCCTTGCGCCAGTAGTTCGGATTGGCCTTCAGCGTCAGGCCCTGGCCGACGGCGCGGCTATCCAGCAGATAGGCGCCGGTACCGGCCGGCACGGTCTCGACCGTGGCGATGCCGGCCGCCTCGATCGGGATCAGGAACTGCAGGAGATCGGTGATCTGGCGCTGCGGAGCCGGGCTCTTAAAGTTGATCGTGACGGTCTTCTCGTCCGGCGTCGTCCAATCCTTGACGATCGACATGGTGGCGTAGACGTTCTTGCCGCGCTCGGGATCGGCCGCCTTGGCCAGCGTCGCCGCCACATCGGCGGAGGTGAGCTTGGCGCCGCTATGGAAGGTGACGTCGTCGCGCAGGGTGACCGTCACGGACTGGTTGTCCGGCGCGATCGCCCAGGCGGTCGCCAGGCTCGGCACCGGCTCGCCCTCGGCCGTATATTCGATCAGGCTGTCATAGAGGTTCTTGATCAGGTGGAAGTTCACCGTCGAGAACTGCTGCGGGTCGAAATTGGTCATGTCGCCGAGCAGCGCCACGCGCAGCGTGCCGCCCTTCAGCGCCTGTTCCTCGGCATGCACCGGCGCGGTCCAGCCGGCGCTGCCGACGACGACAGGCGCGGTCGCGGCGAGGAACAGGAAGCCCAGCCGCCTGAGTGTCCGAAGGAATTGGGTCTTCATGATGTAGGCCCCCGTTCGAGTGCATGGAGTCGGCCATCGCCGACAGGATGGGACGGTCAGGCGTCGACGCGCTGGCCGGGCTGAGACGAGTGCGCCCGCCAGTCGTCAAAGGTTTCGATCGGATAGATCGGGCGCGGAATCCGTTTCCACGGCAGCGTGAACACGTCCGACTGGCCGGGACCGCGCGTATCGGCGCGAATGACGGTGGACGCGATCGGCGCGAAATACTGGAAGTTCGACGCCGTCTTCAGCACGGCGATGCCGTAATCAGTCGGCTCGACCCCCATGGCCCGGTAGACGCCCGGCACGTTTCCGGCGACGGCGCGCAGCGTGGTGATCATCAGCGTGACCGGACCGACATCGAAGATGACGGATGGTCCGAGATCGACCTCGCTCTGGTGGTTGTAGCCCTCGATCTTCAACAAGCCGCCGCCGACCGTGCGAACCGTGCCCGTGACTTCGAGCGGGGTGAAGAATTCCGTCGCCGCGTCGCCGCCAAGCGCCAGCGTCACCGTCGCCCCTTCCCCGGCCGCGACCAACCTGGCCGCCGCCACGGGCGAGATCAGCGGCACCAGCGCGCGCTTGCCGATACCCAGGCGCACCATGGCTTCGAGCAACAGGTTGCTGTCGCCCGCCGCGCCGCCAAACACCGTGTCGCCGGTATCGCTGAGGATCGCCAGACCGGGCGCGGCGTCCGCCTGACGGACCGCATCATCGACCGAGACCGACTCACGGATCTGGAAGTCATCGCGCAACGACCAGCAGAGATCGGCCAGATCGTCGGCGAGCTTTTCCGCCAAAGCCTGGTCGTTGTCGGTGACAACGATGGTGGCCCATCCGCCCTCGGCGACGTCGAGCCAGGGCTGCATCGGATAGTTCGACGCCTGCAGCACGCGCGGATCGGCCTCGACGGCACGGGCCGCGTCGAACCAGACCTTCATCGGTCCCTGCGAGGTCAGGAACTGCTCCTGATGCGAGACGAGCGGGATCTTGCGCCAGGCGATCGTCGGCTTCAGCCCCTCGGTCAGGATGCGCAGCAACAGCTTGGCGCCGAGGACGCCCGTGTCATAGACATCGTGCGGCTGGGTGCGGTGGCCGACGATGGCGGTCGCATTGTCGATGATCTTCTGCGTGACATTGGCATGGTGATCGAGACCGAGCACGATCGGCACGTCCGGGCCCAGGATCTCGCGGCAAAGCGCGATCTGCTCGCCCTCGACATCGTCGATTCCGTCGGCCGAGCAGGCGCCGTGCAGCTGCAGTTCCAGCCCGTCGATCTTGCCCGCCGCCAGCAGGCCGGCGCGGATCTTGTCCTGAAAGAATTGGAAGGTGTCCGCCGACAGTCGGCCGCCCGCCGAGGCATAGCCGCGAATGATCGGGATCAGCTCGATCTCGAGACCGGATTCCTCCATCACCTGGAGGTGGCCGCCGACCTGACCGAAGCCGCGCAGCTTCTCGAAGATCTCCTGGCCTTCATAGATCCCGAAGCCCGCATAGTCGTAGAGCGTCGTCGGCACCGGATTGAAGTCGTTGGTTTCCTGCGAGATGTGGATGACGGCGATACGCAACATCAATCTCCATGAGAATTACTTTTGGCCCCGCACGAATAGATTGACCGGGCGTCTGATTGGCCATCGGAGCGGCCAAGACATGCGCTGTATTGGACCAGAGCGAGCTCTGGATCAGCCCGATCTATATCGAAGCCTTATTGATATTCAGGCTAGGTAGCGGTCCGTTTCGTGTCAATCCCGCGACGTTTCACTGGACGAAACAACGTGGCACTGCAACAAATTCGTGCAATTGCACTGGGGAGCGCCCGGCGCCCCGTTCAGAAGAACGTCTTCAGCGCGCCGGTGACGCGGTATTCCTCGTCGACGCGGTAGAGCAGCGACCACTTGTCAAAGGTGGTGCAGGGATGGCTGATGCCGAAGCCGACCATGTCGCCGGTCCGGAGCGGACTGTCCTCGGGCGTGACGAGGTGGCAATGCTGGTCGTTGAGCGCCACG
Organism: Kaistia defluvii; assembly: GCF_040548815.1. Taxonomy (NCBI): domain Bacteria; kingdom Pseudomonadati; phylum Pseudomonadota; class Alphaproteobacteria; order Hyphomicrobiales; family Kaistiaceae; genus Kaistia; species Kaistia defluvii. The sequence continues at coordinate 551,537 of NZ_JBEPSM010000002.1, read as the reverse complement.
ACCTCATGGCCGGCCGGCATCGCGGCTGGGGCGGCCATGCTGCCATCCGGCCGATACCAGCGCAGCGGCACCGGCAGGCCGGCATCGTGGCTGACGTCGCGCTTGCCCATGGTGAGCATGGTGCGGCCTGTCTCGGGACGAGACTGCACCATCGCCCAGACCTCCAGCGCCGGCTCGAGCCCGCCTTCGGGAAGCTTCAGCGAGGTTTCGCTGACAATGCGCCGGAACGCCGCCGCATAGGCGATGGAATCATGCGTCAGGTAGCAGCCGGACCGCAGCACGCGCAGCACCGGATGCGGAAACGAGACCCGGTTGAAGCGCTCGACAACGCGGTCGAAGAAGGCCGAGCCGCCGGCGCTGATGACGATCGGCGCGGCGGTGACGAACAGCCCCTCCTCCATCGCCAGCAACGCCATCGACGCGACATCGTCGATCAGGCCATCGGCCGTTTCCGGCGTCGGCAGCATGCCCTCGAAGCATTCGAAGCCGGCGAGCTCCAGCCCCGGCGCCGCCGCGATCGCACGCGCCAGCTCGATGGCGCCCTCGCGGGTACGGACGCCGGTGCGCCCGCCGGGAAAGCCCATCTCGACGAGAATGCGCAGCGGATTTCCTTTGGGCGGCGGATTGCGACGCGCGCCCTCGATCAGCATGGCGACGCCGTCGGGATTGTCGGCGAGGCAATAGAGCTCGAAGCCGCCCTCGGTGTGCAGCGCGCGGAAGCAGGCGTCGATCGCCTGGGTGCCGACCGGCTGGTTGGCGAGCAGCACGCGCTTAACGCCGAAGCGCAGGCAGACTCCGACCTGCTGCAGCGTCGCGGCGGTGATCGCCCAGGCGCCGTCCGCGATCTGCAGGTCGAACAGATGCGGCGACATCGTCGTCTTGCCATGCGGCGCGATGACAAGATCGTTCTCCGCCGTGAAGGCGCTCATCCAGGCGCTGTTGGCGGCCAGAACCTCCTGCCGGATCACGGCGACCGGCAGCGGCAGGTCGCCGGCGAGCAGGCTCCAGCCCTGCGCGGCGATATCGCCGACGGTCAGGCGCGGCGCGTCATAGGGCAGCCCCTTGGTCGAGGGATCGAGTTCGAGCGCATCGAGCGAAGCGATGTCGAGGCGGGGGATCAGAGCCATGGATTGGGGTCCAGCGGTGAAAGCGGGCGACGCGCCCGGGTGTAGGGAATCTTCGCCGTGTCGCTCGGATAGGGACCGCCCGTATCGAGGTAGTGCACCTTGTGGGCGATCGGCGCGAAGGCGGCGTGGAAATGGTTAGACGACTTCACCACGACGATCTTCTTGGCAGCGAGATCGACGCCGAGATCGGTGAAGACGGGAGGGCTGAAGGTTTGCGCCCGCGTCGAAGCCAGCACGACATCGAGATTGCCGATCGTCACGGCCGCCGCCGGGCCGAGCGAAACCCAGCTCTGCTCGAACGGCACCAGCAGATCGTCCGTGACGCCGCGCACGACCACGCGCGCATCGATAGGCTTGCCGGAGGTGGAGGCCGCCTTGCCGCCAAAGCGCAGATCGATCTCGGTGCCGATTCCAGCCGCCCGGCAGAAGCTGACGGCGACCGGGTCCCAGAGCGCGCCGATGGCGGCGGGAATTTCGGGATGGCGCAGCAGCGCCTCGACCATGACGGTAGAATCGCCGGCCACGCCGCCGCCGGGATTGTCCCAGCGATCGGCGAGAACGACCGGCTGGCCCAGTTCTGCCAGCGCCTGGACGATCGCCTCTTCCGGCTTGAAGTGATAGGGCCCGCCGCCGCCCGCGCCCCAGCTCAGGATCTCGCGGCCGAGGCGCTCGGCAAGCGCCGCCGCCTTCCCGTGGTTGTCGGCGCCATCGGCGATCACCAGCACTTTGGTGCCGACGTCATGGACATCCGCGGCCTGGAAGCCATGCGCGACCGAAATCGACAGGATGCCGTCCTGCCTTTCCAGCGCCAGCATGCGATCGACGAAGCTGCGACCCGGCTCGCGGCTGGTCATGAAGCCGGTGATGGCGCGGCAATCGAAGACAGCGCTGACCGGCGCGATCTCGCGTTTCGCCGCGCGCAGGCAGAGATCGACGAGATCCTCGGCCCGCTCGAGAAAATCGGTATGCGGGAATTCCTTGAAGGCGGTGATGACATCCGCCGCCTCAACCATCTGGTCGGTCAGGTGGCAATGCATGTCGAGTTCTGCGCCGACGATCGCCTCCGGCCCGGCGATGGCGCGGGCATGCGCCAGCAGGTCGCCCTCGCAATCGTCATATCCGCGCGCCACCATCGCGCCGTGCAGGCCGAACAGCACGACATCGACGGGCATTGCCGCGCGCAACTGGTCGAGGATCTCTTCGCGCAGGCTTTCATAGGCGGCGCGCGAGACGAGCCCGGCCGGCTCGGCCCAGGTCGCCGTGCCCTCGAAAAGCGTGAAGCCATCGGTGCGGGCGCGGCGGCGCGCGGCCACCATCGGGCCGGAACAGAGCGTCGGCGTCTCGGGATGTGTGCCGGGCGGACAATAAAAGGCGCCCTCGAACGCGCTTCGATCGACGAAGAGCGGCGAGAAAGTATTCGTCTCGGTTGCCAGAGACGCCACGAAGACCCGCATTGCCGACCCCTGCTCGCCATGCCGGAAGGGCACGACATCAACTATTCTACATCATGGAACAACGCTTTGGCTGCTTGCAGAAATTTAAGCGACAGGACGGGGCGCCTGTCAACAAGCCTGTCGACATTCCTCTATCGAAACCGGACGTTCGTCTTGCGCGGGCCCCGGAGTTGATGTCTTAATATCCAGGCGAACATCACCATTTCGTTCTATGATATGGAATTGATGCCCGGATAGTCGCGATAGCAACGGTCGGAACCCGCATGTCGAAGCCAGAAAACGAGCCCAGCGGCGCCGCCGTGGCCGCGCGCATCCAGTCGGTGGCCCGCGCCAAGGCGCTGCTCGACGCCATGGCGAGCGGCGATTTCGTCACGCTGCGCGACCTGGCCGCCCGCACCGGCCTTGCCAAGACCACGGCGTTCAATCTCGTCACGGCGCTCGTCGATGTCGGCCTCGCCGAGCGCGACATCAAGGGCGGCGCCTACCGGCTCAGCCTGCAGCATCTGGTCTATGGCAAGGCGGTCGAGCGCCGGCTGGACATCGCAGCGCTGGCGCAACCCTATCTGGTTCGGCTCTGCGCCGAAACGCGCGAAACCGTCAACCTGGCCCTGCCCGGCCCGACCGACGCGGTCATCGTCGAAAGCCTCGAAGGCAGCCAGACGCTGCGCGTCTCGTCCTATTCCGGCACCCGCGCCGCCTATCATTCCACCGCCTGCGGCCGCGCGCTGCTCGCCTACCAGCCCCTATCCTTCCGGCGGATCATCTACAATCTCGGCTCGCTGCCGGCCGCGACCGACCGCACCATCACCGACCCCGAAGCGCTGGAAGCCGTGCTGGAGCGCTGCCGCACCGTCGGCTGGACCACGGAATTCGAGGAAAACGAGATCGGCGGCGCCTGCGTCGCCGCGCCGATCTTCGCGCCCGGTGGCGAAGCCATCGCCGCCGTCTCCATCGCCGGCCCGTCGGCCCGCTTCGAGCCCGACGCCATCGAAAAGCTCGGCCGGCTTCTCGTCGCCACCCTCGCCGAAATCACGGCGAACATGTCCCGCAACAGGTAGCCTTCCCATGAATCCACGCGCTCGCATCCTGCTGGCCGGGCTCTATCACGAGACCCACACTTTCGTGGACGAGATCACCGGGCTTGCCGATTACGAGATCCTGCGCGGCGCCGAATTGCCGGCGCGCCGGGGCGACGGCTCCACCGTTGACGGCTTCCTCGAAGTCGCCGAGGCGGAGGGCTGGGACGTGGTCCCGGTCGTCGAATATTCCGCCCTTCCTTCCGGTACGACCGATCACGCCGTGTTCGAGCAGTTCTGGGCAGAACTGGAAGTGGGCCTTCGCGACGCGCTGGAGCATGGCGGGCTCGACGGCATCTGGCTGGCGCTGCACGGCGCCATGGTGACGACGGACTGCGTCGACCCCGAGGGCGAACTGCTCGCCCGCATCCGCGCGATTCCCGGCGCCGGGGCGCTGCCGCTCTATGGCGTCTTCGACCTGCACGCCACCTTCACCGCCGCCATGGCCCAGCATGCCAACGGCCTCGTCGCCTACCGCGAGAACCCGCATACCGACGCGCGCGAGTCCGCGGTCCGTTCGGCCCAGTTGCTGGCGCGCGCCCTTCGCGAGAGGGCCTCGCCGGTCATGCATGCCCGCAACGCCGCGATCCTGTGGGCGCCGCCCGGCACCGGCACGGCCGACCGGCCGATGCGCGACCTGGAAGCCCTCGCCCGCCAGATCGAGGCCGAGGATGCCGAGATCTGGGCGGTCAACGTCATCGGCGGCTACTCCTTCTCCGACGTCCCGGACGCCGGCGTCGCCTTCTCGCTGGTCACCACCGGCAGCGCCGAGCGGGCGAAAGCCGCGCTTGACCGGTTGGAAGCACTGGCAATCGAATTGCGCGAGTTGGGCCAGCCTAGGGAATGGGACCTCGACAGGGCGCTCGCCGAGATCAAGACGCTCGAAGGCGGCCCCTATATCGTGGTCGAGCCAGCCGACAATATCGGCGGCGGCGCACCGGGCGACGACACGGCGATCCTGCGCGGCTTCCTGCGACACGGCATCCGCAACGCCGCCGTCGCCATTGCCGACGCCGACACCGTGAAGGCGTTCGCGGACGCCAGGCCTGGCGATGTCCGAACGGTGCGCCTCGGCGGCAAGGGCAGCAAACTCGGCGCCGGGCCGCTCGAGATCACCACCACCTTCCTCAGCCGCAGCGATGGCGAGTTCACGCTGGAGGACCGCAACAGCCATCTCGCCGCGATGCAGGGCGTCCATATCAGCATGGGCGACTCGGTCGTGCTGGAAGCGGACGGCGTGAAAATCCTGGTCAACAGCCGCAAGACGCCGCCCTTCGATCTCGGCCAGTTCCGCTCGCAGGGCATCGTGCCGGAGACGCTGACGGCGATCGGGGTCAAGGCGGCCGTCGCGCACCGCCGCGCCTATGACCCGATCACGGTCAGGAGCTACACGGTGGCGACGCCGGGCCCCTGCACCAGCGTGCTGACCTCGCTTCCCTATCGCCGGCTGCGCCAGCCGGTGTTCCCGATCCGCTGAAACCTGGAGACACCATGATCGAATATCCGAGCGAGCCGGACACCCCGCGTTCGCACCTGCCCTTCAGCCCGTCGACCAAGTTCGGCGATCTGATCTTCGTCTCCGGCCAGGCTTCGGTCGATGCCACCGGCAAGATCATCTCCGAGGATTTCGAGGGCGAAATGCGCCGCTCGATGGAGAACATCCGCAAGGTGCTGGAGACAGCCGGCAGCGACTTCAAGCATGTGCTGCAGACCCGCAACTACGTGCAGGATCCGGCTGATATCCCGCTATTCAACAAGCTCTACCGCGAATATTTCAGCGAGCCGTTCCCGGCCCGCACGACGATCACCAATTGCCTTGGCGCGGCCCTGCGCTACGAAGTCGAGTGCATAGCCATCGCCAAGCCGAAGGTCTGATTGTCTCAAGGCCTGAGGAAATAAGGACGGCGTGCCTCGGTCCTCACCTCTCCCTGAGGGAGAGGTCGACGCACGCAGTGCGGCGGGTGAGGGTTTACGGCCGCGCCGGATAGTTCCCTAAACCCTCACCCGGAGCTTCGCTCCGACCTCTCCCTCAGTGAGAGGTGAAGAAACTGCATTCCCATCGCACCAGCCTCGGCACGGGCGGCAAACCGTCACCCGAAGCGATATTCCGTCTCCTGCCGGTAGATCTCGCCGGGACGGAGGATGGCCGAGGGGAAAGTCGGCTGGTTGGGGCTGTCGGGGAAGCGCATCGGCTCCAGGCAGAGCCCGGCATGCGCCTGATACGGCACGCCGTCGAGACCGGCGAAATCGGGTGCCAGCCCCGCCCCGTCATAGAATACAAGGCACGGCTCGGTGGTGTGCACTTCCATGGCCAGTGAGCCATCCGGCGCCTCCAGCCGCGCCGCGCGCAGCAGGCCGTCACCACTGCGGTCGAGCACCAGGCAGCAATCATAGTCGAAGTCCGGGTCGCCGGCCGGATCGGAAACCGGACGCGGGGTCCGGAAATCGTAGGGCGTGCCGGTGACGCTGGCGATCTCGCCGCTCGGCACCAGTTCCGGGCTGAACGGCGTGTAGCCGGAAGCGGCGAATTGCAGCTTGTGCTCCCGGCTGGTGGCGCCGGGCAGCAGCGAAAAATAGGAGTGATGCGCCAAGCTGACGATGGTCGGCGCATCGGTCGTCGCCGTCATCGTGATGTGGATAGTGCCGGGCGGCAGCAGCCGATAGGTGCAGCGAACGTCGAGCGTGCCGGGATAGCCGTCGTCGCCATCCGGCGAGATCAGGCCGAGCGTCACCGATTCCTCGTCCGATTCGAGGATCTGCCAAGGCTTGCGCGAGAAGCCGGTGACGCCGCCATGCAGATGCACGCCGCCTTCGTTCAGCGAGAGCTGGTATTCCTTGCCGTCGATCGCGAGGCGGCCATCGCCGATGCGGCTGGCATGCCGTCCGGCCGTGACGCCCAGAAAGCGGTTGTTCCGCAGATAGCCTTCCAGTTCCTGGAAGCCGAGCACGACGCGGCGCGGTTCGCCGCCCGGCACCGGCACGACGAGATCGCGCAGCGCCGCGCCAAAGGTCAGGATCGAGGCCGCGGCGCCGCTGGCATTGGCCAGCCGGATCTCGGAAATGGCCGTGCCGTCCGGCAAGCGACCGAAGAAATGGATCGACACGATGCCTCCTGGGCGCCTTAGGCGCCTGTTTCCACCGCTCCCTGAGGGAGACCTTCTCGTTACACCGTTGTAACGCCAAGCCCCCGCGTCGCGCGAGCGTCATCCCGGCGAAGGCCGGGATCCAGACACACCGGCCTGCGGAGAGAGGGCCGGCCGCTGGTTGCTGGGCCGGTGTTTATGGGCCCCGGCCTTCGCCGGGGCGACGAGCCTTTCCATGCACGCGGTTTGCATGGCTGTCCTGGAGGTTGGGCAACCGCTCACCTCCGCAAAGAGACCTTGATCCTACCAGAGCGTATAGCCGCCATCGATGACATAGGCGGCGCCCGTCACATAGGAAGCGGCCGGGCTGGCGAGGTAGACGGCAAGTGGCGCGATCTCCGGCGGGTTGCCGGGGCGGCCCATCGGGATATGGGCGACGATAGCGTCGATCACGTCCGGCCGACGCTCGTTCCAGCTGCGGTTGGTGTCGGTCATGAACAGGCCGGGGCAGATCGCATTGACGGTGACGCCATGCGGCGCCCAGTCGGCGGCGGCGCAGCGCGTGAAATGGATTACCGCCGCCTTGCCGGTCTCGTAGTCACGCCCGCCAATGCCACGATTGGCGATCAGGCCGCTCATCGAGGCGATGTTGATGATGCGGCCGCCCTGCCCGCGCTCCAGCATCGCGGCGCCAAAAATCTTGGTGCCGAGGAAGCAGCTGGTCAGGTTCATGTCGAGCGATTGCTGCCAGGTTTCCAGCGTCTCCTCGACGATGGGCATGCTGGCGATGCGGTTGCCGACATTGTTGATCAGGATATCGACGGGACCGTATTCCTTGAGGATGGTCTTGCAGGCCGCCTCGCACTGAACCGCCTCGGCCATGTCGGCCATGACGCCCCAGGCCTGCCGGCCGAGCGCGCGGATCTCGGCCACGGTGGCATCCAGCGTTTCCTGCGTGCGGCCGGTGATGATGATGTCGGCGCCCGCCTCCGCCAGCGCCAGTGCCATTTCGCGCCCCAGGCCGCGACTTGCGCCGGTGACGAGCGCGCGCTTGCCCTCCAGCCCGAACCAATCCTTCAGTCCCATCTCGGTCTCCGATTTTCTTCTGGCGTCGCGAGGGAAGCGGCGGGCCGAGGCCCGCCGCGCGTTCACAACCGTTGTCGAAACGTCACTTCACGGCGCCGACCGTGAGGCCGCTGACGAGCGAGCGCTGCAGCAGGGCGAAGATCGCCGCGACCGGCACGCTGGCGACCAGCGTCGCCGCCATCACATGGTCCCACTCGACCTGATAGCGGCCGCCGACCAGCGAGAAGGTCTGCAGCGTCAGCGTGCTCTTTTCTGGCGAGCGCAGCAGGGTCATCGCCAGCACGAACTCGTTCCAGCAATAGATGAAGATGAAGACGGCGGTGATGCCGATGGCGGGCGCCGCCAGCGGCAGGAAGATCAGCCGCATCCTCTGCAGCGTCGAGGCGCCGTCCAGCGTCGCCGCCTCCTCCAGCTCCTTCGGAATCGTCTGGAAATAGGCCTGCAGCATCCAGACGGAGAAGGCGAGGTTGAAGGCGACATAGGCCAGCACCAGCGCCGGCAGCTGGTCGACGAAACCCATCTTCGCCATCAGGCGGAAGATGCCGAGCACCAGCACGATCGGCGACAGCATCTGGGTGACCAGCAGGAACTGGCGGAACAGCTTGCGGCCGGTGAACTCCATCCGCGCCGCCGCATAGGCGGCGGGGATGGCGACCAACAGGCAGAGGACAGTGGCCGCGATGCTGACGAGCAGGCTGTTCATCACAGCCGGCCCGAGGCGCGTCGCCTGCCACATGTCGATGAAGTTCTGCAGCCGGATCTCCGACGGGAACCAGCTTGGCGGATACATCAGCACCTCGACCCGGGGCTTCACCGCCGTCGAGACCATGACGGCGAAGGGGAAGAGGATCACCACCACCAGCGGCGACAGGAACAGCCACATGAGCAGGGATTTGCGGACAGGATTTTCCATCAGGCCGTGCTCCGCTCGTTGCGCATGGCAAGCGCCGCATAGACCATCGTCAGCGCCAGCAGGATTGCGAACATGACGATCGACAGGGCCGAGGCGATGCCCAGTTCGCCATAGCGGAAGGCGAGCTTGTAGAGCCAGGTCACAAGGATGTCGGTGCTGTTGGCGGGATCGCCCTGCGTCATCACCCAGATCAGCGGGAAGGAGTTGAAGACGTAGATGAAGTTGAGCACCAGCACGATGTTCAGGAACGGACGGATCAGCGGCAGCGTCAGATAGCGGAAACGCTGCCATGCGGTGGCGCCGTCGATCTTGGCCGCCTCGAAGACGTCCGCCTGCAGCGAGGAGAGGCCGCCGAGGATGACCGTCACCGTGAACGGGATCGAGACCAGGATGCCGATGGCGATCAGGATCGGGAACGCCGTGGTCGAGGTGGCGAGCCATTCGACCGGCGTATCCTGCAACCCGAAATTGCTCAGCGTCGCGTTGACCATGCCGAACTGGCCGTTCAGCGACCAGCGCCAGACGATGCCGGTCATGGTCAGCGATACCGCCCAGGGCAGCATGATGATGATGCGGGCCAGCGTGCGGCCGAAGAATTTCTCGTTCAGGATCAGCGCGATCGGAACTGACAGCAGCACCGTGCCGCCGACGACGAAGACCGTCCAGACGAGGGTGCGGATCAGGCAGCCGATGAACAGCTGATGCGAGAACAGCCGCTGGTAGTTGGCGAAATCGTTGAAAGCCGCCGTCTTGCCGAAGCGGTTCACGGCATGAACCGACATGTTGGCCATGTCGTAGATCGGGTAGCCGATGATCCAGAAGGCGAACAGGATGGAGGGGAGGATGAGAAGATAGGGCGCGCTGGCGCGCCCTATCTTGCCGTTGGAGGGCGTCTTGGCGCGAGGAACCGCGCCGCCGACGCCCACTTCCGATGCCGAACCGGCCTTACTGCTGGATAAGGCCATCGATCGTCGCCGCGGCTTCCTTCAGGGCGGCTTCAGGCTGGGCCTGTCCGATATAGACCTTCTGAACAGCGGCGATCACGGCATCGACCATCTGCTCCCAGTTCGCGACCGGCGGCGCGAAGCGGGCGTAGGGCAGCATGTCGGTGAAGGCCTTGAGCTGCGGGTCGTTGGCGAAGACGGGCGCGGCGGCCTCTTCCTTCATGACCGGCAGGAAGCCTTCCTTGGTCGAGAACTCGATGCGCCATTTCGGGCTGAACGCCGTCTCGGTCAGGAACTTCATGGCGAGTTCCTTGTTCTTGCTCGACTTGAAGACCATCAGCGTATCGGTGACGCCATAGGTTGCCTTGGTGGTGCCCTCGGGGATCGGCGACAGGGCGTAGTTGAGCGTCGGGGCGTCGGTCTTGATCTGGCCGCGCAGCCATGGGCCGGTCAGGATCATGCCGATGCGGCCCTGCTTGAACAGACGCTCGATGTCCTGGCGGTTGAGGCCGCTCGGATCAGGCTCGGTCAGGCCCTCGTCGATCATCGACTTGTAGAGCGTCAGCGCCTTGATCGCCTCGGGGCTGGCGACGCCGGACTTGCCGTCCTTGATCAGGTCGCCGCCATGCGTCCAGAGCGAATAGTACCAGTAGGCGTCGGTCTCGATTTCCTTGCCCTGCAGCGCGAAACCATAGGCATCGGTGCCGAGCGCCTTGATCTTCTTGGCGGTGTCGACGACGCCGTCCCAGTTGGTCGGCGGCTCGTTGACGCCGGCCTTGGCCAGAAGATCCTTGTTGTAATACATGGCGCGGGCCGAAGCCGCGACCGGCAGGCCGTACATCTTGCCGTCGAAGGTCGAGGGCGACAGGAACGACTCGATGAAGCCGCCCTTGAATTCCGGCGTCATGTAGCCGTCGAGCGGCTCGGCGATGTCGTTCTTGACGTAGTCGACCAGCCAGCGCGTGCCAATCATGGCGATGTCCGGCTCAGTGCCGCCGGCGATGTCGGTGGTCAGGCGCTGCTGGAGGTTATCCCACTGGATGACTTCGATCTTGACCTCGTCGCCGGGATGCTTGGCCATGAAGTCCTTGGCCATGCCTTCGAACAGTTCCTGCGTCGCGGCGCTGTAATAGCCGAGCACGACGCGCACCGTCTCGGCCTGCGCCATGGACGAGGTTGCAAGTATGGCGGCGGCGCCAGCCAGCAAACCGAGAACCCTGCTTTTTTTGGTTTGGTACATTGAGCTGATCCTGTCGTATTCACGAAGTGAATGTTGATCGATCGAGATAGTGGCCGATGTATCCTTGAATTCTGCTTCTGACGGCCCGCGCTATTGTTTTGGTTCCCCGCGCAGCCATCCGGGCAGAATTGGGTGTCATCCTCGCAGGATGACTACGTCGTGAAAAGTCCCTGATCACGAACGGTCGACAGGCCGGAAACCCGGCTTGTCTTGCAAACGCCGTCTCCTCTTCTTCGCTCGACAGAACCGAGCGGTACGCCTCCCCGTCATGGGGCCAGACTTACTATCGCGCCTCTGCGGGATCCGGCTCTGGAGACCGTTCCCTGGACCTGGTGCCCGATCATGTGTCGCCGGCACGGCCTCTGCCAAGCGATTTTTTTATTCTTGTGTCATTTGTCGACAAAAGAGCGGCCAGAGCATTCCGATTGAGCAATATTTGTTCGACAAAGCCAAATATTGGCAGCCGCTGCCGCTTATCTGACCGGATGCGACCGAAGCCTTTTCCCGGGCGATCCCAACCTTTTCGACGCCTCAGCGGCGGCGTGTGATCGAGATCATCTTGAGTTCGGTCATCGCCTCCAGCGTCAGGCGGCCGCCCAGCCGGCCGATGCCGCTCTTGGTCCCCGGAGCGCCGCCAAAAGGCAGGTGCAGCTCCCAATAGGTGCTCGACTCGTTGACGTTGACGATGCCGGCCGGGATGGCCTCGCCGAAGCGCAGGGCGCGGCCGAGATTTTCCGTGAACACGCCGACGCTCAGCCCATGCTCGCTATCGAGCGCCAGGTCGAGCGCCTCCTCGTCATCTCCGAATTCGAGGATCGGGATGATCGGGCCGAACGTCTCCTCGCGGTTGATCCGCATGTCGCGGGTGACGCCGGTCAGCACGGTCGGCTCGTAGAACAGGTCGCTGCCGAGGTCCGGGCGCGCCTTGCCCCCGGCCAGCACCGTGGCGCCCTTCGCCACCGCCTCGTCGACATGCTCGTGGATCTTGGCCACGACCTTGGGATTGTTGAGCGGGCCCATGGTGGTGCCCTGCTGCAGCGGGTCGCCTAGGATTTGCGCCGCCGTCAGTTCGACCAGCCGTTTCGCCAGCGGCTCGACGATGCTGCGATGCGCCAGCACGCGCCCCGTCGCGGCGCAAACCTGGCCGGCATTGTAGAACGCGCCGCCGGCGACGGCGGATGCCGCCGCGTCGAGGTCGGCGTCCTCGAAGACGATGACCGGGCCGTTGCCGCCCAGTTCCAGCATCATCGGCTTGCCGGCGCCGCGTTCGGCAATGCGCTGTCCCGTTGCGGGACTACCGGTGAAGCCGATGCCGTTGACATCGGGATGCGAGACGATCTCGTCGCCCACGACCGGGCCCTCGCCCATCACCAGATTGACGACGCCCCTGGGCAGGCCGGCTTCCTCGATCGCGCGCATCAGTTCGACGGCGGCCATGGAGGTGGTCGGCGCCGGCACCCAGACGGCGGCATTGCCGGTCGCGACGCAGGGGCCGAGATATTCGACGGGAATGTTGACCGGGAAATTCCAGGGCGTGACGATGGCATAGACGCCGCGCGGCTGGCGGATGGTGATGACCAGCTTGCTCGGATCCTCGGCCGGCAGGGTCTCGCCGCCCAGCTGCTTGACCAGCTCGGCCGCGAGGCGGAAGCCGTCCGCCGCCTTGCCGACTTCGCCAACCGCCTCCGATAGCGGCTTGCCCTGCTCCTGGCTCAGCGTGCGGGCGATCTTCTGGCGATTGCGGTCGATGCTGGCGGCGATGGCGACGCACATCTCGGCCCGCCTCCAGACCGAGGTCGCCGCCCAGCCTGGCTGCGCCTTCTTCGCCGCGGCGATCGCGAGGCGCGCCGTCTCGCGGCTGCTTCTCGGCAGATTGCCGATCACCTGGCCGCTCGCCGGATTGATCGCGTCCATGCGCTCGTCTTCGGCCACCCAGGCGCCGTCGATGAAATTGCTGAAGCTCTCTATGTCCGTATTCAACATGATCCAGTCCCCTGCTCTTTCATCGCGCCGGTTTGCCCGGACTTAGTTCGAGTGCCACCACTTGCCGGCGACGACGACGCCATCCGCGAAGATGCGCTCCTCCGCCGTGACGATGCCGTTGCGCGAATCTTCCAGCGGGAAGGCGCCATTGCGGATCGACAGGATGCTGGCATCACCGGGGCTGCCGGGCTTCAGCGTGCCGAGTTCCGGCCGGGCCAGCGCCTTGGCGGCGTTGAGCGTCGAGGCGGCGACCACCTCGTTCAGCGGCATGCCGAGATGGAGGAACTTCGACATCGTCGTGACCTGGTCGAAGGCGGGGCCCTCGATGCAGAGCGCATGCACGTCGGAGGAAATCGTATCCGGCGCAAAGCCCTGCTCCAGCATGGCGCGCGCGGTCTTCCAGGAGAACGAACCCATGCCATGGCCGATGTCGAAGATCACGCCGCGCTCGCGCGCCGCGATCACCTCGGGCTTGATCTTGCCCTTGCCGGTGATGGGCGCGTTGGGGAACGGGCGGAAGCAATGGGTCAGCACGTCGCCCGGCCTCAGCCGATCCACCACCGCCTCATAGGAAGGCGGCGGCTCGTCGATATGCACCATCATCGGCATGCCGAGCTCGTCGGAAACCTGCAGCGCGATATCGAGCGGCGCGATGCCGCTATCGCCGCTGGCGTGGCGGCCGATGCGCACCTTGATGCCCACGACGACGTCGCGATTGGCATCCGCCACCTCGACCGCGTCCTGCGCCGCCATCAGGCGCATGTCGTGGCTCTCGCCGACCATGATGCGGTTGGAGAAGGCATAGATGCCGGCAAAGGAGACATGCAGATAGGCGAGGATGCGGACCTCGCTCGGCTCGATCACATGCTTGCGGAAGCCGGGAAAATTGCCGGGGCCGGCGCTGCCGGTGTCGACCGAGGTCGTGACCGCGCTCTGCCGGGCATAGGCCTCGGCATCGACGCCGAGCGACGTGCCGCCCCAATAGACATGGGTGTGCAGGTCGATCAGGCCCGGCGTGACGATCCGGCCCGAGACATCGCGGATATCCGCGCCCGCGGCGTCAAGGCCATCGCCGATCGCCGCCACCTTGCCATCGGCAAAGGCGACGTCGGTGATCCGGTCGATACCCTGGGACGGATCGATGACCCGACCCTTCTGGAGAACGAGGTCAAATGGCATGGTGGGCAGGTGCTCTGCGTTGTGACGACCGAGGCGACAGGCATGTCTCGCGGCAACCGGCCGAACGGGCCGGAAACCGCCTCGTGAAGGCACCCGATGATGAGCATCGATCGAGGCGGCCGCCAAGCTAATTTTTCATTTTTCCGTCATTTCGCGCAGACGCATGGGAGCTCTTTTCGCAGTGCGGCGAGAAAATGATCTGAAAAATCAATTCCTGGGCAGCTTCAGCCCATTCGCGGTGCAGCGCCGCGTCAATCCGCCAGCGGCTTGCTGGTGTCCGAGTCGCGATGCACGGTGAACTGCTGCTTGATCCGCCGCAGCTTCTCCAGCGCCGCCGGGCGGCTGCGCACCGCCGCGCCATAGGCGAGCATGTCGATGACGGCGAGAAAGGCATAGCGCACCGAGGTCGGCCCCAGCACGTCGCCATCGTCGGCGACGTTCACGGCGAGCGAGATATCGACCATGTCGGCCAGCGGCGTGCCGGCCACCGTCAGGCCGATGGTCTGCGCGCCATAATCGGCGCCGATGCGCAGCGCGCGCATCAGTTCCGGGTTGGTGCCGCTCAGCGACGAGCAGAAGATGACGTCGCCGCGCCCGACCGTCGCCGCCAGCATCATCTGCATCTGGTGGTCTGCGCTGGTGCTGACATGCAGGCCGAGCCGGAACAGCCGGTTGTGCACTTCCTCGATCAGCCAGCTCGAAACGCCGCCGGAGCCGAAGGCATAGATCATGCGGCTGCGGCTGATGATCTCGATCGCCTGCTCTAGCGCGCCAAGATCCAGGGTTTTTTGGGCGTTCACGATCGCGCGCTGGGCCCGCATGGCGACGCGCTCGCCCACTTCGATCAGGGTCGCGGGCGGGGTCTGCGGCTCCAGATATTGCAGGCCGACCCGCATGCTGCCCATGATCTTCAGCTTGAGATCCCGCAGGCCATCGCAGCCGACCTCGCGGCTGAAGCGGGTGATGGTCGGCGCCGAGACGCCGATCCAGGGGACCAGTTCCTCGATCGGCTTTTCGACGAAGACACGCGGATAGCCAAGGATGGCCTGGGCGATCTTGCGATGGGATTTGGACAGACCCGGCTCGCGGTCGAGGATGGCGGCGAGGATGTCGTTGGCGGCCGACTGCGCGTCCTCGACGGAGATCGACAGATCGGTGCCGCGGTCGCGCGCCGCTCCGCCACCGCCAAGCTCCGGGCTATCCGTGGTCCGTGCCCGTCGCCGGCGGCCATCCATCCGCTGTCTCTCCCGCGCTTTCATTTTCGCATCAGATTTGTCGCGACGATTGCACAGGACCCCGGCTTGGGGAAGACGGCTTCGTATCGGACGGCGGCGACGGCTCAGACGAAATAGGAGGTCGGCGACACCTGGTGGGTGGCGCGGAAGGCCGCGAGGCGCTCGGCCGCCTTCTCGCTGGAAGCCTCGAGATGGGCGCGCAAAAGGTGCTTGGCGCCGTTCACGTCCTGCCGGCCAATCGCCTGCAGGATCTCCAGATGCTCTTCCATGAAGGAATCGAAGAAGGGCTGGCGCTGCAGCGCGACCTGGAAGTGCTTGCCGGAAACCAGGATGCAGCGGGTGCGCTTCAGCGCCTCGACGATCTCGGGATTGCGGCCATAGGAGAGGCAGCCGATATGCAACTCCTCCTCCAGCACGTCGAGTTCGGCGATGCCGGCGTCGCCGGCGCGGTTGATGCCGTCTTCCAGCCGTCCGGCCATCGCCGAGAGCACGGGCGTGGGAATGGCGCCGACCGCGGTTTCAAGCGCCGCCGGCTCCAGCAGCATGCGCAGATCGTAAAGGTCCTGGAAGCGCGCCTCGTCGAGCGGCACGATCCACCAATGCGATTTTTCGCCCTTGGCGACGATGCCGACCTGCTGCGCGTGAATGAGCAGGTCGCGCGCCACGGTGCGGCCGACATTGAAGTGCCGGGCCAACGCCAGCTCGTTGACGCGAAACCGGCCGAACACCGAGCGCAGGATGACCTCGCGCTCGAAATCATAATAGAGCGATTGCCAGGCGAAATGCTTGGCGACCGGCATCGCGGCCGCGTCCATGTCGAACATCTCGGCCGTGATCTTCAGCCGAATAGGCTCGCCGGCGGTGCCGACGAGAAGACCGCGGCCGTCGAAGCGGCTGAGCAGCCCCTCCTCCTCCAGCCGCGCCAAAGCCTGCTTCACCGGCGAGCGGCTCGATCCGAAGATCGAGGCGAGCGGCCCTTCGAGCAGCACCGCGCCCTCGGGCAGGCTGCCGCTCTCGATGCCGCGGCGCAGCCGCTCGGTGATCGAGGCATAGGCGGGCGTGCGATCCACGCCGCCGCCTTCCGCACGTTTTCCGTTTCGCGCGACCGTCAGGTCACCGCGCCGATCTGCCATGGCACGAACTCATTATCGCCGAATCCGAAGTCTTCACTGAGGGTATACTGACCCGACGCGGTGGCGATAACAGCTTCGAAAATGCGCTGACCGGCCGCCTCGATCGTATCCTCGCCCGTGACGATGCCGCCGCAGTTGACGTCCATGTCATCCTGCATGTGCTCGTACATCTCGCTGTTGGTAGCGACCTTGATGCACGGCGCAGGCTTGAAGCCGGAAACGGAACCGCGACCCGTGGTGAAGACGATGACGTTGCAGCCGCCCGCGACCTGCCCCGTTACCGCTACGGGATCGTAGCCGGGTGTATCCATAAAGACAAACCCGGTCTGGTTGATCGGCTCGGCATATTCATACACCGCTTCGAGCGGCATCGTGCCGCCCTTGGCGACCGCGCCGAGCGACTTTTCCAGGATGGTGGTCAGCCCGCCGGCCTTGTTGCCATGCGACGGGTTATTGTTCAGTTCCGCGCCGTTGCGCACGGTGTAGTCGCGCCACCATTCGATCCGGTCGACCAGTTTCTGCGCCACGGCCGGCGTCACGGCGCGGCGGGTCAGGAGATGCTCGGCGCCGTAGATCTCCGGCGTCTCGCTGAGCACGGCGGTGCCGCCATTCTGCACGATCAGATCGGCCGCATAGCCGAGCGCCGGATTGGCCGAAATGCCGGAATAGCCGTCGGAACCGCCGCATTGCAGCGCCAGCTTCAGGCCGGAAAGCGGCACGGTCGTGCGCCTGGCGGCGTTGGCGATCGGCAGCATCTCGCGGATGATCTCGGAGGCGATCTCGACCGTCTTGCGCGCTCCGCCGAGGCGCTGGATCGTCATGGTGCGCAGCATCGGCCCGACCTCGAGACCGAACTTCTCGACGATCGGCTCGATCTGGTTGGTCTCGCAGCCGAGGCCGATCATCAGGATGCCGGCGAAGTTCGGATGCTTGGCATAGCCGCTCAGCGTGCGGGTCAGGTAGGTGTAGCCCTCGGCCTTCGTCGATATGGCGCAACCCGTGCCATGCGTCAGCGCCACGACGCCGTCGACATTCTCATAGCCGTCCAGCGCGCCGCCGCGATTGAAGGCGTCGGCGATGGCGCGCGACACGGTGGCCGAGCAGTTCACCGAGGTGATGATGCCGATGTAATTGCGGGTGCCGACCTCGCCATTGGCGCGGACATAGCCCTCAAAGGTGCGGCGCTCGGCTTCCGGCAGCAGCGGCGTCGGCCGCGCGTCGGCGGCGAAGTTGTGGGTAACATCGCTCTCCTGCATCGCCAGATTATGCAGATGCACATGCTCGCCCGGCTGGATCGCGGCGCTCGCCGTCCCGATCACCTGGCCATATTTCAGCACGGGCTGGCCCGCCTCGATCGGCTGGATCGAGATCTTGTGGCCGGAGGGAATCTCGTCCCGCGCCACGACATTGCTGCCGGGCAGCACGGTGCCGGCGGGAATGACCGCCCGCGCCACGCTCACATTGTCTTGCGGGTTGAGCAGGATGACAGGGGATGACGGCGTCGGGAGCGACATGATCATTTCCGTTAAAATGGTTATTGCGTGCATCAATCAATCATGTTAGATCTGCTCTAGTCAACAGAAAAACAATAATAATTATAGGATATGGGAGCACTGCCGGCATGGTGTGCCAAGGCAGGAATCGAGCCTATGCGTAGATCTCGATAACGAACGCGCCACTTCCAAACTTATGATTCAGAAATACGGCTCCGTTGCGATTCATCATCGCTACGGAATGTGCGGGGTTGCGCCTTGTCATATGAATTCGATTTCTCGTTCCTGAACGATTATCTGCCGGAACTTTGGCATGGAATCTGGCTGACGCTTGGAATGACCGTCGTCTCGATCGTTCCCGGCTTCGCGCTCGGCACCGGTTGCGCCGTCGGCCGTCTCTATGGCCCGCCCTGGGTGCAGCGCCTCGTCACCATCTATGTCGAGGGCATCCGCAACACGCCCCTGATCATCCAGGTGTTCTGGCTGTTCTTCGGACTGGCGGTTCTGCAGGTCCGCGTCGGCCCCTTCCCCGCCGCCGTGATCGCGCTGGTCATCAATGTCGGCGCCTATACGGCCGAGATCATGCGCGCCGGCCTGCAGAGCATTCCCAAGGGCCAGCTGGAAGCCGCCGCCTGCCTGGCGCTGAAGCCGAGCCAGAGCCTCTGGTCGGTGCAGATCCCGCAGGCGGTCGAGCGGGTCTATCCGGCCCTTGTCAGCCAGTTCGTGCTGATGATGCTCGCGACCTCGATCATGTCGCAGATCTCCGCCGAGGAACTGACCGGCGTCGCCTACATGATCCAGTCCTTCACCTTCCGCGGCTTCGAGGTCTACCTCGTCATCGCCGGCATCTACCTCGTCATGTCCTGCCTGCTGCGCCTGACCCTGCTCGGCGTGGCGCAGGTGTCCTTCCCGCGGCGGCGGCGCCTCGGCACGCCGCTCTAGCGTTCCGCCCGCCTGCTCCCGCCCGCCCCTTCCACGATGCACGGATCCCGCCCATGTTCGGACTGACCATCGAGCAGATCGCCTTCATCTTCCGCGGCGCCGGCTGGACCATTGTCCTGTCGCTGCTCGGCTTCGTCGGCGGCACGATACTGGGCCTGCCGGTGGCGCTGGCGCGCGCCTCGCGCCGCAGAAGCCTGCGGACCGCGTCCGGCCTGTTCGTGCAACTGGTGCAGGGCATCCCGCTGCCGGTCATCATGTTCGTCGTCTATTTCGGCATCTCGATCGGCGGCTATGACGTGCCGGCGCTGGTCGCCGCCGGCATCGCCATGACGCTCTATTCCAGCGCCTATCTCGGCGAGATCTGGCGCGGCTGCATTCAGGCCGTGCCGAAGACGCAGTGGGAAGCGGGCGAATGCCTGGCGCTGACCAATACGCAGCGCTTCGTCTTCGTCATCCTGCCGCAGGCGCTGCGCATCGCCGTGCCGCCGACGGTCGGCTTCCTGGTCCAGATCGTCAAGAACACCTCCTATGCGGTGGTGATCGGCTTCTTCGACCTCACCTACTCGGCCAAGGTGATCAACAACTCGACCTTCATGCCCTTCACCGTCTTCACCATCGCGGCGCTGATCTATTTCGCCATCTGCTTCCCGATGTCGGTCCTGGCGCGCCGGTTCGAGCGCCGGCTGAGCCGGAGCTGAGGAGAGCCAGATGAACATCGCCGCCACCCCGCAACGCGCGACCGAGATCCAGAGCATGACCCGACGCGATACCCCGCTCGTCCGCTTCCAGGGCGTCCGCAAAAGCTTTGGCGAACTCGAAGTGTTGAAAGGCATCGATCTCGAGGTCAAGTCGGGCGAGGTCGTGGCGCTGATCGGCCGCTCGGGCTCCGGCAAGAGCACGGCGCTGCGCTGCGTCAACGGGCTGGAGCGGATCAATGCCGGCGAACTCACCGTCTGCGGCCGCACGCTGCATGACGGCAAGGTCGACCTGCGCGACCTGCGCCAAGACGTCGGCATCGTGTTCCAGAGCTACAATCTGTTCCCACATCTGACGGTCGAGCAGAACGTCACGCTCGCCCCGCGCAAGGTGCACAAGATCGGCTCGAAAGAGGCGCGCGAGCTGTCCGATCAGGTGCTGGCGCAGGTCGGCCTTTCTGACAAGGCGAAGAACTATCCCGAGCAGCTTTCCGGCGGCCAGCAGCAACGCGTCGCCATCGCCCGTTCGCTGGCCATGCGGCCCAAGCTGATCCTGTTCGACGAAGTCACCTCCGCCCTCGACCCTGAACTCACCGGCGAAGTGTTGCGCGTCATCGCGAAGCTCGCCGCCGAAGGCATGACCATGATGCTCGTGACCCACGAAATGGCCTTTGCCCGGTCGGTCGCGGACCAGATCGTCTTCATGCACCAGGGCCGCATCTGGGAGAGCGGCAAGGGCGAGATGCTCGACAATCCCCAGACGCCGGAGCTGCGCCAGTTCGTCGGCAACGGTCTCTAAACGACGCCAGAGGCGTCAAACCGAACTACCCAGTGGAGGAAACACCATGAACTTCAAGCATCTGGTCGGCGGGCTCACCCTGTCGCTCGCGCTGTGCGCCGGTGCGGCGACGGCCCATGCCGATACGCCCGCGCAGATCAAGGAGCGCGGCACGCTGCGCGTCGCGGTCGATATCGGCCATCCGCCCTACGGCATGCTCGACGCGCAGGCGCAGGCAACCGGCTCCGACATCGAGACCGCCAAGCTGCTGGCCGACGATCTCGGCGTGAAGCTCGAAGTCGTGCCGGTCTCGGGCGCCAACCGCGTGCCGTTCCTGCTCGCCAACAAGGCCGACGTCGTCATCGCCTCGTTCTCGATCACGGCCGAGCGCAAGAAGGTCGTCAACTATTCCAAGCCCTACGGCGTCATTCCCGTCGTCGTCTCGGCCCCGAAGGCGGTCGCGATCGCCACAGCCGCCGACCTCGCCGGCAAGAACATCGCGGTTGCCCGCGGCACGACCGCCGACATCGAGCTGACGCGCGCCCTCAAGGAAGCCGGCGCCGCCGCCAGCATCGTCCGCTACGAGGACGAGGCGACCACCAACACCGCCGTCGCCACCGGCCAGCAGGATGTGTTCGCGGCAGCCCTTTCGACCGCCAACTCGGTCGCCGAGCAGAACGCCGACAAGGGCCTCGAGGTCAAGCTGACGCTCGCCGCCTACCCGATGGCGATCGGCCTGCGCAAGAACGACTCGGAACTCAAGACCTGGGTCGATGAGTGGGTCGTGACCAACCTGAAGAACGGCAAGCTGAACGAGATCTACGTCAAGTATTTCAACCAGAACCTGCCGGAAACCATCCCCGAATAAGAAGCGCAGCGGGCCCCTCGGGGGCCCGCCTTTTTCCGACAATGAATGTCCGGGCCTTCGGGCCGATCTACCGGCTCCGCCATCATCCTGAGGCGCTTCGCGCGAGCGAAGCCTCGAAGGAGGTTCCAGCGGAGCTCATTCGTTGCAGACGACGCCGTATCCCGCCTCCCTTAGACGCGTTTCCTGGACCCTCCTTCGAGGCCCGGCTTTGCCGGGCACCTCAGGATGATGGTCGAGTTCTGGGAGTCGCAGAGATCGGCGCGGCGCTCTGTTTTCCAGACCACGTCCGACAAAGGCGCACCGACATGACCGAGACCCGAGAGATCACCGGCAAGACCCGCGTGCTCGGCATCCTGGCCGACCCGATCGCGCATGTGAAAGCGCCGCCCGGCATCAACCGCATAGCCCGCCAGCGCGGCCGCGACGCCGTCATGGTGCCGTTCCAGATTTCCCCGGAGACGCTGCCCCACTTCGCCGACGCGCTGCGGAACCTCAGAAGCTTCGACGGCGCCATTATCACCGTGCCGCACAAGGGCGCGATGGCTTCGCTGTGCGATGAGGTCAGCCCGAGCGCCCGCGCCATCGGCGCCGTCAACGTGATCCGCCGCGAGCCGGATGGCCGGCTGGTCGGCGACATGCTGGACGGCCTCGGCTTCGTCGCGGGCCTGAGGGTCGCCGGCATCCCGATCGCCGGGCGCAGCGCCTATCTGGCCGGCGCCGGCGGCGCAGCCAATGCCATCGCCTTTGCGCTGGTCGAGGGCGGCGTGTCGAAGCTGACGATCGCCAACCGCACCCGCGCCAAGGCCAAGGCGCTGCGCGAGCGCATCCTGGGACTTCATCCGGATGCCAATGTCCTCATCGGCGACAGCGACCCAAGTGGCCATGACCTTGTCGTCAACGGCACGTCGCTCGGCATGCGCACCGAAGACCCCGCGCCGCTCGATTTCGCCCGCCTGACGCCCGAGATGATCGTCGCTGAGGTGATCATGCAACCGACCATGACGCCGCTGCTGGTCGCGGCCGAGGCCGCCGGCTGCCGCATCCACTTGGGCAAGCCGATGCTCGACCAGCAGTTGGAACTGATGGCGGACTATTTCGGGTTGTAGCTCACGAAGACCCTCACCCCACCCCTCTCCCGCAAGCGGTAGAGGGAGCCCATCGCACCCAGTCTTCCCTTCGACACTGCCTCGGCGGAAAAGCCCTCGCCCGCTCGCGGGAGAGGGTGGGGTGAGGGAACTGCTGACTGAACGTCGCGGACGCCATACGCTTATGATGCAGACAGAGGCTCGTCGCCCCGGCGAAGGCCGGGGCCCATAAACACCGGCCAAGGAAACGGGTCGCACTTCGGCGGGGATGATGGCAGAGCGTATACCTAAAGCCTGCTTCACCTCTCCCTGAGGGAGAGGTCGACGCACGCAGTGCGGCGGGTGAGAGTTTACGGCCTTTCAGACAAGTTCCCGAAACCCTCATCCGGAGCTTCGCTCCGACCTCTCCCGCCGGGAGAGGTAAGGAATGAGGCCATCCATGGCGGGCTTGCTGGCCCCTAGCGGCCGGGCGCGCGGCGGGCGAACTGGGGCTTTTCCTCGAAGAAATCGGGATAGCGCTCGCGCAGACCCTCGAGGCGGGGCAGCAGGTCGCGCACATGCACGCGCATCGCCTCGCGCGCGTCTTCGGGCCGGTGCTCGCAGATCGCCTCAACCACCGTCGTGTGCTGGGCGACGACCCGGCGCGACGTGTCGATTTCAGGCAGCGTCAGGTAACGGACGCGGTCGAGATGGCCGCGCGCCTGCTCCACCGGGCGGCCGAGCCCGCGCAGGCCGGCGACCTCGCAGATCAGCCGGTGCGTCTCCTCGTCGAGCAGGTGGAATTCCGGCCACCGCTCGGCCTCGAGCGCCGCCGCATGGCGGGCGAGCACGGCGCGCAGGCGGATGATGCCGTCCTCGTCGATGATGCGCGCGGCACGCTCCGCCGTGGCGCATTCGATCGCTTCGCGCAGGAACTGCGCCTCCAGCAGCGCTTCCATGCGGATCGGCGCGATCACCGTCGCGAGCTGCGGATAGCTGGTCAGCAGCCCCTCCTCCGACAGGCGGATGAAGGCCTCGCGGACGGGCGTGCGGCTGACGGAGAGGCGGTTGGCCACGTCCTGCTCGGAGATCGGCCGGTTGGGCACGAGCTGCAGCGACAGGATCGCCCGCCGCAGCAGGTCATAAACCTGCTGCGAGGCGCGCCGGTCGCGCGTGAGATTGGCGTCGTCCAGAATCGCCCCGAGCGAGTGGTTTCCCGCTTCCATGATTCCGCCCCCTGCTTTTTTATTCGGCTTTTTTGCGTCCCACCCTCGGTGGATACGCTGAATCTTAGAATGAAACCAAACGTTTCCGCCGTCCACTCCGGCCAAACAAGCCGATTGTTGGGCCATATTGTCAAGAACCGTAGACTAGAATACTAGTGCCGGGACGCACAAAGAGGCAAGGGAAGCCCGACTGGCACACGGATCCGAGCGGTCTGGAGCCAGGGAGTGATCCGGCTGCGCGAACCCATCGCGACACCGGATCCTGGCAGCTCGACAAGGCCCGCGCGGTTCCGCCCTCACCGGCGCAGTTCCACTAGGATGCCTCCGGGAGGAGGTTCGACCAAGGCGACGCAATGAACACCACGAGCCCTATGGCTTCCACGCCGCACCGCCCGGTCCCGCACCGGGCATCGAACGGGAGCCTTACGATTCCGCCTAGGTCGGATTGCCACAGCCATCCGGTGTTGCGATCGCCGTCCGCGGGGACTATGCCGCCGTCGACGGAACGGGCCGGTGCAACGTCATGACGGGCCAAGCCGCCTCGAAGATCCGCGCCGTGTAGCGAAAAACCGCTGCCATCCGCGATCTCGCTCCCCCTACCGAGCCCACCAACAGCAGGCGACGGGATGATCTCATACTCATTTGACTTCTCATTTCTTTTGACGACCTGGCCCGCCTTCATGCGCGGCGCCTGGCAGACGATCCTGCTCGCGGGGACGTCGATCGCCATCGGCTTCGTCGTCGCGCTGGTCTGCGCCATCATCCGTTCCGGCAAGAACAGGCTCGCCTCCGGTCTGGTCGGCGCCTATGTCGAGGTGATCCGCAACACGCCACTTTTGGTGCAGATCTTCATCGTCTATTTCGGCCTGCCCAGCCTCGGCCTGCGCCTTTCGGCCGAGACGGCCGCCGTCATCGCCCTGGTCATCAACACCGGCGCCTATGGCAGCGAGATCATCCGCGCCGGCATCGAGTCGATCGCCAAGGGCCAGATCGAGGCGGCGGAATGCCTCGGCCTCAACAAGCTGCAGATCTACTGGCACATCGTGCTGATCCCGGCCGTCGAGCGCGTCTATCCGGCGCTGTCGAGCCAGTTCGTGCTGCTGATGCTTTCCTCCTCGATCACCTCGCAGATCTCGGCGCAGGAACTGACCGCCGAGGCGAACATGATCCAGTCGGAGACGTTCCGCTCGTTCGAGGTCTACCTGATCGTCGCGGCCGTCTATCTCGCCCTCTCCGTCCTCTTCCGCGTCGTCCTGTGGGCCATCGGCGAAGTCGCCTTTGTCCGCCGCCGCAAGCTGCGCACGTGAGGTGAGGTGAAGCCATGATCACGTTTTCCTCCACCCATCTGATCTACCTCATCGAGGCCGCGCGCTGGACGCTGCTGCTGTCGGTGCTGGCCTTCATCGGCGGCGGCATTGTCGGCCTCGCCCTGGCGCTCGGCCGCGTCTCGCAGATCCGCTGGCTGCGCTGGGTGTCGTCCGCCTACATCCAGATCATCCAGGGCACGCCGCTGCTGGTGGTGCTGTTCCTGGCCTATTTCGGCCTGTCGATCCTCGGCCTCGATATCCCGCCGATCGTCGCCGCGGGCCTGTCGCTCACGCTCTACACCTCGGCCTTCCTGGGCGAGATCTGGCGCGGCTGCATCCTCTCCGTACCGAAGACGCAGTGGGAAGCCTCCAATTGCATCGGCCTGAACCGGCTGCAGCAGTATCGATACGTCATCCTGCCGCAGGCAGCCCGTATCGCGATCCCGCCGACCGTCGGCTTCATGGTCCAGATCATCAAGAACACCTCGATCACCTCGATCATCGGTTTCGTCGAGCTCGCGAGAGCTGGACAGATCGTCAACAACTCGACCTTCGAGCCGTTCATCACCTTCGTCTTCGTGGCGATGATCTATTTCGCCATGTGCTACCCCCTCTCTCTCGCCAGCAGACATTTCGAAAGGAAGCTCAATGTCGGTAAATGAAGCCACCGGCACGAGACCTCGGAACGAAGCCGTGCCGGGCGCCGAACCCATCATCGTCGTCGACAATGTTTCGAAGAGTTTCGGCCCCCTCCAGGTGCTGCACGGTGTGTCGCTGACCATCGAGCGCGGCACCATGGTCGCCATCGTCGGACGCTCTGGCTCCGGCAAGAGCACGCTCCTGCGCTGCATGAATGCGCTCGAGGAGATCAATGGCGGCGCCATCGAGGTGTGCGGCAACAAGGTCTCGATGGGCGACCGCCCGTCGGTCAAGCGCCTGCGCACCGATGTCGGCATGGTGTTCCAGAGCTACAACCTGTTCCCGCACCTGACCGTGCTGCGCAACATCACGCTGGCGCTGACGGTGGTGCAGAAGAAGCCCCGCGCCGAGGCCGAGGCGATCGCCCAGAAGGTGCTCGCCATGGTCGGCCTCGCCGACAAGGCCGAAGCCTATCCGGAACAGCTTTCGGGCGGCCAGGCGCAGCGCGTCGCCATCGCCCGCTCGCTCGCGCTTTCACCAAAAGTGCTGCTGTTCGACGAAGTGACCTCGGCGCTCGACCCGGAACTGACCGGCGAAGTGCTGAAGGTGATGGAAGACCTCGCCCGCGAGGGCATGACGATGGTTCTGGTGACGCATGAAATGGCGTTTGCGCGCCGGCTCGCCGACGTCGTCGTGTTCATGCATCAGGGCAAGGTCTGGGAGGCAGGTCCGCCGGCCGAGATTTTCGCAGATCCGAAGACTCCGGAACTGCGCCAGTTTCTCAGCAGCGGCCTTTGACGTTTCAACTGGAGGTAATGACATGAAGTTTCTGACCCGCGTCGCGCTCGCCGCGACCCTGGCACTCGGCGTCGCCGGTGTTGCCAAGGCCGATCTTCTGGCCGACATCAAGGCCAAGGGCGAGATCGCGATCGCCATCGACCTCGGTGCGCCGCCATGGGGCATGACCGATGCCAACCTGAAGCCCGCAGGCGCCGACGTCGACGTCGCGAACAAGCTGGCCCAGGATCTCGGCGTGAAGATGCGCCTCGTCGAAGTGACCGGCCCGAACCGCGTGCCGTTCCTGCTCACCGGCAAGACCGACATCGTGATCTCGTCCTTCGCGATCACCCCGGAGCGCGCCAAGGTCGTCGACTTCGTCCCCTACTCGGTCAACCGCCTGATCGTGTTCGGCCCCAAGGGCGTCGAGATCAAGTCGCTCGAGGACCTGTCCGGCAAGCGCGTCGGCGTCGTCCGCGGCAATCTGCAGGACACCGAGCTGACCAAGAAGGCTCCGGCCGATACCAAGCTCGTCCGTTTCGACGATGACGCGACCACGATCACCGCGCTGATGTCCGGCCAGGTCGACGCCATGTGCGCGCCCTACGGCATGTTCCTGACCCTGGCCGAGCGCTACCCGGCCAAGGAACTCGAAATGAAGGCCGAAGTCGTCCAGCAGCCGCTGGGCATCGGCCTGCGCCAGAACGAGCCGGAGCTGAAGGCCTGGCTGCTCGATTGGGTCAAGAAGGGCGCCGACGACGGCTCGCTCTCGACCATCTTCGAGAAGTACATGGGCGCCAAGCTCGACCTGGCTCCGTTCCTGGCGGACGCCAAGTAAGATCTACGCCCCGGCGTGAAAAGAAGGGCTGCCCGCAACCGCGCGGCAGCCCTTTTTTGATTCCAAGACGGCTTTAGAGAGTTCTCAGTGTGGGGCGCCCGTCCGCGCCCGGCGCATGCGCGAAACTCCGTCGCCTCGGCGAAGGCTGGGGCCCATGAACACCGCCCCGGGAGATATGGCGACCCCGACCTTCGTCGGGATGACGGCCGCGGATGGCATGGCCTGCGCGCAGCGAAAGGGCCTGCCGGGATCGCAGGAAGAGGCGAAGAACGCCCCCGCCGTCAGTTCACCAGCCCTGATTGGGCGCCGGCGCAGCGGCAGGTCAGGCGGACGCCGGGGCCCTCGCCCTCGGCAGGGATGAGACGGACGCCGCCATCCTCGAAAGCTCGAATCAGCAGCGCCTCCGTGGCCCGGTGAATCGCATGGCGATTGCACTCGAAGTCCTTGATCGTGCTACGCGACACGCCCGCGAGGCTGGCGAGATGCTCCTGTGTCCAGTTAAGCAGTCCCCGCGCCGCCCGACATTGCTCCGGAAGCAGATTCATCGTTTCAAAGCCTTGCCTAACGTCCCCCAAGTCAACCATAATGGGTGAGATCAGGCAATGGGGCCTGTGTTCGAGCGGGCCACGGCACCAATGACGGACGACGCATCGCTAATTCTGATGGTCGGCCTGCCATTTGCCGGGAGCATTCTCGCTGCGGCGCTCCCCACAAATGCCCGAACCGCCGCCGCGGCCCTTGCCGGCGGCGTGACAACGATCTGTCTCATCATCGCGGTCATGCTCTATTCGCCCGTCGCCTCCTTCGGCGCGGTGCGCAACGAGATCGACTGGATCCCCGCGCTCGGCCTCAATTTCTCGCTGCGGATGGACGGCTTCGCTTGGATGTTCGCGCTGCTGGTCGCCGCGATCGGCCTGCTCGTGGTGCTCTATGCGCGCTATTACATGTCGCGCGAAGACCCGGTTCCGCGCTTCTTCTCGTTCTTCCTCGCCTTCATGGGCTCGATGCTCGGCATCGTGCTGTCGGGCAATCTGATCCTGCTCGTCGTGTTCTGGGAGATGACGAGCATCTTCTCCTTCCTGCTGATCGGCTACTGGCACCACAATGCCAGCGCCCGTGACGGCGCGCGCATGGCGCTGACGATCACCGGCATTGGCGGCCTCGGGCTGCTGACCGGCGTGCTGCTGATCGGCCACATCGTCGGCAGCTACGAACTGGACGTCGTGCTCGCCTCCGGCGACCTGATCCGCGAGCATCCGCTCTATGTGCCGACGCTCTGCTTCATCGCCCTCGGCGCGCTGACCAAAAGTGCCCAGTTCCCGTTCCATTTCTGGCTGCCCAACGCCATGGCAGCCCCCACCCCGGTGTCGGCCTTCCTGCATTCCGCCACCATGGTGAAGGCGGGCGTCTTCCTGCTGGCGCGGTTCTGGCCGGTGCTGGCGGGCACGAATGAATGGTTCTGGATCATCGGCCTGGCCGGCATGATGTCCTTCCTGCTCGGCTCCTATTTCGCCATCTTCCAGCAGGACATCAAAGGCTTGCTCGCCTATTCGACCATCAGCCATCTCGGCCTGATCACCATGCTGCTCAGCCTCGGCAGCCCGCTTGGCGCCGTCGCCGCCATCTTCCACATGATGAACCACGCGACCTTCAAGGCGTCGCTGTTCATGGCGGCCGGCATCATCGATCACGAGACGGGTACGCGCGACATGCGGCGGCTGAGCGGCTTGTTCCGCTTCATGCCGTTCACCGCGACGCTGGCGATGGTGGCCAGCGCCGCCATGGCCGGCGTGCCGCTGCTGAACGGCTTCCTGTCGAAGGAAATGTTCTTCGCAGAGACGATCGAGACGCATGTCAATTCGATCCTCGACACGATCGCGCCCTATGCCGCCTTCCTCGGCAGCGCCTTTGCCGTCGCCTATTCGGTGCGCTTCATCCACTCGACCTTCTTCGGCCCGCCGCCGACCGACCTGCCGAGCGTGCCGCATGAGCCTCCCTTCTGGATGCGCTTCCCGATCCTGCTGCTGGTGCTCACCTGCCTCGTGGTCGGCACGCTGCCCGGCCTGACGATCGGACCGTATCTCCATACCGCCGTCACCTCGGTGCTCGGCGACCGGACGCCGGAATACAGCCTGGCGATCTGGCACGGCTTCAACCTGCCGCTGATGATGAGCCTCGGCGCGCTCGCCGCCGGCCTGATCCTGTTCGCGCTGCTGAAGAACTATCTCGCCACCAGCGAGGAAGGACCGCCCTATTTCCGCCGGCTGAAGGGCCAGCGCATCTTCGAGCGCGCCATGGTCACGATGTCGTGGCGCTGGGCGCGTTTCCTGGAAGCGCGCCTCGGCACCCGCCGGCTGCAGCCGCAGCTTCGGCTGCTGGTGCTGGTCGCCATCGTCGCCGCCGTGTGGCCGCTGACCATCCTCGGCTTCAATCGCGACAAGCTGACGCTCGCCGGCGCCGATCCGGCCTTTGTCGGCCTCTGGGCGATCGCCATCGTCTGCGCCATCGGCGCCGCCTGGCAGGCCAAGTTCCACCGACTCGTCGCGCTGACGCTGATGGGCGGCGCCGGTCTCGTCACCTGCATAACCTTCCTGTGGTTCTCCGCGCCCGATCTCGCCGTCACGCAGTTGCTGGTCGAGGTGGTCACCACGGTGCTGATCCTGCTCGGCCTGCGCTGGCTGCCGAAGCGCTCGCCGGAAATCTCGGCCGGCGACTCCGGCCTCGGCGCCAAGCTGCGCCGCTATCGCGACCTGATCGTCGCCGCGGCCGCCGGCACAGGCATGATGCTGATCTCCTACGCCATCATGACCCGCTCCATGCCGGACACGATTTCCGACTATTTCCTCGAAAAGGCCTATTCGGAAGGCGGCGGACGCAACGTGGTCAACGTCATCCTGGTCGATTTCCGCGGTTTCGACACCATGGGCGAAATGACGGTTCTGGGCGTCGTGGCGCTGACGGTCTATGCGCTGCTGCGCCGCTTCCGCCCGGCGGCCGACAGCGTCGATTCCCCGGAGCAGCAGCGGATCCAGAACGCGGATGACGATGCGCGGCCCGACCGCAAGCTCGGCGACACGGTCAGCGACTATCTGCTCGTGCCGGCCGTGATCATGCAGTGGCTGTTCCCGGTGATCATCGTCTTCGCCGCCTATCTGTTCATGCGCGGGCACGACCTGCCGGGCGGCGGCTTTGCGGCCGGCATCGCGCTCGCGGCCGCCTTCATCCTGCAATACATGGCTGCCGGCACGGTTTGGGTGGAAGACAAGCTCCGCGTCCTTCCGGTGCGCTGGATCGGCATCGGACTGCTGCTGGCGGTGGCCGTCGGATCCGGCTCGTGGCTGCTCGGCTATCCGTTCCTCACCACGCATTCGCAATATATCGAGCTGCCCTGGATCGGCGCCGTTCCGGCGGCAACCGCGCTGCTGTTCGATTTCGGCGTCTTCTCGCTGGTTCTCGGCGCCACCACGCTGATGCTGATCGCGCTCGCCCACCAGTCGATCCGGCGCCTGCGCGCGCCCCGGGCGGCGGCCGGCCCCAGCGAGGAGGCTCCCTGATGGAACTCATCCTCTCCATCGGCATCGGCGTCCTGATCGGGTCCGGCGTCTTCCTGCTGTTCCGGCCGCGCACCTACCAGCTCATCATCGGGCTGTCGCTGATCGCCTATGGCGTCAATCTCTTCATCTTCTCGATGGGCCGGCTGAAAGTCGCGGCCCCACCCGTGCTGGCCTCGGGAGGGCCCGTGAATCCCGCCGATTACGCAGACCCCATCCCCCAGGCCCTCGTCCTGACCGCCATCGTCATCGGCTTCGCCACCGCCGCGCTGTTCCTCGTCGTACTGCTCGTTTCGCGCGGGTTGACGGGTAGCGATCACGTCGATGGCCGGGAGCCCAACTGATGGGTTGGCTGGATCATCTCGTGATCGTCCCGGTGCTGCTGCCGCTGCTCACCGGCGCGCTGCTGCTGATGTTCGACGAGCGCCGGCACCGGCTGAAGGCCACGATCAACGTGGTCTCGACGATCCTGCTGGCTTTGGTCGCCGTGTCCCTGCTCGACATCGCCGATACGCCGACGGCCGCGAACAAGGCGGCCGCCCTCGTCTACTTGCTCGGCAATTGGCCGGCGCCGTTCGGCATCGTGCTGGTGCTCGACCGGCTTTCGGCGATGATGCTGGTGCTGACCGCGATGCTGGCGCTGCCGGCGCTGATCTATTCGCTGGCGCGCTGGCACAAGAGCGGCCCGCATTTCCACACTCTGTTCCAGCTGCTGCTGATGGGACTGAACGGCGCCTTCCTGACGGGCGACCTGTTCAACCTGTTCGTCTTCTTCGAGGTGCTGCTCGCCTCGTCCTACGGCCTGATGCTGCATGGCTCCGGCCCGCTGCGCGTCAAGGCGGGCCTGCATTATATCGTCATCAACCTGGCCGCCTCGTCGCTGTTCCTGATCGGCGTCGCCATGATCTATGGCGTCACCGGCACGCTGAACATGGCCGACCTCGCCGTGCGCATCGCGCTGGTGCCGGCTTCCGACCGCATGCTGCTCGATGCCGGCGCCGGCATTCTCGGCATCGCCTTCCTGGTCAAGGCGGGCATGTGGCCGCTCGGCTTCTGGCTCCCCACCGCCTATAACGCCGCCGCCGCGCCCGTCGCCGCGATCTTTGCGATCCTCTCCAAGGTGGGCGTCTATGCGCTGATGCGGCTTTCGCCCCTGCTGTTCGGCGCCGGAGCGGGCGATTCGACCGGCTTCGGCGACAACTGGCTTCTGGTCGGAGGGATGGCGACCATGGCCTTCGGCATCGTCGGCGTGCTGGCCTCGCAAGCGAAGGGCCGGCTCGCAGGCTTCTACATCCTGGTTTCGTCCGGCACGCTGCTGGCCGCGACCGGCATGGCCAACGCACCGACAACCGCCGGCGCGCTCTACTACCTGGTTTCCTCGACCCTGGCGGTCAGCGCCTTCTTCCTGCTGAACGAGCTGATCGACCGCGTGCAGGACCCCGCCGCCAACGTGCTGGCCGTGACCATGGACGCCTATGGCGACGACATGGAGGAGGAAGAGGCGGAAGAGGAAGTCGGCGTCGCCATTCCCGCGACCCTCGTCATCCTCGGCATCTGCTTTGCGAGCTGCGGCCTGCTGCTGGCAGGCCTGCCGCCGCTCTCGGGCTTCGTCGGCAAGTTCGCCATCCTGACGGCGGTGTTCAATCCGAACGGCCTGACCCAGGGCAGCACGCTGTCGCTCTCGGCCTGGACCTTCATCGGCCTGCTGGTGCTTTCCGGCCTGGCCGCGATGATCGCCATCACCCGTTCGGGCATCCAGACCTTCTGGGCGCCGATCGAGGGCCGCGTGCCGCGGGTGCTGCTGATGGAAATCGCGCCGGTCGCCTTCCTGCTGACGCTCTGCGTCGGGCTGACGGTCTTCGGCGGACCGGCGATGCGCTACATGGAACAGACGGCACAGGCGCTGCATTCGCCCGCGACCTATATCGAGGGCGTGATGCACGCGCCGCGCGTGCCGTCGCCCGCCAAGGAGGCCGCGCCATGAGACGGGTGCTGCCCTATCCGCTGCTGACCGCATCGCTGATCCTGATGTGGCTGCTGCTCAACAGCTTCTCGCTCGGCCACCTGATCCTGGGCACGATCTTCGCCTATGGCGCGTCCTGGGCCATGGCGGCGCTGCAGCCTTCCAAGCCGCGCATCCGGCACTGGGACGTGATCCCGCGCCTGTTCTTCGTCGTGCTGGGCGACGTCTTCCGCTCCAACGTCGCGGTCGCAGGAATCATCCTGCTGGGCAAGCGGCGGGAGCGCACTTCCGGCTTCGTCATCATCCCGCTCGAACTGCGCGACCGCACCGGCCTGGCGGTTCTCGCCTGCATCCTGACCGCGACGCCCGGCACCGCCTGGGTCGAATATCATGCCGATAATGGCCGGCTGCTGATCCATGTGCTCGATCTCGTCGACGAGAACGCCTGGATCGAGCTGATCCGCAACCGCTATGCGCGCATGCTGTCGGAGATTTTCGAATGAGCGCGACGATCCTCTTCTGGTCCGTCACCCT
Organism: Kaistia defluvii; assembly: GCF_040548815.1. Taxonomy (NCBI): domain Bacteria; kingdom Pseudomonadati; phylum Pseudomonadota; class Alphaproteobacteria; order Hyphomicrobiales; family Kaistiaceae; genus Kaistia; species Kaistia defluvii. The sequence continues at coordinate 518,409 of NZ_JBEPSM010000002.1, read as the reverse complement.
GTCGCAATGGATGCTGGTCGCGGCCATGGGCTGCGCCGCCTTCCGCGTCATCGCCGGCCCGCGCGCGCAGGACCGGGTGCTCGGCCTCGACGCGCTTTATGTCGCCGCCATGCTGCTGATCCTCACCTTCGGCATCCGCACTGGCAGCACGATCTATTTCGAGGCCGCGCTGGTCATCGCGCTGCTCGCCTTCGTCTCGACGGCGGCGCTCGCCAAGTTCCTGATGCGCGGCGAGGTGATCGAATGACCGGCCTCGACGATTTCCCGCTCTGGGCGGCGATCCTCGTTTCGCTGCTGCTGCTGGTCGGCGCGGCGCTGACCCTGCTCGGCACCATCGGCCTGGTGCGGTTCAGCAGCTTCTACGAGCGCGTCCACGCCCCCACGCTCGGCACCACCTGCGGCGCCGGCGGCATCCTGCTCGGCTCGATCCTGTTCTTCTCGGTGCTGCAATCGCGCCTCGCCTTGCACGAACTGCTGATCACCGTGTTCGTCACCGTGACGACGCCGGTGACGCTGATGCTGCTCGCCCGCGCCGCGATCTATCGCGACCGCACCGAGGCCAAGGCCAACATGCCGGAATCCCAGGCCGACGTTCCCCCGTCCTCGGCGATGTCCTCCGAGAGCCTTCCCGACACCAAGGCCTGACGCAACCCTGCCGGGTATCTCGATCAATTTTACGTTACCTTGACGTGTATCAATTCGGCTGTCTTACGGCTCGGCTATCCTTCGCGCTCCATTAGGGTGCAGGAGGTCCAGATGCCACGCATGAAAGCCGCCATCTTCGTCGAGCCGGGTCGTATCGTTCTCGACGAAAAGCCAATTCCCGATGTCGGACCCCGCGATGCCCTGATGCGCATCACGACGACGACGATCTGCGGCACCGACATCCACATCCTCAAGGGCGAGTACCCGGTCGCCAAGGGCCTGACCATCGGCCATGAGCCGGTCGGCGTGATCGAGAAGCTCGGCTCCGCCGTCGAGGGCTATCAAGAGGGCCAGCGCGTCATTGCCGGCGCGATCACCCCCAGCGGCCACAGCTATGCCTGCCTCTGCGGTTGCGGCTCGCAGGATGGTCCCGGCACCAAGCATGGCTTCAAGGCGATGGGCGGCTGGAAATTCGGCAATACCATCGACGGCTGCCAGGCCGAATACGTCCTGATCCCCGACGCCGCGGCCAATCTGAGCCCGGTCGCCGAGGGCCTTTCGGACGAAGAGATCCTGATGTGCCCCGACATCATGTCGACGGGCTTTGCCGGCGCCGAGAGCGGCGGCGTCCGGATCGGCGACACGGTCGTGGTCTTCGCGCTCGGCCCGATCGGCCTTTGCGCCGTCGCCGGCGCCAAGCTGATGGGCGCCACCACCATCATCGGCGTCGATACGGTTCCCGAGCGGCTGGCTGTCGCCAAGAAGCTCGGCGCCGATATCGTCGTCGACTTCAAGAAGGGCGACCCGGTCGAGCAGATCATGAAGCTCACCGACGGTCGCGGCGTCGACGTCGCGATCGAGGCGCTCGGCACCCAGGGCACGTTCGAATCGGCACTGCGCGTGCTGCGTCCGGGCGGCACGCTTTCCAGCCTCGGCGTCTATTCGAACGATCTCAAGATCCCGCTCAGCGCCTTCTCGGCCGGGCTTGGCGACAACAAGATCATCACCTCGCTCTGCCCGGGCGGCAAGGAGCGCATGCGTCGCCTGATGAACGTGGTCGCTTCCGGCCGCGTCGACCTGAAAGCGCTGGTCACCCACCGCTTCAAGCTCGACGACATCGAGGCGGCCTACGACCTGTTCGGCCACCAGCGCGACGGCGTGCTGAAGGTCGCGATCACTCCCTGAGATCTTGCGTCGGGCGTCCCGGACTCCGCATCGGGACGCCCGCTTTTTTCAGCAGACCTTTACCGTCGGGATGCCGAGCAGCAGGCCGAGCTTCTCGATTTTGTCGGCGATATGGCCGATGCCGATCGCGCAGTGATGCGCCGGGCATTGGGCGTTCCATTGCTCGACAAAATTCCGCGCGCCTATGGGGAAGCGGTAGCGGCTGTTGGTGTTGCCGATCTCGAGGATCGGACCCGGCACCGATTCCGCTTCCGCCACCACCAGCTTCAGCTTGCCGGCGCCATCCTCGGCGACCGAGAGCAGCGTCACTGGGCCGTGCTTCACCGACATCTCGACGCTGACGCCCGAGCCGACCTTGCCGTGATAGACTTTGAGCGGCCGGACCTTGGTCTTGCCCTCGGCAATTTTCGTGTGGCCGGGGCCGTCATGGCCCATCAGCACGATGTCGTCGTTGAAATCGATGCCGTAATACTCGGTGAAGGAGCCGCCGACCCCGAACGTGTCGAGGATCTTCATCGCCTGGGCGTTCTTCACCTCATATTCGCCCGCCACCGGCACGCCGCGCGCCGTCAGGTAGGAGCATCCGAGGATCACCGAGGAAATCACGTCCTCATGGTCATGGCCGGGCGTCGATTCGTAGTAATAGGCCAGCGAACCGAGCTTGTGCTTCGCGACCAGCCGGTCGAGCGCCACCGACGTCCGCGCCGCACGCAGCAGTTCGGCCGGGTCGCAATCGGGCTGGATCTCGAACTCATCGCGAAAGGCGTCGACACGGGCCGTTGCCTCGATCTCGGTGACCTGTTTGCGCAGTGCCGCCAGTTCGTCGATCTCGACGATTTCCAAGTGCCCGCCAAAGGTCGCGACCTGCGCCGTCGTGTCGGAATAGATGTCGAGCATGCCATTATAGTAGCGGCCCATCAGGCCAAGGCGGTTGTGCGACATGACATAGGCGACGCGCGCCGCCTCGATCCAGGCCTCGATCTCGCGGTCGACATGCGCGTCGCCATCGAGCACGCCGGTCACCTGATGGAAATCGATGCCCGAGCGGCGGAAGACATTGGCGATCTCCGGCACCGGACAGGCGGCGCAAAAGGCGAGCCATTCGCCGGTCATCTGGGTTCGATCCTCGAGCGCGTTAAAGCTGGCGTAATCGATCGCCGCTTCAGGCTGCAGGTTGAGGATCACGACCGGCACCTTGGCGCGCTGCACCACCGGCAGCACGGTCGAGGACACCGCATAGGTCGTCACATGCAGGAAGATCAGATCGACATCGGCGGCGCGGAGCTGGTGGCCGGCGTCCATCGCCTTTTCCGGGTCGTCGATCAGCCCGAGATTGACGATCTCGACGCCGGGTCGCGCCAGCTTTTCGGCCACCCGCTCGATATAGCCGCGCAGGCGCGGTTCGAGACCGGCGAATTGCGGCCAGTAGGCGTTGAGACCGATGCCGAACAGACCGACTTTGAGCGTGTCATGCGCCATTTTTTTCCCCCTCAATCCGCCAGGATTTTTCCGACACGCGCGCCAAGCGCCTCGCCCAGGATGCGATGCGCGTCAGCGTCCAGATGGATGCCGTCGACCTCGCTGGAGGCGATCACCGAGCCGGCATCGAACATCTCGATATTTCGCCCCTTGGTCGCGCGGGCAAATTCGGCGGCGAGTTTTCGCGATTTCTCCGTGCCGCCTTCGAACATTTCGGTCAGCCAGCCGAGTTTCGACAACGTCGCCGGGACGACGAGCAGCACCTTGGGCGCCCTACCCTGCGGCCCGGTCGCGGAGCCGAGCACGATGTCGGCAAGGCGAACCGCGCCATCGGCGATGTCGCCTGCCTGCATCGAAAGCCGCGCCTTCAGATCATTGGTGCCGAGCTTGATGATGACGAGGTCGAGCGGCATATGCGTCTCGATCGCCACCTGCAAAAACCGCGCGCCATTCTTGTGATGGCCCTCGACGGGATCATCGACGCAGGTGGTGCGGCCGTTCAGCCCCTCGGCGATCACCTGCACGCTGTTGCCGAGAATTTTCTGCATGACGCCCGGCCAGCGCACATCCGGCGCGAACCGCCCCCCGACGCCGCGCTGTGGCTGCGGTTCCGCGCCCCAGCTGTTGGAATCGCCATAGACCATCACGGTTTTCATCGGGCTTTCCTCGGCACGAGCCATTTCCATTCTCCCCTCACTTCTGGCCGCAGCTACTCCGCGCCGTTGCGAATGGCGGCCCCGCGACAACCCAAATCATCCCACCGAGAAGCCGGACCGGGTTTGAGGCCGGGCTTGGGTCGATGCCTCAGCCCTGGCTCCGCCGTATCCCCACCCTCGCCGTCATCCCTGCGCAAGCAGGGATCCATACGGCCGCGGCATCGGGACGGATCGCGGCGAGGCTTCTGCTGAATGGATCCCTGCTTTCGCAGGGATGACGGAGTTCTGCCGACCCCGTCTCCGTCCTTCCCGTGGCAGGGGAAGCCCAAGCAAGCCCCTCACCCCACCCTCTCCCGCAAGCGGGCGAGGGCTTTCTTGGCCGGCGGGGCGGAGGCGTCGAGACCGGGCTCCAACCGCCCCCTCGCCCGCTTGCGGAAGAGGGTTGGGGTGAGGGTCCGTCCGCCATCCCCGCCCCTAGTTCACCCGATACCGGGCCAGCACGTCCGCGCGCGGTTCCGCGCCGTGGCCGGGGCGGCTTGGCGCCGAGATCAGCCCGTTTTCGTGCCAGAACGGCTTTTCGATGAGATCGAACTGCATCGGCCCGACCAGCGGCTTCAGTTCGAAAAGCTCGGCCGCCTTCGAGGCCAGCGACAGATGAAGGCTTGCGCCGGTCAGCACCGCCGTGCTCCAGGCATGCGCGTTGACCATCCTGCCCGCCGCCTCGATCACCGCAGCTACCTTGCGGAAGCCGGTGACGCCTTCGATGCGAGCGGGATCAAGACCGAGCACGTCGGCGGCGCCCGTATCGAGCCAGCGCTGATAGCCGGCGACGGTGAATTCCCGTTCGCCGACCGCGACGGGCGTAGAAATGGCTGCCTTCAGCGCGATGTGATCGGCGACCCGGCTCGGCGGGAAGGGCTCCTCGATCCAGGCAATATCAGACTCTTCCATCCGCTTGACCGTGCGGATCGCGGTATCCAGATCCCATTTCGTGCCATTGCCTGCGTCGACCATGATGCCGGCTTCCAGCCCGATCGCTTCGCGGAGCGCCGCCACCAGCGCCACGTCGTAATCGGGATCGCGGCCGGCCTTCGAAAGCCCGCGTTTTCCAAGCCCCAACTTGGTCGAGCGGAAGCCGGCGGCGATATGGCCTGCGATCTCGCGGACACTCGCCTCGATCGTCGCCTGGTTCACATGCAGGCTGGCGCAGACCGGCAGGGAGTTGTGATGCGCGCCAAACAGCTCGACCAGCGGCTTGCCGGCGTCCTTGGCCTTGATGTCCCACAGCGCCATGTCGAGCGCCGAGATCGCCATCGAGGCGATGCCGCCCTCGCCGTACCACCAGCAGTGATTTTTCATTGCCTGCCAGCAGGCTTCGACATCGCCAAGATCGCGCTCGGCCAGCACGGGAAGCAGGCCGTCGCGGATGATGGTTTCCGTGGCGCGGAGCGCCTCCGGCCACATCGCGATCGCCTCGCCCCAGCCGGAAATGCCCTCGGCCGTGTCGACCCGGACCAGGAGCGTCATCCGCTCGTGGTTGAAATCATTCGGCTCCGGCCAACGCAGCACAAAGCACTCAGCTCCGCCGAGACGCATGCAGTTTCCTCCCCAAACCTGCGCTTGCCGCGCGGTCGTTTGCAGCAAGGCTAGATTCAAAACCCGGAGGTCGTCAATCGAATTGGTCAGGCCAATTATTGCAACGTGACCCTTGCGTCATCCGAAATGTCGTGCCAGTTTTGCCGCCAAGAAATTGGCCTTACCAATTCAAAATGCTCTTTGAGGGAGGAGACTTTTCCATGCACGCTCGGATTCCGTTCCACGCCATGCGCCGCGTCGCCAGCGCCGCGGTCCTATCGCTTCTGCTCGGCAGCGCCGCCTATGCCGAGGATTTCCACGGCTTCGATCCGGCCAAGTTCGACGGCGCCATGCTCAGCGCCGACCAGCTCAAGGCGATGGTCGCCGACGCCACGGCCGCCCATAAGCCCAACAACGGCAAGAACCTCGTTCTCGGCTTCGCCAACCTGCAGCGCGACGTCTCGTTCTGCCTGAAGGTCGAAAACGGCATGGTCGAAAACGCCAAGGCCGCCGGCGTCGACCTGCAGATCACCGACAACCGCCTGGACGGCGCAACTGCGCTCGCCAATGCGCAGAGCTTCCTGCAGCGCCAGGTCGATCACGTCACCGAATTCCAGACCGACGCCAATTTCGGCGCCACCATTATGCAGCAGATGAACGACGCCAACACCAAGGTGGTGGCAATCGACATCCCCATGCCGGGCGCGACCTTCTTCGGCGCCAACAACCCCCGCTCCGGCTTCATGGGCGGCGCCTATCTCGGCCAGGCGGCGATCGCCAAGTTCGGCGCCGACAAGGTCAAGGAAGGCTTCTTCGTCGTCGGCGAACTGCCGCAGTCGGGCGCGATCCCGGCCATGCGCACCGGCGGCCAGGTCGCCGGCTTCAAGGCCGCCGTCGAGGGCTTCTCGGACGATCACATCATCAAGATCGACACCAAGAACACGCTCGAAGAGAGCTTCACCCAGATGAACAACGTCATCGGGCGCATCCCCGAAGGCGCGCCGATCATGGTGACGGCGATCAACGACCAGGCGGCGACCGGCATGCTCCGTGCCGTCAAGCAGGCCGGCCGCGAGGCGGACCTGATCGTCGTCGGCATGGGCGCCGACGAGATTCAGACCATGATCGACGAGGCCGCCTTCGTGTCATCGGTCGGCTACTTCCCCGAGCGCTACGGCAACTACCTGATCCCGCTGGCGCTAATGCAGCTGGCCGGCAAGGACGTGCCGGACACGGTCCTGGTCAACCATGTCATGGTGACCAAGGACAATGTCTGCACCTATTACGACAAGTTCGCCTGCGCCAAGGGCAAGGACCCGATCCAGTTCACCTTCCCGCAGGCCGCTTTCGAGAAGCACCTGGCCGAGATCCGCACTCTGCCGGACCTCGCCGACTACCAGAACCTGATCCCGACCAACTGATCGGATCCTTCGGCGGACGCTCCGGCGTCCGCCGATGTCTCAACATTCCAGGAAGGGCCGCATGGCGTCCACCGCTCCCCGCCTCGGCATGCATGGCATCGGCAAGTCCTTCGGACGCGTGCCCGTGCTTTCGGATGTCGACCTGACCGTCGACCCCGGCGAAGTCGTCGCCCTGCTCGGCTCCAATGGCGCCGGCAAGTCGACGCTGATGAAGATCCTGACCGGCCTCTACAATCGCGACGGCGGCACGATCCAGGTCGATGGCGAAACCGTCGATTTCAAGGATCCGGCGGCGGCCGTCGCCTCCGGCGTCAAGCTGCTGCCGCAGGAAATCTCGGTCATGCCGGACATGACGGTGGCGGAGAACATCTTCCTGGGCGACATGCCGCTGAAGCGAAAGTTCGGCGTGATGCAGGTCGACAAGGACGCGATGCGCATCCGGTCGCGCGAGCTGCTCGACCAGTTGGGCTTCGCCAACATCCTGCCCGACATGCTGGTGAAGCGCCTCTCCGTCGCCGAGCAGCGCATCGTCGAGATCGCGCGGGCCCTGGCCGGCAAGGCGCGCATCCTCGTCATGGACGAGCCGACGGCCGCACTCACCGAGCAGGAAGCGAAGATGATCTTCAGGATCATCCGCCGCCTGAAGGAGAACAAGGTTTCCGTCATCTACATCTCGCACTATCTTTCCGAGGTGTTCGAGATTTCCGACCGCATCGTGGTGCTGCGCGACGGCCGAAACGCCGGCACCTTCATCACCGCCGAGACCAAGCGCGCCGAAGTGCTGGCCGCCATGCTCGGCAATACGGTCGATGATCTCTACGACGTCGGCACGCCCGGTATTGCCGGCGCCGAGACCCTGAACGTCGAGAAGCTGACCATCCCGCGCAAGCTCGAAGACGTCGCCTTCAGCCTGCACCAGAACGAGATCCTCGGCATCTTTGGCCTGGTCGGTTCCGGCGTCGAGGTGCTCGGCCGCGCGCTCTATGGCGCGCTGGGCCCGCTGAAGACCGCCGACGTCCGCCTCGGCGGGCAGAGCTATCGGCCGATGAGCGCCCGCGACGGCAAGCTCGCCGGCATCGGCTTCGTCGCCGCCGAGCGCAAGAAGGAAGGCATCATCGCCGACCTGACCGTGCGCGAGAACATCGCCCTCCCCTTCGAGGAACGCTTCGAGCGCGGCCTGTTCATGTCGCAGGCGGAAGAGTCCCAGCACGCCATCCGCTGGATCGGCGAACTCGGCATCCGCACGCGCGGTCCCGAACAGAAGATCCGCACCCTTTCCGGCGGCAACCAGCAGAAGGTCTGCATCGCCCGCTGGCTGGTCGAGGGCGTCAAGCTCTTGATCCTCGAGGAGCCGACGCGCGGCGTCGATGTCGGCGCCCGGCGGGAGATCTACGGCAAGCTGCGCGAGCTCGCGAACCGCGGCTATGCCGTGCTGATCCTCTCTTCCGATGTCGAGGAAGTCGCCGGCATCAGCGACCGCTCGCTGGTGCTCGATCGCGGCCGCATCGTCGGACACTTCGAACGCGGCGCCAAGCCCGCCGAACTCATGGCCGCCACCGGCAACGATCCTGCCTTCCAGGCCCCGTAAGGACCCATCCCATGGCCCAATCCATCGAAACCCACTCCACCGGCGGCGCCAGGGAACAGATGCTCCAGCTGTTCGGCAAGCCCTGGTCGGGCGTTGCCATGCTCGGGATCTTCTACCTGATCCTGATCGCGGTCTTCTCCGTCCTGTCGCCCTATTTCCTGACGCTCCGGAACATGCTGCAGATCGGCGGCAACGTCGCCTATATCGGGCTAATGGCCGCCGCCGGTACGCCGCTGATCATCGCCGGCGGGCTCGACCTTTCGGTCGCCGCGATCGCCGGCCTGACCGGCGTCGTCATCTCGATGCTGCACGGCATGGGCTTCCCGATCTGGATCGGTGTGCTGCTGGCCATCGTGGTCGCCGCCGCCATCGGCGTGGTTAACGGATTGTTTACAACGCGCTTACGGCTGAACCCGCTGATCGTGACGCTCGGGATGATGAGCATCATCTCCGGCATCGCCCTGGTACTCACCGGCGGCCTCACCCGGCCGCTGATGGTTCCGGGCTTCAACTGGGTCGGCTCGGGCCGCGTCATCGGCATCCCGATCCCGTTCATCATCATGATGGTGACCTTCGTCGGGCTCTGGATCGTCATGACGAAGATGCGCTTCGGCCGCTACATCTACGCCGCCGGCGGCAATGCCGAGGCGTCGCGCCTGATCGGCATCCCGCTCGAGAAGACCGTCATCACCCTCTATGTGATCTCGGCCATTTCCGGCGCCGTCGCCGGCACCATCCTCGGCGCCATGCTGGGCGCCGCCGGCCCGACCGCCGCCGGTTCGCAGCTCCTCACCGTCATCGCCGCGATCATCCTCGGCGGCACCAGCCTGAACGGCGGGCGCGGCAGCGTATGGGGCACCCTGCTGGCGGTTCTGATCCTGGGCACGCTCAATAACGGCCTGACTTTGCTCAATGTTTCCAGCTTCTGGCAGGATGTCACGCGGGGCGTCGTCCTGATGTTGGCCGTCAGCCTCGACCAGATCCGAACCCGCGCACTGGGCGAATAAGATGGCGGAGATGGGCGCAGGCGACTTCGAACCGATCGAGCGCAGCTCGGTGGCCGAGCAGGTCGCCAAGAAGCTTCTCGACCTGGTGCGGACGAAAAACCTCCGGCCGGGCGACCAGCTTCCGCCCGAACGCGAGCTGGCGGCTGCCATGCAGGTCAGCCGGCCCAGCGTCCGCGAGGCCCTGCGCGGCCTGCAGATCCTCGGCGTGCTCAAGGTCCGGCAGGGCGGCGGCATCTATGTGTCGTCGCTCGAAGCCTCCGACCTGCTCGGGCCGCTGCAGCTGCTGATCACGCTGAACGAGCACAACGTCAACGCGCTCTACGAGTCGCGAAAGCTGATCGACGGCGGCATCGGGCGGATGGCGGCCGAGCGGATCACGCCGGAAGATTTGACGCGGATGAAGAACATGCTTCTCGTCCAGCGCGGATTGATCAACGATCCCATAGGCTTCCGTGTCTCCGACGTCGAGTTCCACCGCGTGCTGTCCGACGCGACGGGCAACCCGTTCCTCGTGCGCGTCTCGACCTCGCTCTACATCCTCGGTATGGAATACCGACGTATCGCCGCCGAAAACCCCGGCGTTCTCGGCCAGTCCTTCAAGGATCACGAATTGATCGTCGCCGCCCTCGAAGCGCGCGACCCGGACGCTGCGGAAGCCGCGATGGTGCAGCACATGACCAACGTGCACCTCTCGACGGTCAACGCCATGGATATCACTCCCTAATGGAACGAAACTCATGAAGCGCGCCAGGATAGGCATCATCGGGGCTGGCTGGTGGGCGGTCGAGAACCACATCCCGATCCTGAAGGCGAACCCGGATTGCGAGCTCGTCGCGGTCAACCGGCTCGGCCAGGCCGAACTGGCGCAGATCCAGGCAAAATTCGATATTCCGCACGGGTTCGAGGACTATCGCGACATGCTGCGCGAGGTCGAGCTCGACGGCGTCATCGTCGCCTCGCCGCATGTGCTGCACCATGAGCACGCGATCGCCGCGATCCGCGCCGGCTGCCATGTGCTGGTCGAGAAGCCGCTGGCTACCAACGCCGCGGACGCGCGCGACATCGTGACGGAAGCCGCAGCCTTCGGCCGCGAAGTCGTCGTGCCCTATGGCTGGAACTTCAAGCCGTTCAGTGAGCGCGCCGCCGAACTGGTCGCGTCGGGTACGATCGGCAAGGTCGAGCATGTCGTGCTGCAGATGGCCTCGGCGCTCGGCGATCTGATGGCCGGACAGCCGATGAAGGAAACCGAAGGCGCGATGTTTCGCCCGCCGGCCTCGACCTGGGCCGATCCGCAGCGCGCCGGCGGTTATGGCTGGGGCCAGCTGGTCCATGCGCTGGGCCTGCTGTTCAAGATCGCCGACATCGCGCCCGAAGAGGTCTTTGCCATGGTCGGCCGCTCGCCGGCCGGGGTCGATTATTACGACGCCGCCGTCGTCCGCTTCGCCAATGGCGCGACCGCCTCGCTTTCCGGCGCCTCGACGGTTCCAAAACATCGCGGCTTCCAGATCGACCTGCGCATCTTCGGGTCGGAAGGCATGCTGCTGCTCGATATCGAGCGCGAACGGCTGGAAGTGAGCCGCCGCGACGGCACCGACGAATTCGTTGAGATCGAGCCGGGCGCCGGCGCCTATAGCTGCGTCGAGCCGGTCAATCTGCTGGTCGATATCTGCCGCGGTCTCAATCCGCCCAATGCCTCGCCCGGCACGGTCGGCATGCGCGCCGTCGAAGTGCTCGACGCGCTCTACCGCTCGGCCGAAAGCGGCCGGATGGAAAAGGTCTGAGCGCCATGAAGCTGTCGCTCACCACCTGGTCCCTGCGCAGCCTGACGCTGGACGAAGCGGCCGGACTCTCCAATCTGCTCGGGATCGGCGCGCTCGACCTTGGCTATTTCTACCGGCCCGGCCTCGACCGCGAAGCGCTGATCGCCGACCCGGACGGCACGGCCGACCGGGTGCTCCAGCTCGGCGTCGCCCTGCCCAATCTCTACCACCTGTTCGGCGGTTCACTGTCGGACCGGAACCTCGCCGACCCCGGACATCGCGAGCGCAACGAGGCGGATTTCCGGGCGGTGGTGCGCTTCGCCAAGCGCGCTGGCCTCGAAACCGTCTTCGTGCTGCCGGGCGTCGTCAATGCCGGCCAGGACCGCGCTTCGGCGCTGGCGGAATCGGCGGAGAGCCTGCGCCGGCTGGTGGCGATCGCGGCCCCGGCAGGCATCCAGCTCACCGTCGAGCCGCACGTCCATTCCTATCTCGAAAGCCCGACCCTGGTGCTCGACCTCCTCGATCGCGTGCCCGGGCTGAAGCTGACGCTCGACTACGCGCATTTTGCCTGCCTCGGCTATCGGCAGGAAGAGATCGATGGGCTCGCGCCGCATGCAGCCCATGTGCATCTGCGCCAGGCGCGCGCCGGCGTGCTGCAATGCAAGCTGTCGCTCGGCACGCTCAATTTCGGCGCCATGCTCGGGACGCTGAAGGCGGCCGGCTATGACGGCTATCTCTCCATCGAATATGTGCATCAGGACTACATGGACGGCCAGCATGACGACGTGCTGACCGAAACCGTCGACATGCGGGATTGCGTAAGGGAGTGGCTGGCGTGACGGCAAAAGGCATTGCGCTCGTGACCGGCGGCGCCGGCGGTATTGGCGCGGAGATCGTGCGACGGCTGGCGAGCAACGGCTATCACGTGGTCGCCGCCGACCACAACGAGGCGCTCGCAGCCGAGGTCGCCAACAGCGTCGGTGGCGGCGCGGTCGGCATCGACATCACGGACGCGAATTCCGTCGACCAGGCCTTCGAGACGGTTCTGGAACAGCATGGCCGCCTCGATGTGCTGGTCAACGCCGCCGGCATCCATCTGCAGAAGCTGGTGGTCGATACTACGCCGGAGGAATGGGACCGGATCCAGTCCGTCAATACGCGCGGGCCGTTCCTGACCTGCCGCGCGGCGGCGCGGGCCATGATGCGCGCCGAGAGCGGCCGGATCATCAACATCATCACCCGGCTCAATTTCGGCAACCCCTACTCCAGCGCCTATGTCGCGTCGAAGAATGCGCTCTGGGGCCTGACCCAGTGCCTCGCCGTCGAGCTGGCCTCCTACGGCATCACGGTGAACGGCGTCGCGCCCGGCCATGTCGGTCCCGGCACCGGCATGGAAAAGCAGTTTCGTGAAAAGGCGGAAAAGCTTGGCCTCTCCTGGGAAGCATTCGAGGCGCAGGTGCTGAAAACGATCCCCGTCGGCCGCTGGTGTCGCCCCGCCGACGTCGCCGCCGCCGTTTCCTATGTCGCCTCCCCGGAAGCTTCCTTCGTCACCGGCGAACTGATCAACGTGACGGGCGGCTTCGTCGGCTATGGCATCGCGCCGCCGAAGGAAGCACGCTTCGCGAGGGATGCCGACTGATGAGCAAGGATCTGCGCAATGGCGGGCTCGACCGACTGACGGTCGAGGACATCCTGAAACCCGGCTTCTCGACGCCCTGGGACGCGCCGATGGTGCCGCCCTACCCGTTCGCCTTCCGCAATGTCGACGTGCTGACGCTGGTCTGGCGCTCCACGGAGGCAGCGGTCGCGCGGCTGCTGCCGCCACCGCTGGAACCGACCAGCGACATCGTCATGGCGCATGTCTACCGCATGAACGATACGGAATGGCTTGGACCCTATGGCGAGAGCAATGTTTCGCTCGGCTGCCGGCTGCCCGGCGTCGCGGAAGGGTCCTATTCGCCCTACCTGTTTCTGTCCTCGGATGCCGGCGTCGCGCACGGCCGTGAACTGCACGGCCAGCCGAAGAAGCTGGGCGAACCGAAGCTGGAACTGCGCGGCGATCTCGTCGTCGGCACGGTGGCTCGCAACGGCATTGACGTGCTGACGGGCACGCTGCCCTACAAGCAGCGCACCGACACGCTCGCCAGTCTCAACAAGCATTTCGACTTCGCCGAGAACATCAATTTGAAGGTCATCGACCACATCGACCAGCGCCCGGCGATCCGCCAGTTGACCGCGCGGCGGCTCGCCAATGTCGTCGTGCATGAATGCTGGGGCGGGCCCTGCACGGTCGAGCTTCGACCGAATGCGCAGGCGCCTATTCACCGTCTGCCCGTCGTCGACATGCTGGACGGCCTGCACTGGAAGGCGGATTTCACGCTCGTGCCGGGGCGCATCGTTCACGACTATCTCGCCTGAAAGGGGAAATCATGGGTCACTACGCCTGGGTTCTGGAAGTCCGTCCGGGATGCGAAGAAGAATACAAGAAGGCGCATGACGAGATCTGGCCGGAAATGCTGGATACGCTCAAGGCGGCCGGCATCCGCAACTATTCGATCTTCCGGCTCGGCCTGAAGCTGATCGGCTATTTCGAGACCGACGATCTTCAGAAGACCATCGCCTATCTGAAGGACGATCCCGTCAACAAGCGTTGGGGCGAGGCGATGGCCCCGATCATGAAGCTCGAAGGCGATCCGCGCACCGGCTTTGCCTATATGCTTCCCCTGCAATGGCACATGGATTGATGAGCATGCTCGACGGAGAAATCGCCCTTGTCACGGGCGCCAAGGGCGGCATTGGCGCGGCGACTGCCAAGGCGCTTGCCGAGGCCGGCGCTCGAGTCATCGTGACGGCCCGTCGTATCGATGACGCAGAGGCGATCGCACGCCAATGCGCCGAAGGTCGCGCCATCGGGCTTGCCTGCGACGTGGCGGATCCGGATTCCGTCCGTGCGGCGGTGCGCGAGGCGACCGCGATGGTCGGCGCGCCGACGATTCTCGTCAACAATGCCGGCACGGTGCAGCCGATCGGGCTGCTGCACGAGACGGACGCCGACGCCTGGGCCGCCAACATCAACGCGACGCTGATCGGCGCGGCGGCGATGGCGCGGGCCGTGCTGCCAGCCATGCTCGACCAGGGTCGCGGCACCATCGTCAACCTGTCGTCCGGCGCGGCGCATCACGCCATGGAAGGCTGGAGCGCCTATTGCGCCGCCAAGGCAGGGCTCGCCATGGTGACGAAATCGCTGGCGCTCGAATATGGCGCGCGCGGCATCCGCGCATTCGGCTTTGCGCCTGGAATTGTCGATACCGACATGCAGGTCGAAATCCGCGCCTCGGGCATCAACCCGGTCAGCCAGTTGCCGCGCGAGAAACTCGCGGGTGTCGGCGAACCGGCGCGGGCGATCGTCTATCTCTGCACGACCGCCGCCGACGATCTCGCCGGCCGTGAGCTCGACATCCGCAATGCGGAATTCCGGGAGCGGGCCGGCCTGCCGGCGTTGCCCCCTGCCTGATCCCGGCACGAGCCCGTCCCATTCAACATCTTGCTATCGACGCACGTAAGTCTGGAACAGTTTCGGTTTTCGTGCGTTTCTTTCCAAGGCGGCAGGGGTGTGCCGCTATTTGGGAGGGAAAGATGGAGCTTCGTCATTTCCGCCAGCAGCCCAATATGGGACCGCGCGACACCGCGGGGCTGCCGGACCATGTACTGGAAAAAATCGCTGCCGGCGAACAGCCGCTGAAAGCCATTCGTGAGTGGCGCTGCATCAGCCAGACCGACCTCGCGGATCGCACTGGCGTCGCCGTGACGCAAATCATGCGCTGCGAGACGGGTTGGTTGATCTCGAAGGAAGCCCTGCGGCTTCTTGCACGCGGCCTTCGGGTGCGCGACGACCTGCTGACCGACTAGCAGAGCTCTTTAATCGATAGATCTGTGGCAGCGACGGTTCCCGGCGCTGAACTGTTGATGCTGTCCGAAAATCCAGTCCTCGATCAAGGAGACCGATATGGATCCGAAGAAGCCTTTCCCCGATCCGCTGAGGCCCGGCCGCGGCGAGCATGCTGTCCCTGAGATCGATGATCGAGCCAACCAGGCCTTTCTCGACGCGCTAATCGACACCGACGGTCGGCCTATGCGCGATGCCGTCGACATGCCTGAGGAGAAAATCGACGAGGACGCTCTCGAAGACGAGGACGAGATCGAGCCCTGAAATAGGCCAGCTGGCGTTGGCAAGACCACGACAATCCTTTCCCGGCGAAATTCAAAAGACGTGGTTCGGTATTCCGGACCGCGTCTTTGCTTTTTTGATATACTCCATAGCTTCCGCAACCGCGGACTTGAGATGAGCGGCTAAGAAAGCGGCTGCATGGTCAGTCGAGATTGCGCCCGAGAAGCCGGAGCGGCCCGACAGAACCCGACTGCGCAGCGTGCGATTCACCAACCTCCGCGAGCATTCGAGCACCGAAACAGCCGCAGGCTGCGACAAATGTTGCCGGCTACATTTCGTCGCCTCGTTCGCCGCAAGAAAAGCGGCTAGATTTTGCGCACTGAGATCGAAAGACAGGCATTGCGCGCGGGCATTCTGCTTCCGCTGGTGCCGGCAAAGTCTTTCCGCAGGCAAGACCTTGCCCTCTTTCGGGCAAGGCGGCCGAATACGCACCGAAGGATCGCCCCATGAGCGAAACCGAGTCTCCCTATCGCCTGGCCTTCAAGCTCGGCGTTTCCGGCCGCTGCCCGCGATGCCAGTCGGGCCACATCTTCAGCGGCTGGCTGAAGATGGCGCCGAAGTGCGAGGTCTGCGGTCTCGACTTCTCCTTCGCCGACCCGGCTGACGGCCCCGCCTTCTTCGCGCAGCTGATCGGTGCGATTCCGGCCGTGATCTTCGCGCTGTGGCTACAGGTCAAGTTCGCGGCCCCGCTCTGGGTGCACCTGTTCACGACATTGCCGCTGCTGTTGCTGCCGACCTTGCTGCTGCTCAGGCCGATCAAGGGGTGGCTGGTCTGCTCGCAATATCTGCATCGGGCCGAAGAGGGCAAGCTGCACAAGGCCGACGAGTAACCGCGGCTTTCAGCGATATGAAGAAAGGCCCGGCCATCGCGGATGGCCGGACCTTTTTCTTTTGCCGTTCGGCGGAGCGGCGCCTTAGAGCGTGGCGGCGACTTCGTCGATGGCCTTGACCGTCGCGGCGACGACGATGTCCGCCTCCTCGCGCGTCAGGCAGAGCGGCGGCGCGAAGCCGAGGATATCGCCCTGCGGCATGGCGCGGCCGATCACGCCCTGACCCAGCAGCGCGGCCGAGATGCGCGGGCCGACTTTCTCGGAAGCGTCGAAGAACACGCGGTCGTCGCGATCCCGAACGAATTCGACCGAGGCAAGCAGCCCCTCGCCGCGCACATCGCCGACGTTTCTGTGGCCACCGACGGCATCGGCCAGCGACTGGCAGAAATAGGCGCCGACCTCGCGGGCATTGTTGACGAGGTCGAGTTCATCGACCACCTCGAGATTGGCGACGCCCGCCGCCGTGCAGAGCGGATGCGACGAGTAGGTCCAGCCATGGCCGATCGGACCGAACGTGTCGGAGCCCTGCTCGAGGATGCGCCAGAGCTTTTCCGAAACGATGACGCCGGAAAGCGGCGCGTAGGCGGAGGTCAGGCCCTTGGCGATGGTGATCAGGTCCGGCTTCATGCCGTAGTGATCGGAGCCGAACATCGAGCCAAGTCGGCCGAATGCCGTGACCACTTCATCGGCGATCAGGATGATGTCGTACTTGTCGAGAATGGCTTGGATCTTGGGCCAGTAGCCGGCGGGCGGCGGCACGATGCCGCCCGTGCCCAGCACCGGTTCGCCGATAAAGGCGGCGATCGTCTCCGGGCCTTCGGCCAGGATCATCTCTTCCAGCTTGTCGGCACAGAATTGCGAGAACTGCTCCTCGGTCAGGCTGCGATCCTCGCGGCGGTAGAAATACGGCGCCTCGGTATGCAGCACCGGCGCGCGCGGCAGGTCGAACAGATTGTGGAAAGCGGCCAGGCCCGTCAGGCTGCCGGTCATGACGCCGGAGCCGTGATAGCCGCGCCAGCGCGAAATGATCTTCTTCTTTTCCGGCCGGCCGAGCACGTTGTTGATGTACCAGACCAGCTTGATGTTGGTCTCGTTGGCGTCGGAGCCGGACAGGCCGAAGAACACCCGGCTCATATGCTCGGGCGCCCGGTCGATCACCATCTTGGCGAGCCGGATCGACGGCTCCGAGGCATGGCCGACATAGGCGTGATAATAGGGAAGCTGCGACGCCTGATGGGCGATCGCGTCGCTGATCTTGGTGCGGCCATAACCGACATTCACGCAATAGAGGCCGGCAAAGGCATCCAGGCTGCGCTTGCCGTCAATATCGGTGATGTAGACGCCCTCGCCGCCGGCGATGATCCGGTTGGGCGTGTCGCCGCGCGCGTGCTGCGCCATGTGGGTCGAGGGATGGAAGAAATGATCCCGGTCCCAGGCGTGGAGTTCATTGTGCGAGAGCGTCGGCTGTTCTGACATATCGGTCCTTCGAAACCTGGCCGGATGCCCCGGCGGCGGATGCGTGGGTCCACCGGGAACCTTCCGCCTCTGTGCAGGCGGCATCTGGCTGTCCGGCGAGGCCAATGTTTGTGCGAGACGAGTGTAATAGGGATTACGGTTCTGGGAAGATACTGCCAGAATGTTATCGAATAATTCCATCGGGGAGAGGGAAGCGACATGAACGACGAGGCGGAGCCGACCGACGGGCCTTCCCAGCGCACGAGCAATCCGACCCTCGCCGATCGCGTCACCGCCAGCATGGCCTCGCTGAGCGAGGCGGAAAGGCGGGCGGCGCGGGCGCTTCTGGCCCGCTATCCCACGACGGGCATGGAAACTGTCGCACTCTTCGCCGAGCGCGCCAAGGTGAGCGCGCCGACGATCCTGCGTTTTGTCGCCAAGCTGGGATTTGCGGGCTATGCCGACTTCCGCCGCGCGCTGCGCGAGGAGATGGAGGCGCAGGCCGAATACCCGCTGACGCGGCCGCATGCCGACGGCACGTCGACCGCCTTCGCCGCCTTCACCCGCAGCCTCGTCACCACGGTGGAGAACTCGCTCGCCATGGTGAGCCAGGCCGACATGGAGAGATTGACCGACCTCCTGATCGACGAAAGGCGGGAAATCTTCCTGCTCGGCGGCGATTTCACCGATCCGGCCGCCCGCCACCTCGAGTTCCACCTGCGCAAGATGCGCAGCCGCGTTCGTCTGTTCTCACAGTCGCTTCCCCGCCGCGCCGACGAACTGGCCGATATCCGCAAGCGCGACGTCGTGATCCTGTTCGACATCCGCCGCTATCAGCTCGACACCATCCGCACCGCCGAGATCGCCAAGGAACGCGGCGCCGTCGTAGCGCTGTTCACCGATCGCTGGATGTCCGACGTCGCCCAGGTCGCCGACATCGTCATCCGCGCCCAGGTCGACCTGCCCTCGCCCTGGGACAGCCTGATCGGCCTGATCGCCCTCGTCGAAACGCTGGCACTCTCTATAGACGCCCGCCAGTGGCCGATCGGGCGCTCCCGGTTCGAGGCGATCGAGCAGGTGCGCAGCAAGCTTATTCCCTGATCGGGGCCGTGCGAAAAATTACAGCTTCACTGCCTATTTGCGCGTCTTGTAAAATTTTCGTCACGCATGCTAGCGTCAGGGGCTGCCGAGAGAGACGCGGTCCACAACGCGCCACGGCAGCCTGCGATTGAGGGATTTCCGGGGGAAGAATGGCGATCGAGCGTGAAACGATCGTCACAGTCTGCTGCAGCGACATCGCTGGGCAGGTTCGTGGCAAGGGCTTTCCGGCCCGCGAACTTGAGAATCGGCGCCGGTTCGGCGTCGGTTGGACGCCAACCAACATCATGATCAACTGCTTCGGCCGCATTCCGGCGACGCCTTTCGGCGCCGAGGGCGACCTGATGCTGGTGCCGAGCCCCGAGGGCGACATCACGCTCGACTATGGCGACGGTTCGCCGGTCGAGCGCATCGTGCTGGGCGACATCCTCACCCTGTCCGGTGAACGCTGGGATGGCTGCCTGCGCGGCTTCCTGAAGAACGCACTCGACCAGTTGGAGGCCGAGACGGGCCTGCGCGTGCTCGCCAGCTTCGAACATGAATTCTGGCTCGACGGCGGCGAAGAGCGGCCGGGCGATGCCTATGCCGCCAGCACGCTACGCGGCCTAGAGCCGTTCATCGGCGATTATGTCGGCGCGCTGCGCGCCAACGGACTGCAGCCCGATACCTTCCTGCCGGAATATGGCCCGAAGCAGTACGAGATCACGGTCGATCCGGCGCTGGCCCTGACAGCCGCCGACGAAGCGGTGAAGCTGCGCGAAATCGGCCGCTCGGTCGCGAAGAAGCATGGCTATCACCTCTCCTTCTCGCCGGTCGTCACGCGCGGCATCGTCGGCAATGGGGTTCATATCCATTTCAGCCTGATCGATCGCGACGGCAACCCGGTCGCCTATGACGCGGAAGCCCCCGGCAAGCTGAGCGCCATCGGCGCCTCGTTCTGCGCCGGCATCCTGAAGCATGGCCGAGCGATCTGCGCCATCGCCGCGCCCAGCGTCGTTTCCTATGAGCGGCTGAAGCCGCACTCCTGGGCCGCCTATTACCTCAACCTCGCCGACCGCGACCGCGAGGCGCTGCTGCGCATCTGCCCCTATCCCGAGGTCGAAGGCGTCAACGTCGCCAAGCGCTACAACATCGAGTTCCGCGGCGCCGACGCCACGGCCAGCCCCTATCTGCAACTCGCCATGCTGGTGCATGCCGGCCTTGCCGGCATCCGCGAGAAGCTTCCGGCGCCCTATCTTTCCAGCGGCGACCCCGGCACGCTTTCGCAGGCCGAGCGCGATGAGCGCGGCATTGGCGATCTGCCGCGCACCCTGCCGGAAGCGCTCGACGCGCTGGAGCAGGACAGTGTCGCCATGGGCTGGCTCGGGCCGGTGCTTTCCAAGGCCTATCTGATGCACAAGCGCGGCGAGATCGCGATGGCGGAAGGCATCGAGATCGACGAACTTTGCCGCATCTATGCGCGGGCCTATTGAGATGAGCGAAGCCCTGCAAACCCCGCGCACGCTGCTTGGCCCGGAGGACCCCGAACCGGTTGGCCTGATCGATCGGGGCGATGCCTCGCCCTTCGTCCTGATCTGCGACCATGCCGGCAATGCCGTACCCAAGGCGCTGGGCGGGCTGGGCCTGCCACAGGCCGAACTCGACCGGCATATCGGCATCGATATCGGCATTCTCGGCGTGTCCGAGCGTCTCGCCGAGCAGCTTGGCGCCTCGTTGGTCTTCCAGCGCTATTCGCGCCTGGTCGTCGAATGCAACCGCCGCGTCACGTCGCCGGACAGCATCGCGCTGGTCTCGGATGGCACGATCGTGCCGGCCAATGCCGATCTCGCGCCGGACCAGCGCGCCGAACGCATTGACGAGATCGCGGCACCCTATCACCGCCAGATCGTGGCGATCCTGGACCGCCGGGCCGAGGCAGGCCTGCCGACCATCCTCGTCTCGATGCACTCGTTCACGCCGTCGCTTCGCGCGAGGCCGTTCCAGCGCCCCTGGCAGATCGGCCTCTGCTACGCCAATGACAAGCGCTTCACCATTCCGGTGCTGGAGGCGCTCGGCCAGGAAGCCGGCCTCGTCATCGGCAGCAATGAGCCCTACTCGGTCGATCTGGTGAAGGACTATTCGATCCCCGTTCACGGCGAGGAGCGCGGTCTTCCCTATGTCGAGTTCGAGATCCGCCAGGATCTGATTGGCGAGACAGCAGGACAGGAAGAATGGGCCGCGCGCCTCGGCCGCGTGCTTCCCGCCGCCCACCGCGATTTCACGGTGTCCGCAGCATGACCCGTCCGCCGCTCCTCGCCCGACTGTCGCCCGTCGAGGCGAACCGGACGGCGATCCTCTTCATCGATACCCAGGACGGCATCTTCCATCCCGGGGCCGAAGCCGCCCGCCCCTATTTCTTCCAGAGCGCCCGCGACACCGCCGTGCCCAACATGGCGCGCCTTCTCGCAGCCGGCCGCGCGGCGGGGGCCGAGATCGTCTTCACTGTGATCGAGAGCCTGACGCGCGACGGCCGCGACCGCAGCCTCGACTACAAGCAGACCAACTTCCATTTCGCGCCGGGATCGCCGGAGACCCGCGTCATCGACGCGCTGAAGCCGGGCGACGACGAAATCATCCTGCCGAAGACGTCCTCGAGCCTCTTCAACTCGACGATCTTCGAATATCTGATGCGCAATATCGGCATCGACACCGTCATCGTCACAGGCTTTCTGACCGACCAATGCGTCGACCACACGGTTCGCGACGGCGCCGACCGGGGATTCCGCATGATCTGCCCGGTCGATGCCTGCACCACCGACAGTCGCGAGCGGCATGACGGGGCGCTCGCCGCCTTCAAGGGCTATTGCCGGCAGACCGATACGACGACACTGATCGCGGAACTGAACGCCAAGACCTGAAAGACGAGATTTGATCGGAATTTGAATGAATCGGGTCGCGATCACTTGACAGGACGACGGACGGAACATTGAATGCCAAATAGACGCAAGTCTTTGTTCCGCAACAATAAACATAGACCGGAATTTATCTGGCATCGGGAAGACGCTGCGGAAATATTTGACGATTTTCTGCAAGCATCGTGAACTGCGCTGATATCTCT
This sequence comes from Kaistia defluvii, assembly GCF_040548815.1. Taxonomy (NCBI): domain Bacteria; kingdom Pseudomonadati; phylum Pseudomonadota; class Alphaproteobacteria; order Hyphomicrobiales; family Kaistiaceae; genus Kaistia; species Kaistia defluvii. The sequence continues at coordinate 496,385 of NZ_JBEPSM010000002.1, read as the reverse complement.
TGAGGGGTCGAGTTTGGCATTGCGTGACGGCAAATCGGATGAGCAGATCCTGCTCAGGACTACGGGGCTGACCAAGGCCTTTCGGGGTCTCGTCGCCTTGCGCGACCAGACCATCACGCTCCGAGCCCGCGAGATCGTCGGGGTCATCGGCCCCAATGGTTCGGGCAAGAGCACCTTTTTCAACCTGATCACCGGCTTTTCGCAGCCGAACTCCGGACAGATCGAGTTCAAGGGCCGCTCGATCGTCGGCATGCGCACCTCGCGCATCGTGGCGCTCGGCATCGCCCGCACCTTCCAGGGTTCGCGCCTGTTCGGCACGCTGACGGTGCGCGAAAACGTGCTGGCCGCCGCGCAATTGCGCCAGCCGGTCGGGCCGATCGCCTCGATCGTGCGCGGACCGCTCTATCAGCGCCGCGTCGCTGCCGCCGAGGCAGTGGCGACCGAACTGCTCGACCTGATGGGGCTGTCGGACCAGGCCAACCGTCTCGCCGCCGACCTGCCCTATGGCGACCAGCGCCGGCTCGAGATCGCCCGAGCGCTGGCAACGAAGCCGGAACTGCTGCTGCTCGACGAGCCGGCCGCCGGCCTGGACTCCAACGAAACCAAGGTGCTTGCCGGGCTGATCCGTACGATCCGCGACCGCTACGACGTCGCCGTCGTCGTCGTCGAGCACGACATGGACCTGATCATGGGGCTCTGCGAACGCATCCAGGTGCTCGCCACCGGCGAGGTCATCTGCGTCGGTACGCCCGAAGAAGTCCGCAACCATCCTCGCGTGCGGGAGGCGTATCTTGGCCACAGCTGATCCGCTGCTGCGCGTCGACAATCTCGAAGTGAATTTCGGCGCCGTCCGCGCGCTGAAGGGTGTTTCGCTCGACGTCTATGAGGGCGAGGTGATCGCGCTGGTGGGGGCCAATGGCGCCGGCAAGAGCACGACATTGCGCAGCATCTCCGGCCTCGCGCGGGCGAAATCCGGCACCGTTACCTTTGCCGGCACGGTGATCAACAAGCGTACCGCACCGCAGATCGTCCGCCTCGGCATCGCCCACAGCCCCGAGGGCCGGCGCCTGTTCGGCGGCCTGTCGGTCGCGGAAAACCTGCGGCTCGGCGCCTGCACGCGCTCCGATCCCGAAGGGGTCGCCCGGGACACGGAAAAGATGTTCGTGCTGTTCCCGATCCTGCGCGAGCGCTGGCGCCAGCTCGCCGGAACGCTTTCGGGCGGCGAGCAACAGCAATTGGCGCTCGCCCGCGCCCTGATGGCGGCGCCGCGGCTGCTGCTTCTCGACGAGCCGTCGCTGGGCGTCGCGCCGCTGCTGGTGCGCCACATCTTCGACGCGCTGGCAGAACTGAAGCGGCAGGGCATGACCATGCTGCTCGTCGAACAGAACATCGCGCTGGCGCTCGAACTCGCCGACCGCGCCTATGTCTTGCGCACCGGCAAGGTCGCGCTGTCTGGCATTGCCTCCGAACTGCGGGTCGATGACCGCGTGGCTCAGGCCTATCTGGGGGCGGCGGAATGAGCCAGCTTGAATACATCCTCCAGCAGGTGATCAACGCCGTCAGTCTGGGCAGCCTCTATGCCCTCGTGGCGGTCGGCCTCTCGATCGTCTTCGGCGTGCTGAAGCTGACCAACTTCGCCCATGGCGACGTCATGATGGTCGGCGCGTTCACGACCGTGCTGCTGATCGGCCTCGGCATGCCCTTCGTGCCGGCCATGATCTGCGGCATCGCCGCCTCCGCTATCGCCGGCTTCCTGATCGAGCGCATCGCCTATCGGCCGATCCGCAACGCGCCGGACGTCACGCGATTGCTGACCAGCCTCGCGGTCACCTACATCCTGGAAAACCTCGGCATCCTGCTGTTCACCTCGTCGCCGCGCAATTTCCCTCTTCCCGACATCCTGAACAGCTCGTGGCAGCTTTCCGGCGGCGCGATCACCTTTACCAATATCAACGTTCTGACCGTGCTTCTCACCTTCGTCTCGCTGATCGGGCTCGGCTGGTTCATCACCAAGACCACGATCGGCCTCGGCATGCGGGCGGCAGCCGAGGACATGCAGGCGGCCCAGCTGGTCGGCCTCAACGTCAACAAGGTGATCGTCGTCGCCTTCATCGTCGCCTCGGCCTATGCGGGCCTTGCCGGCGTGCTCTGGGCGGCCCAGGCGGGCGTCGTCCAGCCACAGATGGGCTTCACACCGCTGCTCAAGGCCTTCGTCGCGGCCATCATCGGCGGCTTCGGCTCGATCTCGGGCGCGCTGCTCGGCGGCTACATGCTGGGGGCGCTGGAGATCTTCATCATCGCCTTCCTGCCCGATACCGTCGTCCCCTATCGCGACGCCATCGTCTTTGCGCTCCTGATCGCCTTCCTGCTGTTCCGGCCGGGCGGTCTTCTGCAGCCGAACCGGGAGATCAAGCTGTGAAGGCCGATCCACGTATTCCAATCGCCGTGGGTGCGGCGCTCCTCCTCGCCGCCGGGGTCGCCTTCGGTGCCCCGCATATGGTCGGCGACTACTTCGTCCGCATCCTGCTGCTGATCGCGCTCAACAGCATCCTGGTGCTGTCGCTGTCGCTCTCGAACGGCTTCACCGGCGTCTTCTCGCTCGGCCATGTCGGCTTCATCGGGGCCGGCGCCTATGCCGCCGGCATCCTGTCGCTGACGATCCAGCAGAAGAAGGCGCTGCTGCCGCACCTGCCGGACCTGCTGAACTGGTTCAGCCTGCCCTTCCTGCCGGCGACCTTGGTGGCGGGTTTGTTCGCGGCCCTTCTGGCCGTCATTGTCGGCTATCCGCTGATGCGGCTGTCGGGCTATTTCGTCTCGGTCGCGACGATGGGCTTCCTCATCATCGTCAACGTCGTGCTGATCAACGCCTCCGACTTCACCCGCGGCGCCAGGACGTTCACCGGCGTGCCGCTGGCCACCACGCTGCCCTGGGTGCTTGGCTGGCTGGCGGTCACCCTGCTGGTGCTGGCGCGGCTGGTCTATTCGCCCTTCGGTCGACGGATGAAAGCGGTACGCGACGATACGATCGCGGCGAGCGCCGTCGGCATCAGCGTGCTGCGCGCCCGTCTGGTCGCCTTCGTCATCGGCGCCTTCTTCGCCGGGGTCGGCGGTTCGCTCTACGCCCACTATCTCGGCTCGTTCTCGCCCAATACCTTTTATTTCGCGATGACGATGAACCTCATCGCCATGCTGGTTCTCGGCGGCATGGGCTCGCTTTCCGGCGCGATCATCGGCGTGATCTGCGTGTCGATCCTGTCGGAACTGCTGCGCTCGGTCGAACGCGGCTTCACGATCGGCGACATCACCGTGCCTGCTCTGTTCGGAGCCAGCCAGATCGTGCTCGGCTTCCTCTTCATCCTGATCATGATCTTCCGGCCGAAGGGGATCATGGGAGACCGCGAGCTGACGTTCGGTCTCTCCGGAAGATCGGCGAACCAAAATCATAAAGAGGGAAAAGACAGATGATGAAGCTCTCACGACGGGCGGCCATCGGCCTCGGGCTTGGCGCCGCCTTTGCCTTCTCCACCGCTGGAGCCTACGCGGCCGATCCGATCAAGATCGGCTTCCCGGCCAATGTGACAGGCATTCAGGCCTCGCTGGATGGCCCGATGCTGAACGGCGCCAAGCTGGCCGTGGCCGAGATCAACGCCGCCGGCGGCGTGCTGGGCAGCCCGCTCGAACTGGTCACCTATGACTCCAAGAGCGACGCGACCGTCATCTCGACCGTCGCCTCCCAGCTGATCGATAGCGACAAGGTCGTCGGCATCATCGGCTTCGCCGATTCCGACAGCGTGCTGTCGATCGGGCCGCAGGTCGACAAGGCCAAGATCCCGTTCATCACCCCGGGCGCCACCTCGCCCAAGCTGCCGGCCCAGCTCGGCGACCAGGTCTTCCTCGCCGCCTTCGGCGACAACGTCCAGGCGGCCGTCGGGGCCGAATTCGCGCTCAACAAGCTGGGCGCCAAGACCGGCTACCTGCTGACCGACATCGGCTCCGAATACACCACTTTGCTGGCCGACTACTTCGTCGCGGCCTATGAGCATGGCGGCGGCAAGCTGCTCGGCAAGGACACCTACAAGATCGGCGACAAGAACTTCACCGCCCAGATCGCCAAGATCAAGGCGCTGCCGGAGCAGCCCGCCTTCATCTATGCCTCGTCCAATGCCGAGGAAATCGGCCTGATCCTGAAGCAGCTGCGCCAGGCGGGCATCAACCTGCCGGTCGTCGGCGGCGACGGCTACGACACGCCTCTGCTGATCGAAGTGGGCGGCGCGGCCGCCAACGACGCGTACTTCACCACCCATGCCTTCATGGGCGAAGGCGCGAGCCCGGTGGTCGCGGCCTTCAACGAGGCCTACCAGAAGGCAACCGGCCACGCTCCGGAGAACTCCTTCGCAGCGCTCGGCTATGACGCCACCAAGCTGATGGCCGATGCCATCAAGCGCGCCGGTTCGCCCGAGCCCGCCAAGATCCGCGACGCCATCGCCGCGACCCAGGGCCTTGCCGGCGTCACCGGCACGATCAGCTACCGCCCCGGCGTCGCCGTTCCGGACAAGTCCGTCTCGGTCATCGGCGTCAAGGACGGCAAGCTGACGCTCGCCAGCGAAGCCGCTCCCACCTTCGTTCCGGAGCCGTAGGAACCATGACCGGCAGCAGCCTCTGGGATCTCCACCGCACCGGCCTTGCCGGTGCGACCTTCACGGACCTCACCCACGCCTTCCATCCGGGCCAGCCGCACTTCGCGTCTTTCCCGGATGAGGAGCGGGAACTCCTGTTCGATTTTGCCAAGGGCCATGGATTTCAGGTCCATCGCTACAGCATTCCCGGGCAGTGGGGGACGCATGTCGATCCGCCGGTCCACTTCATCGAAGGTGGCCGGACGCTCGACCAGATCCCGGTCTCGGAGATGCTGCTGCCGCTCGTCATCCTCGACATCAGTGAACGCGTGGCGGCGGATGCCGACGCCACGCCGACCCTCGACGACGTCGCCCGATGGGAGGCCCGCAACGGCCGCATTCCGGAGAAGTGCTTCGTCGCGCTTCGCACCGACTGGTACAAGCGCTGGCCGGATACCGACCGGTTCTACAATCGCTCGGCCGATGGCGTCGTGCACACGCCCGGCTGGAGCCGCGAGGTGCTGGAGCATCTCTTCACCGAACGCGGCATCACGGCCGTCGGCCACGAACAGATCGATACCGATCCCGGCCTCGCCACCTCGGCCGGAAGCTATGCACTCGAGCACTATGTCCTGTCGCTTGACCGCTGGCAAATCGAGCTGATGAACAATCTCGACAAGGTGCCCGAGACGGGTGCGCTGATCATGGCGAGCTGGCCCAAGGCCAGGGGCGGATCGGGCTTTCCAGCGCGGGTTGTCGCCATACATCGCTGAAACCAAACAAGAACAAGAGGGAGGGAGCGGCCATGGCTGGTTCGCGCCTGGATATCGACGCCATTCGCCAGGAATTCCCAGCGATCGCCACTCGCGGCGACGCGACTCCCGTCTTCTTCGACAATCCGGCCGGCACGCAGGTGCCGCGCCGCGTCATCGACCGGATGATGCAGGCGCTCGTCGAGGACAACGCCAATCTCGGCGGCTATTTCGACACCTCGCAGCGCGCCATCGCCCAGGCGCAGGAAGCCCACAAGGCGATGGGCGACCTGTTCAACGCGAATGACTGGCACGAGGTGATCTTCGGCCAGAACATGACCACCCTCACCTTCTCCATGTCGCGCGCCATCGGGCGCACGCTGAAGGAGGGCGACGAGATCCTGCTGACCCGCATGGATCACGACGCCAATGTCGCGCCGTGGCTCATGCTGGCAGAGGACAAGGGCCTCGTCGTGCGCTGGATCGACTTCGATCCAGAGACCTTCGAGTTCGACCTGACGCAACTCGACAGCGTCATCACCGACAAGCTCAAGGTCGCGGCGATCGGCTATGCTTCGAACGTCACCGGCACCATCCACGACGTGAAGGCCATCACCAAAGCGGCAAAAGCGGCCGGCGCGCTCGTCTATGTCGACGCCGTGCAGTTCGCGCCGCATGGCATCATCGACGTGCAGGATATCGGCTGCGATTTCCTGGTCTGCTCAGCCTACAAATTCTACGGACCGCATCATGGCGTGCTCTGGGGCCGTCGCGACGTTCTCGACCGGCTCGAGGCCTACAAGGTGCGCGCCGCGTCGACGATCCCGCCCGGAAAATTCGAAACCGGCACGACCAACCGCGAGTCGCTCGCCGGCGTGCTGGGCGCGATCGAACACTTCGAATGGCTCGGCACCACGTTTGGCGACGCCCCCGAAGGCGGGTCCCGGCGCGAGCACTTCGTTGCCGGCATGCACGCTGTCGATACGCATGAGCGCGTGCTGACGGCCCGCCTGATCGACGGGCTGCAATCCTTTCCGAAGCTGAAGATCCAGGGGCTGACCGAAAAGCAAGCGCTGTCGCGCCGGGTGCCCACCGTCTCCTTCACCTATGAAGGCACCGATCCGGCCGATATCTGCAAGGCGATGGCGAAGAAGAACATCTCGCTCTGGCACGGGCACAATTACGGCATCGAGCCGACCACCCGGCTGGGCCTGATGGACAAGGGCGGCGTCGTCCGCGTCGGCCTGGCGCAATACAACACCGCCGCCGAAGTAGACCGCTTCATCGAGAACTTTGGCGAGTGGACGACGGCGGGGTGATTTCCAGCCCCATCGCTCGGCCTGCACCTCTCCCCCAGAAGACCTTGGCGTAACATCGAAAGGCCTCCTGCTGCACGCCATGTCCAACATCCTGAGGAGGCTTTCGGAGAAAGCTGTCTCGAAGGACGCACGGGCTAGGAACAGGATTGCTTTGGATTTGCACGACCGCTCTGAGTCCTTCGAGACGGCCCTTCGGGCCTCCTCAGGATGTGGGGGCAGAGTTCTGCAAAGGCCCCCATAGGCGAGGTGAAGGAAATGACGTCCAGCTAGCGCCGTGCCACCCTCACAGCTCGATCAGCCCCGCGCGGCTGCCCAGCACGCGCTTGGCGTGTTCGGCGACATGGACATGGTGGGTGAAGACGATCACCTGTGTCACGGCACCCAGTTCCGCCAGGAGCTCGAAACCGGCTGCCGTTCGCGCTTCGTCGAAGGTGGTGAACAGGTCGTCGGCGATGAAGGGGAGCGGCGTGGCGCGACGCGCATGCTCCTCGATCGCTGCGATACGCAGCACCAGGAAAAGCTGGTCGCGCGTTCCTTCGGAAAGTGCGTCGGGGGCGAGAAGCGCTCCCTCGCGCAAGGCCGCCAGCCGGGGCGGATCCTGATCATAATCGATGCCGATGCCGCTCCACTGGCCGCCGGTCAGCATGGTGAAGGCCCGCGAGGCGCGCTCGACGATCGGGTTCTGATGCTCGGCCCGATAGCGCTCGATGGCCGCCTGGAGCAGCCGGGCTGCCACATGGTCGCGACTGAAACGCTCGACCGCCTCGACGATCTCGGCCACTGCGTCCTGCTCGTCCTGCGCCGCCGCCGCCGCGCCGTCGCGGCGATCCAACGCCGCCAGGGCCGACCTCGCCTGGGTGTCCGCCTCGATCGCGGCGTCGCGGGCGGCGCGCGCTTCGGAATGGGCGGCCTCGATCTCGGCCGCCGCCAGCGCCAGGGCCTCGTCGTCGCGCCCCTCGATCGCACCCCGGACTTCGTCCTCGCTGCGCGATCCCCGCAGCCCATCTAGCCGCTCCCGCGCCTCGGCCAGCTTGCCGTCGCAAATCGAAGCCTGATCCAGCCGATCCAGCAGCGCCGGCAAAGCCTCCGCGCTGGGGCAGTTGGCGACCGCCAGCAATTCCACCAGCGCCGTCTCCGCCTGCAGCAGCGCCTCGTCGGCAACGATCCGCGCCGCCCGCCGGGTCGCCAGCGCCTCTCCGGCAGTGTCCGCCTTGGAGCGGGCTTGCCGTGCCTGATCCAGCCGCGCGCGCAGCCGGCGAGCAGCGGCGAAGGCGTCCCCATCCGATACGCTGTCGCCGGCTCCCGTCAGGAGCTCGCCGACGTGACCGACGAACACCGCCTCGTCGCGCTCGATGGCAGCAATGCGCGTTTCCAGCGAGCGAAGCGCCGTGAACTGAGGCAGCGCCTCGCGCCAGAGGTCGATCGCCGCCCGTGCCTCTCCGGCAAGGGCGCCGGGACGAACAGCGAGCCGCGGGAAGATTTCCTTCGCCTCCGCCGCCTGCGCCTCGGTCTCGAGCATCACGTCGCGCTGGCGGGAGGCCAGATCGGCCGAGGCCTCCTCCAACTGGCGCAGATCACGTTCATGATCCCGCGCCTCCAGGAAACGCGCCTCGGTCGCGGCGATCGCCTCGCGCAGATCGGCCATGCGAAGCGGCGCGTCGCCAAGCGGCGGCAGGCCGAGCTCCTGGCGAAGCCGATCCGTCTCGGCCCGTTCGATATTCACCGTCTCGCGCTGCGCGGCGGCCTGCGCCTCGTCCTGCCGGAGAAGATCGCGCGCCTGACGCGCCAGTTCCGCGTCGCGCAGAAAGGCGGTGGACCGCTCATCGGCCGGAAGCGACAGCCCCGTGGCTGCCCACAGCGCTCCCCAATCGGCGGCCAAAGCGTCCTGACGCGCACGCGCCTCGGCGACGCGCCTGCCGGCCATGTCGATCCGGACTCCGAGCTCGGCAATGTCACGTTCGGCCTGCGCCAGCGCCGCCAGCCTCTGCGTCTCGACCTGTCGCTCATCGGCCAGCCGATCGGCGTCAATCAGCGTGCGGTCGATGCACTGGACCAGCGCTCCGTCGCCTTCCTCCCGCCCGCGCTCGCCGAGGGCCAGCGGGCGGAGCGATGTCCAGGCCGCGTCCCGCTCGGTGCGGGCGGCAGCGATCACATCCTCGGTAGGCGCCGGACGGCCGGAACGCAGAGCCGCCAGCCGCGCCTCAGCCTGCGCGCGCTGCTCCTCGAAGCCGGACAATGCTTCGCGCTGGCGATCCAGCGCGTCGGCCGCGAGCTTCTGTTCCCGGAGCGCGGCCTCGACAGCCGCCAGCGCTGGCAGAGGCAGAGCGGCCAGGGCGGTGGCATCCGCCAGGCCATGACCGAGCCGGGCAACCCGCTCCCCCAGTTGCGCGCGCTGCGCCACCAGCCGGTGATCCAGCGTGCGCCATGCCCGTTCGCGTTCCTCGGCGCCATCCAGCCGCGCCAGCCGTCGCTGCAGTGGCACCGGGTCCGCCACATGGCCGAGCGAGGCCCGGGCCGCTTCGATCGCACGCCGGTCGGCGACGATCCGGGCGCTGTCCCTCGACACAGTCTCCTCGCGAATGGCGGCGGCGCGCATCTTTTCGACCAGCGCCTCGGCACGCGCCAGCAAAGGCAGGTCCGGCAACCGGTCGCGCAGAACCTCGATATCGGCCAAGCCAAGCGCTAGCGCGATCCGGTGCAGCGCCGCCTGCGCCTCGCCGGCCTCGGCGCGTCGCTTGGGCAGGCTCTGCAACTCTTTCTCGACCGCCGCGCGCTCCTCGTCGCAGATTTCGATCGTCGCCGCGAAGGCCAGGATGGCGTCATCGACGGCAATGGCATCAAGGGCGGCCTTGGCGGCGGCCTCTTCCCTCGCCGCAAGGGCTGCTGCCTCGCGCGCCTTGTCGAGCGCCGCCAGCAAACCGCGCGCCCTTGGCACGAAGCCCGCGACAACCGCGGGCAAGTCGCCCAGTTCGGCGCGGGCGCGGGACTGCGCGTCGAGAATGCGCAGTTCCTTGGCGCCATGCACCAGAGCGCGAGCGCGCGCAAGCGCCACATCGGCCGCGCGTTCCGCCGTCTCGGCCAGCTTGCGCGCCTCGGCCGTGCGCTCGGCCTCCTTGCGCAACTTCGTCACCTCGTCGACCCGAAGCTCCAGCTCGCGGATCGCCTTTTGCGCCTGCGCGCGCTTGTCGATGGCGACATGGAAGCTGTGGCTGGAAGTCTTGCGCGCCGGATTGAAGATCTTTGCCGCGCTTTCCTGGAAGCGATCCCGCAGAGTCGCCACCTGGCCCAGGCCGGGCGCGGCAGCCATCAGCGTCTCGGCGAGGTCGCCGCCGCCAGCCAAAAGCTTCTCGCCGCCCTCGCGCAGACGGCGCTGGTTCAATCCGAATATGTCGAGGAAAGCCTGCCGGTCATGCGCGCCCAGAAACGGCGTCAGCACGTCATCGGCCAGCGGCGTCTCGCTCGCGGGGTCGATCAAGGTTGCGTTCTGACGCTTCAGCCGGGCAAAAGAGAGCGAGCGGCCATCCGGCGCTTCGACGGTGGCGGCGAGCCGCATCGTCTTGTAATCATGCAGGAAATTGTAGCGCGACCGCGTCTCGATGCCGTAGAGCGCATCGGCGACGGCGGCGAGCGCCGTCGTCTTGCCGGCCTCATTGGCGCCGACAATGACGGTGACCCGCGCGTCGGGATCGAATTCCAGCGTCCGGCCGGTGAAGCGGCCATAGCGTTCCAGTCCGAGGGAACGAAGCTTCATCGCGTGCCCTCCCCCTCGCTACCGACATGACCGAGGCCGGCGAGGATCGCCTCGGTCGCGGTGCCGATGACCGCATCCGCCAGCGCCTCGGGCTCGGTGCCTTCCGTGTCGATCAGCGCCAGGGCATCGCCCGGCGTGCGGGCGCGGAGGTCGCCGAGGGTCTTGGCGATCTCGGCGCGAAAGGCCGGATCGGCGGCGATATCGGCGAGGATCGCATCGAAGCCGAGCAGCGTCGAAAGCCGCGCGCTGCCGGCCCGGGACGTCGTCTTGTCGCGGACCCTCTCGATCAGGACATCGGACCCCGCCTCCCAGGCAAGCGCCTGCATCTCCTCGCGCACTTGTTCCGCCTGCACGGAGAGATAGTCGTGCAGCGCGGTTTCGCCGGAAAGCGTCAGCCGCAGCGCCAGCGGCCGTCCCTCCGCGCCGTCGCGCGCAAGGGCGATGGCGCGCCGCGCCTCCGCCAGCAGCGCCGCGGGTTCGCTCATCCCCGAGGCATCGATCTCGATCGCTTCGAACCGCGCCGCATCGAGCGTCAGCGCCTCCAGGCTTTCGATCCGGCCATCGGCGACGGTGACCAGCGTCGCGCCCTTCGGGCCCGTCTCGCGCGCATGCCGCCCTTGCAAATTTCCGGGAAAGACGATGGCCGGGTCTTCCGAGACGACCTCGCGGCTGTGGATGTGGCCAAGCGCCCAATAATCATAGCCGGCGACGCGCAGATCCTCGACCGAGCACGGCGCATAGACATCATGCCCGTCGCGGCCGGTCAGGGAGGTGTGCAGCACGCCGATATTGAAATAGCCGGGCCGGGCGGTGGGATAGCTGAGCGCGACATTCTCCGGCACATGGCGATTGGCAAAGCCGCGCCCATGCAAGGCGACGCGCAGATCCTCGATCGTCTCGGTCTCCACCGTGCGGACGGAGAAGCTGTGGACGTTGGGCGGCAGCGTCAGGCTGCGGCTGATGACGGAATCGGCGTCGTGATTGCCCCGGATCAGGAAGACGCGGATATTCTCGCGATGCAGCCTTCCCATCTCACGGACGAAGAACTGGCCGGTGGCGTAATCCTTCCAGTCGCCGTCATAGACATCGCCGGCGATGACCACGAACCGTACCTTCGCGTCGATCGCCGCCTGGACCAGGTTTTCCAGCGCCTTGCGCGAGGCTTCGAGAAAAGCGCCCGCCAGTTCGCCGCGCCGGGCAAGGCCACGCAGCGGGCTGTCGAGATGGATATCGGCGGCGTGAATGAAACGAAACGACATGGGTCCCCGTGGCCTTTTCCGCCATCCGGTCAGGGCGGCGGATCGTCATTCGGCCGTTCAGGCCGTGTGCGGGCATCGGCGCGACTCAGTCGCTGCCGGCTGCCCATAATTCCAGCATATGACCTGAGCCCCGCCCTGTCGCCTTTGCGCCCAGCGGGAGAAAGGCTCCAAAAAGCCGTGCGCTGGCGTGCGACGGCCGCGCCGCCACCATGCCGGGCGCGCCCATTCTCTGCTACCGTTCCGGCCCGATCCCGGCTCCGAGTTCATCGATGGCATCCGTTCCCCGCATTCTCTCCGTCGGCGCGCTGACGCAGGACACGATCTATCGGCTGGACGAACTGCCGCGCGGGCCGGGCAAATTCATCCCGATCGAGGCCGTGCAGAATGCCGCCGGCATGGCGTCGAGCGCCGCCACCGCCGCGAAACGCCAGGGTGCCGACGTCGCGCTCTGGGCCAGCGTGGGCGAAGACTCGCTCGGCCAGGAACTGATCGCAGAACTATCGGCCGAGGGCATCGATTGTTCCGGCATCCGGCGGGTCGCCGGTGCGCGCTCGGCCATTGCCACCATCCTCGTAGACGCGCGCGGCGAGCGCATGATCGTGCCGTTCTACGATCCGCGCGCCACCACCGCACCGGCTGCCCTGCCCTTCGATATCAGCCAATTCGACGCCGTGCTCGCGGATGTACGCTGGCCGGCGGCTGCTGCGATGGCGCTGCAGGCAGCCAAGGCGGCGGGCGTTCCGGCCATTCTCGACGCCGATGTCGCGGCCCGCTCGGTGATCGAGGGACTGCTTCCCTTTGCCAGCCACATCGTCGCCTCGGAGCCGGCCGCCGCCATCCTCTGCGGCGACGAGATTTCAGCGCCAGAGGCCGTACAGGCGCTGCACACCCGCACGGGCGTCTTCGTCGCCGTGACGGCGGGTGGCGACGGCACGTTCTGGCTCGACCCGGAAAGCGGTCGCGTCCGCCATACCCCCGCGCCAAAGATCACCCCCGTCGACACGCTGGCCGCCGGCGATGTCTTCCATGGCAGCTTTGCCGTCGGCCTCGCCGAAGGCTGGGACATGGAGCGCATCATCCGCTTCGCCAGCGCCGCGGCTGCGCTGAAATGCCTGAAATTCGGCGGGCGCCTCGGCGCTCCCAACCGAGCCGAAACCCTCGCCATGCTGGAAGGACACTTAGCCGGATGACACCCGACCTTCTCGAACCCCGCCTCCGCCAAGCGGCGATCCTGCCGATCGTGCAGCCGCGCTCCGTCGACTTCGTGCTGTCGCTGGTGGCGGAGCTCGCCGCGGGGGGCGCGGAGGCGATCGAGATCGTGATGCGCAGCGAGGCGGCGCTGGCATCGATCGAAGCCTGCCGCCGCGCTTTCCCGGACCTGCTGATCGGCGCCGGCACGATCCTGACCGATGAGCACTATGACGCCGCCGTCGCGGCGGGCGCCCAGTTCGGCATCAGCCCCGGCTTCCTGCCTTCCGTCTGCGCCTATGCGAAGAAGGGGCCGATCACGCTGGTGCCCGGCGTGCAGACCGCAAGCGAGGTGATGGCAGCGCAGGCGGCCGGCTTCGATCTGCTGAAATTCTACCCGTCCGAGCCGGCCGGCGGCACCGTGGTGCTGGCCGATTTCGCCAACATCTTCACCACCGCCACCTTCATGCCGAGCGGCAAGATCCAGCTTTCTCACCTGGCGGGCTACGGCAAGCTGCGCAACATCACCTCGGTCGGGGGCTCGTGGATGTATGCCGAAGGTGCGAGCGAGAGCGTCCGGGACCGGATGGCCGCCTCGCTGACCGCCATCCGCGCCGCCCGGGGCTGATCCGTCCTGTCTTGAAACGAGAGCCTCGCGCGCTCTTTAGCAACAGGGAGCCGGATTGTTTCTGGCTGAACCCTCGCGCCGCTCTCGATCGGGATGGATCATGAAAACCTACAAGGTCGGCTATTTCATCGGCAGCCTCGCCAAGGGCTCGATCAACCGCAAGCTCTCGACCGCGCTGATCAAGTTGTCGCCGCCGAACCTCCAGTTCAGCGAGATTCCGTTCAAGGACCTGCCGCTCTACAGCTACGACTATGACGCGGACTATCCACCGGTCGCCAAGGCGTTCAAGGCAGCGATCGCCGAGGCCGATGCCCTGCTGTTCGTCACGCCGGAATATAACCGCTCGATCCCCGGCGGGCTGAAGAACGCCATCGACTGGGCGAGCCGGCCCTATGGCACCAACTCCTTCGCCCGCAAGCCATCCGCCGTGATCGGCACGTCGCCCGGCGCGATCGGCACGGCCGTCGCCCAGCAGAGCCTGCGCAGCGTGCTTTCCTTCTGCAATGCGCCGCAGATGAACGCCCCGGAGGCCTATATCCAGTTCAAGCCGGGGCTGATCGACGATCATGGCGAGGTCTCGGACCCATCGACCGAAACGTTCCTCCGCGACTACATGGAAGCCTTCCACATCTTCATCGCCCGCGTCACCTCGGTACTGCCGCGCGACGCCTGACCCGTCTATCCGAGGCGGACGAGTTCCCGCGGCAGGTGGTTCAGGACTTCGATGCCGGTATCGGTGACGATCAGGCTATCCTCGATCGTCAGCGCGCCGATGCCCTTGCCGTAGAACGGCGTCTCAAAAGCGAGCGCCATGCCGGGCTCGAGGATGACGTCGCTGTCGGCCGCGAAGAAGGGCCATTCTTCCGAGCCGACGCTAGCGCCGATCGAATGACCATAGTGACCACGCCGGTAGCCTGGATAGCCGGCCGCCCGCATGGCGCCGACCGTCACCTCGAACACCTCCCGCATGGCGACGCCCGGACGGATCGCGGCTAGTCCGGCCTCGAAGGCACCTTCCAGCGCGGCATGAACGTCCCGCGCGATCCGGTCCGGCTCGCCGAAGACGTAGCTGCGCGCTGTATCGGAATTGTAGCCTTCGACGATACAGCCGACATCGGCCTTCAGGATCGCGCCGCGTACGACCGAGCCGCCGCCGCTCCAGGGATCGGAACCGACCGACATGTAGTCCCACATGCCGGTCAGACCCGTCTCGCCGCGCGTAGCAGCGGCGGCCAGGACGCCATCGCGCCACAGACGCGTCATGTCTTTCGGCGTCTGGCCGGGCTCGATGCCCGTAGTCAGCGCATGGAAGCCCGCATCGGCGAGCGAGCAGGCGCGGCGGATGCAGTCGATCTCGCGGGCCGACTTGATCGCGCGAAGCCGGCGCAGGACCTCGGAAGCATCGACCCAGTCAATCTCGGGCAGGACCCGCTGTAGCGTGGCAAAATCGGCGGCCGGCATGAATTCGAGATCGATGCCGATCCTCGATCGGGCCAAGTCGCGCTCGCGCAGCAGATCGCCCAGGACCGCGAACGCCCCGGCGGCGGAGAAGGTCGTCGGACGGGGCGGAAAGACGTCCTGGCCCCCATTGTCGCGACGATAGGCTTCGGCGACGCGCGTCGCCGTATCCGCCGGAGCATCCGTGCCGAGACCCTCTATATCGACGAGGTCGATCCACAGCGGATGGGTGCGGATGTCGATCGCCGGCGCGCGGCGCGCCAGCGCGTCGGCATTGAGATCGCCGACAACCGCGCCAAGCCGGGCGCCTGCATCCGCCGGCACCAGCGCCGTGGCGCCGCCCGCCCGTCGCCACATCGCCGGCACCCCGGCGGGCAAGCCGGTCGCATAGGTGAAGCTTTCCGGCTGGGTCAGCACCAGCGCATCCAGCCCGCGTTCCTGCAACAGGCGCTGGGCGCGCAGGCGATCCAGATCGGACATGTCTCTATCTTTCCTTCAACCAGCCGAGATGGCGGCTGCCGCCTTCGGTCCCGGCGACTCTGACAAGCCGCGAGGCCGAACTTGCGTCGCGGGAGGGTCGATCGCAAGGCCTTGGCGGCTTTACCCCGCCGGATCCGATTGACGGCGGCGATACGCGCCACTATTCCATATATATGTAATAGATCGCATGCAGAGAGAATGGTCGCCACCATGAAGTCCGTGCAACGCCCCATCGCCGAACCGGAAGCGGACGACGCCAAGGCGCCGCGCCGTTCGCGCGTCAGCGGCATGGACCGGGCGCTGCAGATCCTCGATCACCTCTACCAGACCGGCGAGCCGGCCGGCAGTTATGCCATCGCCAAGGCGGTCGGGGCGCCGCTCTCGACCATTTATGTCATTATTGATGAACTGGTGGAGCGGGATCTGCTGTCCCGCCGGGGCGACGGCCTCGTGTGGCTCGGGCCCCGCCTCTACCATTATGGCCTGGTATATGCCCGGTCGCTGGATTTCCTCGGCGAGGCCAGCCACGTCATGCATGAGCTCGGCCGGCAGATTGGCGAGACCGTGCAGATCTGCGGCCGCGACGGCGACCACATGGTGGTGCTCGCCATGGCGGATGGCCCGGGCCATTTTCGCGTCATGTCGGAAGTCGGCACCCGCGTGCCGCTGAACTGGACCGCGTCGGGACGGCTGCTGATCGGCCATCTGCCGGATGCCGAGCGGGTCGCCATTTTCAGCCGCAGTGCCAAGGCGTCGCCGACCGAAAAGGCGAAGACCGACGCCGCAGCCCTCTCCGAACTCGCGGGCGAAGCGTTTGAAAAGAGGCTGTCGATCCAGATCAGCGAGACCGATTTCCTCGTCTCCTGCGTCGCTTCGCCGATCTGCGACGAGTCAGGCGCCTGTGTCGCGACGATTTCCATCGTGCTGCCGGAGCACAAGGTGGTGGCCAATCCCGAGCTTTACGGCAAGGCGGTCCGCGACGCCTCGGAATCGATCGAGCGCAAGCTAGGCTGGCGCGAACGCTAGGCTCCGACGACCGGCCTAGTCCTCGACGGCGACGACCGCCTCTATTTCGACGGTGATCTGGTTCGGCAGCGAGCCCATGCCGACGGCCGAGCGAGCATGGCGGCCCTTGGTTTCACCGAACACGTCTAGAAACAGGTCCGAGCAACCGTTGATCACCTGCGGATGCTGGGTGAAATGCGGCACCGCATTGACCATGCCAAGCAGCTTGACGACACGCCGGACCTTGTCCAGCGAACCCAGCGCTTCCTGCATCACGGCCAGCAGGTTGAGCCCGGTAATGCGGGCATGCGCATAGGCCTGCTCGACCGTCACATCGTCGCCGACACGGCCGTGATGCTCGAAACCGTCGCCCTGCATCGGCCCCTGCCCCGACAGGAACAGCAGGTTCCCCTCGCGGACATGCGTGACGAAATTCGCGACCGGCGGCGGCACGCTCGGCAATTCGATGCCTAGCGCGCGCAGGCGATCATAGGGCGAGCCGCCCTCGGCTGCAGGGGCGGCAGTCAGATTGTGGCGCATTCGATGACCCGTTTTCCGCCCCGCGCATCGGAGCCCTGCTTGTCGAGATGCGGCGGGATCGAGCATATCGCGACCCGCACCGCTTAATTCCATAATTGTGTAATTGCGCTCATTAGAGCGGAACGTTAGCATCCTCCTCGACGAGGTCAAGCCCGGCGAGCCAGGACCGCGGACGCCAACGGGATGGGGAAGTTACCATGCAGGATCGAATGGCTCAGCGCGGACGGCTGGCCGGCAAGACCGCCATCGTGACGGGCGCCGCCGGCGGTATCGGCCGCGCCACGGTGGAGGCCTTCCTCCGCGAGGGCGCCCAAGTCGTGGCGATGGACCTCACCGCGCCGCTGGCCCGCATAGCGTTCGAAGGCGACGGCGTGATCCGGATCGCCTGCGATCTGGCGGACCGCGCCGCGATCCAGGCCGCGACCGACGAGGCGGTGTCGAAGCTCGGCGGCCTCGATATCCTCGTCGCCTCGGGAGCGCTGAAGGGCGGCACCGGCAATTTCATCGATCTCACTGACGCGGACTGGGACCGCTATGTCGACGTCAACCTGACCGGCACCTTCCTCGCCTGCCGCGCCGCGGCGCGCGCCATGGTCGCAGGCGGCAAGGGCGGCCGGATCATCACCATCGGCTCCGTCAATTCCTTCCTGTCCGAGCCGGAGGCGGCGGCCTATGTCGCGGCCAAGGGTGGCGTCGCCATGCTGACCCGCGCCATGGCGGTGGACCTCGCCAAATATGGCATTCTCGCCAACATGATCGCGCCGGGGCCCGTCGATGTAACCGGCAATAATACCGGTTACAGCGAACCGAAACTGGCCGGCGAAGTGCGCGACGAGGTAGCGCTCGGCCGCCCCGGCCTGCCGCAGGAAGTCGCGACCGCGGCCGTCTTCCTGGCCGAAGCCGGATCGAGCTTCATCACCGGTTCGACGATCACTATCGATGGCGGGATGTCGGCGATGATCTTCGGCGGCATGCGGGGACGCTGACCAGGCCACAGCGTATCTCGACAGGCGGGGCATCAGATGATGGAGGGCGGGATTTGCATACGGTTCACACATTGAAGCGCGAGGTCGGCGTGGCGGCGCGCATCCTTCAGCGTGAAGCCGTGGTGCCCCGGCAGCAAGGTGTCGAACTCGATCGCCGCCAGCTTGCGGACCGTCTCGCAGATCGCGCCGACATCGCAGTCCGCAATGTCCTGGATGGCAACCTTGCCGCCGTGAAACAGGGCATCGCCCGCTACCAGCATTTTTCGTCGCTTGGTCGTGACGAGATAGCTCACATGGTCATGGCTGTGGCCCGGCGTCAGGATCATCTGCACGGCGACGTCGCCGAAGCGCCGAACCTCGTCCGGCTGCCAGACGCTGTCGACCGGGCAGGCGTGATAGACATAGTCGGGCGGGTAGACGCCGCCGCGTTTCGCCTTGCCAAGGCTGATGCCCTCCTCGTCGCCCTGGGAGACCATCGCCGCCGTCGCCGCGCCGGCATGAACGGTAAGTCCGAGCCGCTCGCGCAGCGCCGCGGCGCCGCCGGAGTGATCGGCATGGCCATGCGTCAGCAGCAGATGGCGGACGCTCGACGGATCGATGCCGTCTTCGGCCAGCACGTTCAACACGCCTTGCGGATCGCGTCCTGCCCCGGCGTCGAACATCAGCCAGCCGCCATCGGCCGCGACGAGGAACACGTTGCAGTCAAAGGCGTCGGTCAGGTCGAACCCGCCGCCGCCGCTCATAACCAGATGAAGACCCTCTTCGATACGCACGTCCGTCTCGACTCCCGCTCGGGTTTGAGGATGCGGCGGCCGATGCCGTCGCGGGCTGAAGGATGCAACGAAAGCTTGGCAAATCCAGCGGAACGGGCGCCTGCCCTGCCGCTGGAAAATCGTGAATCACGAAGGATCTAGAGAATGCATACGGGCGCCTTTTCCGACATATCCTGGGACCAGGACGGCAAGCAGGTCGGCTTCTTCAGCTTCCCCTATTCGATCGACCGCTCGCCCTATTACCAGATCAAGATGCCGGTCTGCCGGATCAGGAACGGCGAGGGACCGAGCCTGGTGCTGATGGCAGGCAATCATGGCGACGAGTATGAGGGCGAGCTGACGCTGCTGAAGGCGATCCGCCTGATCGAGGCGTCCGACATCAAAGGTTCGCTCACCATCCTCACATCCGCCAACACGCCGGCGGTGATGGCGGCCAAGCGCTGTTCGCCCTTCGATGGCGGCAACATGAACCGCGCCTTCCCCGGCAATCCGTTCGGGGGCCCGACCCAGCGCATGGCGCATTTCATCGAGCACGAGATCTTCCCGCGGCACGAGGTGGTGCTGGACCTCCACTCCGGCGGCACCAGCATGGACCACCTGATCTGCAGCCTCATCGAGCGGCTTGGCGACGGCGAACGCTATGCGCGCGGCCTGGAACTGATGCGCTCGATGCGCCTGCCCTATGGCATGATCGCCGACAACGGCCCGGACTCGCCGACCTCGATGGCGGCGGCCTTGCGCGCCGGCTGCATCGCGCTGTCGGGCGAATTCGGCGGCGGCGCCACGGCGACCAAGACCAGCATGGCCGTCACCCAACGCGCCGTCGACAATCTGTTGCAGGCCGTCGGGCTGACCAGCCGGCCGATCCTCTATCTGGAGGCGGACCGCGGCCCCGAGACCGTCATTCTGTCGACCGGCGGCCAGTCGCTGTTCGTCTATGCCGAGCGCGAAGGCTGGTTCGAGCCCGCCGTCGATATCGGCGACACGGTGGCGGCCGGCGACATTTGCGGCTGGCTGCACGATCTGGAGCGGCCGCTGGAAGAGCCGCTGATGTTGCGCTTCCAGGAAGGCGGCATCGTGCTGACCCGCCGCCTGCACACACACAGCCAATCGGGCGACTGCCTGATGAACCTCGCCAGGTTCGAGTAAGGCGGGGTGCCGGAGGGCGGCCGGCGCCGGGCCGGCCGTCGGGACGTAAAACCTCATCGCGGAGATTCCTGCGGTGACCGGTCGATCAAACGGGCCTTGACCCGGGAGGTCACCATGCTAGGCTTCTGTTGTAATGAATTCAATTCTATAAATATGGAATATATCGAATCCGCGCCGGGCCGATGGCCCTGCCCGCAGACCGGCTCGCAGAAGCTCGGCAATCGGGAAATGGGTCGGCACGGGACAGCGAAGTCCAGAGAACAGCAACGGGGAACGACATGTTGAAATCCAGATTCCTGACCGCCGGCGCCGCCATCCTGGCAACCGCACTCTCCGCCTCGACGGCGCTCGCCGACATCACCATCCTGGCCTGGCCGGGCGAGCCGGCCGAGTCCGCCTTCCGCAAGGTGCTCGACCTCTACAACTCGACCGAAGGTGCGAAGAACAATTCGAAGGCCTCGGTGATCTATTTCAGCCAGCAGGGCTTCAAGGAGAAGATGCTGGCCGACGTCGCCGCTGGCTCGAAGGAATTCGACGTCATGCTGACGGCGACCTATGACGTCGGCCTCTATGCGCCCTTCATGACGCCGATCGACGACCTCATCACCGACGACGTCTACAAGGTCGTCTCGAAGAACTCGATCGAGACGCAGAAATATGAAGGCAAGACCTACGGCATCCCGACCGACCTCAGCCTGCACTTCCTCTATTACCGCAAGGACCTGATCGACCAGCTCAATACCGATCCGGCCTGGAAGGCGAAATACGAGGAGATCTCGGAAAAGATCCTCGGCAAGAAGCTGTCGCCGAAGCCGGCCGACCAGTGGGACTGGGACGATTTCATCGCCTCCGCCCTGTTCTTCACCAAGTCGATCAATCCCGACAGCCCGGTCCGCTACGGCACGGTGCTGCAGATGAAGAACCTGCTCTACAACATCATGCTGTGGCAGGGCACGGTCGCCAGCAATGGCGGCAACTGGCGTGACAAGGACGGCAACATCACCGTCGACTCGCCCGCCTTCAAGCGCGGCCTTGAGATCTACAAGATCATCACCGACAACGAAGCGACGCCCGGCGACAGCTCGACCTATGAATATGGCGAGGCCAACAGCGTGTTCGGCGCCGGCCAGGTCGCCTTCATGCTGCAGTGGAACGCGGCCGTTCCGGAATTCAACGACGCCACCAAATATCCGACGGTTGCCGGCAAGCTCGGCCTCAGCCATGAACCCGCCGGCTCGGAAGGTCCGAAGACCCACTTCCACAGCCTCGGCCTCGGCATCAACAAGAATACCGCGAAGCTGGACGAGGCGAAGGCGTTCCTTTCTTGGCTCGCCACCGCCGAGCCGATGAAGCTCTACGCCAAGGAAGGCGGTTCGCCGCCGCTCGCCGAGGGCCTGATGGCGGAGATCGCCGGCGACCGGCCGGAAATGCTGCTGATGGGCGAGCACGCCGCGAAATACGGCTTCGTCATGGACGGCGCCACCAGCGCCAAGGCGATGGGCATCTACACCAACATGGCCGAGAACTTCACCGGCTACTGGACCGGCGAGATCGAGCAGGACGAGGCGATCGCCAATGTCGTCGCCGACATGAAGAAGGCCTTCGCCCAGTAATATCCATCCGGTGACCTCAGGCTGTCGCGGGAAACCCTCGCGACAGCCTCCGCGCCCAGGAGCCCGAATGTCCTACGCAAGCTTCGAGAGCAAGGAGCAGGCCTCGGCCCGCGCCCTTCTCGTGCCACTCTGCCTGTTCATGGGCGCGCTGCTCGGCTTTCCGACGCTGATCAACCTCTGGTATTCGTTCAGCGACGTCTCGTTCCAGAACATGATCGGCAGTTTCGTCGGCATCGACAACTACGTCGCTGCCGTGACCAATCCGAAGATGTGGCAGGCGCTGCGCTTCTCGCTGCAATTCGCCGTCATCTGCACCACGATCGAGGTCGGCGCGGCCCTGATCCTCGTCTTCATCCTGCATCCGCTCCTGGTCAAGCGACCGTGGATGACGGCGATCCTGATGCTGCCGATGATGGTGTCGCCGGCGCTGATGGGGGTGATGTACCGGCTGA
Source organism: Kaistia defluvii (assembly GCF_040548815.1). Classification (NCBI taxonomy): domain Bacteria; kingdom Pseudomonadati; phylum Pseudomonadota; class Alphaproteobacteria; order Hyphomicrobiales; family Kaistiaceae; genus Kaistia; species Kaistia defluvii. Next base: position 474,416 of record NZ_JBEPSM010000002.1, on the reverse strand, counting down.
TCCTCAATGAATTCACCGGCGCTGTTCCGGTCTATCTCGAGATGATGGGCTATGCCGTCAACTTCCTCGGGCGCGGCAACATCTACAAGACCGTGGTCGCCATCGAGGTGCTGCAGTGGACGCCCTTCGCGTTCCTGATACTGCTGACGGCGCGCCAGACCGTCTCCTACGAACTTGAGGAAGCCGCCGCCGTCGATGGCGCGACGGGCTTCCGCTCGACCTTTCACATCCTGCTGCCGATGATGAAGCCGGCGCTGGTGATCGTCCTCTTCGTGCGCTTCATCGACAGCTTTCGCGTGTTCGACCACATCTACGTGCTCACCGGCGGCGGTCCCGGCAACCTGACCACGTCGATCAGCATCTACATCTACAAGCTGTTCTTCGTGCAGAACACGTTGGGCGAGGCCGTCGCCGTCTCGATCCTGCTGCTCTTGATGTCGCTCACCCTGATCGTGGTGGCGATGCGTCTCGTGGTCCGGAGGAGCTGACATGATCGTCTCGCGTCACAGCCGGCTCGACAGCGTCGCGCATTTCCTGCGCTGGGTGGTGTTCGTCGCGGTCGCGCTTCTGGTCAATTTCCCGATCCTGTCGACGGTGCTGACCTCGTTCAAGACCAATGCCGACATCAACGCCTACCCGCCGAAATGGATCTTCTCGCCGACGCTGGAGCACTATCGCGCGGTGCTCGCCTCGCCGAACGTGAACTATTCGCACTACATCATGAACAGCATCGTCATCGCGACGCTGGGGACGATCTTCGCCATCGTGCTGACCCTGCCTGCCGCCTACGCCATGGTGCGGCAGGGCGTCGGACGGACCTGGCTGCTCCCCATCATCACCAACCTGCGCGCGCTGCCGCTAATCATCTTCGCGATCCCGTTCTACTTCATGTACAAACAGGTCGGCCTGCTCGACACGCGCATCGGCCTCGCCCTGATCAGCTGCATCATCAACATCCCGATCGCCCTGGTGATGTTCGTCGGTTTCGTGCAGGACGTGCCGCGCGAACTGGACGACGCCGCCAAGATCGACGGCGCGTCGATGTGGAAGACGCTCTGGCATGTCGTGCTGCCGCTGAGCCGCCCGGTGATGCTCGCCGTCTTCCTGCTATCCTTCATCTACAGCTGGAACGAGTTCCTGTTCGGCCTGATCCTGACCACCAAGAACGCGGTCCCGGTAACGGTCGGCGCCACCTTCTTCGTCACCTCGCGCGGCATCGAATGGGGCCCGACGGCGGCGGCCATGACGATCGGCATCCTGCCGCCGCTGATCCTCGGCCTGTTCGCCTATCCCTATATCGGCAAGTCGATGCTTGCCGGCGCGGTCAAGGGCTAGCCCTCCACCCCGCCTTTTCTGGAAAACGGGTATCATGCAACCGACAGCCTATACCGACGCCGCCGCGCGCATCCGCGATCATGTCCGCCACACGCCGCTGGTGCCCGCCGCGCCCTCACCCCGCAAAGGCGACCTGGCCGAGCTCTGGTTCAAGCCGGAATGCCTGCAGGTCTCGGGCTCGTTCAAGGCGCGCGGGGCGTTCAACTCGGTGCTGTCGCTGCCGGAAGAAGTGCGCAGCCGAGGCGTGGTCACCGCCTCGGGCGGCAATTTCGGCGCGGCGATCGCCTATGCCGGGCAACAGCTGGGCGTGCCCGCCAGTGTCTGCGTCATGACGACCTCGACGGAGCTGGCGCGCCAGCGCATCGCCTCCTATGGCGCGGAGCTGCATGTGGTCGGCGCGTTCTGGGACCTTTCCTGGGAGGCCGGCCGCAAGCTGGCCGAGGAACGCGGCGGCGCCCTCCTCCACCCGTTCGCCGATGAGGCGACGATCGCCGGCCAGGGTACCATCGGCCTGGAGATCCTCGAGGACATGCCGGATGTCGATACGGTGGTGATCTCGATCGGCGGCGGCGGGCTGATCGCCGGCATCGCCGAGGCGATCAAGCAGCGCAAGCCCGGCGTGCGCATCGTTGGCGTCGAGGCGGCCGGCTGCCCGACACTCTTCGAGTCCCGCAAAGCTGGAAAACCGGTCATGCTCGAAAACGTCGTCACCAACGTGCCGATCCTGGCAGCCCGCGCGACCGCGCCGATCAATTTCGAGATCATCGAGCGCTGCGTCGACGAACTCGTTCTGGTGCCGGAAGACGAGCCACTCGCGGCGGCGGAATGGATGTGGAAAAACACCGGGCTCGCCGTGGAGCTTGGCGCAGCGACGGCAGCAGCCGCGGTTCTCAACAGCCACATCAAGCTCACTGCCGGCGAAAAGACGGTTGTCGTCCTCTGCGGCAGCGGCAATGACGGCCTCGGCATCAAGGCCTAGTCAAGGCGCGGGAGGCGGCGGCCGAAGGGCGCCACCTCCCCGTTCGTTGGTCAGACTGCATCGACGGTAGAGCTCGGGACCTTGACGCCGAGCTTGGCGGCAAAGCCTTCCAGCGCGGCCCAGGTGACGTTGTCGACCGGAATGCCTTCCACGGCGCGCTTCTTGGCCTCGACCTTTTCGATATCGCCCGGCGCATGAACCGTCTGGCCCGGCTTGCCCGGCTGGGCGCGCAGGTCCTCGACGAAGGAGGAGATGCGGGCGTCGAACATCGACAGCGTCTGGAACATCGCCGGGGACAGCAAGATAAAGAAATGGCCGATCTGGATGGGCTTGGAGAAGTCCGGACCGTTGAACGACGCCATCGTCTTGCCATGGCCCATGCCGGTGAAGGCCGAGCAGAGAATGTCGATCATCGCGGCGAGACCGGAGCCCTTATAGCCGAAGCCGGCGCCGCCGACCGGGGCGACCCAGACGGCCGCATTGGGGTCGGTGGTGAAATGGCCCTGATCGTCGACCGCGACTTCCTCGGGAAGCGGCGTGCCGGTGGCGCGGCGCAGGCCGACCCGGTTGAACGGGATGGAACTGGTCGCCATGTCCAGCAGCAGCGGATCCTCACCCTCGACCGGGACGGCGAAGGAGAGCGGGTTGGTGCCGAAGAAGGCGGCCGCGCCGCCATGCGGGACCACCATGGCATCGGCATGGGTCATGCCGATCGCGACATAGCCCTTGGTCGCGGCATATCGCGTGTAGCAGCCCGTGGCGCCGTGATGGGTCGAGCGGCCGACGGTCGCAACCGCGACGCCGGTCTTGTCGGCAAGCTTCGCGGCCTCGTCGATGGCGCGGTAGCTGGCGAAATGGCCAAAGCCGTCATCGGCATCGATATGAACGGCTGAAGCCGCCTTTTCGGTCACGGTCAGCGTCGGCGTCTTGTTGATCCGGCCGCCCGTGACGCCCTGCATGTAGAAGGGGATCAGGCGAACGCCGTGCGTGTCGAACGCGCGGGATGAGGCGTCGACCAGGGCGCGCGCACAGGCTTCCGCGCTCTCCGCGCTGACGCCGGCTGCCTTGAACAGGTCGGCGACGAACGGTTCCACGTCACGGGCCGCGGCACGAACGCCGGCGATCTTTTCCAAGGCCATGTCTATTCCTCAAGCAAGCGTTGAACCGGAAGCCGTCGGTCCGACTTCCTGGTTCGCCAATTCAACAAAAGCGAAGGGGTGCGAGGGTGCTCATCGCGAGCCAACGCAGCCGCGAACCCTCGTCTAAGGCGAAACCGCTCCGCATTCAAATGATGAATGAGGTGAAACACCTCAGAGCGCTTCGGAACCGCACGAAGGCGCTAATTTTCGGGGGGCCGTGCGATTTCCGGCACACGCGACAGCCCAAAACGACCATGCCGGCCTCTGCGCGTGGCAGGGCCGGCATGGGAAGATGCGGCCGGGATACCCGGCCGGAAACGTCGCCTAGCGCAGGCGCGCGACGACGTCCATGAAGCGCTTGACGCGGTCGGCGTCGACCGCGTTCCAGGTGTAGCCATCGACCTTGAAATGGGTGCCGATGACGACGCCGCTAGCGTGGTTCAGGATGTCGGTGACGTTGTCGATGTTGACGCCGGTATTGGCGAAGACCGGCACGCTGGTGACGGTCTCGCAGACCTTGCGCAGGTTCGAGGCGTCGGCTGGCTCGCCGGTGATCGGACCCGAGACGAGGATCGCGTCGGCGAGGGACGAGAAGACGGCGCTCTTGGCGCGCAGCTCGATCGGACGCTGGTCGAGCGAATGGGCGAATTCAGCGTTGATGTTGAAGAGCAGCTTCATGTCATCGCGGCCGAGATTGTGGCGCAGGCGCGATGCCTCGGCGCAATTCGGCTCCCAGATGCCCATGTCGGAAGCGAACACGCCGGTGAAGATCTCGCGCACGAAAGAGGCGCCGGTGACGGCGCCGATCGATACCGAGGCGATCGGATCCCATAGATAGTTGACGCCGAACGGAACCTTGAGCTCGGGCTTGATCGCCTGGACGATGGCCGACATGGCGGCGATGCCCGACGGCGCGCCCTTGAACACGTAGGGGCGGTCGTTCTCATTGCCGAACATGATGGCATCGACGCCGCCGGCCTGCAGCTTCTCGACATCGGCAAGCGCGTCGTCGATCAGCTTGTTGAGGCCGCCCTTGGCGTCATAGAGCGGCGAACCCGGCAGGGCGCCGATATGCGACATCGAGATGACGACCTTCTTCTTGTCGCCGAAAAAGTCAAAAACCATAGTCCGCTCCATTGCGAGAGAAACTGGGAAGGGTTGGAAACTCAGGGGGCGACGTGCACGTCGACCTTGGCGGCTTTGAGCGCTGCCGCGATCTCGGGCGGCGGCGGCGCGTCGGTGATGAGCACGTCGATCTCGGTCAAGGGCGCGACATGCACCAGCGACATGCGCTGGAACTTGGACGAGTCGCACAATGCAACCTTCAGGCCGGAACGGTTGAGATAGACCTGTTTCAGGTCGACGTCCTCGAAGGAGTAGTCGAACAGCCCGCTTTCCGTCAGGCCGGAAAGGCCGATGAAGCAGATGTCGAACCAGAGCTTCTCGAATTGCGCAACGGCCTCGGCGCCACCGACGGAGAGCTCGTCGCGACGCACCCGGCCGCCGGCGAGATAGACCTCGGCCTGGCTGGAGCCGAGCAGGGCGGCGACGCGCACGCTGTTGGTGAAAACCTTGGCATGCGCCCGCTCGCGCAGGTGGTTGGCGATCAGATAGGTCGTGGTGCCGACGTCGAGGGCGATGGTGCGATGGGCCATCGACAGACCCGCCGCGGCGACGGCGATGCGTTCCTTGGCCTCGTTCTGGCGCCGGAGACGGGCGTCGAAGCTCGGCTCCTCGCTGTCCATCGATACCGTGGTGGTCCCGACTGCGCTCACGGCGCCGCCATGGGTGCGGATCAGCCGGCCGGCGCGTTCGAGCTCAACCAGATCGCGCCGCACCGTCATGTCGGAAACCTGGAGCTGCGCGGCGATCTCGGCGACAAGCACGGCGCCCGTCGCCCGCAGGGCGTCCAGAATGGCCGCATGCCGCATTTCCGGCAGGATGCGACCGCGGGCGGCGGCGTGCGGATCGGGCTTCGGTGCGTCAACCGGGGTTTCGGACAATCAACTTTCCTGCTGCATGCGAGATCGCTCGAGTCTGGCTCCTTGCATAGCAGGAAAATAAACAAATTCAAACACGATGAACGACATTCTGTGCGAATATGTTGAATTCCTTGGCCGCGTGAAATTGCACAGGATTCAACGCAATTTCTCGACTGCCATTTCACTTAGTTTTTTCAAATAGTTAGATTTACGCTAGGGGTTTCCGCATGGTCTCTCGCGCAAAAATTAAACACGATCGACCAAAAAAGATCCTTGAGGCGTTTGAATTTGTGCGCATACAATCGCGCCGCTTACGCTGGAAGATGTCGGCCTCGTGCCGGCAAATTGCGGAGGGGGGAACGGGAGCCGCAAGGCTCTCACCCTACGAGGGACGATAATGGCATCCATCGAGCTCGATCGAGTATCCAAGATCTACGCCAACGGCGCCTATGGTGTGCGCGACGTCGATCTGAAGATCGAGGACGGCGAATTCGTGATTTTCCTGGGCCCCTCCGGCTGCGGAAAATCCACCACGCTCCGCATGATCGCAGGCCTCGAAAGCATGTCGGCGGGCGATCTCCGGATCGGCGGCCGCAGCGTCAACAACGTCGCCCCGCGCGACCGCAATGTCGCCGTGGTGTTCCAGAGCTACGCGCTCTATCCGCACATGTCGGTCTGGCACAACATGGCCTTCGGCCTGAAGATGCGGGGCGTCGCCCTTTCCGAGATCGACGCCAAGGTCGCCAAGGCTGCCGATCTTCTCGGCCTCAACCATCTTTTGCAGCGCAAGCCCGGCGCGCTTTCCGGTGGCCAGCGCCAGCGCGTGGCGCTGGGCCGCGCCATCGTCCGCGAACCGGAAGCCTTCCTGCTCGACGAACCGCTTTCCAACCTCGATGCGCAGCTTCGCGCCGAAATGCGCCTGGAACTGGTCAAGCTGCATCGCCGCCTCGGCCGCACCATCGTGCATGTGACGCATGATCAGGTCGAAGCGATGACCATGGGCGATCGCATCTGCATCATGCGCGAAGGGCGGATGATCCAGACCGGCCGGCCGCTCGACGTCTACGCCAATCCCGCCGACACCTTCGTGGCGCGCTTCCTGGCGACGCCGCCGATGAATCTGATCCCCGCGCAGCTCGAACATGAGGGCGAGAAGCTGGTGGTGCGGATCGATGCCGAGACCAGCGTCACCGTCCCCGACAAGCATTATCTGCCCTATGTCCAGAAGGCAGGCGGGCCGATCACCGCCGGCATCCGCGCCGAGGATATCTATGAGACCCAGGACCGGCCCGATTGGCAGCGCATTCGCGTCAAGGTCGTCGCGGTCGAAGCGCTGGGCGCGGAAAACATCCTGATCGGCCAACTCGGTCGCGACAAGCCGATCGAAATCCAGGCGCGGCTCGGCCGGCATGTCTTCGCGCCGGTGGACTCGATGATCGACCTCTATGTCGATGTCGAGCCGATGCATCTCTTCGATTCAGAAACCGGCAAGGCGGTCGCGCGACCGCCTCTGCCGGTCGGTCGCTAAGGCGAGGGTTCCATGCGCAAGTTCGGCCTGCATTTCGGTTTGATTCTGGCATGCGTGGTCGTGCTGCTGCCGCCGCTTTGGGCGTTGCGCACCAGTCTGGTGCCGGAATCCATGTCCTACAGCACGGAGATCTTCCCGGCCTTCACGCTGGACAACTATACCGGCCTGTTCGCCAAGAACCGGTTCGGCACCTTCTATGTAAACAGCCTGATCGTGGCGCTCGGCTCGGTCATCGTGGCCCTCCCCTTCGCCGCCTGCACCGGCTACGCCTTCGCCCGCTTTCGCACCGGCGGGCGCTTCGCCCGGTTCGCCGTGCTGGCGACCCAGATGCTGCCTCCCGTAGCGCTGGTGCTTCCCGCCTTCGCGCTGCTGCGCGGCGCCGGCCTGACCAATTCGCTGCCCGGCCTTATCCTCGTCTATTCCGCGCTCAACCTGCCGTTCCTGACCTGGATCCTGATGGGATTCTTCGAAGGCGTGCCGGTCGACATGGAATGGGCGGCGATGACCGATGGCGCGACCGCCTGGGGCGCGTTCTGGCGGATTGTCCTTCCGATCTCGCTGCCTGGCCTTGCCGCGGCGGGCGTGCTCGGCTTCATTCTCTCGTGGAACGAGTTCCTGTTTGCCCTCGTCTTGAGCGGGCCGCAGACCGCCACGATACCCGTTTCGCTGGCTGCCTTGCAGACATCGAATGGCGTGCAGATTGCCAAGGTTTCGGCAGGTGTGGTGCTGGCCATCCTGCCGCTCGTGATCGCTTCGCGTTTCATCCAGCGCTTCATCATTCAGGGATTGACGTTCGGCGGTGTCAAATAAGCCGCAAGGCATCGCATCGCCGGCACAATGAGGAGAAAATCATGACGCTGAAACGGATTCTACTCGCAGCCGCCGGTGTTGGCGCGCTGCTGGCGACGGCTCCGGCCTATGCCGACGACATCGTCCTGCGCGCCCTGATGGAGGATGTGCCGGAGACCCAGATCATCGAGACGATGCTGCCCGATTTCGAGAAGGAGACCGGGATCAAGGTCGAGTTCGAGAAGATCGGCTACCCGGACATGCACGACAAGCTCGTGTCACAGCTGGTCTCGCCGCAGAGCTACTACAATCTGCTCGAGGTAGACTTCCTCTGGGCGGGCGAATTTCCGGCCGCCGGCTGGCTTGCGGACCTGAAGCCGTTCATCGAGAAGTCGAACTACGACCTGTCGCCGTTCATCCCCTCGACGCTGGACCTGCTCGGCCGCACGCCGGACAGCCTGCAGATCCTGCCCATGTACAATTACTCGATGGGCCTGATCTACCGGAAGGACCTGCTGACCGATCCGAAGTTGCAGGAAGCCTTCAAGAAGGCGACCGGCAAGGACCTCGCGGTTCCCAAGACGCTCGCCGACTATGTTGAGATCTCCAAGTTCATGAAGGCCAATGCCGACGTCGCGGGCGCTGCCATGCAGGGCCAGCGCGGCGACCCGAACAGCATGGAATTCTCCAACTACCTGTTCTCGGCCGGCGGCAGCTATCTCGGCGACGGCAAGAAGGTCACGCTCGACAGCCCCGAGGGCAAGGTCGCGCTCGACCTCTATGTCGACAACATCAAGAACGGTGCGCAGCAGGGCGCGCTTTCCGCCAATCTCGACGACACGCTGCGCCTGATGTGCAGCGGCAAGGCGTTCAGCATGGTCACCTATTGGTGGATGCTGCCGCAGATCGACAATGCGGAGAAGTGCCCTGACGTGGCCGGCAAGGTCGCGCTCACCACCATGCCGGGCGGGCATGGCGAAAGCGGCGGCTGGGGCTGGGGCATTCCCAAGAATGTCAGCCCGGAAGAGCAGGAAGCCGCCTGGAAGTTCATCCAGTGGGTGCAGAGCAAGGACGTCTCGGTCGCCCGCGCCCTGCAGGGCCACGCGCCCGTCCGCTCCGACGTCTACACGGACGCCAAGGTGCTCGAGAAGTACCCCTACTACAAGGAAGCCCAGGAGATCGTCGCGACCGGCAAGTCGTTCCCGATCTTCGCCTATTCCGCCCAGTATGAGGACGTGCTCGGCACGCATCTCTCGCAGGCCGGCGGCGGCGAGGCGACCACCGACGACGCCCTGAAGGGCGCGGCCAAGGGCCTCGAGGAACTGCTGGCCAAGTAAGGCCCGGCAACCGGCACTTCGCCGTCACCACAATGCGGGAGCGCGGCGCCAAGCTGCGCTTCCGTCGCCGGACAACCGGAAACGCCGCGCCGCGCGCTCGACAAGCAGAAACATCGGACGGGACCTTATGACAGGCTGGATGAACTGGGCGCATCGGGAAGCGCGGACGGGATGGGCCTTCGCCTCGCCCGGACTGATCCTGCTCGCCATCGTCATGGGCTTTCCGCTGCTCTATGCCTGCGTGCTTTCGGTCTCGTCCTATACGCTGCTGAAGCCTGCGATCCTGCCGATCGTCGGTGCCGACAATTTCGCCACCATGATGGGAAGCGACCGCTTCTGGAACGCGACCTGGCTGACAGTGAAGTACTCGGTCATCACCGTGACTGGCGAATTCGTCATCGGCCTTGGCATCGCGCTGATGCTGAACCGGGTCGTTCGTACCAAGCCCTATTACTTCGCCATTCTCACCATCCCGATGGCGATGTCGCCGGTCAGCGTCGCGCTGATCTGGCGCATGCTGCTGCAGCCCAATCTCGGCATCGTCAATCACCTGATGGAAACGATCGGCCTGCCGCGCCTGGACTGGCTGGGCTCGCCGAGCCTGGCGCTCTGGACCATGGCCGGCATCGACATCTGGCAGCAGATGTCCTTCGTCGTGCTGATCCTGGCGGCCGGCCTCGCCTCGCTGCCGCGCGAGCCCTATGAGGCCGCCGAAGTCGATGGCGCGCTCGGCTGGCAGCAATTCTGGTTCATCACCCTGCCGATGCTGCGCCCGGTCGCGGCGATCACGGTGATCATTCAGCTGATCAATGAATTCCGCACCTACGACCTGCCCTATGTGCTGACCAAGGGCGGCCCCGGCACCTCGACCGAAGTGCTGAGCTTCTTCGCCTACCGCCAGGCCTTCCTCGGCCTGTCGATCAATGAGGGCGCCGCGGCTGCCTTCGTGCTGCTGGTGATCGTGCTGGCGATGACGGTGGTGTTCTTCGCCCTGCTGGAGCGCCAGTCGAAGCCGTAGCGACAGTTCCTGCATCGACCAAAAGAGGCGGCGATCCTGCGATCGTCGCCTTTTGCTTTTCCCGACGCCGATCGCCGCTAAGAAGCCTTGCGAAGCGGCGTCTTCAGGAATTGTCGATTGACGCAATTGGTGAGCCGCCCCTCGTTCAGATAAGCGAGGATGCACTCGACCGCCTTGCGCTGCATGTCCTTCATCGAGGCCGGGCTGTAGAAGGCGGCATGCGGGCTCAACACGAGCCGGCCGTCGATCCAGGCCTCCCGGGCGCCCCAGGCAGCGATCAGCGGGTGGCTGCGATCCGCGGGCTCTTTCGGCAGCACATCAAGCCCGGCGCCGGCGACGCGACCGTCCCGAAGGGCTTCCGTCAAGTCGTCGAGGTTGACGATCGGCCCGCGCGCCGTGTTGATCAGGATCAGCCCCGGCTTGGCCGCCGCGAAAGCCCCGGCATCGATGAACCCATGGGTCTCCGCGCTGAGCGGCGCATGGACGGACAGCACGTCGCTGATCGACATCAACTCATGCAGGCTGTGCACGCGCTCATAGCCGGTCGCGAGCTCGACCCCGTTCGAAAGATGCGGATCGTAGAAGACGACGCGCATGTCGAAGGCGGCCGCCCGCCGTGCCGCGGCGAGGCCGATGCGACCAAGGCCGACGACGCCGAACGTCGCGCCGCGCAACCGCCGGACCAGCGGCGCGCGCGAGAAACTCCAGCCATTCGCCGGATCGCTATTGAGCAGGCGGTCATAAGTCTCAGTACCGCGCGTGAGCGCCAGCATCAGGGCAATGGCATGGTCGGCCACCTCGGTGGTGCCATAGTCCGGCACGTTGCAGACCGGAATGCCGCGCGCGCCCCAGCCTTCGAGATCGAGATTGTCGTAGCCGACGCCCTCGCGCACGACGATCTTCACCCTGGCGAAGTCATCGAGATCCGCCGGCACTGGCAGTGTCGCCGAGCAGTTGATCAGCGCATCCGCGGCGGCGCTGCGCTCGCCCGCCAGGCGGTAATCCGGACTCGTCGGGGTCGGGTCGATATCGAAGTCCACGCTTGAGCCGAACAGGCGCGCGAGTTCCTCGTTTTCGGGCGGATACCAATTGGCCTTCAGAATGCGCATAGTGCTCCTCACCGGTTTTTGGCCCACCTTCATGCTGGCCTTGGCCAGATTGTTAACAGTAGACTGCAGCGATGAGCAAGAGCCCCGTGACCCCTGCCCTGGAGCGGCGCGAACGTCGCGTCCTGACCGACGATGTCGCGGATTCGATCCGTGAAGCCATTCTGAGCGGCCGTATCCAAGGCGGCGAGCGGCTGATCGAGGACGAACTGGCAGAAAGCCTGAAGGTGAGCCGAGGGCCGATCCGGGCCGCAATTTTCCGGCTGCAGCAGGAAGGGCTGGTGGTGCATGAGACACATCGCGGCGCGACGGTCGCCCGCGTATCGGCCGAAGATGCCGAGGAGATCTACACCTTGCGCCGCGCCCTGGAACGGCTGGCCACGGAGAACGCCTGTTTGAAGGCGACCCAAGCCGACTTGGCGCCGCTCGACGCGATTCTGCTGCTTTTCCAGTCAGTTCCGCGTGCCAGCATGACGCGCCGCCGGGTCGCCGAACTCGATATCGACTTCCATGACGCCCTGTTCCGCGCCGCGCATCACGGCCGGCTCTATCGCGCCTGGGAAGCGCTCCGCTCGCAGATCTTCGTCTTCCTGCTGCTGCGCGACGGGCTGCCCGACGACTACCTGACCTCGTGGTACCGCGACCATGCCGATTTGCTGCAGAAGGTGCGCGAGGGGGACGTGGTCAAGGCAGTCACCGCCATCGACGAACATATCCAGGGCGCCTATGCGCGCCTCAAGGAACATCTCCAGCAGGATGTTCCGGCCTGAAAAGGCTGGGCGGAAGGCGCGAGCCGTCAGGGCGACATTGTTAACAATGCGGGTGACGAGGTCAGGCGGGTGCGTTAGCCCCGCCTGACCCGGAGCAGATTACGCGTTGGCGAAGCTCTCGCGGAACATTAGGTTCAGTTCCGCCACTACCGAGGCCGCGGGTTCGCCGGCCTTCAGCGCGACGTTGATGCGCTTCGCGGCCGCGTCCTGGAACTCCATGTAGCCATTATGGCGCGGGCGCAGCCAGGCGCCTTCCAGCGTCGGCCGGGTGTGCTCATAGAAGCCGTGCGTCGGCGCGTTGACGGCGGGATCCTCCCAGGCCGTTGCATGACCGGGCTGGCCGCCACTCGAAGCATAGAGGCCGCGCTGGATATCGGCGCTGGCGAGCCAGTAGGCGAGATCGATCGCGGCGTCCCGGTTCTCCGAATAGGCCGAAACGGCGATGCCAGTGCCGCCGAGCGCCGAGCCCACAGGACCATTCGATCCCAGAACCGGCATGTCGGCGAAGGCGAGGCGATGGGGGCGGAAGCCGTCGATGGCATAGTTGACATAGCCATAGAGCAGCGGCGCCACGGCAATCTCGGAGCCTTCCGCCGCGAGCTTCTCGAACACTTCAATCGGGTCGCTGTCGAAATCGGCCATGCCGTTGGCAGCCAGACTCTGCAGCAGCTCATAGACCCGAGCGCCTGCCTCCGGGTCGATCAGGTTGCCTTTGCCGGATACGTCACAGGGACGACCGAGATTGGCGGCGAGCGAATAGAAGCTCATCAGCGAATGTGGCGCCCGGAACGGCAGCAGCGCCTTGCCGGGGCCAAGCGCCAGCACTTCGTCCCAGGTCTTCGGCGGCGTGTCGATCAGGTCGGGACGATAGGCCAGCACCGGCGTCGCGGCGTCGATCGGGAACGCCCACTGGTGGCCCTGCCAGGTGTAGCTCGGATAGGACTTGCCGACGGAGCCGGCGGCCATCGCCTCACGCTCTGCCTCGCGGCCGGGGACGTCCAGCGGGGCCAGGCAGCCTTCCTTGGTGATCTGGCCGACATGCGGATGATCGATGACGATCAAATCATAGGCGCGCGCCAGTTCCTCGACGGGGAAGCTCTCGAAATCCTGCAGCGAGCGCTTGTCCCATTCGACCGCGACGCCCGTCTTCTTCAGATACAGCTCGGCGCAGGCAACCATCGGATCGTAGCCGCGCGGGTGGCTCCAGGTCATGCCCTTGAGCGTGATCGGCTTGGTCATATCTCTTCCCCCTCAAAGACCGAATTCGGCCCGGATCTCTTCCGTGTGTTCGCCAATGCGCGGCGCGGCGCGCGACAGCGGCGGGCGCTTGCCGTCGACGCGGATCGGCGAGCGGGTGGTGACGACGCGGACATTGTCGGCGCGCTCCACCGTCTGCAGCATGTCGAGCGCTGTGAAGCCCTCGCTCTGCAGCAGTTCCGGCCATTCCAGCACCTTGGCGCACCAGATGTCGGCGGGCTCGAGGATGGCGAGCCAATGCTCGGTCGTCTCGGTCGCCAGCTTGTCGGCAATCAGCCGTTTGATCGCGTCGCGCTCGGAGAACCAGCTTTTCGGCGTGTCGCGATAGAGGTCGAGCTCCGGCATGTCGAGAAGATCGGCCAGCTTCGGAATCGGCGTCATGGCGACGGCGAGGAAGCCGTTCTTGGTCGGATAGATGCCGTAGGGCGCGGAAAGATAGGCATGCGCGCTGCGGAAACTGGCGCGGGTCGGCTTGCGGCCGCCATCGTTCAGATGCGTCGTCAGCACCTCGAACTGGAAGTCGATCAGCGCTTCCATCAGGCTGGTCTCGACATGCGAGCCCTTGCCGGAGATGCCGCGCTTGACCAGCGCCGCCAGGATGCCCTGGCAAAGCGCCGCGCCGGCGAGCATGTCGGCGATGGCGAGGCCGAACGGCACCGGCCCCTGGCCCTCGTCGCCATTCAGCCAGGTGACGCCGGAACGGGCCTGCGCTAGCAGGTCCTGGCCTGGGCGAGTGACCCACGGCCCCTCGTCGCCATAGCCAGTGATCGAGCCATAGACGACGTCGGGATTGATCGCCTTGATCGTCTCATAGCCGAGGCCGAGGCGATTGATCACGCCGGGGCGGAAGTTCTGCATCACGACGTCGGCCTTGGCGAGGAGCTTCTTCAGGCTCTCCAGCTCAGCCGGGTTCTTCATGTCGACGGCGTAGCTCTCCTTGTTGCGATTGATCGCATGGAAGAGCGTGGAATCGCCGCCGATCTCGGTGTCGGTCAGGTACAGGCGACGGCAGAGATCGCCGCCATCCGGGCGCTCGATCTTGATGACGCGGGCGCCGAGATCGAGCAGCCGCAGCGCGCAATAGGGGCCGGACAGGAACTGGCTGAGATCGACGACGAGCAGGCCGTCGAGCGGCAAATCGGATTGGGACATTCTTGGCCTATTTCTTCTCGACCTGATCGGCGAAAGCGGTGGCGTCGCGGTAGCGGACGGTCTGCAGATGCTCGCAATACAGCACCAGTTCCCCCTCGCCCTTGAACACTTCGTAGGAGGCCCGGATCAAGCCCATCTCCGCGTATTTCGGACGCTTTTCGAGATTGGTACGCACCGTGTAGATGGTGTCGCCGATGAACACAGGCTTGATGAAGCGGAGCTTGTCGTAGCCATAGGAAAAGGCGTTGACGCAGTTGGTCGCGACAAGGCCGAGGCCAGCCGAAAAGACGAAGGCGCCGGCAACCAGCCGACGGCCGAACACGCCTTCCGTCTCGGCGAATTTCTGGTCCTGGACGTAAGGGTGGATGTCGGTCACGAGCACATTGAAGAGATGCGAGTCGCTTTCGCCGATCGTGCGGCGCAGCGAGCGAATCTTCTGGCCGACCGGCCAATCCTCATACAGCCAGTTCTCCGCATTCCAGACCGGAAGGTCGGCGTGCTCCCTGGGCATGTCCTTGGGATGCGTCGAACTCACGCCGACAGTCGGCGCGAAATCCTCAGTTGTCATCGTCCTCTCCGTCCCTCAATTTTCTTCATATATCAATCAATCGCTCATCTGCAAATCAAGTTTCCGCCCGCAGATCCATTGATCGATTGGATCAGATGCCTCGCCGATCAGGGCTGTTTCGGTACCGGCGTTGCCGGCTCGGCGGCCGAGCGGAACGCTGCCTCGACCAGCGCCATGGTGTGCCAGGCATCCTCGACCGAGGTAACGAGGGTTTCGTCCTCGCCGGCGGCAAAGCGCTGCAGGTTCGACATCACGCCGGCAAAGGCATGGGGGAACCAGCCGCCCGCCAGCGGCACCTGCTGCCAGTCGGCGGCCGCGCCCCGCGCCGCGGTGATCCACAGTTCATCCGGCTCGCCCTCCGGATAGTTGAGCAGCAGGCCGAGCTTGACCGAAGCCGCGCCCTGGTCGCCCTCAAAGCGGAAGCTGGCATCCTGGAACTTGCGGCCGAAATCATGGTCGTGGTTGATCGACAGGGTGCAACGGACATCGCCGCCGAAATCGAGGATCGCCGAAGTGCGCGTCTGCGCCAGCTCGTTGCCGGGATGGCCCAGCGTGCGGGCATGGATGCCGGCCGGGTTGCCGAGCATGGCGCGGATCAGGTCGAGATAGTGGATCGAATGGACCGCGATCTCGACCCGCGACATGCCCTTCAGGAAAGGGAACAGATGCCAGGGCGTGACGAGGTTCAGGTGCATCTCAACATCGACCAGCCGGCCGAGCAGCCCCCTGGCCAGCGCATCGCGCACCGCCAGCATCATCGGCGAGAAGCGGAGCTGGAAATTGACCGCGGCGTTGAACTGGCGCTCGCGTGCCAGCTTCAGGATCGCGGTCGCCTCGTCGAGATCGCGCCCCATCGGTTTCTGGATCAGCACGGTCGCCCCCTTGGGCAAGCGACGCATGATTTCCAGGTGGGCTGCCGGCGGCGTCGCCAGGTCGAATACCGCGTCGCGCACGGCGACCGCCTCGTCCAGCGTCCGAAGGGGCACGCCCCATTGCTCGGCCAGCGCCTTGGCGCGCCCGACATCGCGATCGAAGATGCCCGCGACCGGGAAGCCCGCCAGCGCATAGGCCGGAAGATGCGCGTCGTTGACGATGCCGCCGGCGCCGATGATGACGATCGGGCGCGGCGCGGTGGGAAGCGGCCAGGCCTGGATGAGCGATGCGGGGTCGAAGGACGTCATGGCAATCTCATTTCCATATGGCGGGAAACGCCTTGCTGCCCTTCTCCCATCTGCGGAGAGGGCTACGTGAAGGGCTCGCGGCGATTGATCGAAGAGCCCCGCCAATATTTCAATCTACGTGGAAGACTTCTTCCATACCGGCCCACCACTCACCTTCCCTACGGGTATCGAGCGGCTTCTGCAGCGGCATGCAGACGGACCACCATTCCTGCGTCGTCGGATCCGCGGCCATCTTGGCGCTGTCGGCGGCGAAGTCGGTGCCGTGATATTCGAAATAGGCGAAGAGCAGGTTTTCCGGCTCCTTCAGGTAGATCGAATAGTTCCTGATGTTACAGTCGGCGATCTTGGCCAGCACGCCCGGCCAGACGTCGGCGTGCAGGCGCTTATATTCCGCAATGGCGTCCGGCTGCAGGCCGATGACATTTCCCATACGCTGCATAGTGTTTTCCTCCCGTTAGTTTGGGTCGTTGGGTGGTGCGTGCTCCGAGACGCCCGCTGACGCGGGCTCCTCGGCATGTTGAAGGGGCGGCAGTGAGACGAACTTCACTCCCCAACATGCTGAGGTGCCCGGCAAAGCCCGGCCTCGAAGCACGCACGGCGCCCGAGAAAGCCTAATCCAGCCGGTAGATCCGCTCGGCGTTGCGATGAAGCAGGCCGGCCTTTTCGTCGTCGCCGGCGCCGCGGATGATCTCATGCGTCGCCGCGACCCACTTGCCCAAATCGGCCGTCAGCGTGCAGACGGGCCAGTCCGAACCCCAGACGACCCGGTCCCAGCCGAAGGCGCCGATCGTATGCTCGACGAAGGGCCGAAGGTCCTCGACCGTCCAGTTGACCGGATCGGCATAGGCGATGACGCCGGAGATCTTGGCAGCGACATTCGGCAGTTCGGCAATCGCCGACATGTTGGTGCGCCAGGGCTCGAAGGCCTTGTCCTTGACATCAGGCACGCCGCAATGATCGACGATGAACTGGACGTCGGGGGCCGCCTTGGCAATGGCGATCGCGATCGGGATCTGGCGCGGCAGCACGCAAAAATCGAAGCTCAGCTTGTGCGCGGCGAGACGCTTGATGTTTTCCGCGAAGATCGGCCGCTGGCCAAGCTCGTCGGGCGATTCATGCAGGATGCGGCGCAGGCCCCTCACCTTCGGATTGGCGGCAAGGCGCTCGAGCTGGCCGACGAATTCCGGGCTCTCGGGCCGGCAGGCGGCGATCGCGCCGATCACGCCCTGGCCAAGGCCGGTGACAAAAGCCGTCTCGGCCTCGATATCGGCCTCGGCGACATCGACCTCCATATGCAGCATGTCGGTGATGCCCGCAGCCTTCGCCTGCGGCAGGTAATCTTCGAGCGTGAAATTCCGATTGAGCTTCGGCGCGCCGCCGAGCCAGGGATAGGAAAACCGCTCCTGATGGACCAGGTGCAGGTGGGTATCGATCATCCGCATCGCACGTCTCCTCCGCCCGGGCTCTTTGGCTCCGGTTCATTCATATGTGGGCACATCATTCACAGTGTTGCGACGCTGACAAGGCCCGTTTCAACACGGCCGCAACCTGGATTCGCCGACTCAGGCTGCCGATTGGACGGTCAGGCTTCGGCTTGGCCGCGGCCGAGCACATGCGACAGATCCCGGCTCGCGGCGAGCAGGATGGCCATCACTTCCTGCATGTCGGGAACATTGGGACGATCGATGCGCGGCAGGAAGGGACAGGTCAGCGCCGCCAGCGCCGTGTCGTTGGCGCCCAGCACCGGCACCGACAGGTTATAGACCGACTGCGACTGCGAGCTCGCCGTCGACTCGTAGCCACGCCGGCGAATCTGCACCAGGCGCTCGTCGAGATTGTCGGGCCGACCCTTGTCCTCGGCCTGCTCCTCGCGCTCAGCTTCCATCATCGACCGCTCCTCCGGCGTCGCGAAAGCGAGCAGCACATGGCCCGAGCCGGTATTGTAAAGACTGACCCGCGCGCCCACACGAATTGAATAACTCCAATAGCTTGGCGCATCCATCTGGGCGACGACGACGATCCGGCCGCGGTCGTAGATGGCGAGATGGCAGGCCTGTTCCGAATCGCGAGAGAACTGCCGCATCACCGGCAGCGCCTGGCTGACGAGCCGGCGGACCGGCGCGTGCTGATGGGCTAGAGCGAACAGCCGAAGGGTCAGCTCGTAGCGATCGCCATGCACGCGGGCGACATAGCTGCGCCGCACGAGGCGATCGAGCATGCGATAGATCTCGTTCGGAGACCGGTTCAGCGCCTTGGCGATTTCCGCCTGCGTCATGCTCTCGTCGGTCGCGGCGAGCAACTCGAGAATGTCCAACCCCTTGTCCAGGGCAGGTGCGCGATATCGATCGTTTGCGTCGTCCAGCATGATGCGCCTCCCCATGGGCCCCGGGCCCGGCCGTGACAAGTTAGACATTGACTCGGTCCAGTCAATTTCGCTTATATACGAATGCTCCATTCAGTGGTGGAGAATGTGGCGACCTCGAACCCACCCGGTTCGGTCGTTTTCTGGGAGGAATTCGACACATGAATTTGATGCGCGGCATTCAGGCCGCTCTTTTTTCGTGCGCGGCCCTTGGCGCGCTGACCGCTGTCGCTTCGGCTGAAGAGGCCGCCAACTGGGGTTCGTTTCCCGGCTACACCCTGAAGGTGAAGCTCATCGGCGGCACCCAGTATGAGAAGCTCTACACGCGCATTCCCGAGTGGGAAAAGGCGACGGGCGCCAAGGTCGAGATCGTTTCCTCGAAGAACCATTTCGAGCTCGACCGCGAGATCAAGCAGGACATCGCCACCGGTGCGATTACCTGGTGCGTCGGCTCCAACCACACCAGCTTCGCGCCGCAATATGGCGACATCTATGTCGACCTGAAAACGCTGATCCCGCAGGCGACGCTGGACGAATTCGTCCCGGGCACGCTCGCCTCTTCAATGGTGGACGGCCGCCTCGTGCAGCTTCCGCGGGTCACCGACGTGTCGAACCTTTACTACCTGAAGGACCTGTACGAGAACGCCGACAACAAGGCGAAGTACAAGGAAAAGTTCGGCACCGAACTCGCGCCGCCCACCACCTATGACGAGCTGAAGCAGCAGGTCATCTTCTTCGCCAATCCGCCGAACCTCTACGGCACCGCTTTCGCCGGCAAGGACGAGGGTATGACCGGCCGGTTCATGGAGATCGTGCGCGCCAATGGCGGCGACATGTTCGACGAGAACTGGAAGCCGATCTTCAATTCGAAGGCCGGCGTCGACGCCCTGCAGTGGTTCATCGACATCTACAACGCCAAGGCCGTTCCGGCCGGCACCGTCAACTACACCTGGGACGATATCGGCCAGGCCTTCGCCGCCGGCACGCTCGCGGTCGACCTCGACTGGCCCGGCTTCGCCGCCTTCTACAACGACCCGGCCAAGTCCAAGGTCGCCGGCAAGGTCGGCTTCGCCCTGTCGCCGCTCGGCACCGCCGGCAAGCGCGGCGGCTGGTCCGGCTCGCACTCCTTCTCGGTCACCGAAGCCTGTGACAACAAGCCGGCCGCGGCCAGCCTGATCACCTTCCTGACCGACTACGATTCGGAAATGCTCGAAGCCCGCGCCGGCAACCTGCCGACCCGGACCAAGGCCTTCGCCGACGTGGTCGAGGAGTTCAAGAAGAGCGACACGCCGTACATGGCCGAGATGTTCGCCGTCTGGGAAAAGTCGCTCGCCGACGCCCGCACGCCGCCGCTGGTCCCCCAGTGGATCGAAGTGTCGAACGTGATCTGGCCCGAGCTGCAGGCTGCCATCGTCGGCCAGAAGACGGCCCAGGAAGCCCTCGACACGGCCGCCAAGAAGGCCACGCAGATCATGGAAGACGCCGGCGTCCTCCAGTAGGCCGCGCGTCCCGCAGATCGACCCTCGCCCGTCCGCGGGCGGGGGTCTTTGAATCGCGCCGGCTGATGGCGCCAACGCGCTCCCCGCCTCCCCAAACCCGGGGCTCGCGGCCAAGACCCGGACCTTGCGGTCCAAGCCCGTTCCAACGGCCCACGGATTCCCTTCATGCGTTTCTTCCGAAGCCGGCTCTCGCCTCCGGTCCTGCTGCTGATGCCGGCCTTCGTCATCATCACGCTGGTGGTGGCAGTGCCGCTCCTGTTCTCGCTCTATACGAGCTTCACCGGCTATCGCCTCGTCAAACCGGACTCGCTCTGGCAGTGGGTCGGCCTGCGCAACTACCAACGGCTGCTGACGGACGTCGATTTCTGGTGGGCCTTCGGCCGCACGCTGGTCTTCCTGACGATCGCGCTCAATCTGGAACTGGTGCTGGGCCTCGGGATCGCGCTGCTGATCGACAAGCTGACCGCCGGCCAGCGCATCATCCGCACCATCATGATGTTCCCGATGATGTTCTCGCCGATCCTGGTCGGCTTCCAGTTCAAATACATCTTCAACGACAATGTCGGCCTGGTGAACAACGCCATCCAGTCGCTCGGCTGGGAGAACGTCACGATCCCCTGGCTGGTCAACCCGGTCACCGCCAACCTCGCCATCCTGATGGCGGAGGTCTGGATGTCGACGCCGATCTTCGCGATCCTGCTGCTGGCGGGCCTGATGGCCATGCCGCGCGATCCGATCGAGGCGGCCAAGGTCGACGGCTGCAATCCGTGGCAGGTCTTCCGCCACATCACGCTGCCCTACCTCATGCCCTTCGTCTACATCGCCATGGCGATCCGCTCACTCGACGTGGCGCGCGCCTATGACATGGTCAAGATCATGACCAATGGCGGCCCGGCCGGTCGCACCGAACTGCTGTGGACGCTGATCGCCCGCACCGGCTACCAGGACGCCCGCATGGGCATGGCCAATGCCATGTCCTACGCCTCGATCCTGCTGTCGGTCTATTTCACCGTCTATTTCTTCCGGAAGCTCGCCGCCGCGCGACGCACCATGGGCGGAGTCGCTTAAATGGAACGCTCCTGGCAACGCTGGCTCATCCGCCTCGCCGTCTTCATCGTCATGGCGATCATCTGCGTCCCGGGCCTTTGGATCGTGATGACGGCCTTCCGCGACAATGTCGAGGTGATGGCACGTCCCCCGGTCTGGATCCCCGAACGCTGGACGCTGGATAATTTCCGCGCGATCCTGGGCCTCTCGGATAGCCAGCAGGGCATCCCGGTCATCCGCTACTTCATGAACTCGGTCATCATCTCGGTGACGAGCACGGTCCTGGCGGTGCTGATCGGCATGATGGGCGGCTACGCCTTCGCCCGCTATCGCTTCAAGGGCAAGAACGTCGCCTTCCTCTGGCTGATGCTCTCGCGCACCGTGCCGGGCATCTCGCTGTCGCTGCCGGTATTCATGATCTGGAGCCGGGTGGGCCTGATCGACACGGATTTCGGCGTCATCCTCGTCTATCTGGCGCTCAACATCCCGTTCACGATCTGGCTGATCGACGGCTTCTTCCGGCAGATCCCGCTGTCGCTCTCGGAAGCCGCCCAGGTCGATGGCTGCACCCGCTGGCAGGCGTTCTGGAAGATCGAATTCCCGCTCGCCAAGTCGGGCATCGCGTCGGCCGGCATCTTCGCCTTCCTGACCTCATGGAACGAGTTCGCCCTCGCCTCCCAGCTCACCCGGACCACGGCATCGAAGACGCTGCCGGTCGGGCTGATGGATTTCACCGCACAGTTCACGGTCGACTGGACCGGCATGTGCGCCATGGCCGTGATCATCATCGTGCCGGCGCTCATCCTGACCTTCATCGTGCAGAAACACCTGATCGCCGGTCTCACCTTCGGCGGCGTCAAAGGATAATTCGATATGGCAGAGGTCAGACTCGAAAAGCTCGTCAAGAGCTACGGCAAGGTCGGCGTCGTTCACGGCATCGATCTCACCATCGCGCATAATGAGTTCGTGGTGCTGGTCGGCCCGTCGGGCTGCGGTAAGTCCACCACCCTGCGCATGATCGCCGGCCTGGAAGAAATCAGCGGCGGCACCATCTCGATCGGCGACCGCGTCGTGAACGATCTGGCGCCGCGCGAACGCAACATCTCGATGGTGTTCCAGAACTACGCGCTCTACCCGCACATGACTGTCAAGGAGAACCTCGGTTTCTCCCTGAAGATCGCCAAACAGGACGCCGCGACCATCGAGAAGCGCGTGGCGGAAGCGGCCGAAATCCTCGGCCTGACGCCGTTGCTCGAGCGCACGCCGGGCGAACTCTCCGGCGGCCAGCGCCAGCGCGTCGCCATGGGTCGCGCCATCGTGCGCCACCCGGACGTGTTCCTGTTCGACGAGCCGCTCTCCAACCTCGACGCCAAGCTGCGTGGCCAGATGCGCGTCGAGATCAAGAAGCTGCACCAGAAGGTCAAGACGACGATCGTCTACGTCACGCACGACCAGGTCGAGGCGATGACGCTCGCCGACCGCATCGTCATCATGAAGGACGGCCATATCGAGCAGGTCGGCACGCCGGCCGAAGTGTTCGAACAGCCGAAGAACACCTTTGTCGCTTCCTTCATCGGCTCACCGCCGATGAACCTGCTCGACGCGACGGTGGGGACCGATGCCGGCCGCAAGGTCGCAAGGCTCGCCGACGGCGTGACGCTCGCCCTCCCCGCCGCAGCCGCCGACAAGGTCACGGATGGCCAGGCGGTCACGGTCGGCTTCCGCGCCGAGGCGTTCTCGCCGGTCGGCTACGGCCTCTATGGCGACAATGAAGTGGCGACCATCGAGCGCACGATCATCCTGCCGGAGCCGCTCGGCACGGAAACCTTGCTTTACACCGAACTCGGCGGCAAGGAAGTTCAGGGTAAGATGCTCAACCCCCGCTTCGTCAAGCCGGGCGAGCAACTGACCTTCCATCTCGATCTCTCCCGCCTGCATGTCTTCGACAGGGCGTCGGGCAAGAGCGTGCTGGTCTAGAAGAGAGATAAGGGGAGGAACTATGGCAAAGATCGTTCGCGTCGAAGGCCTGATGGTCGACCTGAAGCCGAAGGTGAAGCGGGTCGATGCGATCCAGTCCTTCGTCAGCCAGGAAACGCCGATCATCCGCATCACCGATGCCGATGGCGCGGTCGGCACCGGCTACAGCTACACGATCGGCACCGGCGGCCCGGCCATCATGTCGCTGATCGAGAAGACGCTGGCGCCGGCCCTGATCGGCCGCGAAGCCGGCATGATCGAGCAGATCTGGCGCGATCTCCTGTTCATGACGCATGCGACCTCGGTCGGCGCCATCACTTCGCTGGCGCTTGCCGCCATCGATACGGCGCTCTGGGACCTGAAGGCACGCAAGGCGGACCTGCCGGTGCACATCCTGGCCGGCGGCGCACAGGACAAGATCCGCCTCTACACGACCGAAGGCGGCTGGCTGCATTTGCCGGTTGAATCCATCATCGAGGACACGCTGCGGGCCAAGGAGAATGGCTTCGGCGGCGCCAAGATGAAGGTCGGCCGGCCGATCCACGAGGACGTCGCCCGCCTCAACGCCGTGCGCGAGGCGGTTGGCCCCGGCTTCGAGCTCTTCACCGACGCCAACCAGGCCTTCTCGGTCGACGAGGCGATCCGGCGGGCGCGCCACTACGAGGCCGCCGATATTGGCTGGCTCGAAGAGCCGCTGACGGCCGACGACGTCGACGGCCATATCCGGCTTTGCGAATCCACCTCGATTCCGATCGCGGTCGGCGAGAGCCTCTATTCCAGCCTGCATTTCCGCGACTACCTGCAGCGCCGCGCCTGTTCCATCGTCCAGGTCGACGTCGCCCGTATCGGCGGCATCACGCCCTGGCTCAAGGTCGCGCATCTGGCCGAGACGTTCAACGTCGTCGTCTGTCCGCACTTCCTGATGGAACTGCATGTCGCGCTCTGCGCCGCGGTGCCGAATGCACGCTGGGTCGAATACATCCCGCAGTTGGACAGCCTGACGACAAAGGGCATGACGATCGCGGACGGATATGCCATTCCGAGCGCCGAGGCCGGACTCGGCATCGCCTGGGACTTTGATGCCATCGGCCGCCAGACGGTCGAGGGATCGAATTTCCTGACCACATGATTTGACGACGAACCAAAGGGACGGACGACAATGGGCGGCAAGCTCGCAGGCAAGGTCGCGCTGGTCACGGCAGCGGCACAGGGTATCGGACGGGCGATCGCGGAGCAGGCAGCGGCCGAAGGCGCCATCGTCTGGGCGACCGACATCAACGAGACGGCGCTTGCCGAACTCAACGGCGTCGAGAACATCACGACGCGCAAGCTGAACGTGCTGTCCAACGACGACGTGAAGGCGCTGATCGCCGAGATCGGCACGATCGACGTGCTGTTCAACTGCGCGGGCATCGTCCATGCCGGCACGCTGGAAGAGGCTACCGAGACCGATCTCGATTTCGCCTACGACCTGAACGTCAAGTCGATGTGGCGCACCATTTCCGCTGCGCTGCCGGGCATGCTGGCGCAGAAGGACGGCTCGATCGTCAACATCTGCTCGGTCGCCGGCTCAATCAAGGGCGTGCCGAACCGCTTCGCCTATGGCGTGACCAAGGCAGCGACCGTCGGCCTGACCAAGTCGGTCGCCGCCGACTACGTCGCAAAGGGCATCCGCTGCAACGGCATCTGCCCCGGCACGGTCGAAAGCCCTTCGCTGCAGCAGCGTCTGCGCGACCAGGGCGACTATGAAGCCGCCCGCAAGGCCTTCATCGCCCGCCAGCCGATCGGCCGCATCGGACAGCCGAGCGAGATCGCAGACCTCGCCATCTATCTGGCAACCGCGACCTATACCACCGGCCAGATGCACATCATCGACGGCGGCTGGGTCAACTAGGACCAGCAAGTCCTTCACGCTACACGACGGCGGCAGGGCGTCCTCACGGCCAGCGCCCCTCCGCCGTCATCCCCGCGAAAGCGGGGATCCATCCAGACGGAACCTTTACGTCACTCACCCCGGCTGGATGGATCCCGGGTCTTCGCCCGGGATGACGGAGCTTTTTCCGGTACAGGCGCCGCGTATACCGCAAGAGAACCACCATGATCGTCGAGCAGTACTTCGAAGACTACGAAATCGGATTCTCGCGCCGCACGATGGGGCGGACGATCACCGAGACCGACATCGTGCTGCATGCCGGCCAGACGGGCGATTTCTTTCCGCACCACATGGACGCCGAATGGTGCGAGACGCAGGACTTCAAGCAGCGCGTTGCCCACGGCACGCTGATCCTCTCGGTCGCAGTCGGCATGACGGCGACGACGATCAATCCGCACGCCATGTCTTATGGCTATGACAAGGTGCGGTTCGTGAAGCCCGTCTTCATCAACGACACGATCACCGTCGAAGCGAAGATCACCGAGAAGCGCGATCACCCAAAGCGCACAACCCACGGCATCGTTTCGGAACTGGTGACCGTCACCAAGCAGACCGGCGAGACGGTGCTCGCCTGCGAGCACATCTATCTCGTGGCGAAGCGGCCGGCCTGATCCAAAGCTCCGATTTATCGGAACCAAGCTCTTCCATCGACGTTTTACCACCATGGACACGCAAACATGGAGGAAAGAGATGGAACAGATTCATACCACCAACTCCCTGATCGGCGCGACGAAGGTCGACGGTACCGCAGTCTACAATACGCAGGGCGATCGGCTCGGTGATATTCATGACGTTATGATCGACAAGCAGAGCGGCCGTGTGGCCTATGCCATCATGTCCTTTGGCGGTTTCCTCGGCCTCGGCGAGAAGTACCATCCGCTGCCGTGGAATACCTTGAAGTATGACACGACGCAGGGCGGCTACGTCGTCGGCCTCACCAAGGAACAACTCGAAGGCGGACCCGCCTATGACGAGGGCGATGAACCCGCCTGGGGCGACCGCGACTACGAGAAGAAGGTGCATGACTATTACGGCATGCCCCCTTACTGGATGATGTGATCCGGCTTCCAAGCCGACATAAGAAAAGGCCCCGGAGCAATCCGGGGCCTTTTTTGGTTTCGGATAGCGAACTCTTTCTTCACGTCTCCCTGAGGGAGAGATGAAGGCATAGCGCCCTTTCCACCAACCTACAGCGTGATCTGCAGCTTCACGTCGTTCGGGTTGGCCGAGGCGGCACGCTCGAACGCGGCGATCGACTCTTCGAAATCGTAAGTGCCGGTAATCAGCGGCGCCAAATCGACCTTGCCGGACGCGATCAGCGCCAGGGCGCGATCAAACACGTTGGCGTAGCGGAATACCGTCTCCATCCGGACTTCCTTGGCCGAGGCCGAGACGATATCGAGCGCGATCGGCTCGACGGGCAGGCCGACAAAGACGATGCAGCCGCCTGGACGGACATAGTTGAAGATGCCGTCATAGGCGCGCGGGCTGCCCGAAGCCTCGAACACGATGTCGACGCCCCAGTTCTCCGTCTCCGCCGCGATCTTCGCCTTCAAGTCATGCTCGCGGATGTTGACCGGGATGACGCCGTCATATTGGCCGGCGATGGCCAGCTTCTCATTGACGAGATCGGAGATATACACGCGGCTGCAACCCCCGGCGAGCGCCGCCAGCGCCACCATTATGCCGATCGGTCCGGCGCCGATGACCAGCGCCGTGTCACCCGGGACGATCTTCGCCTTGGTCGCAGCCTGCATGCCGATGGCAAAAGGCTCGACCATCGCGCCCTCGGCGAAGGAGACGTTGTCTGGCAGCTTGTAGGTGAAGGCGGCGGGGAACACGACCTGCGGCGTCAGGCAGCCATGCACCGGCGGCGTCGCCCAAAAGGTGACGCTCGGATCGACATTGTAGATGCCGAGCTTGGAAGCCTTGGAATTCAGGTCGGGAACGCCCGGCTCCATGCAGACGCGGTCGCCAACCTTGAGGTTCTTCACCTCGGAGCCGATCTCCAGCACCGTCCCGGAGGCCTCGTGGCCGAGCACCATCGGCTGCTTGACGATGAACGGGCCGATCGCGCCATGGGTGTAATAGTGCACGTCCGAGCCGCAGACGCCGACCGTGTGGATGGCGATGCGAACATCGCGCGGACCGACCTCGAGTGGCAGGTCGATGTCGCGGAGCGAGAGCTTGAGCTTTTCTTCGAGAACGAGGGCACGCATGGCAGCGGATCCAGATTGGCGTCGGGACTGTCGTTTTAGCGAAGCGGCGCCCCGCCCGCTACGAGTGCGATGTCGCGGACATCACACTTCTTTGCAATTCGCGCGCGGCTAGCCTTCGCCGTCGACCACCTGGAAGCCGGCCCAGAAGGGGTCCCGGTCATCCACGAAGATGGTGTTGTAGCCCGTCACCCGCGCCCAGCCCTCGATCGTCGGGATGATCGCCGGCTTGCCACCGACCGTCGTCTGGCGGGCAACGCGGCCTGTGAAGGTCGAGCCGATGATGCTCTCATGCACGAAGGCCTCGCCCTCCTGCAGCCTGCCCGTGGCGAAGAGCTGCGCGACGCGGGCCGACGTGCCGGTGCCGCAGGGCGAGCGATCGATGGCCTTGTCGCCATAAAACACGGCGTTGCGGCCGGACGAGCCCGGATTCTTCGGCTTGCCGGTCCACAACACATGGGTGAGCTTGTTCAGCGCCGGATTCTCCGGATGCACGATGCTATGCCGCGCGTTGAAGGCCGTCCGCAGCTTTGGCGAGAGGCGGACGATATCGGACGGCTCCAGATCCGACAGGTCCGCATAGTTCGGCTGCGGCTCCACGATCGCGTAGAAATTGCCGCCATAGGCGACGTCGACGGTCAGCGTGCCGATGCCCTCTACCTCGACCTCGTAGCCGCGCCCAAGCAGGAAGGACGGCACGTTGGTCAGCGTGACGCTGTCGACATAGGGGCCGTTCTGGACATAGCGCGCCTCGACAAGACCGGCCGGCGTTTCCAGCCGCAGAAGTCCCGGCGTTTTGGGGGTAACGAGACCGTGCTCGATGATCGTCGTCACCGTGCCGATGGTGCCATGGCCGCACATCGGGAGGCAGCCGGACGTCTCGATGAACAGGATCGCGACGTCGTACTCGTCGCTCGACGGCGGATAGAGGATCGAGCCCGACATCATGTCGTGGCCCCGCGGCTCGAAGCAGAGCGACTTCCGGATCCAGTCGAACTCGGCCAGGAAATGCTGGCGCTTGTCGAACATGGTGGCGCCCTTCAGCACCGGGATCGAACCGCCGGTGACGACGCGGACCGGATTGCCGCAGGTGTGGCCATCAATGCAGACGAAGGTGTGACGAGCCATGCTCAGAACCTTTTTACGAAGCGCTCGGGAGAATAAGGGGCAAGGTCGATATCGGGCCGCCGGTCGGCGATCAGGCTGGCGACGAGTTCAGCCGTCGCGGCGGCCTGGGTCAAGCCATGATGGGCATGGCCAAAGGCATAGACGATGCGCGGATCGCGCGAGGCCCGGCCAATGACCGGCAGTGAATCCGGCGTCGACGGACGAAAGCCCATCCAGCGCGTGCCACCGGAAAGCTCGGCCTCGGGCAGGAAGCGCTTCAGCTTGCCCAGTATAGCATCGACGCGCTTGAAGTTCGGAGTGGCTTCGAGCCCGGCAAACTCGACGCTGCCGCCAACACGGTCGCCGCTGTCGAGCGGCGTGGTGACGAAGCCCTCCCCCTCGAACATCACCGGGCGGGTCAGCCCCAGCCGGCCGGAAGGCAGCGTGACGTTGTAGCCGCGCTCGGTATCGAGCGGCACCTTGTCGCCAAGGGATGCGGCGAGCGGCTTCGACCAAGCGCCGGTCGCCACGACCATGCGGTCATATTGCGCCAGCGTATCGAACGAGGTGCGGACCGTCACCAGATCCCCGCCCGCTCGGACATCGACGACCTCGAACTTGCGAACTTCGGCGCCGCGTTCGATCGCGGCCTGGGCGAGCGCGCGGGTGAAGTCCAGCGGGTCGGAGACATGACAGCCGGTGGGATAAAGCGCGCCGGCGACAGCGCGCGGGCCGAAGGCCGGTTCCAAGGTACGGAGCGCCGCAGCATCCAGCCTCTCGACCGCGATGCCGAGCCTGCCCTGGCGCTCGAACAGCGGCTGCGCGGCACGAAAGCCGCGCTCGTCGGCCCAGACCGAGAGCAGGCCCTTTTCACGCAGGTGATGCGCAAGGCCAACGGCCTCCAGCCGCTTCCGCCAGGCTGGCAGAGCCCTTCCATTCAGGGCAGCGATGGCCTGCGTCGATGCCTCGATGCGAGCGGGGCGACTGGCGCTGATGAAGCGGGCAAGCCAGGGCATCAGCGCCGGCAGATAGGCAGGCCGGATCGCCAGCGGCCCGAGCGGATCAAGCGCCCAGCGCGGCAGGTTGCGCCAGGCCTTTGGCGAGGCGAGCGGCAGGATATCCAGGTGCGCGATCCAGCCGGCATTGCCCGCCGAGGTTCCCGCCGCGATCCCCTCGCGGTCGATCAGATCGACGAGATGGCCTTCATCGAGCAATGCATGGGCGATGGCGACGCCGATGATTCCGGATCCGATAATGCCGACGCGCATAAACTCTCCTCAAGATCCGGCCCAAAGGTTTCAAGCTCGACCAACGAAGCGCGGGCAAGGCCTGCCACCCTACCCGCTCCCCGCCGCAAAGGAATCGGGTTTCAGCGTCCGTCGCGCAGCCAGACCAGCATCCCGCCGGGCTCGCGATTGGCCCAGGCAAAATAGGGAATGGCGGTGATGGTACCCGGAACCGTTTCGGCCGGCTTCGGCCGATAGAGGGTGTCCTGCCAGTCGCCAGTCTGGTCGACCGTGGCCGGCACCTCGAGCGTCACGACGCCGCCGAGCAGGTCAGGCTGGTAGGCCGCCTTCGCCTCACCGGAAGCCAGCCGCATGCGCTGCGGCGGCGCGGCATTGTCGGCCTCCTCGACGCAATAGAGCACCGGCCCTCGCTTGAGCGCGACGCGGTCGGCATCCATGCCGACGTCGGGATGGGCATGCAGCGCTTCGACCGGCATGTCGAAATGCAGGCGGACCTCGTCACCGGTGGCCCATTCGCGCCGGATGCCGAGATAGCCCTTTCGTGTCAGCGCATCGACATCGACCGGAGCGCCATTGACGCTGGCGGTCGCGCCGCGGCACCAGCCGGGAATGCGCAGCCAGAGGGTTGCCGACACGGGAGCATACGCCTCGATAGAGAGGCGGATATCACCGTCCCAGGGATAGGCCGTCTGCTGCGTCAGCCGCACCGCCCGGCCCGCGACCTTCATCTCGATCGTCGAGGCGGCGTAGAGATGGACAGCGATGTTCTCGTCGTCATGACTCGCGACATAGCCGCCGAGCGAGGCGAGGAGGCGGGCGAGATTGGTCGGGCAGCACGGGCAATAGTGCCAGCGCCAGCGCCGATGCTGGCCGTGACTTTCCAGCGGATTCTCGTAGAAATACTGGTCGCCGCCCAGCGACACGCCGGACAGCGCGCCATTGTGCAGCACCAGTTCCATGTGATCGGCGAAGCGACCATCGAGGTCGATCGCCGCCATGCGATGGCCCCAGAACACCAGCGAGACGGCGGCGCAGGTTTCCGCATAGGCGGTCTCGTTGGGCAGGTCGAAGGAACGGGTGAAGCCCTCGTTCTCGACGGCCGGCCCCATGCCGCCGGTGACATAGAGCTGGCGGCTGGTCAGGTGCCGCCAGAGCTTGTCGAGCGCCGCCTTCAGGCTGGCGTCATTATCCTCGGCGGCGAGATCGGCCATGGCGCTGTAAAGGTACATGGCGCGGACGGCGTGGCCCACGACCTCGTCCTGCTCGCGCACCGGCTTGTGCGACTGGCTATACTCATAGGTGCCGAAATTGAATGGCTTGCCGCCGGGAAATTCCTTCACTTCCTCGTCGAAATAATGCGGGTTCTGCGCGCCGCGCTCGTCGATGAAATAGCGCGCGAGATCGAGGAAGCGCGCCTCTCCCGTGGCGCGATAGAGCTTGACCAGGGCCAGCTCGATTTCCTCATGCGCGTCATAGCCGTGCCGCTTGCCGGGCTCGCGACCGAACACGCTGGCGATATGATCGACGCAGCGGATCATCACATCGAGGAAGCGGCGCTTTCCCGTCGCCTCGAAATAGGCGACGGCGCCCTCGACGAGATGGCCCATCGAATACATCTCGTGCCAGTCGCGCAGATTGGTCCAGCGCTTCTCGGGCGCCCGGCGGATGAACCAGCTGTTCAGATAGCCATCGGCCAGTTGCGCGTGGTCGAGCTTCTCGACCAAGAAGTCGATCTTCGCCTCGATGCCGGGATCGGGATGGGTGGCAAGGCTGTAGCTCGCCGCCTCGATCCATTTTCCGAAATCGGAATCGAAGAACATCTGCATCGACAGGCCGTATTCATTGATCGGCCGGACCAGCGGCTTGGGCGGCTGGTCGACGTCGAGCACCTCGATGAAGCCCTCCTCCTCCAGCCGCTGGAACTGGGTCGGGATCGTCGTCTCGCGGTTGACCCGCATGCGGTCGGCCCAGAAGCCTTCGGTGAAGGCGACGCGGGTGTGCGGCACAGGCTTGAGGCGGCGGAAAGGAGTCGTTTCAGGCTTCGACATCGGGCGTTTCCATGCGCGATTGAGCGTTAATGACGGACTCCGCCGGCCCAATCTTTGCTGGCCGCAGCCTTTGAGAAAACCTTTGCGCAATCCGTTCCCCGCAACTTGGCTGATTTGTCGACAGACTGCACGCAGAAAATATCCGGGAGTGCGAACGAGGCGGGGGGAGCGCGTTAGGAGGTCCAAAACAAAAAAGGCCGGCAACCCATGGGGGCAGCCGGCCTTGAAAATCACCCAGAAATCGATCAGGCGGGAACGCCGGTTTCCAGGCGCTTGGCGATCAGCGTGCGAAGCGCACGGAGGTCCTTGGCGAACATGCGGATGCCTTCCGAGAGCTTCTCGGTCGCCATCTGGTCCTCGTTCATCGCCCAGCGGAAGCTCTTCTCGTCCGACGCGATCGTCGGGATCTTCTCGCCGGTATTGTTCGGATCAAGCTTGCGCACCAGCGTGCCATTGTCGGCCGCGAGCTTCTCGAGCAAGGCCGGAGCGATGGTCAGGCGGTCACAGCCGGCCAGAGCCTCGATCTCGCCGGTCGAGCGGAACGACGCGCCCATAACGACCGTCTCGATGCCGCGCTGCTTGTAGTAGCTGTAGATCTGGCGAACCGAGATGACGCCCGGATCTTCTTCCGGCTCAAACGTCTTGCCCGAAGCCTTGACGTGCCAGTCGAGGATGCGGCCGACGAAGGGCGAGATTAGGAAGACGCCAGCCTCGGCGCAGGCAGCGGCCTGGGCGAGCGAGAACAGCAGGGTCAAGTTGCAGTCGATGCCTTCCTTCTGGAGGACGGCGGCGGCGCGGATGCCTTCCCAGGTCGAGGCGAGCTTGACCAGGATCTTTTCGCGCGGGACGCCGAGGGCGTCATATTCGGCGATGATCTCGCGCGCGCGCTTTACCGAAGCTTCGACGTCGAAGGAGAGATCGGCATCGACCTCGGTCGAGATGCGGCCCGGGACGAGCTTCGACATTTCGGCGCCGAAGGCGACGGCCAGACGATCGCCGACATGGGCGGCGATGGCGTCCTGCGTGCCGCCCTGCTTTCGGCCCCAGGCGATCGCGCTCTCGATGACGTCCTTGTAGGCGGGAAGTTCGGCGGCCTTCAGCACGAGAGAGGGATTGGTCGTGCAATCTACCGGACGATAGGTCTTGATAGCATCCAGATCGCCCGTGTCTGCAACGACCACGGTCATGGCTTTAAGCTGATCAAGTTTCGAGGTCATCCGACGCTCCTCCAGGCTGGCTGCCGCGCCTTCGCGCGCTTGTACGAGGCATATGATCATCCCGTGGGCCAAATGGAAGCGCGAAAATATCTTCGCAGCCCGAAAACGGTCGACGAAGCTCGCTTCCCACAAGCTCCGGCGTTGCAATCCCGCCCGTTAGCCGCGACGCTCGCCGGCAAAGACCCGCATCGCATCGAGGAAACGCGCTGATGTCGAAACTCTCCCTTGCCGGACCGTGGCAGCTTTCGGATGCCAAAGGCGACGCGATGGGCCCCTGCCCCATCCCCGGTGATGTGCATTCGGCGCTGTTGGCGCAGGGAAGAATCGGGTCGCCCTATACCGGCACCAATGAGGCCGACATGCAGTGGGTCGGCGAGGCGGTCTGGGAGATCGCGCGCGATTTCAACGTGGCGGCGTCGCAGCTGTCCGATCGCTGGGCCGTGCTGGAGCTCGAATTCGTCGACACCTTCGCCGACGTGTTCCTGAACGGCCAGCCGGTGGCGAAGCTCGGCTCCAGCTTCATCCGCCATCGCATCGATGTGACCGAGGCGTTGAAGCCCGGCGCCAACGAACTGCGCATTCGCTTTTCGCCGGCCGGCGCGGAGGCTATCGAGCGCGCGAAGAAGCAGCCCTTCCCGATCCCGTGGAGCGTCTCGAACAACAAAGTTCCCGACCTCAACATGATCCGCAAGGCACAGTGCCATGGCGGCTGGGACTGGGGTCCCTGCCTGATGGTCACGGGCATCTATGCCGAGCCGATCCTGCATTTCTACGAGACGGCGCGGATCGAGGCTGTGCAGATCCGCCAGCGCCATCATGGCGACGGCACGGTGACGGCGATCGCCGAGATCGAGTTGCTGGCGCAAGCCGACATTACGGTCCCCGTGATCTTCGATCTCGCCGGCAAGACCGTCCACGCCGAGGTCAAGGTGTCGGACGAACGGGGTGGCAAGGCGTCCCTGGCCCTGGACATCGAAAGCCCGGATCTCTGGTGGCCGGCCGGCCATGGCGCGCAGCCGCTCTATGAGGCCGTGGTCACGATCCCCGGCGATACGGTTCGCCGCCATATCGGTTTCCGCACGCTCGAAGTGGTCACCGACAAGGACGAGGTCGGCGCCTCGATGTTCTTCCGCGTCAATGGCGTCGACATCTTCGCCAAGGGCGCCAACTGGATCCCGGCCGACTCCCTGCCCGCCGCGATTACGCCGGATCGGATCGAAGCGCTGCTTTCAGCGGCCGTCGAGGCCAATATGAACATGGTCCGGCTCTGGGGCGGCGGCTTCTACGAATTCGACGCCTTTTACGACGCCTGCGACCGCCTCGGCCTGCTGATCTGGCAGGACATGATGTTCTCCTGCTCGCAATATCCCTCGACCCCGGATTTCCTGAACGAGATCGATGCGGAACTGCGCTACCAGATCAAGCGCCTTTCCAGCCGCCCGTCGATCGCGATCTGGTGCGGCGACAACGAGGTGATCGGCTCGCTCAACTGGTTCGAGATCTCGCGCAACAACAGGGACCGCTATCTCGTCAATTACGACCGCTTCAACCGGGTGATCGACAAGGCGGTCCAGGATACCGATGCGGACCGCCGTTTTTGGCCGTCCTCGCCCTGCAATGGCGACATGGACTATGGCGACGCCTGGCACGACGACCGCTCGGGCGACTTGCATTTCTGGGACGTCTGGCACTCGAACAAGAATTTCGACCACTACTATACCGTGCAGCCGCGCTTCTGCTCCGAGTTTGGCTTCCAGTCCTTCCCGTCCATGACCGGCATCCGCGCCTTTGCGGGCGGCCGCGAGAACTGGAACGCAACCTCGCCGGTGATGGAATTTCATCAGCGCGACGGCGCCGGGAATTCCCGCATCATCGACACGATGGCGCGCTATTTCCGCGTGCCCTCCGGCTTCGAGAGCTTCGTCTACCTGTCGCAATTGCAGCAGGCGATGGCGATTGAGACGGCGGTGCGCTACTGGCGCAGCCTCAAGCCGCACTCGATGGGCGCGCTGTACTGGCAGTTGAACGATGTGTGGCCGGCCGTGTCGTGGTCGTCGATCGACCATTCGCTGGCGTGGAAGACGCTGCACTACCACGCCAAGCGCTTCTTCGCGCCGGTCGCGCTGGCCGCCCGCATGCTCGACGGCAAGCTCACTGTCCGCGCCATCAACGACCTGCACGAGCCGGTCGCCATGGAAACGCGGCTGCGGAGTTTCGATCTCGAGGGCACGCTGATTGCCGAGCGCCACGCCAAGGGGAGCATTCCGCCCGACCGCGCGGTCGAAGTCATGGCGATCCCGGCGCCGATCGTCCAGGATCGGTTCTATGTCATCGACGCAATCGTCGACGGCGTCGCGTCGCCGGAGCGTCAGATCGTGGTTTTCCCGGATGTGCCCAAGCGCTTCGAGCTGCCCGAGACCACGGTTTCGGTTCAGGATGTCGGCGCGGGACGCTTCCTGCTTTCGGCCGATGCGCCCGCCTTCCACGTTCGCGCCGAGGCGGAAGGCATTCCCGGCCATTTCGACGACGCCAGCTTCCTGCTTCTGCCGGGCGAACCCCGCATCGTCACCTTCAAGCCCGAAGCCGGCCATGCCTTGCCGAAGGCAGCGGAGCTCACGGTGCACCATCTTGGCGCGACCTATCGCTGAGCACGCAGCAAGGCGCATCAACGAAAAACGGCGCGGAGAGATCCGCGCCGTTTCCGCTTAGAAGCTAGGGCTTAGCGATACCAGCCGCCCGGTGCGTAGACCCATCGGCCGCCGCGCCAGACCCAGTCCGGCCGGCGATAGCGATAGCCCGGACGCGCCGGGACCCAGCCGCCGCTCATCCAAACATAACGACCGCGGCGCCACTGCCAGTGGCCGGGCACCCAGACAAAGCCACGGCGTGGCGGGGGAACGCGTTCGCGACGCGGCGGCGGGGGCCGACGATCTGGATTGGGACCCCACTGCTGCGCCTCGGCCTCGCCGGGCGCCACCGATGCCAAAGGTGCGGCGACAGCCGCAGCCAGCAACCCGGTCAACAGAGAACGTCGAGAAAGCATTATCTTCCATCCCATCAAAATTGAGGACGCGCGAAAGCGCCCGAAGCCACCCGCATAGGCTTCAACGCAGCAGGCAAACATTTCCGTTGCCCGCGATTGCAAAAAATCACAAACGGTAGCCGTTGCGGTCGAGGAAGAGTTTCAGCCGGTCCGGAAACTTCAACAATTTCCGGTCTTTCGCCGCGCAGCTATCGATGTCGCCACCCGTCAGGCAGGTCTCCTCGCCGGGGTCCGTGGCCAGGTTCCAGTGCTTCTGCAACTGCTTGAACGCCTGCTCACCCTCGCCGGCGCGAATGCTCGCCGCGACCCATCCCGCGAGAAAGCCCGGGGACTTCCAGCGCTCGACCGGATCGGAATCGCTCTCAAGCTGGCGCAGCCAGTCGCGATGGGCCTTGGCGAAACGCGGCTCGGTAGTGACGTCGACGAGCTTGCCGTCGCGCACCGACTTGATGACGAGCGGCGCAGCGCTGCAGGCATAGCAGTCGAACGTGTACAGGAAGGCGTTGTCGACCGTGACGATCTCGGCTTCGCCGTCGTCGTTGAGATCCTGGAGGTAGTCGCCATCGCCGTCGAACGAGCCGATCGGGACTGCGACCCAGCCCTTGTCGGTTTCGGTCGCGACCACGACTTCGGAGCAGCAATGCGCGCCACCGGTATAGCTGCTGAAATAGACTTCCTTGCTCTTGTTGGTCGGGTCGATGTCCACGATCGACGCGCTCATCGTCGGCACGGCCATGCCCGAGGCGGTGCCGACATGCTCCAGCACCATCTTGCCGCCAACGCTGACCTGCAGGACAGGAACGTCATCATCCGGATCGATCTTCGGCCGCCGCTCTTGGAAAATACGCGCCGTGATGCCCGAATCGGTGATGGTCGCGTCCTTCGCGCCCTCAGCCAATTCGGCCGTCGGGAAAAGCGGCTTGTCGTCCTCGCCCTCGGACTGCGCGAAGAGCGCCGTCGACGACGCCGTGATCAGGGCCGCCATCGCCATGCCGGCAAGGCCGGTCTTCCAGAGAATTGATCCGCTGCGCAATTTTTCCGTCCCTAGAATGGCCCCGTTACAGCAGTCTAACGACACCGGCTTTCGCCGAACAGAAGTTGATGCCACCATCCCCTCTTTCGCGATCCCGGTTACCGACCGCGGAATCGAATAGACCCGCCTCTCGCAAGGATCTCCTGCATGCCCGACGTCATCCCCTCCCGCACCGGTGGCCGACTCATTGTCGAGGCGCTGGAGGCCAATGGCGTCGAACGCGTGTTCTGCGTCCCCGGCGAGAGCTATCTGGCCGTGCTCGACGCGCTGCATGATTCGGCGATTCTCGTGACGGTGGCACGGCATGAGGGCGGCGCGGCGATGATGGCCGAAGCCTGGGGCAAGCTCGCCGGCAAGCCCGGCATCTGCTTCGTCACGCGCGGACCGGGCGCAACCAACGCCGCCGCCGGCCTGCATGTCGCCATGCAGGACTCGACGCCGATGATCCTCTTCGTCGGCCAGGTTGGCCGCTCCATGCGCGAGCGCGAGGCGTTCCAGGAGATCGACTACCGGAAGATGTTCGGCGACGTGGTCAAATGGGTGGCCGAGATCGATGAAGCCGAGCGCATTCCGGAATTCCTGTCCCGCGCCTTCCAGGTGGCGACGTCCGGCCGGCCCGGGCCTGTCGTGCTGGCGCTGCCGGAGGACATGCTGCGCGAGAAGGCCGCCGTCGCCTCCGTCGGCGCGTCCGAGCCGATCGAGACCTATCCCGGCCTGACCCAGACCGCGCAGTTGCAGAAGATGCTCTGGAAGGCGGAACGGCCGCTGCTGGTGCTGGGCGGCTCGCGCTGGAGCGACGCGGCGATCGCCTCGATGCAGCGCTTCGCCGAACGCTTCGATCTGCCGGTCGGCGTCTCGCTGCGCCGGCAGGGCCTGTTCGACCACGAGCATCCGAATTTCGCCGGCGAGGTCGGCATCGCGATCAACCCCGCGCTCGCCAAGCGGGCGAAGGAAGCCGACCTGCTGATCCTGGTTGGCGGCCGGATGAGCGAGATGCCCTCCTCCGGCTATACGCTGCTCGACATCCCGCAGCCGAAGCAGACGCTGGTGCATGTGCATGGCGGGGCAGACGAACTCGGCCGCGTCTATCGCCCGACGCTTGCCATCAACGCGACGCCGAACGGCTTTGCCGCCCAGCTCGAGGCGGTGCATCCGCCGGCCACCATTCCCTGGAGCGCCGAGACGCGCGCCGCCAACGAATCCTATCGCGCCTGGTCGGAGCCGAAGCCGCGCAATGTCGGCGGCGTCGAGATGGGCGCCGTGATGCGGACGCTTCGGGACCATCTGGACAAGGATGCGATCCTCACCAACGGCGCCGGCAACTACGCCAACTGGGTGCATCGCTATCACCGCTTCCGCGGATCGAAGACGCAACTGGCGCCGACCTCCGGCTCGATGGGCTATGGCCTGCCGGCGGCCGTCGCCGCCAAGCTGCGCTATCCCGAACGCACTGTGATCGCCTTTGCGGGCGACGGCTGCTTCCAGATGACGAGCAACGAATTCGGCACTGCGGTGCAGGAGGGCGCGGCGATTATCGTAATCGTCGTCGACAACGGCATGTATGGCACCATTCGCGCGCATCAGGAGCGCAGCTACCCCGACCGGATCGAAGCGACGAAGCTCGTCAATCCGGATTTCGCAGCTCTTGCCCGCGCCTATGGCGGCCATGGCGAAACGGTAGAGCGGACCGAGGATTTCTGGCCCGCCTTTGAACGTGCCCAGGCAACCGGCAAACCTGCCATCCTTCATGTGAAGGTCGACCCGCAGGCGATCTCCCCCTCCTCGACCATCGACGAGATCAAGGGCAAGAGCCTGAAGGGCTAGCCCGGCGGCTTTCGGCGCTCGCGCGTTCCGGCGCGGGCCAGAAGCGCGACCGGCAGCATGCCGACGAAGACGATGACCAACGCCGCCACCGCGCCATCCTCATAGGTGCCGCGCGCCGCCTCGCCATAGACATAGGTCGCGAGCGTCTCGAAATTGAACGGGCGCAGCAGCAGCGTCGCCGGCAATTCCTTCATACAGTCGACGAAGACCAGCAGGCCCGCCGCGGCGAGCGCCGGCGACAGTAGCGGCATGTGGATGCCGCCGGAGATCCGGGCCGTGCCGGCGCCGAGACTGCGCGCCGCCATGTCGATCGAGGGGGCGATGCGGGTGAAGCCGGATTCGATGCCGCCGATCGAAATCGCCTGGAAACGCAGGCAATAGGCGAGCACCAGCGCGGCGCCGGAACTCATCAGGATCAAACCCGGCGACCGGCCCCAAACACTCTTCACCGCGTCGGCGATCCAGTTGTCGAGGCCGGCGATGGGCACCAGCAGGCCGACGGCCAGCACCGTGCCCGGAATGGCATAGCCGATGCCGGCGAGGCGGATCATGCCATGCAGCGTCTTTCGCCGGGACATCCGGCCGGCCGTAGCGAGGAACAGGCCGACGGCCAGGGTGAGGAGAGCGGCAATCGCGGCGAAGAAGACGCTGTTGCCGGTCCAGACCCAGAGATCGGGCGGCAAGCCGCCCAGCCGGATGCGGCGCACAGCCGAGACGACCAGATAGCTTGCCGGCACCACGAAGCCGAGCAGGATCGGCAGCGCGCAGGCGAGCGTCGCCGACAGCGCCGAGACGCCCGAAAGCGTCTGCGCCATAGCCGGCGTGTTGCCGCGCGGGCCTGAATAATTCATGCCGCTCCGCCCGAGCCGCTCGAGCAGCACCAGCGCAAAGACGATCGCCAGCATGACGAGCGCAATCTGTGCCGCACCTTCGATCGACGAGCGCGTTACCCAGGTGGTGTAGATCGCGACCGTCAGCGTGCGGACGCCGAGGAATTCCGACGCGCCGATGTCGTTCAGCGCTTCCATCAGCGCCAGGCTGACGCCAACCGCCACAGCCGGACGCGCCAAGGGCAAGGCGACAGTGCGAAAGGCGCGGAAGCGGCCCGCGCCCAGCGTGCGCGAGGCTTCCAGCATCGAAGCCGACTGCATGACGAACAGCGCCCGGACCGGCAGGTAGACATAGGGATAGAGGATCAGGCCGAGCAGCAGGATCGCGCCGCCGAGCGAGCGGATCTCTGGAAACGGCAGGCCGCGAGGGTCGCTGATGCCGAAGAGATTGCGAAGGCCTGTCTGCAGGGGGCCGACCGGATGCACGACGTCGAGATAGGCGAAGGCCATGACGTAGCTCGGCACCGAAAGCGGCAGCAGCAGCGCCCACTCAAACAGCCGGCGGCCGGGAAAGCGATAGGCCGTCACCAGCCAGGCCGTGCCGATGCCCAGAATGGTGACCAGGATGCCGACGCCCAGTAGAAGCAGCGCGGTCGTGCGCGCAGCGACGGGCAGGACATTGGCGATCAGATGCGGCCAGAGTTCGCCGGAGCCGCGCGAGGCGAAGAAGACGAGGCCCCCGATGGGCGCCAATGCCAGAAGGGCAACCAGGGCCGAGCCGATGACCCAGGCTCGATCCGAGCGGGCGGGAGCTGCCCGCATCAATGGCGCGGGAAGAACGGAATCACTCATGCCCCGGGGCTTCCGGGGCATGAGGTGTTTCGTGTCGGGCCGAGTGGCCTAAGCATGCGGAGGATCAGCCGTCGAAGCCGACCACGTCGACCAGTTCGCTGGCCTGCTTGCGCTGCTTGGCGACATCCGTCAGCGGCAGCGGGTCGACCGTCAGCGTGCCGAGCTCGGCGATGATCGGGTCGGGCGCGACGCCGGCGCGAACGGGATATTCGAAGTTTGCCTTTGCGTAGATTTCCTGAGCTTCCTGCGAAGCGAGGAATTCCAGCAGCTTGACGGCGTTTTCCTTGTTCGGGGCATTCTTGGCGACGGCCGCGCCCGAGACGTTCACATGCGTGCCGGCCTTGTCCTTGAAGGTCGGCAGGATGACGCGGATCGCGTTGCCCCATTCGACCTGCTCCGGGCCGCCCTTGCCGGACCGCATCAGGCCGACATAGTAGGAATTGGCGATGCCGATGTCGCAGAGATTGGCGAGGATGTCGCGCGCCACGTCGCGGTCGCCGCCGCCGGCCTTGCGGGCCAGGTTGTCCTTGACGCCGGTGAGCCAGGTCTTGGTGGCCTCGGCGCCGTCCTTGGCGATCACTGCAGCGATCAGCGAGGTGTTGTAGGGATGCTGGCCCGAACGGATGCAGACCTTGCCCTTGAAGCGCGGGTCGGCGAGATCCTCATAGGTCAGCGTCTCATCCTTGACCCGATCCTTCGAGGCATAGATGACGCGGGCCCGCATCGACAGGCCGAACCACTGGCCGTTCGGGTCGCGCAGATTGGCGGGGATCGCCTCTTCCAGCACGGCCGACTGGATCGGCTGGGTCAGGCCTCGGTCGGAAAGCTCGATCAGATTGCCGAAGTCGACGACGGACAGCACGTCAGCCGGCGAATTGGCGCCTTCGGTGGCGACGCGCTCGGCGAGGCCTTCCTTGACGAAGATCACATTGGCCTTGATGCCCGTCTCCTTGGAGAACGTCTCCAGCAGCGGCTGGATCAGGCCCGGCTCGCGGGTCGTGTAGACATTCACTTCGCCGGCAGCGGAGGCGGCAAGTGTTGTGGTCGCCAGCAGCGCAGCGGCTGCGGCGCCCTGGATCAGGCGGGTCAGGCTAAGCATAGTGAACTCCGTTCATAGAGGGGGCGGAACCCTGGTCGCCGTCGATGTCCGGCAACTTCTGCCGGCTCCATCCCATCATCGCAAATAGAGGTCAACCGGCAGTCTACGATTTAATCTATAGATTAGATCCGTTCTAATATGGAATGAATCTAGACTAAGGGTGTTTCTCTTGCCGAGACAAGCATACGCTCCAGCGCCCCATCCCAAACCCTTCCAGTCACGATTTCGTGAACTGTGTATTGCAAACTATACACGGGGTCCCGGCGCATCGGCAGTCCAGTCGCCGGCCACGGCCTGCACCAGCGCCAGCGCCGCCACGGCGGCGGTGTCAGCCCGCAGGATGCGGGGGCCGAGCGGGATGGCGGTCACGAAGGGCAGCGCGTGCAGCGCCTCGCGCTCTTCCGGCGAAAAGCCGCCTTCCGGCCCGATCAGCACGGCGAGCGGTCCCTTGGGCAGGCCCCGCAGGATCGAAACCGGGTCCGCGCCCGTCTCATCCTCGTCGCAGAAGATGATCCGGCGCTCCGGCTCGTCCTTCGGCCAGCGCGCGAGCAAGGCCGTGAGTTGCTCCGGCGCTTCGATCTCGGGAATCGACAGCACGCCGCATTGTTCCGCCGCCTCGATGGCGTTGGCGCGCAGCCGCTCGTCGTTCAGCCGCGCCACCTGGGTTCTCCGGGTGATGACGGGGCGGATGTGGCCGACCCCCATCTCGACGGCCTTCTGCACCATGTAGTCGAGCCGCGCCTGCTTGATCGGCGCGAACAGATACATGAGCGGCGATGCCGGCGTCTGCTCGCGCGACAGCGCATCGGCTGTCAGCACGGCGCCCTTGCGGCCGGCCTCGGCGAGCGTCGCCTGCCATTCGCCGTCGCGGCCATTGAAGATCAGCACCGGGTCGCCCTCGCGCATGCGCAGCACATTGACCAGATAGTTGGTCTGCCCCTTGTCCATGACGATGCGGGCGCCCTCGTTGAGCGGGGCGTCGATGAACAGGCGTTGGGTGGTGAAATCATAGCGCGACATCCGCTTCGATTACGCAAAGCATGGCCGCGCCGCAAGGTGGCTGGGCCGTGCGGCTTGACCGGCGCGGGGCGCGGGGGCATTCAGGGCCGACAGCCCCCACCGCCCCCGAGCGGAATCAAGCAAGGCCGCGACCGACTTGACCGATCCCGTCCATAACGCCGGCGAATACTCCGTCTCCGAAATCTCGATGGCGCTGAAGCGCACCGTCGAGGACGCTTTTGGCTTCGTGCGCGTGCGCGGCGAGATTTCCGGCTATCGCGGCCCGCATTCCTCGGGCCACGCCTATTTCGCGCTCAAGGACGACCGCTCGAAGATCGAGGCGGTGATCTGGAAGGGCAATTTCGGCAAGCTGCGCTTCCGTCCCGAAGAGGGCATGGAAGTCATCGCCACCGGCAAGCTGACCACCTTTCCAGGCTCCTCCAAATACCAGATCGTCATCGAGGCACTGGAGCCAGCCGGCGTCGGCGCGCTGATGGCGCTGCTCGAGGAGCGCCGGCGCAAGCTGGCCGCCGAAGGGCTGTTCGACTCGAACCGCAAGAAGCCGATCCCCTATCTGCCACGCGTCATCGGCGTCGTGACGTCCCCGACCGGCGCGGTCATCCGCGACATCCTGCATCGTCTCGCCGACCGCTTCCCGGTGCGGGTGCTGGTCTGGCCGGTTCGCGTGCAGGGGGAAACCTCGGCCGCCGAAGTGGCCGCGGCAATCGCGGGCTTCAACGCGCTTGCCGCCGGCGGCGCGATCCCACGACCCGACGTCTTGATCGTTGCGCGCGGTGGCGGCAGCCTCGAAGACCTCTGGGGCTTCAACGAGGAAATCGTCGTACGCGCGGTCGCGGATTCAGCGATCCCGCTGATCTCGGCCGTGGGCCACGAAACCGACACGACGCTGATCGATTTCGCTTCCGATCTCCGCGCGCCGACGCCGACGGGCGCTGCCGAAATGGCGGTGCCGGTGCGCTCGGAGTTGGTCGGCACGGTCGGCGATCTCGGCCGGCGGCTCGATGGCGCGATGCTGCGGCTGGTCGAAGGCCGCCGCCGCGAGCTGCGCGCCGCGACCCGCGCCCTGCCGCGCCTCGATGACCTGCTCGCCATTCCACGCCGCTCTTTCGACGAGCTCGCCGCCCGCATCGGCCGCGCGCTCGGCGCCAATACGCTGGCGCATCGCGGCCGGCTGGAACGCACCGCCGGACGGCTGTCGCTGTCATCCCTCGACCGCCTCACCCTTCGCGCGCACGACCGGCTGAACGCGCTTGGCGAACGGCAAGGACGCGCGCTTGAGGTTCACGCCGAACGCAAGCGCGCGGGTTTCGCCCGCATCGCCGGCCGGCTGCGCATCGAGCCGATCGCGCAGCGTGTTGCCCGCGGCGGCGCGCAGATCGCCGAGATCGAACGCCGGGGCGATCGCGCCTTTATCCGCATCGTCGAGAAGAACCGTGACCGGCTCGACCGTGCCTGGCAACTGGCCGAGACGCTTTCGTATCGGAGCATCTTGGCGCGCGGCTTTGCGCTGGTGACGGATGCCGAGGGCAGGACGGTGCGCACGGCCTCGAAGGTCGCCAGCGGCGACGCGCTGACGATCAAGTTCCAGGACGGCGAGATCGGTGCGATCGCGGCCGGCGGCGCCGCCGAACCGCGCCCCAAGAAGGCGGCCAAGCCCAAGCCGCCGACGCAGGAAAGCCTGTTTTAGGTCTCGCTCGAGCCATTCTATTCCACACTGGCCAAGATGAGGCGACGCGATCATAGAGAGTCGCCTGCCCGTATCGCAAAGACGCCAAGACCAGCCCCAATCTCGGGCGTCATCCCGGGCGCAGACCCGGGATCCATTCAGCCGGGTTGCGAAGGTGCGAGACTCCCGAC
The DNA here is from genome assembly GCF_040548815.1 of Kaistia defluvii. Taxonomy (NCBI): domain Bacteria; kingdom Pseudomonadati; phylum Pseudomonadota; class Alphaproteobacteria; order Hyphomicrobiales; family Kaistiaceae; genus Kaistia; species Kaistia defluvii. The sequence goes on along the minus strand of NZ_JBEPSM010000002.1, from coordinate 430,064 downwards.
GCTCCGGCTGTATGGATCCTCGCCTTCGCGAGGATGACGGCCGGCGGGTGGGTCCTCACGCCAGCTCTGGCAAATCGCGGAAAAGCGCCAGCGCCTCCGGGTTGGCCAGCGCTTCCTGGTTTTTCACCGGGCGGCCATGCACGATCTCGCGCACGGCGAGTTCGACGATCTTGCCGGATTTGGTGCGCGGGATATCGGCGACGGCGAGAATCTTCGCCGGCACATGCCGCGGCGAGGCGCCGATGCGGATCCTGTCGCGGATCGTCTTGCGCAACCCGTCGTCGAGCTCGGCCCCCTGGCGAAGGCGGACGAAAAGCACGACGCGCACGTCGTTGTCCCAGTCCTGGCCGATCGCCAGCGCCTCCAGCACCTCGGGGATTTGCTCGACCTGGTTGTAGATTTCCGCCGTTCCGATGCGCACGCCGCCCGGATTGAGGGTGGCGTCCGAGCGCCCATGGATGATCAATCCGCCATGCACCGTCCATTCGGCGAAGTCGCCATGACACCAGACATTGTCGAAGCGATCGAAATAGGCGGCGTGGTACCGGCTACCGTCCGGATCGTTCCAGAAGCCGATCGGCATGGAGGGAAACGCCTTGCGGCAGACCAGTTCGCCCTTGCCGCTGGCGAGCGGCGTTCCGTCCTCGTCCCAGACATCGACGGCAAGGCCAAGCCCGGGACCCTGGATCTCGCCCTTCCACACCGGCTTGCCAGGAATGCCGAGCACGAAGCAGGAGACGATGTCCGTGCCGCCGGAAATGGAGGCCAGGTGAATATCCCTCTTGATGCCGTCATAGACGAAGGAAAAGCTCTCCGGCGCCAGCGGCGAACCGGTCGAGGCCATCATCTGGAGCGTCGCAAGGTCGTGCGTCTCGATTGGCCTCAGACTCGACTTGTGCAGCGCGTCGATGAACTTGGCCGAGGTCCCGAAGAAGGTCATTCGCTCGGCATCGGCGAAATCGAACAGGATGTTGCCGTCGGGATGGAACGGCGATCCGTCATAGAGCAGCAGCGTTGCCCCGACCGCGAGGCCCGAGGCGAGCCAGTTCCACATCATCCAGCCGCAGGTGGTGAAATAGAACAGCCGGTCGCCCTCCCCGACCCCGGAATGCAGGTGGATCTCCTTCACATGCTGCAGCAAGGTGCCGCCGGCCGAATGAACGATGCATTTCGGCACGCCCGTCGTCCCCGACGAGAACATGATGTAGAGCGGATGCGCGAAGGGGGTGGCCGCATATTGGACCTCCCGCGCCTGGAACGGCGCCAGGAAATCCTCCAGCGCAACGCCGTGCGCAAGCGTCGGGGCGACCGCTGACGCCGTGCCGATATAGGACACGATGACGGCCGCGCGGAGGCTGGGCAGGCTCGGCACGATTTCAGCGAGCTTGGCCGCGATGTCGATGGTCTTGCCGGCATAATAGTAGCCATCGCAGGCAAGGAAAACGGTCGGCTCGATCTGGCCGAAGCGGTCGAGCACGCCGCGCGGGCCGAAATCGGGCGAGCAGGACGACCAGATCGCGCCGATCGAGGCGGTTGCCAGCATGGCCGCGACCGTCTCCGGCATGTTGGGCATCATCGCGGCGACGCGGTCGCCCGCCGTGACGCCGGCATCGAGCAGCGCCTGCTGCAACCGCGACACCAGCGCGTGCAGTTCGTCCCAGCTCAGTCGGCGCTTCACCCGATCCTCGCCCCAGAAGACCAGCGCATCGGCATCGCCGGACTTCCGGAGCAGGTTTTCCGCGAAGTTCAGCGTCGCATCGGGAAAGAACTGCGCCCCCGGCATCCGATCGCCGTCCACCAGCAGCCGCTCTCCCTTCTCGCCGACGATGCCGCAAAAATCCCAGACCAGATCCCAGAATGCCGCCCGGTCGTCGATCGACCACTGGTGCAGAGCCTCATGGTCGGGGAAAGGCAGGCCGGTCCATTCCGCCGCCGCGGCGCGAAAATGCGTCATCGGATGCACGGCCATACGCGCCGCCGACGGCGTCCACAAAGGAGACTCGGAAGCGGGCGAAACAATCGGAGACGTCATGGCGGAACGGCCCTTTCCGAGTAGGTTGCAGTGCGGCAAAATTTCGCTGTCTTGCCATGGATATCCGCAGCCTGCCGCCAAGTCACGCGGGAAACCTTGCCGAGTTTGGCTAGAAAGGCCTTGCGAAATCACGGAATTCTGCCTATCCGGGAGCCATTCGGTCGTGGCACCTTCCGAAACGTTAGGGGCAATCGTCACCGGGTGACATGAAAAAAATCCTATTCGCCCTCGCAACGATTCTGATCCTTTGCGGCGCCTTCGTCCTTCTGGCGCCCAAGCTGGTCACCATCGAAGCCGTTCGTCGATCGCTGACGCGCGAAGTCGCAGGCTGGAGCGGGCGCGCCCTGACCTTTGACGGCACGCCGACCGTCGCCTTCACCCCCTACCCGACCGTCACCTTCTCCAAAGTGCGGATCAGCTCGGACAAGGATCCGCAGCCGCTGGTCGAGATGGACTCCCTGTCGGCTGAGCTGAGCTTCCTGCCGCTGCTGATCGGCCGGGTTCGGCCGTCCCTGCTGGAGCTCGACAATCCGGTGTTCCGCTTCGGGGTCAACGAGAAGGGCCTGCCGAACTGGACGCTGCCGCGGGCGCTGCGCGGGGATTCCGAACTCGGCCGCCTCGTCATCCGCTCCGGCACGCTGCACTATCGGGGCCAGGACCAGAGGGAACTGCTTCTGACCGGCGTCGATGCGCGGCTCGACTGGCCCGATCCCGCCGCCACGGCCAGCATCAAGGGCAGCGCCGTCTGGCAGGACGAGCCATTCGACTTCAACGGCTCGATCGGCACGCCACTCGACCTGGTCAGCGGCCGGCAGACGGCGCTTCGATTCGCGATCGCCTCGACGCCGCTGCGCGCCAGCTTCACCGGAACGGTGTCCAACCTGGCCGACCCGGAAGGGGAAGGCGACCTCACCGTCACCACGCCGTCGATCCGGCGACTTGCCGGCATCTTCGGCATGCCGATGGGCGAAGGCTCGACGCTGGGCAGCGCCTCGATCGAATCCCCGACCAGCCTCGCCGCCCGGACCCTGACCTTCTCGAACGCGAAGATCAGCGTCGATGGCAATGAGAGCGAGGGCGCGCTGTCGATCAACTTCGCGCATGGCCGCCCCGCCGTGCAGGGGACGCTCGCCTTCGAGAGCCTCGACCTCTCCGCCTATGCAGAGGCGCTTGTCAGCATGGTCACGGCGGCCCGCACGACGCCCGACCTGCCCTTCCCGCTTGGCGCGCTCGACAGCAACGACCTTGACCTGCGGGTCTCGGCGGCTCAGGTGCTGCTGGGAAGCGCGCGGCTGGGGCGTACCGCGGCATCGGCGACGATCCGCGACGAAAGGCTGAACCTCTCGGTCGGCGAGGCGCTGCTCTATGGCGGCCGCCTGTCCGCAAGCCTGTCCGCTTCGCTGCAGGACGAGGCCGCCTCCGCCTCGCTCCAGGGCCGCATCGACGGCCTGCCGGTCCGCGCTGCGCTCTCCGACCTGTTCGGCATCAGCCAGCTCGACGGCACCGGCTCGGGCACGGTCAATCTCTCGGCCCATGGCACCAACTGGAACGGGCTGATGGCCTCGCTTGTCGGCAGCGGCAAGGCGACGATCACCGACGGCACGTTCGAGGGCGTCAACATCGCCGCGCTGTCGCAAGCGATCACCGCAGACGGGACGATGAGCGGCAACCTGCTTGGCGGCTCGACCAAGTTCACCCAGGCCGACGGCACCTTCGCCATCAACGCCGACCAGATCGCCGCGCCCTCCATCCTGGTGACGGGCACCGGCTACACCATTGCGCTTTCCGGCGAAGCGCCGCTGCAGGCGACTTCGCTGAGCGCGCGCGGCGAGCTCACGATCGACCGCGCCACCGGCGCAACCAGCACGCCGATCCGGGTGCCCTTCATCGTCGGCGGCAATTGGGAGCATCCGACTTTGGTACCGGACTTCAGCGGTCTATCGCGCAGAAGCGATGCGGCGCCGGCAATAGGACCGGTGCGCCGCATGGCGCACACGCTGCTGCCCGCCATCCGCTGAAGGCTTCAGACCATGCGCTGGATGGTCTTCTTGCGCCACACGAACCAGTAGTAGCTCGCCTGCATCGTCAGCATCGCGATATAGGCGATCGGATAGGCGGCCCAGACGCCGTTGATGCCGAAATGGCCGGAGAGGCCATAGGCCACGGGGAGCTCGACGCAGAGGATCGCGACGATCGAGATCAGCGTCGGCACCAGCACGGTGCCGCTGGCGCGCATGATGCCCGCCAGCACGCTCGAAATGCCGAAGACGATATAGCCCCAGAGCACGATGTGCAGCAGCGTCTGGGCCAGTTCGATGACGGGATCGCTGGTGATGAAGAGGCCGATCAGCGGCCGCGAGAACAGGTAGCAGAGCGCCACCAGCCCGCCGGTGATCAGCAGCGTCAGCTGGATGCCGGTGCGCGTGATGATCCCGAGCGTCTCGGCGCGGCCTGCTCCGATCGCCTGGGCGCCAAGGATCGACGCGGTGATCGCGATCGAGATCGCCGGAAACTGCACATAGTTGACGACCATGTTGACGGTGCCATAGGCGGCCGTCGCATCCGAGCCGAACGAGTTGACCAGCGCCAGGACGGCAATCTCCGCCAGGGAGACGAGGATCAGTTGCACGCCGGAAGGAATGCCGAGCTTCAGCACCGAGAGCAGCAGCCGGCCATCGATCCGCAGATGGCGGATCAGAACGGCATCCGGCGCCAGCGGATGCTTGCGGCGGCGCATGTGGAAGAAGAGCCAGACGAGCGCGATCAGGAACGAGACGATCGAGGCGTAGGCGCCGCTGGCGACGCCCAGCTGCGGCAGTCCGAACCAGCCGCGGATCAGCGCCGGCGTCACCAGAAGCCCGGTGACGGTCGAGATCGTCAGCGCATAGAGCGGGGTTACGGTATCGCCGACGCCGCGCATCATCGAGGTCATCAGCAGGAACACGAACAGCCCCGGCATGGCGATCAGCATGATGCGGGCATAGGCGGTGGCGCCCGGAAGAATGTCCGCCGGTGTTCCGACCAGCTTCAGGATCGGCGCGGTGAACAGGCCGCCAAAGATTGCGACCACGGCGCCGAGCAGGATCGCCACGGTCAGCGTCGTGCCGGCAATCGCCTTGACGGTTTCCAGCTTCTGCGCGCCATAGGCCTGGCCAATCAGCACCGAGGCGCCGGCACCCAGGCCGATGGTGAAGGAAATGAACAGGAACAGGATCGGGAAGAAGGCGGCGACCGAAGCGAGTGCGCTGACGCCCAGCATCTGGCCCAGATAGATGTTGTTCAGAGTACCCGACAGAGCCTGGAGAATGTTGCTCAGAATCATCGGGCCGAGGAAGACGAGAAACGTCCTCCAGAGCGGCGGCAGGGACATCGACAGTCTCCGGATGCGGATCAGACAGCCTCGAAGGCGGGGCCGGCCAGCTTGGCGGCGTGCTCCCGGATGTCCGCGGGCCAGTTGTCGATCATCTGGCGAAACCGGTCTCTGTCGCCGGCAAACAGCGCCCGACCGGCTTCTTCATAGCCGGGCTGATCGCCGGCCATGGCCGTCATGAAACGCTGAGCCGCTTCCTGCGCCCGGCGGGCGCGGTCGCGGCCTTCATTCTCACGCCGGGCCTCATCAACCAGCTTGCGCAACGCTACCGAAGCGCCTCCCGGCTGACTGCCGAGCCATTCCCAATGCCGGGGCAGCAGCGTCACTTCGCGGGCGACGACGCCGAGCTTGGGCCGGCCGGGCCCGCGCGGCGCCGCGGTCGGCGCGACGGGCACCCGGGCGGGTGCGGAGACAGCGGGTGACGTAGATATGCCCTGCCCCAGCCGCGCCAGCACATCGCTGGCCGTGCCTCGGAAATCGACCTCGATCGATCGGCTGGTCTCGTCGTCGAACAGCAGGACGGGCTCTCCGCCCTCATCCACTGCCGCCTTGCTCTTGAGCGCGACATCCGGCAACAGCCCCGTCGCGATGCGCCGAAGGCCTTGAAACGCCGTGCAGTAGATTTGTTGCGGAATGCTCATCACCACGCCTTTCAGGAAGCAGACGCGCTTTGTATCCGGGTAAAACGAACAGAGTCAATATTACCCGGGTATTTTGTGCAGTCCGTCCGTATCAAACGCCCTGAATAGCGAGTCGTTCCGCACGCTGCCGTTCAACTTCGCGTTGTTTGGTAACGACCGAGGCAATGATGACGCCGGTGGCGACGATGGCGATCAGGATCGAACAGATCGCGTTGATCTCCGGCGTCACGCCGAGACGAACCTGGCTGTAGATCTTCATCGGCAACGTCGTGGCGCCCGGCCCCGTGGTGAAGCTGGAGATCACGAGATCGTCAAGCGACAGGGTGAAGGCCAGCATCCAGCCAGCCACGACGGCGGGCAGGATCAGCGGCAGGGTGATGGTGAAGAAGGTGCGGAAGGGCGGACAGCCGAGATCCAGCGCCGCCTCCTCCAGGCTGCGGTCAAAGGTAACCAGCCGCGACTGCACGACCACGGCGACGAAGCACATGGAGAAGGTGATGTGCGCCAGCGTCAGCGTCCAGAAGCCACGGGCAAAGCCGATCGCGACGAAGAGCAGCAGCATGGCGAGGCCGGTGATCACTTCGGGCATCACCAGCGGCGCGTAGACCATACCGGAGAATAGCGTGCCGCCCGGAAAACGGCCGAAGCGCACCAGGGCGATCGCTGCCAGCGTGCCGAGCACGGTGGCGAGCGTCGCCGACAACAGCGCGACGCGGATGGTCACCCAGGCCGCGTCGAGCAGGCCCTGATTGCTCAGCAGCGACACATACCACTTGGTCGAGAACCCGCCCCAGACCGTCACCAGCTTGGAGGCGTTGAAGGAATAGATCACCAGCAGAACGATCGGCAGATAGAGGAAGGCGAAGCCGAGCGTGATCGAGGTGACGTTGAACCAGGAAGCGCCGCGTCGCATCATGCCCCTCCCAGCGCAAGGGTTTCAGACAGGCTCGTCCGTGTGGTTATCGTCCGCATGAGCCTACTCCGACGCTTTCTTCTGGGCATTCTGGAACAGCATGATGGGCACCACCAGGATCGCCAGCAGAACGACGGCGACTGCAGCTGAGACGGGCCAGTCACGATTTGAGTTGAACTCGGCCCACAGCGTCCTGCCGATCATCAGCGTATCGGAACCGCCGAGCAGATCCGGGATGACGAACTCGCCGACGGCCGGGATGAAGACCAGGAAGCAACCGGCGACGACGCCGGGCAGCGATAGCGGAAAAGTGATCTTCCAGAACGCCTGGATCGGCGGGCAGCCGAGGTCGGCGGCCGCTTCCAGCAGCGTCTCATCGAGCTTTTCCAGCGTCGCGTAGAGCGGCAGGATCATGAAGGGCAGGTAAGAGTAAACGATGCCGATATAGACGGCGAGCGTCGATGGCAGGATGTTAAGCGGCTCGCTGATAATGCCAACACTGAGCAAAAGCTGGTTCAGCAAACCTTCAGGCTTCAGGATGCCGATCCAAGAATAAACTCGGATCAGAAATGATGTCCAGAATGGCAAAATCACCAACATCAAGAGCGTCGTACGCCACTCTTTTCTGGAGCGCGCCATTCCGTAGGCGATCGGATAGCCGATGAGCAGGATCAGGAAGGTCGAGATCAGCGCGATTTGAACACTTGAAAGATAGGACTTCCAATAGAGCGCGTCATCCGTAAGTAAAACGTAGTTGGCGAAGCTGAATTCCTGGAGCTGCCCCCACAGAGCGGCTAAACCATTGGTGAAGTCTAGCAACGGTGTGTAGGGCGGCATGGCGATCGCCGTGGCGGACAGCGAGATCTTCACCACGATCAGGAACGGCGCCAGGAACAGCACGATCAGCCACAGATAGGGGATCGCGACGACCAGCCAGCGCAGGCGGGAATGGCCGGAAGAAGAGTTGCTCAGCGCCATCATCTACCTCGTCAGCACGACGCCGCCGTCACGAGACCAGGTCAGCCAGACCTTGTCGTCCCATGTGATCGGCCGCTCGACAAGACGGGTCGTGTTGGTGATGGTGGCCTTGACGGTCGCGCCGGTCGCGAGCCGCACGTGGTAGATCGAAACGTCGCCGAGATAGGCGATGTCCCAGACCTCGCCGGTGACGGCGTTGACGCTCGGATCGGCCGGGGGCGACAGCGAGATCGCGACCTTCTCCGGCCGAACCGCGAACCAGGCATGGTCGCCAAGCTTGGCGCCGCCATCCTGCGTCACCTGAACCTTGGCGCCGGTGCCGTCGCAATCGAGCGTCGTCACGCCGCCTTCGGTCGAGCTGATATGGCCTTCGAGCAGGTTGATGTCGCCGATGAAATCCGCGACGTAGCGCGAATTCGGCTGTTCGTAGATTTCCGCCGGCGTGGCGATCTGGACGATCTTGCCCTGGTCCATCACGGCGATGCGGTCGGCGACCGTCATCGCCTCTTCCTGGTCGTGCGTGACGATGACGAAGGTCATGCCTAGCTTCACCTGCAGGTCGATCAGTTCGAACTGGGTCTCCTCGCGCAGCTTCTTGTCGAGCGCGCCGAGCGGCTCGTCGAGCAACAGAACCTTGGGTTTCTTGGCCAGCGAGCGGGCGAGCGCGACGCGCTGCTTCTGGCCCCCGGAAAGCTGGTGCGGCTTGCGCTTCGCGAACTTTTCCAGCTTCACCAGCGCCAGCATCTCGTCGACGCGCGCGGTGATATCCGGTTTCGGCATGCCGTCCTGTTTCAGGCCGAAGGCGATGTTGTCCCAGACATTCATGTGCGGGAACAGCGCATAGGACTGGAACATCATGTTGGTCGGGCGGCGATAGGGCGGCACGCCGACCAGGTCCTGGCCGTCGAGCATGACATGGCCGCTGGTCGGCTCCTCGAAGCCGGCAATCATGCGCATCAGCGTGGTCTTGCCGCAGCCCGACGGTCCGAGCAGCGCGAAGAACTCGCGTTCGTAGATGTTCAGGGAGAGATCGTCGACGGCGGTAAAATCGCCAAACGTCTTGGTAACGTTCTGGAACTGGATGAACGGCTTGGCCGCCGGATCATTCCAGGGCGCAAAGGCCCTGCGGATCGGCCCCAGCGATTTGCCCGTCGAGAGAGACTTACCAGCCATGCGGCCTCCACCCCGTGTTCCATGCCGTCAAGAAAAGGCCCGGTACAAGACCGGGCCTCTTTTGTCCACTCAGGTGCCGCTCTTGATCTTCGTCCAGAGCCGCGTCACGACGCGTTGAACTTTCGGATCGTTCGGCGTCGTCGTGTAAAGCTTCTTCATCACGTCGGCCGGCGGATAGATCGTTGGATCCTCCATGATCGCCTTGTCGACGAAGGCCTGAGAATCCTTGTTGCCATTGGCATAGGCGACATAGTTCGTTGCCTTGGCGATGACTTCCGGCTTCTGGATGTAGTTGATGAAGGCCAAGGCCGCCTCGGGGTTCGGGGCATCCTTCGGGATCGCCATCGAATCCATCCAGAGCAGGCCGCCCTCCTTCGGAATGGCGTAGCCGACTTCGACCTTGTTGTTGGCTTCAGTCGCGCGGGCGCGGGCCTGGATCACGTCGCCGGAATAGCCGAAGGCCAGGCAGATGTCGCCATTGGCCAGCGCCTGGATATATTCGGACGAGTGGAACTTGCGGATATAGGGACGGACCTTCTCGATCAGTTCGCCGGCCTTGGCGATCTCGGCCGGGTCCTTCGAATCGGGCGGCAGGCCCAGATAGTTGAGCGCAGCCGGGATCACGTCATCCGGCGAATCCAGCATGTAGACGCCGCAATCCTTGAACTTCGAGACCACTTCCGGCTTGAAGAACATGTCCATCGAGTCGACCGGCGCGTCCGGCATGGCCGCCTTGATCTTCTCGACATTGTAGCCGATGCCGGTGGTGCCCCACATGTAGTTCACGGCGATCTTGTTGCCGGGATCATAGGTGGCCAGACGGGTCGTGATCTCGTCCCACATATGCGAGAGGTTCGGGATCTTCGACTTGTCGAGGTCCTGGAACACGCCGACATCGATCATGCGCTTCAGGTTACGGTCCGTCGGCACGACGATGTCGTAGCCCGAACCGCCGGCGAGCATCTTGGTTTCCAGGATTTCCATGGAATCATAGACGTCGTAGACGACCTTGATGCCGGTTTCCTTGGTGAAATCGTCAATGATCGACGTGTCGATGTAATCGGACCAGTTGAAGATATGGAGTTCCTTGTCGGCGGCATTGGCGCCGCTGATCGCTCCGACGGTCAGCATCGCGGAGAGGGCGACGCCGCTGAAGACATGCTTGATCATACAATTCCCCTAGATACAGCCGCGCTAGAGTGAACGAACCGGCCACAATCCTGTCCTAAGATTCAGACGTTAGAAGGCTTTTTGGCCTACCTCAACCGTTTACTGCGCCATTCGCAGAGACCGGAAGCCGCATGCCGAACCCGTCCAAGTTGACTTCGGTTCAGCCATGGCGACACTCCGGAGACAGTCGCCTGCAAGCCGAGGGGAAATCGTGGCAAAACGGAAGAAGGGCACCAAGGGCATCGAGGGTGATGTCCGCGGCGTCAAGTCGCTGGACGAGGCCCGGGACTGGCTCAAGGCGCGCGGCATCGAGGACATCGAATGCGTCGTGCCCGACCAGGCAGGCGTTGCGCGCGGCAAGATGATGCCGGTGCAGAAGTTTCTTGCCGGCCCGACCATGTCGATGCCCGGATCGATCCTGACCCAGACCATCACGGGCGACTATCCCGACGATGACGACCGCTTCGAGAGCGACGCAGCCGACCAGGACGTGATGTTCGAGCCGGACCTGTCGACGCTCTGCGTCGTGCCGTGGGAGGCCGATCCGACCGCCCAGGTCATCCATGACGGCTACCACCGCGACGGCCGCTCGGTCGAGACCGCGCCGCGCCAGGTGCTGCGCCGCATCGTCGAGCTCTATGCGCATCAGGGCTGGCGGCCGGTGGTGGCGCCGGAGCTCGAATTCTACCTGGTCAAGCCGAACACCGATCCCGACTACCAGCTGGAGCCGCCGACCGGCCGGTCCGGCCGGCCCGAAGCCGCTCGGCAATCCTATTCGATCGCCGCGATCAACGAATTCGACGACCTGTTCGACGACATCTATGACTTCTCCGAGCAGCAGGGCCTCGAGATCGACACGCTGATCCACGAGGAAGGCGCCGCGCAGATGGAGATCAATCTCCTGCACGGTGACCCGCTGGCGCTGGCCGACCAGGTGTTCCTGTTCAAGCGGACGATCCGCGAGGCGGCGCTGCGGCATGACATGTACGCCACCTTCATGGCCAAGCCGATGTCGCGCGAGCCCGGTTCGGCCATGCACATCCACCAGTCGGTGATCGACGTCGAGACGGGCAAGAACATCTTTTCCGACGCCGACGGGGACCCGACCTCCAAGTTCTTCGCCTTCATCGGCGGATCGCAGAAATACCTGCCGGCCGTGCTCTGCATGCTGGCGCCCTATGTGAACTCCTATCGCCGGCTGGTGCGTTCGTCCTCCGCGCCAGTCAACACGCAATGGGGCTATGACAACCGCACCGTCGGCCTGCGTGTGCCGAACTCCAATCCGGCGGGACGGCGCCTCGAAAACCGCCTGCCCTCCTCCGACGCCAATCCCTATCTGGCGATCGCCGCGTCGCTCGCCTGCGGCTATCTCGGCCTGGTCGAAGGGCTGAAGGTCGGGGACCCGGTGTCCGGCTCCGCCAATTCGAACGAGATCGACCTGCCGCGCGGCCTGCTCGAAGCCGTCGCCCTGTTCGAGGAACAGGAAGAACTGGCCGAGATCTTCGGCGAGCGCTTCGTCGCCACCTATGGCGCCATCAAGCGGGCGGAATACGAGACCTTCATGCAGGTGATCAGCCCGTGGGAGCGGGAATTCCTGCTGCTGAACGTCTAGTGCCGGGCGACTCCGGAAGAGGGAAAGCCGATCTGGAAAGGACCCTACCCTTCACCTCTCCCTGAGGGAGAGGTCGACGGCCGGAGGCCGGCGGGTGAGGGGTTAGGGAACCATCCGGAAAGGCCGTAAACCCTCACCCGGCTCTTCGAGCCGACCTCTCCCTCAGGGAGAGGTGAAGTACAGGCTGGCGTGCCTGCCGACGCCGAAACAGCGCAACCGGACCTGCTCATGACGAAGCCATCCAACGCGACTGCCGACTACCGCGCCCGCGACGCGGCGCACCACATCCATGCCTTTTCCGACATGAAGAGCCTGAACGCCGAGGGCAGCCGGGTGATCGTCCGGGCCGAAGGCTCCTGGATCTGGGATTCGGAGGGCAACCGGATCCTCGACGGCATGTCCGGGCTCTGGTGCGTGAATATCGGCCACGGCCGCAAGGAAATCGCCGAGGCCGTGCAGCGGCAGATGGCGGATTTCTCGTTCTACAACACGTTCTTCAAATCGACCCATCCGCCGGCGATCGCGCTGGCCGAAAAGCTCGCCGAAATCACCCCGCCGCAGTTCAACCGGGTCTTCTTCGTCGGCTCCGGTTCGGAGGCCAACGACACCGTCATCCGCATGGTCCGCCACTATTGGGCGAGCCTCGGCCAGCCGAACAAGACGGTGCTGATCGCACGGAAAAATGCCTATCACGGCTCGACCATGGGCGGCGGCAGCCTCGGCGGCATGACCTCGATCCATAGCCAGGGCGGGTTGCCAATCCCAGGCATCCACCACATCGCCCAGCCCTACTGGTTCGGCGAGGGCGGCGAGATGAGCGAGGCCGAGTTCGGCAACTTTGCCGCGCGCGAGCTGGAAAAGGCGATCGACGAAATCGGCGAAGACAATATCGCCGCCTTCGTCGCCGAGCCGATCCAGGGCGCCGGCGGCGTCATCATCCCACCCGCCACCTATTGGCCGGAAGTGAAGCGCATTCTTGCGCAGCGCGACATCCTGCTGGTCGCCGACGAGGTCATCACCGGCTTCGGCCGCACCGGCAACTGGTTCGGCTCCGAAACCTTCGGGATCGAACCGGACCTGATGTCGATCGCCAAAGGCATCTCGTCGGGCTATCTGCCGATCGGCGGCGTCATGGTCTCCGACAAGGTCGCGGACGTGCTGTATGACGCCGGCGAGTTCCACCACGGCTTCACCTATTCGGCGCATCCCGTCACCGCGGCCGCAGCGCTCGAAAACCTCCGCATCATCGAGGACGAGAAGCTGGTCGATCGGGTGCGCGACGATATCGGCCCCTACCTCCAGCAAGGCTGGCGGGCGCTCGGCGATCATCCGCTGGTCGGCGAAGCGCGCATGACCGGCCTGATGGGCGCCATCGAGCTGGTGCCGAAAAAGCCATCGCGGGCGGCGAAATTCGCCGATACCGGCAAGGTCGGCACGATTGCCCGCGACATCTCGCTGGCCAACAACCTCGTCATGCGCGCGGTTCGCGACAGCCTGATCATCGCGCCGCCGCTGACGCTTTCCCATGACGAGGCCGACCAGTTGCTCGCCTCGGCCCGCAAGACACTTGACGACACACAGGCCGAATTGAAACGGCTGGGCCTGCTGTGAGGCGCGCATGAACAAGCTGCATGCTCCCTCCTGGTATGCTGAAACGGCCGACCCGACGCTCGCCTTCCCGCCGCTCGACGGCGACACCAGCGCCGACGTCGTCATTGTCGGCGGCGGCTATACCGGCCTGTCGGCCGCGCTGCATCTGGCAGAGGCCGGCATCGACACAATCCTGATCGAGGCCGAGAAGGTCGGCTGGGGCGCTTCGGGGCGCAATGGCGGCCAGTTGCATACCGGCCAGCGCCGCGACCAGGATTTTCTGGAGAAGCGCCTCGGCAAGGGGGCGGCGCATGAATTGTGGGACCTGGCGGAAGAGGCGAAGGCGCTCGTCCATCACCTGATCGCCAAGCACAAGATCGACGCCGAATGGCGGCCGGGCCTGATCGAGACGGTGCACAAGCAGCGCCTCGTCGACGAAGAACGGCACTATGTCGACAAGCTGAACCGCGATTACGGCTATGCGCCGGCCGAATGGATCGACCGCAAGCAACTGGCGCCGATGATCGGCACGGACAGCTATTTCGGCGGCCGCCTCGACCGCACCGCCGGCCACCTGCACCCGCTCAAATTCGCGCAAGGGCTGGCGCGCGCCGCCGCGAAGGCCGGCGCCCGCATCCATGAGGGCACGGCGGCGACCCGGCTCATCGATGGCGCGACGCCTGTCCTCGAGACACCGCGCGGCCGCGTTCGCGCCGAAACCGTCATTCTCGCCGGCAACGGCCTGCTCGACGGCATCGACCAGGAGGTCGAAACCCGGGCGATGCCGATCAAGAACTTCATCCTCACCACCGAGCCGATCGGCGCGGGTGGCGCGGGCGGGCTCATTCCCGGCGGCGAGGCCGTCTCGGATTCGCGCTTCGTCGTCTATTACTGGCGCCCCACGCCCGACGGCCGCATCCTGTTCGGCGGCGGCGAGACCTATTCGCGGACCGACCCGACCGACATCTTCGCTTTCGTGCGCCGGCATCTGCTGAAGATCTACCCGCAGCTGGCGCGGACGCGGATCGACCATGCCTGGGGCGGCACGCTCGCTGTCACGGTCAATCGTCTGCCCTTCCTGCGCAAGGTGCGCCGCGGCGTCTACGCGGCATCCGGCTATTCCGGCCAGGGCGTGGCGCTGGCGCCGTTCGGCGGCAAGATTCTCGCCGAGGCCATTCTCGGCAATCCCGGCAAGCTCGACGCCTTTGCCGCGCTCCCCTGCCCGCGTTTCCCGGGCGGCAAGCTGCTGCGCTGGCCGGCGCTGGTCGCCGGCATGAGCTGGTATGCCCTGCGCGACCGTATCTGACGCGAGGTCAGAGCTGCCAATACGGGCGTCTATGACAGCGATGTCATTTTCCTGGACAATCTGTCGCACCGCCAGTTGACGCCAACTGCGGTTGTGTCAGTCTCCCTCCGAGACCGCCGTCACCCAGGACGGGAAACAACCCGACGGGGGCGAGCGCGCCGCGCAACGCGGCGGAACGGCAACCATAGCCGTGGTCACGGGAACAAAGTTCACTGGGAGGACGACCATGTTCAAGAAGCTGACGATACTCTTGTCCGGCGCAATGCTAGCGCTAGCAATTCCCGCCGCCGCCAATGCCAAGACCTTCTACTGGGTCTCGCACGGCACGCCGGCCGATCCGGTCTGGACCTACTTCCTCGCCGGGGCGCAGCAATGGGCGAAGGATACGGGCAACACCGTCAACACCTCGTTCCACGGCAATGACGTGCCCTCGCAGCAGGAAGCGCTGCGCGCCGCCATCGCCGCTAAGGCCGATGGCATCGTGACGTCGAGCCCCGATCCGGGCAGCCTCGTCGAGATCGCCAAGGAAGCCAACGCCGCCAAGATCCCGATCATCAACTTCAACACGCCCGATCCGAAGGCTTCGTTCAACGCCTATGTCGGCGGCGACAACGTCGTGTTCGGCCGTCACTGGGCGCAGTATCTGGTCGACAAGGGCCATGTGAAGGCAGGCGACTTCGTCTGGATGCCGGTCGAAGTGCCCGGCGCCACCTATGGCGTGCAGGAAGAAGAAGGCATAGCATCCGTCTTCAAGCCGCTCGGCATCACCTGGGAAGTCACGGATACAACGCTTGACCAGGGCGAGATCATCACCCGCATGTCGGACTACCTGACCACCAACCGCGCCAAGATCAAGGCGATCATCGGCATGGGCGACCTGGTCAACGGCTCTATCAAGCGCGTATTCGACCAGGTCGGCGTCAAGCCCGGCGAAATCCCCGTCGTCGGCTGGGGCAACTCGCTCGACACCACCCAGGAAGTGCTGCAGGGCTATGTGAACGCCGCCCAGTGGCAGGACCCGCAGGCGACCTCCTACGTCGCCCTTTCGCTCGCCAACATGGCGGCCAGCGGCATTCCTCCGGGCTTCAACGTCATCACCGGTGCCCTCTACGAAAAGGATACCGCGCAGCTCTATGACGACATCCTCTCGGGCAAGTAGCCCCCGCATCCGGGCGTTCGCGGCGGCTGACCGTCGCGAACGTTCTTCCTGACCCGCTGCATGACCGGTTGCCGCCCCGCTTTTGTGGCCGCGACTGCTCCATGCTTGCCATCCGACGCGACGCCTTCGCGGCATCGACGGTTCGAGCTTCAAGGAAATCCCGATGCTGCGACGCCTGATCGCCAGGCCTGAATTCGGCCCCCTCATCCTGCTTGTGCTGGAACTAGTCGTCTTCTGGGCGATCAATCCCGACTTTCTCTCGCCGCTCAATATCGGCAACACGCTCGCCTTCACGGTCGAGCTTGGCCTGATCGCCCTGGCGATGACGCTGCTGATGACGTCTGGCGAATTCGACCTTTCCGTCGGTTCCGTCTTCGGCTTCACGCCGGTGCTGATGTGGACCTTCGTCAATGGCGGGCTGATGCCGATGGAAATCGGCTTCGTCATCGCCATGGTGGTCGCGGCGCTGATCGGCCTGGTCAATGGCTGGTTCGTCACCAAGCTCAAGATCCCGTCCTTCCTCGTGACGCTCGGCATGCTGCTGGTGGTGCGCGGAACGGCCTTGTTCATCACCAACGGCTTCCCGCAGCGGACCTGGGATGCCGGCGGCCACTGGCTGGCGCAGGTGCTGGTCGGCGACTTCTATGTCGGTCCGTTCCGCATCTACATGTCGCTGTTCTGGTTCATCGCCGCGGTGATCATCCTCGGCTACGTTCTGAACCGCACCCGGGTGGGCAACTGGATCCAGGCCGCTGGCGGCAATCCGAACGCGGCGCGGGCGCGCGGCGTGAAGGTCGACCGCACCAAGGTCGCCTTGTTCATCCTCTGCTCGACGCTCGCGGGCTTCGCCGGCATCATCTCGTCAGTGCGCACCTCCGCTGCCAATCCGAACAGCGGCATGGGCTACGAGCTCGAGGTCATTGCCATGGTCGTCATTGGCGGCACGGCATTGACCGGTGGTCGCGGCACCATCATCGGCACCGTGCTCGGCATTTTCATCCTGCGCGTCATGCGCAACGGCATCGTGCTGATCGGCGTACCCGGCCTCGCCTACAACATCTTCATCGGCGCCATCATCCTCGGCATGATGGCCCTGCATTCGTGGCTTGAACGCCGCCACCACGCGGGGACGTAAGATCATGAGCGAACCACTCATCCGCATGGACAATGTCAGCAAGTTCTATGGCCGTATCCAGGCCCTGGAGAATGTCAGCTTCACCGTCAATGAGCGCGAGATCGTCGGCCTGCTTGGCGACAATGGCGCGGGCAAGTCGACGCTGATCAAGGTGCTTTCGGGCGCCGTCCCGCTGACCTCCGGCTCGATCTATGTCCGCGGCAAGAAGGTCGAGATGAAATCGACGACCGACGCCATCGCCGCCGGCATCGAGACGATCTACCAGGACTCGGCGCTGGTGACCCAGCTCTCGATCGCGAGGAACCTGTTCCTCGGCCGCGAGCCGATCAAGGGGCCAGCCTTCCTCAACCGGATGGATACCGAGATGATGAACCAGGTCGCCCGCGACCTGCTCAAGCAAGTCGGCATCAGCAAGAACATCCCGCCGGAGACGCCGATCGGCTCGCTCTCGGGCGGCGAAAGGCAGGCGGTGGCCATCGCCCGCGCCATGCATTTCGACAGCGATCTCATCATCCTCGACGAACCGACCAACAATCTCGGAGTCGCCGAGACGCAGGGCGTGCTGCGCTTCGTGCGCGGGGCGCGGGATTCCGGCCACTCCTGCATCTTCATCGCCCACAACATCCACCACGTCTTCCAGGTCGTCGACCGCATCGTCGTGATGCGGCGCGGCAAGGTGGTGGCGGACGACATCGACCCGAAGAAGACGTCGGTCGAGGCGGTGGAGCGTGTGATCACCGGCATGACCGACGAGGAACTGGCGCACGCGCTCGGGCCGAACACGCACTGAGGGCGGCTCCCGTAAAAGGTGGAGGGGCGGCCTCAAGCCGCCTACCTCTTTGAGTTCTACGTCCGGGTCCGCAAGCTCACCCGATCTTGGCCAGGACTTCAGCAGCGAGCGAGCGGACGAGGTCGCCGGCCGGCATCGACCGGGCGAGGCGAGCGGACTGGCCGGACCAGAGCGGCATGAAATCGCGCGAGCCGAGCGGCTCCGTCTCGGCCCGCAGCGGCGCCAGCGCGCCGGCGGCCAGCGGAAAGGCGGGCGCGTCGGCGGAGAAGCGGCCGAGCTCGCGCATCAGCCGGTTGACCACGCCGCGCGCCGGACGGCCGGTGAACACATTGGTGATCGCCGTCTCGTCGGCCTCGGCCGTCTCGAGTGCCCGGCGATGCTGCGGCGAGATCCTGGCCTCCGGTGACAGCAGGAAGGCGGTGCCGATCTGCACCGCCGAGGCGCCGAGGGCGAGCGCGGCGACGACGCCGCGCGCATCGGCAATGCCACCGGCGGCAATCACCGGAACACGGACCGCGTCGACCACCTGCGGTACCAGGGAGAAGGTGCCGATCTGGCCGGAAACATCTGCGGTCAGGAACATGCCGCGATGGCCCCCGGCTTCCGCGCCCTGCGCAATGATGGCGTCGCAGCCCTCCGCCTCGAGGTGACGCGCCTCGGCCACCGTCGTGGCGGAGGAGATCACCTTGGCGCCCGTCGCCTTGACCCGGTCGAGCAAGCGCCGCTCCGGCAGGCCGAAATGGAAGCTAACGACTTCCGGCCGGTAGGCCTCGACCATTTCGCAGTAGACATCGTCGAACGGAGCCCGGCTGGATGGCGCCACGGCCATGGAAGGATCGAGGCCCAGTTCGCGATAGTAAGGCGAGAGCCGCGCCCGCCAGCCCGCCTCACGCTGCGGGTCGTCCTCCGGCGGTCGGTGACAGAAGAAGTTCAGATTGATCGGCTTCGCGGTCGCCGCGCGGATCCGGTCGAGCGCGGCGCGTGCCTGCTCTGGCGTGATCGTCGCGCAGGCCAGCGCGCCGAGCCCGCCCGCCTCCGCCACCGCGATCGCCAGTTCGGGCGTGCCGAAGCCCGCCATCGGCGCCAGCAGCACGGCGTGCTCGATCCCGAACAGGTCCAGAATGCGGCGATCGGGCCAATCGGTCATCGGGCGACTCCTGTCATGCGCGGGATTTCAACGATAGCACCCCACCGGGCCTCAACATAAACATGCTGGCAACCACTCCGGAGCTTGTCGCCCCTCTGGCTTGCCCCCGCGCTTTCGATAACATCCTCGCCAGGCAAAAACGGGAGGACAGGTCCATGACACGGGTCATCGTGATCGGAGGCAGTGGCCATGTCGGTACCTATCTGGTGCCGCGCCTGGTGACGGCAGGGTTTGAAGTCGTCAATGTCACCCGTGGCCAGCGCGAAGCGTACCAGCCGAACGCGGCCTGGTCGCAGGTCGAGACGGTGACGCTCGATCGCGAGGCAGAGGACCGCGCCGGCACCTTCGGCGCCAAGATCAGCGATCTACGGCCCGACATCGTCATCGACATGATCTGTTTCACGCTGCCGAGCGCGCAGCTGCTGGTCGATGCCCTGCGCGGCCGGGTGGAGCATTTCCTGCACACCGGCACGATCTGGGTGCATGGGCCGAGCGTCGCCGTGCCGACGCCGGAGACCGTCGCCCGTCGTCCCTTCGGCGAATACGGAACCCAGAAGGCGGCGATCGAAGCCTATCTGATGCATGAGGCGCAGCGGAACGCCTTCCCCGCCACCATCGTGCATCCCGGCCATATCGTCGGCCCCGGCTGGGCGCCGCTCAATCCGGCCGGCCATTTCGACCCCACGGTTTTCTCGACGCTGGCGCAGGGCCAGGAACTGGTGCTGCCGAATTTCGGCCTGGAGACGGTGCACCACGTCCATGCCGACGACGTGGCACAGATGTTCATGAAGGCGATCGGCAACTGGAGCATGGCGATCGGCGAGGCTTTCCATACGGTGTCGTCGCAGGCGGTGACGCTGCGCGGCTATGCCGAGGCGGTATCCTCCTGGTTCGGCCACGAGGCGAAGCTTGCCTACCTGCCCTGGGAGCAGTGGAAGCAAACGCACAGCGCCGAGATCGTCGAGCAGACATACGACCACATCGCCCGCAGCCCGAACTGCAGCATCGACAAGGCAAGACGCCATCTCGACTACCAGCCCCGCTACACCTCGTTCGAGGCGGTGCGCGAGTCTGTCGACTGGCTGATCGCAAAGGGCATCGTCACGACAGGCTGACCGCTGCAGGTCCCGGCGAGGCGACCGTACGAGCTCGCCGGGGACGACCGCCGGG
Source organism: Kaistia defluvii (assembly GCF_040548815.1). NCBI lineage: Bacteria > Pseudomonadati > Pseudomonadota > Alphaproteobacteria > Hyphomicrobiales > Kaistiaceae > Kaistia > Kaistia defluvii. Next base: position 409,878 of record NZ_JBEPSM010000002.1, on the reverse strand, counting down.
CGGTGACGAAGGCGGCAAACGGCACGCGCCGGTCCGTAAGCTGCCGCTACGTCGCTAGGAGCATTGGCCGCTGGTGTTGTTTTCCTTGGTGATTCAGAGCCCGGAGTGCAAGCCCCTGGCTCACAACTTATAGTCCTGCATAAATTCAGTCGATCGATTGACTCTATCTCGCCGTTGCATGATTTTGCCCGTTGGGCGGAGTCAATCGGAGTCAGGCGCGAATGAACGCGGAATCTGTAACCATGGAACGGCCGGAATTCGACTCCGCGCCGATCGACGGGGTTGTCTTCGAAGCGGATGCGGGCGCCGATCTGCCCCAGCTTCCCGCCTCCCGGCACTACCGGCGTGCGCGCCAGGACCGGGGCGCCGAGACGCGCCACAATCTCCTGATCGCCGCCCTCGACGTGTTTGGCCGCTACGGCTTCGAAGGCGCGGCCACCCGCGACATCGCCAAGCGAGCCGGCGCCAATCTCGCGGCCATCGTTTATCATTTCGGCAGCAAGGACGCCCTCCACCGCGCCGTCGCCGAATATGTCGTCGAGCAGATGCAGAAGCGGATCGGCGACAGCATCGACACCGCGGATGAGGCGCTGAAGGGCGGCATCGACCGTGCGACGGCCCGTCGCCTGCTGCAGCGGATCGTGGATGTCCATATCGATTCCATGCTGGGCGAAGCGGAAGCGGAGCTTTGGGGACGCTTCATCATGCGCGAGCAGATGGAGCCATCTTCCACCTTCGACATCATCTACGACTTCATGATGAAGTGCCAAAGCACGACCACGGAACTGATCGCGTTCCTTTTGAACCTGGATCCCCGCTCGGAAGAAGCCACGTTCCGTGCCTTTGCGATCTCGGGCCAGTTCGTCATCTTCTGCGTCGCCCGCCCGATGGTGGCGAAGAAGCTCGGACGCGATACGCTGGCCTGTGGCGACCGCGATCAGATTCGCCGCGTCGTCGCCGAGCACATCGACCTGTTGGTCGGAGAGACCCTGATCGACGAGGAATGACATGCGGGCAGGCCAAGCGCCCTGGATCGTCGCGCTGCTGCTTTTGGCCGGTTGCGGCGATGGCGGGCGAAACGCCCCTCTGCATGGCTACGTCGATGCCGACTATGTGCTCGTCGGGGCCGAAGCCACGGGGCGCCTGACGACGCTCTCCGTCCGGCGCGGCGAACCGGTCGAGGCCGGCGCCGCGTTGTTCACCCTCGACGATCGCGACGAAACGGCCGCGCTTTCCCAGGCGAAGGCGCAGCTCGCGCAAGCCAAGGCGAGCCTCGCCGATCTTCAGACCGGCAAGCGGCCGGAGGAAATCCGAGTCCTGGATGCGCAGCTCGCCGACGCCGAGGCGTCGATGACGGTGGCGCAGAAGACCTACGACCGCAATCGCGACCTCTCCACCCGCGCCGTCGTCGCGGTGGCGACCCTCGACCAGTCGAAGGCCGATCTCGATTCAGCCCGCGCGCGGGTCGAGGCGGCGCGGGAGAACCGGGCCGTCGCCAACCTCCCGGCCCGGCCCGACCAGATCGCCGCCGCCGAACAGCAGGTCCAAGCGCTCGCCGCCGCCTTGACCGCTGCCGAGACCAAGCTCGCGCGGCGGTCCCAGCACGCCAGCGCCGCCGGCCGTGTGGAGGAGGTCTACTATCAGGTGGGCGAGCTTGTTCCGGCTGGCCAGGCCGTCGTCTCGCTCCTGCCGGAAGGCGCCCGCAAGATCCTGTTCTACGTGCCCGAAGCCAACCGCTCCGCCGTGCATCCCGGTCAGACGGTCCGCATCCTCTGCGATGGCTGCGCCGAGGGACTGACCGCCACCGTCGCCAGCATCGCCACCGATGCCGAGTTCACGCCGCCGGTGATCTATTCGAAGGAGAGCCGCGCCAAGCTGGTCTTCCGCGTCGAAGCCAGACCAGAAGGCGAGGCCGCGCGACTCGATCCTGGCCAGCCCGTCGACGTTCAGCTCGCGACGGCGGCGCAATAGGCATGGCGGCGGACAGGCCCGAGGAAATCGTCATCGACATTCACGGCCTGACCAAGCGCTTCGGAAACAAGACCGTGGTCGACGACGTTTCGCTCGACGTGCGGCGCGGCGAGATCGTCGGCTTCCTGGGGCCCAACGGCTCGGGCAAGACGACCACGATCCGAATGATCTGCAGCCTGCTCCGTCCCGATGGCGGCAGCGGCACCTGCCTCGGCCTCGACATCCTGCGGGATGCCGACCGCATCAAGCGCCAGGTCGGCTACATGACGCAGCGCTTCTCCTATTACGAAGACCTGACGATCCGAGAAAACCTCGATTTCGTGGCGCGGATCTACGCCCTGCCCGATCGGGCTGCCATCGTGAAGCAGACGCTGGAACGGCTCGGCCTGTATGAACGCCGAGATCAGCTCGCGGGTTCGCTTTCCGGCGGCTGGAAACAGCGACTGGCACTCGCCGCCTCGGTCATGCACCAGCCGAAGCTGCTGCTGCTCGACGAGCCGACCGCCGGCGTCGACCCGCAGGCGCGCCGTGAATTCTGGGACGAGATCCATGCACTCGCGGAGGACGGACTGACCGTCCTCGTCTCGACCCATTACATGGACGAGGCGGAACGCTGCCACCGCATCATCTACATCGCCTATGGCAAGATCGTCGCGCGTGGCACCGTGGCGGAAGTGATCGAGCGCTCGGGGCTCTCGACCATCGTGGTCAGCGGCAGCGATGTCGCCGCGATCGCGCGGCTCGTGCGGGAAAAGCCGGGCGTCGAGCAGGTGGCGCCCTTCGGCAACGATCTGCATGTCGTTGGCCCCGATGCCGCGGCCCTGAAGCAGGCGGTCGACGCCGCACTGGCGGAAGCCCATTCCGACGCCGTGGCCGAGCCGGGCGAGACCAGCCTCGAGGATGTCTTCATCCGCCTGATGCAGGAAGCGCAGGCGCGCGACCGCTCGGCGAATGGCGATCCCAGCCCAGAAGCGCCGTCATGAAAACCGGCTTCTCGCTTTCCCGCATCGTTGCGCTGATGGTGAAGGAATTCATCCAGATGCGGCGCGACCGGCTGACCTTCGCCATGATCATCGGCATTCCGATCATCCAGCTGGTGCTGTTCGGCTATGCCATCAACCTCGATCCGAAGCGCCTGCCGACGCTGATGGTGGCGGCGGAAAGCGGTCCGGCGACCCGAACCATCGTCGCAGCGATGGAAGCGTCGGGCTATTTCTCGATCGCACCAGGCCTCGCCAGCCCGGCGCAGGCGAACGAGGCGCTGATCGACGGCTCGGCCAGCTATGTGATCACCCTGCCGCCCGGATTCGAACGCGACCTCGTGCGCGGCACCCGGCCGCAACTGCTGGTCGAAGCCGACGCCACCGATCCGGCTGCGACCTCGAACGCGCTGGGCGCCCTGCCCCAGATTCTATCCAGCGCGCTGAAGCGGGAGCTGAGCGGGCCGCTCGCGACGCAAGCGAGCCCACCCACGGCGGTCGATCTCGTCATCCAGCGCCGCTACAATCCGGAGGGGATCACCGCCTACAATATCGTTCCGGGCCTGCTCGGCACCATCCTGACCATGACGACCATCCTGATGACAGCGCTGGCGCTGACGCGCGAGATCGAGCGCGGCACGATGGAAAACCTGATGGCGATGCCCGCGACGCCGCTCGAGATCATGATCGGCAAGATCGTGCCCTATATCGGCTTCGGGCTGGTGCAGGTCGCGGTAATCCTGGTCTGCGCGCAGATCCTGTTCCATGTGCCGATGATGGGGTCGTTCGCGGTCCTGCTCTGCGTCACCTTCCTGTTCATCGGCTGCAACGTGACGCTCGGCTACACCTTCTCGACGATCGCCCGCAACCAGATGCAGGCGATGCAGATGACCTTCTTCTGGTTCCTGCCGTCGATCCTGCTGTCGGGCTTCATGTTCCCGTTTCGCGGCATGCCGGACTGGGCGCAGGTGATCGGTAGCGCGCTGCCGATCACGCATTACATCCGCTCGGTGCGTGGCATCATGCTGAAGGGCAGCGGACCGGTCGATCTCGTCAACGAGATCTGGCCGCTCGCTGCCTTCTGGCTGGCCGTCGGCACGCTGGCCTTGTTCCGCTATCGCAGAACGCTGGACTGAGGGTCGACACAGAAACCAATCAAGCCCCTCACCCACCCCTCTCCCGCAAGCGGGCGAGGGCTTTTCAGCCGGCAATCTTCATTGATGCGGCCCGGCGCTAGGCAAGAATTCGATGACGGGCGCAGGCGAACTCCCTCGCCCGCTCGCGGGAGAGGGCTGGCGTGAGGGTCTGTTCTAAGCCCTGCCTTACGCCGCCAGCTCTTCGGGCTCGCTGCCGGGCGCCAGGCGGACGCGGAGGCCGTCCAGTTCGTCGGACATCAGCAGCTGGCACGACAGGCGCGAGTTCGACTTGACCGCCATGGCGTCGTCGAGCCGCTCTTCTTCCTCGTCGCTCATCGGGATCAGCCGGTCGACCCATTCAGGATCGACATAGACATGGCAGGTGGCGCAGGCGCAGGCGCCGCCGCACTCGGCCTTGATGCCGACATTCCAGTCGCGAATGACTTCCATCACCCGCCAGCCCTCCAGGGCCTCCAGCTCATGCTCGACGCCCGCATGATCGGTGACGAAGATCTTCATGAAACCCTATCCTTGCTCGGCAACCGGCGCCGAAGGCCGCCGCGCCCACGGGCGGGTTCCGGCCGGCACCTCGCCATGATCGGCGATCGGCTGCAAATATTCGGTCACTTCGGGCCAACGCCCCTCGCGCAGTCCCTTTAGCACAAGCGGGTCCTCGGTCGAAAACGCATCGAAGCCGACGCGCTTCAGGAACGGGATCTGGTCGAGGAAGAATGCGCCGACGGCGCGCAATTCGCCCGTAAAGCCATCGCGGTCGCGCAGCAAGCGGCCGATCGAAAAGGCCCGGCCATCGGCGAATTTCGGCAAGTCGGCGGCGACCACCGCGAGACGCGGCAGGTCCTCGACGATATCCGACCAGTCGGCGCCGGGCTCGATCACCACGCCAAGCGGCGCCGAGCGGGCGAGCAATGCATCGCGCTCCGCGCGAAAGCGCGCCAGGCTGACCAGCACCGCATCGCCTGCGCCGATCGCCTCATCGTCCGCGACGCGGCGAAAGTCGTCTTCGACAAAGGATCCGTTTTTCCAGAGGCTCATGTCAGATGCCGCTTCCGTCGTTCTCGAGACCTAGATGGATGCCGCACTCGGTCTTTTCCAGACCCCGCCAGCGCCCGGCCCGCGCATCCTCACCGGGCTTTACCTTCGATGTGCAGGGCTGGCAACCGATCGACGGGTAGCCCTGCGCCACCAGCGGATGCGGCGGCAGATCGTGCTCGGCCATATAGGCCTTCAGTTTGTCCACACCCCAGGAGGCCAGCGGGTTGACCTTGATCCGCGCACCGTCCTGCTCGAACGACTGGATGGCGGCACGGGTTGCAGCCTGGAAACGCTTGCGCCCGGTGAACCAGGCATCGAAACCCTCCATGGCGCGCGCCAGCGGCTCCGTCTTGCGGACATGGCAGCAGGCGTCCGCGTCCGTCATCCACAGTGCCTTGTAGGGATCGACGCTTGCCAGCTTTTCCGGCTCCGGCTTGACCGTTCGCATGTCGGTCAGCCCCAGCCGATCGGCCAGCGCGTCACGATAGGCCAGCGTCTCTGGAAACAGGCGCAGCGTATCCACGAATACCACCGGCACATGCCGGTCGATCGAGGCGACGAGGTGCAGCAGCACGGCCGACTCGGCGCCGAAGCTGGAGACCAGCGCGATCTTGCCCGGGAAGATCTCCTCGAGCGAGCGCGCCACCAGTTCCTGGGCGCTCAGGCCGATGAAGCGCGCATTGAGGATGGCCGCTTCCTGCAGCCCCGCGCTTTCATGATCGAAGCCGAAGGCTACCGGTTCAAGCCGTCCCATAGAGAGCTTCCTTGAAGGGTGCCTGGCCAAGGCGGCGATAGGCGGCAAGGAAGGTCTCGTCGTGGCTTTCGCGCTTGGCGATATAGGTGTCGACCACCGTCTCGATCGCGTCGACGATCTCTTCGGTCGAGAAGCCGCGGCCGATGATCTCGCCGATCGACGAGTTCTCGTCGCCGGAGCCGCCGAGCGAGATCTGGTAGAACTCCTCGCCCTTCTTCTCGACGCCGAGAATGCCGATATGGCCGACATGGTGGTGGCCGCAGGCATTGATGCAGCCCGAGATCTTGATCTTGAGATCGCCGATGTCGCGCTGGCGGGCCATGTCGCCGAAGCGCTGCGAGATCCGCTGCGCCACGGGGATCGAGCGAGCGTTGGCGAGCGCGCAATAATCGAGGCCCGGGCAGGCGATAATGTCGGTGACGAGACCCGCATTGGCCGTGGCTAAGCCCGCTACCAGCAGTTCGTCATAGATCGCCTTCAGGTCGCTCTTGGCGACATGCGGCAGGATCAGGTTCTGCTCGTGGCTGACGCGGATCTCGTCGAAGGCGAGACGCTTGGCGAGGTCGGCCACGACGTCCATCTGCTCGGCGGTCGCGTCGCCCGGCGTACCGCCGATCGGCTTCAGCGAGATCGTCACCGAGACATGGCCGGGGACGCGGTGGGGGTGCGTGTTGCGCTCGACCCAGGCGTTGAATTCCGGGTCACGCGCCCGCTCGATCGCCAGCGCCGGGCTCGGCGGCAGGGCCGTCAACGTGGCGGGAGCGGCGAAATATTCGCGGATACGCTCTACTTCGCCCTGCGGCAGCTTGAGCGCGCCGTGGCGGATGCGCTCCCACTCTTCCTCGACCTGGCGCGCGATCTCGTCGGCGCCCGTCTCGTGGACAAGGATCTTGATGCGCGCCTTGTACTTGTTGTCCCGGCGGCCGTTCAGGTTGTAGACGCGCAGGATCGCCTCCGAATAGGAGAGCAGGTCCTCTTCGGGCAGGAAGTCGCGGATTTTCTTGGCCACCATCGGCGTGCGGCCCTGGCCACCGCCGATATAGACCGCGAAGCCAAGCCGGCCTTCCGCATCCTTCTTCAGATGCAGGCCGATATCATGCACCTGGATCGCGGCGCGGTCGCGCTCGGCGCCAGTGACGGCGACCTTGAACTTGCGCGGCAGGAAGACGAATTCCGGGTGCAGCGACGACCACTGCCGCAGGATCTCGGCATAGGGGCGCGGATCCGCGACCTCGTCCTCGGCGGCGCCGGCGAAATGGTCGGCCGTGACATTGCGGATGCAATTGCCCGAGGTCTGGATCGCGTGCATCTCGACCGAGGCCAGTTCGGCCAGCGCATCGGGGATCTCGGAAAGCTTCGGCCAGTTGTACTGGATGTTCTGTCGCGTGGTGAAATGGCCGTAGCCGCGGTCGTACTTCCGCGCCACATGCGCCAGCATCCGCATCTGCTCGCTGTTCAGCGTGCCATAAGGCACGGCGACGCGCAGCATGTAGGCGTGCAGTTGCAGATAGACGCCGTTCATCAGCCGCAGCGGCTTGAACTGGTCTTCGGTCAACTCGCCGGAAACGCGCCGACCGACCTGGTCGCGGAACTGCGCGACGCGGGCGGTCACGAACTCATGGTCGAACTCGTCGTAGCGATACATCACTCAACCTGCATGCTTCAAAGTGGCGGCGCGTTCGGCGATCTCGGCCTCGCCATAGGTGACGGTCGGGCCGCCGGCGGCGCGGATGCGCTCGCGCAGGCGGACCGGAACGGGAATGCCTTCAACGACCGTCGCCTCGATCTCGTAGGGATCGACGACAATGCCGGCCTCGTGCTGGCTCTTGGCGAGGGCGAGCGCGGCTTCCAACTCGGCATCGGAAATGACACGGGCGTCGGCGAGCTTGTAGGACCAACCGCCCTGGGCGGTCAGGAACACGACGAGCCCGTCGCCGAGATGGTTCGCTGTGATGAGCTTGTCAGTCATTGCGCTTTCCAGATGCTTGTCTTCACGCCGCCATCGCCACGAGCGGCAGCGGCGAAACGCCCAATGCGCTCTCGGCGACCACGCGGCCGACGATGATGACGACGGGGCCGTCGAGTTCTGGGCGGTCGGCGATTTGAGCCAGTTCGTCGAGCCGTCCGGCAAAGGCTCGGCGATCGGCGCGCGACGCGTTTTCGATGACGGCGACCGGCGTGGAGGGCGGCAGGCCGTTCTCGATCAGCTTGCCCGCGACCTTGGTGGCGACGCTACGACCCATATAGACGGCGACGGTGGCCCCCGAGAGCGCCAGGCCCGCCCAATCCGGCAGCGTATCGCCGCGCATGTCGTGGCCGGTGGCGACCACAAGGCTCGAGGCGACATCGCGCAATGTCAGCGGAATCTCGTTCTCGGCGGCGGCGGCGAAGGCGGCGGTAATGCCCGGAACGATATCGAACGGGATGCCGGCGGCGCGGAGCGCTGCCATTTCCTCGCCGGCGCGGCCGAAGATCAGCGGATCGCCGGACTTCAGCCGGACGACGCGGCGGCCATCGGTCGCCTCGCGAACCAGAATGGCGTTGATTTCGTCTTGGCTGGCGGCATGCGCGCCCTTGGCCTTGCCGACATAGATCCTGAGCGCATCGCGGCGGCCCATGGCGACGATCGCGTCCGGCACCAGCTTGTCGTAGACGATGACGTCGGCTTCCTGCAGCAGCCGCTGGGCGCGCAGCGTCAGCAGGTCTTCCGCACCCGGACCTGCGCCGACGAGGCTGACATGGCCAACGCCAGCCGCCTTCGAAGCATCAGCGGCGCGATCGATATCCACGACGGCATCCGCCGCGCCCTCCTCCAACTGACCGGCCAGCACCTTGGCGGCGGTCGTGCCGGTGAAGAAATGCGCCCAGAAGCGACGACGCCCCTCGCCCGGCGCGATCTTCTCGGCAACCCGCGAGCGCAAGCTCTCGGCCAGATTGGCGAGATCGCCAAGGCGGGGCGACAACATCGCCTCGATCCGGGCGCGCACATGCCGCGCCAGAACGGGCGCTGCGCCTTCGGTCGAGATGGCGATCGAGAGGGGTGCGCGGTTGACCAGCGACGGCGTATAGAAATCGCAGAGATCGGGGCGATCGACGACATTGACCGGCACGCCGGCCGACTTGGCGAGATCGCGCACGGCGCGGTCGGCTTCCAGCTCGCCGGTCGCGGCAAACACCAGCGCCGCGTCGGTGAGATCGGCAGCGATCGGCGCCCGAGCAATCCAAGACGCGCCGGCGGCTTCCAGATCGCGGCGCGCCTCGTCTTCCAGCTCGGCCGCGAACACGACGAGATCGGCGCTGGTCTCGGATAGCAGGCGGATCTTGGCCGCCGCTTCCCCGCCGCCGCCGACAATCACGACCCGGCGACCCTCGACCTTGTGGAAGGCCGGAAACGTGCCGAGCTTGCGCTGAACCGAACGATGGACCGGGGCCATCCGTCTCTCCCTGGGCGCGACCCGAGGGATCGCAAAGTCTGGAACGATTGCAGACTTTGTAGAGAGTTGACGGAAGGAAGACGACGACGGGCGTTCCAATCTCTGGAAGAGACTTGGAAAAACATTCCACGCCGACGCCAGGATGCGGCGGCGCCTGCGTATTCACCGCTCAGGGGCCGCCGCGCGCCAGATCTCGCGCGGATGCTGGACAAACGAGGTCTTGGCCAACGGCCTGCGCAGCCAAGATCTCCGCCCCGAATACACGACTTACTTTGTCGCCTTAAACGAGTTCGCTACCCCCGCCGCCTCCGGAGAGCCGCTAGAATACGCCCGCGCCGAGCTCGGCCGGGGCGGCATTGGCGCGGAACATGGCGAACAGTTCGCGGCCGAGACCGAATTCGTTGCCGGTCATATCCGCCACCGCCAGTTCGCGCGCCGCGAAGGTCGCGGAATCGACCAGCACTTCCAGCGTTCCCGTCACAGCGTCCAGGCGGACCATGTCGCCGTCGCGAACCTTGCCGATCGCCCCGCCGGCGGCCGCCTCGGGCGTGACGTGGATCGCCGCCGGGACCTTGCCGGAGGCGCCGGACATGCGCCCGTCGGTGACCAGCGCCACCCTGAGGCCCCGATCCTGCAGCACCGCCAGCGTCGGCGTCAGCTTGTGCAGCTCCGGCATGCCATTGGCGCGCGGGCCTTGGAAACGGATGACGGCGATGAAATCCTCGGTCAGCTCGCCCGCCTTGAAGGCGGCCAGCAACGCGTCCTGCGTGTCGAACACGCGGGCCGGCGCCTCGATGACGTGACGATCGACCTTCACGGCCGAGACCTTGATGACGGAGCGGCCGAGATTACCTTCCAGAACCTTGAGGCCACCGGACGCCTGGAATGCCTTGGAGACCGGCGCCAGTACCTTCTCGTCGAGGCTGGTGGTCGCACCCTCGCGCCACGCGATCACGCCGGCTTCGTCGATCTTCGGCTCGACCGTGTAGCCGCTCAGTCCCGCGCCCCAGACGGTCTTGACGTCCTCGTGCAGGAGGCCCGCCTGCAGCAACTCGCGGATCAGGAAGCTCATGCCGCCGGCGGCGTGGAAATGGTTCACGTCGGCCAGGCCGTTCGGATAGACGCGCGTCAGCAGCGGCACGACATCGGAAAGGTCGGAGAAATCGTCCCAGGTCAGCTGGATGCCGGCAGCCTTGGCCATCGCCACCAGATGCAGCGTGTGGTTGGTCGAACCACCGGTGGCGTTGAGGCCAACCACGCCGTTCACCACGGCCTTCTCGTCAATGATCTCGCCGATCGGCGTGAACTCGTTGCCGAGCGCAGTAATCGCCAGCGCGCGCTTGGCGGCGGCCTTGGTCAGCGCGTCCCGCAGCGGCGTGTTCGGGTTGACGAAGGACGAGCCCGGCAGATGCAGGCCCATGATCTCCATCAGCATCTGGTTGGTGTTGGCCGTGCCGTAGAAGGTGCAGGTTCCGGGGCCGTGATAGGAGGCGCTCTCGGCTTCCAGCAGGTCGGCGCGGGTCGCCTTGCCCTCGGCATAGAGCTGGCGGATGCGCGCCTTCTCGCTGTTCGGCAGGCCGGAGGTCATCGGGCCGGCCGGGATGAACACTGCCGGCAGGTGGCCGAAGGAGAGCGCCGCGATCAGCAGACCGGGCACGATCTTGTCGCAGATGCCGAGGAAGACGGCGGCATCATAGGTGTTGTGCGACAGGCCGATCGCCGCCGACATGGCGATGGCATCGCGCGAGAACAGCGACAGCTCCATGCCGGTCTGGCCTTGGGTGACGCCGTCGCACATGGCGGGAACGCCGCCAGCGACCTGCGCCACGCCGCCGACTTCCCGCGCCGCCTGGCGGATCAGCTCGGGATAGGTCTCGTAGGGCTGATGCGCCGACAGCATGTCGTTATAGGCGGTGATGATGCCGAGATTGGGCGAGATATCGCCCTTCAGCACGGCCTTGTCGCCGGGTCCGCAAGCCGCGAAGCCATGGGCCTGGTTGCCACAGGCGAGCGAGGCGCGACGCGGTCCGGCTTCGCTGGCGGCCGCTAGGCGATCGAGATACAGCCCGCGCGTCTTTTCGCTGCGGTCGCGGATCCGATCGGTCACTTCGAGGACCTTGGGGTGGATGGTCATGATGTGGTGTCTCCTGGACGTCCGTAACGGGTGAGAAGCAGGGTGGCGCCTGCTCGCTCCAAACCCCTCGCCGAACCCCCTCCATGAGCGGGAAGAGGGTTTCCCGCTCGGTCGATTTCTGGCCTGGAGCCCCTCACCGTCCGGAAACGACGAAAGGCTCCCCATTCCTGCCTTGACCCGTCTTCATGCCGCGAACGCCAGCCGTTCGCTTGGAGGACGTTCAGAGCCCCTCGCCTTCTATCAGGACGGGCGAGGTGGCTGCTCAGGCGCCTTCTTCGTGCCAGGTGCGTCCGTCGCGCTCGATCAGGGCGATCGAGGAGGACGGCCCCCAGGTACCCGCCGTATAGGCCTTCGGCGCCTCGCGCGAATTGGCCCAGCCGTCGAGGATCGGATCAATCCACTTCCACGCCGCCTCGACCTCGTCGCGCCGCATGAACAGCGTGGCGTTGCCGCGGATGACGTCCATGATCAGTCGTTCATAGGCTTCGGGACTGCGGATCTTGAAGGTCTCGGCAAAGCTCATGTCGAGGGGCACATGACGAAGACGCATGCCGCCCGGGCCCGGATCCTTGATCATCAGCCAGAGACGCACGCCCTCATCGGGCTGCAGGCGCATGATCAGCTGGTTGGAAGCAAGCTGGCCGGCAGCGCCTTCGAAGATCGAATGCGGGATCGCCTTGAAGTTGACGACGATCTCGGACAGGCGCGAGGGCAGCCGCTTGCCGGTGCGGATATAGAAGGGCACGCCGGCCCAGCGCCAGTTCTCGATCTCCGCCTTGACGGCGACGAAGGTCTCGGTCGTCGATTCCTCGTTGCCGAGCTCCTCGAGATAGCCCGGAACCGGCCCGCCGGCGGAGGCGCCGGCCTTGTACTGGCCGCGCACGGTAACGGTCTCGACATCGCCATCGACGATCGGCTTGAGCGAGCGCAGAACTTTTAGCTTCTCGTCGCGCAGCGCATCGGCATCGAACCGGCCCGGCGGCTCCATCGCGACGAGGCAGACAAGCTGCAGGATGTGGTTCTGCACCATGTCGCGCAGCGCGCCGGCGGTGTCGTAATAGCCCGCGCGACCCTCGACGCCGAGGCTTTCGGCGACCGTGATCTGCACATGATCGATGTGGTTGGCATTCCAGACCGGCTCGAACAGCGCATTCGCAAAGCGAAGCGCCATGAGGTTCTGCACCGTCTCCTTACCGAGATAATGGTCGATACGGTAGATCTGGCTTTCCTTGAACACCTTGCCGATCGAATCGTTCAGGGTGTTGGCGGAAGCGAGGCTCTTGCCGATCGGCTTCTCGATGATGACGCGGGTCTTCGGCGTCACGAGGTGATGGGCGCCAAGCCCCTCGCAGATGATGCCGAACAGGTCGGGCGCCACGGCGAGATAGAAGGCGCGAATGCGATCCTTGCCGCCTTCCAGCGCCTTGGCGAGTTCGGGCCAGCCGGCCTTTTCGGCGGTGGCGTCGACGGCGACATAGGTGATGCGCTTCAGGAACGAGGCGACCTGCTCGGGCTCGCGCTCGTCGGCCGGCACGAACTTCTCCAGCGCCGCTTCCGTCAGCTTCTGGTAGTCCTCGTCGCTCATGGGACGGCGCGAGACGCCGATGATCCGCGCAACCTCGGGGATCTGACCGTCGCGATGGCGGTGATACAACGCCGGCATGAGTTTGCGGTAGGCGAGATCGCCGGTAGCGCCGAAGACGACGAGATCGAAGGGGTCGACGGCGATGATACGACTTGTCATGAAATCCCTCTTTCCGGAGTCAGCCGGACCTCAACTGGTCTGTTCAGTGTCCTAATCAAATCCGCTTCATAAGTTGAGGGAAAAAATTAGAGCACCGAAATAAAATCTTTGCGACAAGATTCGCGTGTGATGGCTTTCACATCACGCTATGCGATTTCAGGCATTTGGACGAGACCCGCATCGGGCGGGCCAAGGGGAAAAATCAATGGCGGATCCGGTTTGCGTTGTGCCTGCGGGCGATCGTTGCGGAGAAGGCGTCGTCTGGAACGCCGCCGAGCAGGCCGTGTACTGGACCGACATCAATCGTTTCCTCGTCCATCGTTACGATCCGGCGGCCCGGACCACGCAGAACTGGCTGTTCGATGAGCCCGTGACGACGATCGGCCTGACCGATCGGCCCGACACCCTGATTCTCGCCCTAGGGTCCAAGGTGATCCTCTGGCAGCCGGCCAAAGACGCCCGCGCCGATTTCGCCTACCCCGAGAAGAACACACCGAAGGCACGGCTGAATGATGGCCGGCCCGACCCGTTCGGCAATCTGGTCGTCGGCTCGATGTTCAACAATGTCGCCCCGGACGGCTCCGGCGTCGACATCACCGACGATGCGCTGGGCGGCCTCTACCGCGTGACCCAGGACGGCGCCAGCGAGACGATCCGGTCGGCGATCGGCATCTCCAACACCATGTGCTGGGATCTGTCGCGAAACCGCTTCTATACCGGCGACACGATGAAGAACGAGATCTGGGCGTATGACTACGACCCGGCGACGGGCACAGTCAGCGACCCGGCCGTCTGGTTCCAGGATTTCGACCGCGGCTCGCCCGACGGCTCGCAGATCGACAGCGAAGGCCATGTCTGGAATTGCCGCTATCATGGCGGCTGCATCGTCCGCATCACGCCGGACGGCAAGGTCGACCGGGTCCTGGACATGCCGGTCTCCAACATCACCAACTGCACCTTCGGCGGTGCCGAGCTGAAGACGCTCTACATCACCACAGCACAGGGCGGCGACGGCCCGCTGGAGCGCCTGGCCGGCGGCCTGTTCGCCGTGGAGCTCGATGTCGCGGGCGTGGCCGAAAACGTGTTCAAGATCGACGGCTGACATGCGCCTATCCGGGGCGCGCCGCGCGTCCCGGATTGTTCCGTCCTCGGAGGAGGTCGCATGCCGATCCTCGACATCGACCATATCCAGCTCGCCATGCCGGCAGGCGGCGAAAACGAAGCACGCGGCTTCTACAGCGATCTCCTCGGCCTGCCGGAGGTGGCCAAGCCGGCCAATCTGGCAAGCCGCGGCGGCGCCTGGTTCCAGGCCGGCAGCCGCCAGCTGCATCTCGGTGTCGAAAGCGACTTTCGTCCAGCCAAAAAGGCGCATCCAGCCTTTCTCGTTCGCGATCTCGACGGCCTCCGGCAACGCATCGTCGCCAACGGGCAGGCGCCACAGGACGACGAGCCCCTCGCCGGCTATCGACGCTTCTATCTGAGCGACCCATTCGGCAACCGCCTGGAGTTTCTCGAGCCCGAGAATGGCGCGGAACAGTAGAGAATCGCTTTCGCCAACAGGTCAGCCGAGCGTCGGAAGGTCTCGGCCTGCGCAAATTGCCGTAACGGAAGGTCCATGGTAAGAAATCCTCCTTTTCGGGAGGGACTTCATGAGCCGGCCTATTCTCCAAGCGCTGCCGATCGTTGCCGCCGCGATCTTCGCCCTCGCCTGCGGTAGCCAGCTCGCCGTGGCGCAGGCGCCGAGCAAGGCGCAGCAATCGGCGATCCGGTCCGCCTGCCCGAGCGATTACAAGACCTATTGCGCCAGCGTGCCGCCCGGCGGCAAGCCGGCGCTCGACTGCCTGCAGCAGAACGCTGCCAAGCTTTCGGACGCCTGCCGCACGGCCGTGCAAGCCGTCAGCGGCAGCGCGGCGACGACGCCCGCGGGTGCCGCTCCCGCCAGCGGCGAAGCCAAACCCGACACGACGACTTCGCCTCCCGCCACAACCACCGACGCCGCGCCAGCGGCCAAGACGCCCGTCGCCAAGACTCCGGCGACCAAGGCACCCGTCGCTGCGGCAGCGCCTCCTGCTGCCGATCTGGCGCCGCGCCAGGAAGCCGCCCTGATCCGGCAGTCGTGCCGGCGGGATTTCCGCACCTATTGCGGCGGTGTTCCGATCGGCGGCGGCAATGTGATCGCCTGCCTGAAGGCCAACGCCGCGTCGCTCTCACCCCGCTGCCAAAGCGCTCTCGCCCCCTTCGCGCAGTAACGCCGGTCCGTCGCCTGGCGATGCGCAGGACCGCTCGCTCGATCGGGTACTAGCCGGGGAACATGTCGAAATACGGCTTGGCCTCTTCGAGCACGCGGGCATAGGAGGGCCGGTCCAGCAGCCGGCCGAAATAGCCGGCCAGCGCCGGATGCGTCTCGCCAAAAGGCTGTACCTTGTCGGCGTAGAACAGCGCCGGCGCGGCGGCGCAATCGGCGAGCGAGAAGGTCTCTCCCATCGCCCAGAAGCGCTGTCCCATTTGCTTCTCGAGCATGTCGTAGGAGGTCCTGAGCGTCGCCCTCGCCGCCTCGACGCCGAAGGGATCCTTGCTCCCGTCCGGGCGCAGCCGGTCGGCGACGATCCGCTGCATCGGCTCATGCACGTAGAGATCATAGAAGCGGTCGGAGAGCCGGGTCTGCCAGGCGCGCTCGGGATCTTCGGGGACGAAGCGCGTCGGCCCCGGATAATAGATGCCGAGATATTCGATGATGACGGTCGCTTCGGGCACGGTCTGTTCGCGCCGATGATCCAGCAGGACCGGCATCTTGCCGACCGGCCAGAGCGCGTTGAATTCAGCCCGCACGGTCGGGTCGCCGAGATCGAGGAAATGCGGCTTGAACGGCGTATCGTTCTCGTAGAGCGCGATCAGCGCCTTATGGCAGTAGGACGCCAGCGGATGCATGTAGAGCGTGAGCGTCATGGCAGCCTCGCTTCTTTGTGACCCACATCGCCCGTCCCGTGGGGCGGCGACACCGATCCGACACCCGCACTCGCGCGGCGAGCCCTTTGCATGACAGTTAGCGCAAGCCCGTACCTGTCATGCAAGTCCCATGATCGGCCGGAAGTGTCGGCTCAGGTCCGGCGGTAGGCGTCGCCCTTTTCGTCAAAGACCTGCAGATGCCGGAGCGGCGAGGTCAGCGCGATCGTCTCGCCCTTGGTGAAGGGAATGTCGTTTTCGAGCTTGGCGACGATCGGCTCTTCGGTGCCGATATCGACATAGATCAGCGTCACCTCGCCGAGCTGCTCGACGATATCGATGGTGCCGCGGAAAATCGCGTCGTCGCCGGTGGTGACCTCGAGATCCTCGGGACGGACGCCGAACGTGCCCTTCGAACCAGCAGCGCTTTCCGGGATTGAAGCCTGCACGCGGATCGCGTCGCAGCCATTCGGGCGAACCACCGGATTGGCGCCGCCGGATTCGATCACGCAGGGAATGGTATTCATCGACGGCGAACCGAGGAACTTCGCGACGAACAGATTGTCGGGGTGGTGGTAGAGCTCCATCGGCGCGCCGACCTGCTCCACCCGCCCGGCGTTCAGCACGACGATGCGGTCGGCCAGCGTCATCGCCTCGACCTGGTCATGCGTGACGTAGATCATCGTCACGCCGGCCATGCGCTCATGCAGCTTGTTGATCTCGATGCGGGTCTGCACGCGCAGCGCCGCGTCGAGGTTGGAAAGCGGCTCGTCGAACAGGAACACCTTGGGGTCGCGCACAATGGCGCGGCCGATGGCGACGCGCTGGCGCTGGCCGCCGGAAAGCTGCTTCGGCAGGCGGTCGAGATAGGGCGTGATTTGCAGCACATTCGCCGCCTCGCGCACGCGGCGGTCGATCTCTTCCTTGCCACCACCGCCGAGCTTCATGCCGAAGGCCATGTTGTCGTAGACGGTCATGTGCGGATAGAGCGCGTAGCTCTGGAACACCATGGCGATGCCGCGCTTCGACGGCGCCAACTGGTTCACGACCTTGCCGTCGATCTGCAGCGTGCCGGAGGTGATATCCTCCAGTCCCGCGATCAGACGCAGAAGCGTGGACTTGCCGCAGCCGGACGGACCGACGAAGACGACGAACTCACCCGACTTGATGTCGAGATCGATGCCGTGCAGCACCTTGACGTTGCCATAGGCCTTCCGGATATCGCGTAGCAGCAAGCCGGCCATGTTGTTCTCTCCCGTGCCCGTTCTCTTGTTTCAGGCGATCTTGCCGAAGAATGCGTCGCGTCCGCCGAGTTCGACGGTGCGGCCCGAAGCGTCGAGCAATCCCGCGAAGCCGCTGTTCAGAAGCGCCGTGACATCGATCCCGGCCGGGACCGCGAAGCTGGCGCTGGCGCTGCCGAGGTTGAACACGCAGAGCACCTTCTCGCCCGCGCCCTCCCGAATGAAGGCCAGGACATTGTCGGGCGAATCGACGAAGGCGATCGAGCCGTCCCGCAGCGCCGGATGGGCGCGGCGGAAGGCGATCATCTTGCGGTAATGCGTCAGCACCGACGCCTGGTCGGCGGTCTCGCGGTTGACGGCGCGGGCGACATGTTCCTGGGATACCGGCAGCCAGGGCTTGGCGGAGGAGAAGCCGGCATAGGTACCGTTTGATTCCCACACCATCGGCGTACGGCAGCCATCGCGGCCCTTATATTCCGGCCAGAAGCGGATGCCGTAGGGATCCTGCAGATCCTCATAGGCAATATCGGCTTCGGTCAGGCCGAGTTCCTCGCCCTGGTAGAGGCAGACGGAGCCGCGCAGCGACAGCAGAATGCCGGCGGCGAGCTTCGCAACCGCATCGAACTCGCCATCGTGGGTCCAGCGCGAAACGTGGCGGACGATGTCGTGGTTCGAGAACGCCCAACAGGGCCAGCCATCGCCGACGATCGCTTCGAACGCCTGGATCCGGTTGACGAAGTGTTCCTTCGTGAAGATCGGGCTCAGGAAATCGAAGGTGTAGCACATGTGCAGCTTGTCGCCGCCGGCGGTATAGGCCGCCATCGTGCGGAGCGAGCGCGGGCCGTCGCCGATCTCGCCGACCGTCATCTGGCCGGGATAGCGGTTCAGGAGCGCGCGGAGACGCTTCAGGAATTCGAGATTTTCCGGCTGGCTCTTGTCGTGGATGTGATCCTGCCAGTTATACGGATTGACGGCGGGCGCCTCGGGCGAGTTGCGATCCTCGGGCTTCGAAGGCGGGTTGTCCTCCAGTCCCTGCGAATGGACGTAGAAGTTCACCGTATCGAGGCGGAAGCCGTCGACGCCGCGCTTCAGCCAGAACTCCACCGAGTCGAGCAGCGCGTCCTGAGCCGCCATGCAGTGGAAATTGATGTCCGGCTGCGAGGTCAGGAAGTTGTGCAGGTAATACTGGCAGCGCGTCGTGTCCCATTCCCAGGCTGAGCCGCCGAAGATCGACAGCCAGTTGTTGGGCGGCGTGCCGTCCGGCTTGGCGTCGGCCCAGACGAACCAGTCGGCCTTGGCATTGGTCTTGGACGAGCGGCTTTCCTTGAACCAGGCGTGCTGGTCCGAGGTGTGCGACAGCACCTGGTCGATCGTCACTTTGATGCCGCGCGCATGCGCCTCGGTGATCAGGTGGTCGAAATCCTCCAGCGTGCCGAACAGCGGATCGACGGCGCAATAATCGGAGACGTCGTAGCCAAAATCCTTCATCGGCGACTTGAAGAAGGGCGAGATCCAGATCGCATCGACGCCGAGCGAGGCGATGTGATCCAGCCGGGCAGCAATGCCCTTCAGGTCGCCGACGCCATCGCCGTCCGTATCCTGGAACGAGCGCGGGTAGATCTGGTAGATGACCGCGCCGCGCCACCAGTCCGCATCGGCGGCGTGCGAGGCGATCACGCCACCGGAAACGACTTCATTCATTCGATCAGCCCTTCACGCCGCCGGCGGTGAGGCCGGAAATGATCTTGCGTTGGAAAATGAGCACCAGGGCGATCAGCGGCACGGTGACGATGACCGACGCAGCCATGATGTTGCCCCATGGAATTTCGTACTGGCTGGCGCCGGACAGTAGCGCGATCGCGACCGGCACCGTGCGGGTGGCGTTGGACGAGGTGAAGGTCAGGGCGAACAGGAACTCGTTCCAAGCGGCGATGAAGGCGAGCAGACCCGTCGTCACCAGCGCCGGCCACATCAGCGGCATGAACACCTTGGTGATGATCACCCATGGCGACGCCCCGTCGACGATGGCCGCTTCCTCGATCTCGATCGGCAGGTCGCGCATGAAGGTGGTCAGCACCCAGACCGTGAACGGCAGGGTGAAGATCATGTAGGCGAAGATCAGCGCCAGCGGCGTGTTGAAGATGCCGAAGAAGCGGATGATCTCGAACAGGCCGGCCAGCACCGCGATCTGCGGGAACATCGACACCGACAGGATGGTGAAGAGCAGCAGCGAGCGGCCGCGGAAGCGGACGCGGGCGAGCGCAAAGGATGCGGTCACCGCGAGCAGCAGCGAGATCGCCACCACCACGGTCGAAACCAGCAGCGAATTGCCGAGATTGCGCAGGAAGCTGCCGGTGGTCAGCACCGAGACGTAATTGTCCAGCGCGAAGGAGGTCGGCCAGTAGTCGATCCGGAACAGGTCCGTGCCGGATTTGAACGAGGTCAGGATCGCGTAATAGAACGGGAACACCGAGATGAAGACGATGATCAGGACCAGCGCGTAGAAAGCCGTCCGCTTGGTAAGGGCCCAGAGCATTATCGGCCTCCATCGAAATTGACGCGTCCGACAACGATGTAGACCACCGTGATGACCGCCAGGATCAGGAACAGGAAGGTCGCGGCGGCCGAGCCATAGGCGAACTTGTCGAAATCGAACAGGTTCTCGCGGGCATAGACCGACATCGTCTTGGTCTGGGAGTTGTTCGGCGTCAGCACGTAGATCAGGTCGAAGATGCGCAGCGCATCGAGCATGCGGAAGATCACGGCGACCATCAGGGCGGGCCGGATCAACGGCAGCGTCACCCTGAAGAACACCTTGACCGGATGCACGCCGTCGATCCGAGCCGCCTCGTATATATCGCCGGGCACCATCTGCAGGCCGGCGAGGATCAGCAGCGCCATGAAGGGCGTGGTCTTCCAGATATCCACCAGCAGCACCGCGAACATCGCCGTGTCCGGATTGGCTGTCCAGGCGATCTTGCTCGAGATGATGCCGAGATTCATCAGCACGTCGTTGATGATGCCGAACTGGTCGTTGAGCATCCAGCTCCACATCTTGGCGGAGACGACGGTCGGGATCGCCCACGGCACGAGGATGGCAGCGCGGACGATGCCGCGGCCCTTGAACTCGGCGTTGAGCACGAGCGCCACGATGGTGCCGAAGATCGTCTCCAGCGTCACCGAGACGATGGTGAACTTGACGGTGTTCCAGACAGCGCGCCACCAGATCGGGTCGGCGAGCAGGCCGTCATAGAGAACCTTGCCGCTCTTCAGCCGGGTGATCGACAGGTAGTTCTCGAAGCCGATCCACTGCGCCGCGTCGATATTGGCGAGCGAGGCGTCGGTGAACGAAAAATAGATGCTTCGGACCAGGGGCCATCCGGCCACCATCGCCAGCACGATGAGCATCGGGGCGAGAAACACCCAGGCTGACCGCACCCTCTGGCGCATCAGGTCGGAGCGCATCCCTGCGACGGGCGCAGCAACTGTCTCGGCTACCGCCATGTTCTCGGCTCTCGCTGTTTGGACCGACGGCTCGGCATGAACGGGAAAGGCATGGCGGACCGCACGAATGTCCGCCACGCCGAAAGATCAGGCTGCGATGACGGCATTCGCTGGGAATGCCGTCATGCGGGCGTCTGGCCTACCAGCCGCCGCCCTTGAGCTTGGTCAGCTTGGCTTCGAGCATTTCGAGATTGTCGGCTGCCGAGCCATTGCCGCTGAGCGTGTCGTGGGTTGCGGTCCAGAAATTGGACGAGACTTCGTTGTACTTCACCTTGGCAGGGGCCGAGGGACGCGGCACGGCGTTCTGGAACACTTCCTTCCAGCGCGGGATGATCGGCTGGCCCTTGGCGATGTCGGCATCGTCATAGAGAGCCTGGATCGTCGGCAGGTTCGAGGCCTTCAGGGCCTTGAGCTTCTGCATCTCCGGCGAGGCGATGAACTTGACCAGCTCGATCGCCTCCTTCGGGCTCTTGCTGTACTTCGAGACGGCCAGGTTCCAGCCGCCCAGCGTGGCAGCGGACTTGGCGCCCTCGCCGGAGCCTGCCGGCAGCGGCACGACATCGAACTTGTCCTTCACCGCCGAGTCAGCGCCGTTGCCGAGGCCATAGGCATAGGGCCAGTTGCGCATGAACACGGCATTGCCGGTCTGCCAGACGCCGCGGGCTTCTTCTTCCTGATAGGCCAGGACGCCCGGGGGCGAGATCGTGTTGACCCAACCCTTGGCGCGATCGAGCGCCGCGACGGCCTGCGGATTGTTGATCGAGATCGAACCGTCGGCCTCGATGATCTGGCCGCCGCCGTTCGACTTCACCCATTCAAGGGCATTGCAGGTCAGGCCTTCATAGGAATTGCCCTGCCAGACGAAGCCCCAGATGTCCTTCGAACCGGCTTCGCGCTCCTTGTCCTGGACTTCCTTCGCGGTCGCCGCGAGTTCGTCCCAGGTCTTCGGCGGCTGCTTGCCGTACTTCTCGAGCAGGTCCTTGCGATAGTAGAGGGCCGGCGCATCGGTGAAGATCGGCAGGGCGACGAGCTTGCCGTTCACGGTCTGCGATTCGATGATCGACGGGAAATGCGCGCCGACGACATCCTTGGTGGCGTCCGTCAGGTCCAGGAGCTGGTCCGACAGCTGCGGCGCCCAGATCACGTCGGTCTGGTAGACGTCGATATCGGAGTTGCCGGCGGCAAGCCAAAGCTTGTACTGACCGAACTGATCGCTCGTCGAAGACGGCATCGGCACGATCGTGACCTTGTTGCCGGTGTTCTTCTCGAAGATGTCGAGCTGCTCGCGCAGCACGGCGAGACCGTTGCCCGTATCACCGGACACGATCGACAGATTGGCAGCATTGGCGGCGCTGCCCATCAGGACAATGCCGGCACCAAAGGCCATAAGCGCGGAGCGCAACTTCATTTGAAAGAACCTCCCTGAGAGACATTCCATGACAGGAGCCTCGAAGCCATCGCGCCCGCCGATGCCTCGCACCGCGAACACGCCGCTTCTCATCCCCCTAAGCACCTTCGGCGGAGACAGAATGCCGCCCGCCCTCCTCAAAGCGCTTTGAAGACATTCAAACCGTCAACCTGCTCCGCTGTCAACCCCGGCGGCGCGAGCGCGACAGTGCAATGCAGCATGCCAAAGCCGAAAATTCATATGATAAAACAGTATACTTATTTGATTCATCGCCCATTTTTGAAACGCCCTTCAATGACGCGCCGCAACATGGCGCAGAGAATTCCCGGGAGCGCCGCAAGTCCGCTTGCGCGGTGGATTGAAAGCGCTTTGAATGTTTTCCAGGGAGGACGGATTTTCTCATGAGGCTGAAGGAACTAGCGCTGCATCTCGGTCTCTCGCAGACGACCGTGAGCCGGGCGCTGAACGGCTACCCCGAGGTCAATGAGGAAACGCGGCAGCGCGTGCTGGATGCGGCGCGCCGCTACGACTATCGCCCCAATGCCAGCGCCCGCCGCCTCGCCACCGGCCGCAACAATGCGATCGGCATTGTTCTGCCGACGGACCGCAACCTGCTGCTGGACCCGAACTATATCGAGTTTCAGGCCGGCCTCGGCGAAAGGCTGATGAAGGACGAAATCGACATCGTGCTGTCGCCCTCGCGCGCCGGCGACGAAATGGCGACCTACCGGCGTATGGCGATCAGTTCGCGGGTCGACGCCGTCATCGTGTCGAGCCCGACCTTCAACGACCCGCGCATCGCGCTCCTGACCGAGCTCGGCCTGCCCTTCGTCGTGCATGGCCGCTCGGAAAGCCCGATTCCGCACGCCTGGCTCGATATCGACAATGAGGGCGCGTTTCGGCACGCGACGCAGCATCTGCTCGATCTCGGCCATCGCCGGATCGGCCTGATCAACGGCGAGACCCGCCATACCTTCGCCGCCCATCGCGAGCACGGCTTCCGCAAGGCGCTGGCCGAACATGGCGTTGCCGCCGAGGAAAGCCTGATCGCCGAAGGCGTCATGACGGACGAGACCGGCTACCGGATCACCGCCCGCTTCCTCGCCCAGACCCCTCGCCCCACCGCGCTGCTGGTGTCGTCGATGATGATGTCTCTCGGCACCCTGCGCGCGATCCGATCGGCCGGGCTGGAACTCGGCCGCGACATATCGCTGATCGCCCATGACGACGTCATCCCCTTCCTCAATCCTGACGCCATGGTGCCGACCATGTCGACGACGCGCTCGTCGATCCGGGCCGCCGGAACGCGGGTGGCCGAGCTGCTGATGGAGATCATCGCGGATGGCCGCGCCCCGGCCAGCATCCACGAACTCTGGCCCGTCGACCTCGTCATTCGCCGGTCGACCGGGCCCGCGCCGCGGGATTGACCGCGCCACCGGTTCGGGACGAAATCCCCCGTCAACTGATTTGCTTCACGGTGGAGTTGAACGCCATGCGCCCCATCCTGGCCGGCCTGCTGTTCCTCGCGGCAGGCATCCTGTCGTCGCCCGCCTCGGCGCAGAAGAGCAAGGCCGATCCGATCGATGCGAAACTCGCCGCCTGCCTGAAGGGGCCCGAAGCCAGCAGCACGGCCGGTGCGATCGCCTGCTTCCAGGCCGCGCGCGAAGGCTGGGAACAGGAAATGATCCGCGCCTATGCAGCCCTCTCCGCGACTTTGGATACCCGATCGCGCGGGATCCTGCGCGGCACCCAGAAGCAATGGGAAGCCTATGTGGCCGCCGAACGCCGCTTCCAGGCTGCGCCCTGGATCCGCGACCGCGGCACGGCGATGTCCCTCACCGCGGCGGCGCAGAACGTCGACCTCTTCAAGAACCGCGCGATCACGCTGCGCCGCTACCAGGCGGAGTGACAGCGGCCTGCTGTCGCCTTGACAGCGCCGGCCGATCATCGAACAACCATTCCAGATTCACATAATTTAGAACTTACGGACCAAACGATGCCCGTCGCCTTTGCCAATGCCGCCCTCATTGCCGTCGACTGGGGCACGACCCGCTGCCGCGCCATGTTGCTCGACCGGGACGGCGGCGTATTGGCCGAGGCGGACAGCGCCGATGGCATCGGCTCGCTCGGCGGCGCTGGCCACGAGGATGCGTTCCAGGCGCTCGTCGCCAAGTGGCCGAAGCTTCCGGCGATCATGGCCGGCATGGTCGGCAGCCGGCAGGGCTGGCACGAGGCGGCCTATGTCCCGGTGCCGACCTCGCCCGACGCGCTCGCCGGCGGGCTGCTGACCTTCCAAACCTCCGATCATCGCCCAATGGCGATCGTCCCCGGGCTCGTGCTGCGTTCGGAAGCGCGCGATGGCGACGTCATCCGCGGCGAGGAAACGCAGCTGGTGGGATTGATGGAGGAGGAGCCCGATTTCGAGGGCATCGCCATCCTGCCGGGCACCCACTCCAAATGGGCCGCCATCGCCAAGGGAGAGATCACCACCTTCCAGACCTTCCTGACAGGCGAGATGTTCGACCTGCTGGCGCGGAAGTCGTTCCTGCGCCATTCGGTGGCGGAAGATGCCGACGATATCGCCGGCTCCCCGCATTTCGCCCTCGCGGTGAAGCGCACCGTCGCCGAGGGCCTGCCCTTCCTCGGCGCCATCTTCTCCGTGCGCGTGCGCCAGCTGCTGGACGGCGTCTCGGGCGACGACAACCTCGCCTATCTCTCCGGCCTCGTCATCGGCGGCGAGATCGCCGCTGCCCGCCAGATCGGCCTGCTCGATGCGAACCGCCCGATCCGGATCATCGGCTCGCGCACGCTCGCCCGCTCCTATCATGCCGCCTTCCAGGTCGCCGGCCATCCGGCCGATACCCGGGACGGCTCCGCCCTCGTCCGCCGCGGCCTTGTCCGCCTCGCCCGCGCCAACGGCCTCCTTTGAGATTGAAAACGATGACCCATCCCCTGTTCGGCACCCATCTCCCCATCGTCGCGATCCTGCGCGGCATCACCCCGGCCGAGGCCGACGCGGCCTTCGACGCGCTGGTCGAGGCCGGCGTCACCCTGATCGAAGTACCGCTCAATTCGCCGGATCCGTTCGTCTCGATCGAGAAGATGGTGAAGCGCGCCGCCGGCCGCGCCAAGGTCGGCGCCGGCACGGTGCTGACCGAAGAGCATGTCGTGGCCGTGAAGGATGTCGGCGGCGAACTCATCGTTTCGCCCAATGCGGATACCGCCATTATCCGCAAGACCAAGGCGCTGCGGATGGATTCCTATCCCGGCGTCTTCACGCCGACCGAGGCTTTCGCGGCGCTCGCCGCCGGCGCCGATGCGCTGAAGTTCTTCCCGGCCGAGCTGATCGGCACGTCGGGCATCAAGGCGATGAAGGCCGTGCTGCCGAAACATGTCCCGGTGCTGGCCGTCGGCGGCGCCAACGAGACCAACTTCGCCGAGTACATCCAAGCCGGCTGTGCCGGTTTCGGCATCGGCTCGAACATCTACAAGCCGGGAATGACGGCGGCCGACATCGGCGAAAGAGCCCGCAAGCTGGTCGCAGCCTTCAAGGCAGCGGCTGGCGTCGCGTAAGCTCAGTCTTTCATTGGTCTAATTAGAAAACATATGTGTTTTCAATGACTTGATTCGATCCTATACCGCCCGGCAGTCATTGCCGGGCGATTGTTTCAAATCCCGGCCCATACTGGAACCGGGACCTGCACCATGCGATCCTCCGCAATCGCCGCGCTGCTCTGCGCAGCGTCTACGCTCGCCATCACGGCCTCCGCCAAGGCCGACGCCGTCGGCCCCACCGTCGAAATCACCCTGGGAGGCGGCCAGGAAAACGGCGCCATTGGCGGCTTCGACATCTTCCTGCCTTTCGGCTTCGGCGACCGTTCGATCGGCTTCGGTGATCTGCGCGGCCATATGAACAACGACCAGATGGACCAGCTTTCCGCCGGTCTCGGCTGGCGGATGCAGTTGGACGGCGTCTGGACGGTAGGCGCGTATGGCTATTACGACTATCTCCGGACCGAACGCGACAACGACTTCCACCAGATCTCCGCCGGCGCCGAGCTGCTCTCGCGCGACATGGTGTTTCGTCTCAACGGCTACCTGCCCTTCGGCGACAAATATGGCTCGGCCGCCGACGCCAACGCAGCGCTGATCGAGGCCGGACGGCTCGTGTTCCGCGCCGGCCAGGAGCAGGCCCTGCGCGGCATCGACGGCGAGGCCGGGTTCCGGCTGCCAATGTTCGACGCCAAGTCATCGGCCCAGATGATGCTCTATGGCGGCGGCTACTGGTATGACGGCGGCGACCGCCTCGACGACATCACCGGCGTCAGCGCCCGGGCGGAACTATCCTTCGCGGACCTGCCGGGCTTCACGCAGGGCTCGACCTTCAGCCTCTCGGCCGGCTTCACCTATGACAATGAGGACAAGGCCGAGGGCCAGTTCCTCGCGCGCCTCCGCATCCCACTCGGCAAGGCGGGCCCTGCGCTCGCCAATCGCGATCCGATGATGCAGCGCGTCGAACGCGCCGATTTCATCCGCACCGCCGTCGGCGCCACGGGCGACGCGGAAGCCGCGATCTATGCCGATACCGGCAATGTCGTCGGCAATGTCCGGACCGTCTCCTCGGCCACCGGCAACGCGACGGCGATCAACGAGGCCATCGCGGCGGCGGGCGACAATGCGCTTATCCTGGCCGATGGCGTGATCCAGCTCGACCAGACCCTGCTGCTCTCTTCCGGCCAATTCCTGGTCGGCGGCCAGGGCGGCCTCGAAATCATCGGCGCCCGCAGTGGCGGCACGGCAACCTTCACGCGCTCGGTCGCCGAGACCCGTCTGGTCGGCACCACCACGGCGGACGTACTGGCCATGGCCGATGACAGTGGCGCGGTTGGCCTCGCGATCCGCGGCGGCCGCGACGGCATCCTCGCGGACGGCGTCGGAAACGTCTTCCTGCGCGATCTGGACATCGCCCAGACCGCCGGCAACGGCATCCTCTTGAGCGAGGTCGACAGCGCGCTGATCGAACGCAGCCGGATCCACGACCTCACGATCTGCGCCAACAACACCGAATGCGAATTCTCGATCTACGACCCCGAGCGCAGCGTCCCCAACACCGCGATCTCGCTGTTCTCCGCCAAGGACGTCACGATCCGCGACGTCGAAATCCGGGACGTTACCTACGGCATCTTCGCCAACGCGGCTTTCGACGAAATCGAGGACTGGGAAAACGACATCTACGGCCTGCGCGCGCCGAACCCGACCACCCGCCTGACGATCGAGAACGTCTCGATCACCAACACCCGCCGCGAGGCGCTGCAGTTCGTCGGCGCCTCCGACATCTCGATCCGGAACCTGTCGATCGACAACACCGCGATGGACCGGACGATGGACCTGATCGTGATCATGGCGAGTTCCGGCATCAGCATGGACGGCCTGACGCTGGCGGGCGGCGTCAATGCGCTGCAGTTCATCGGACCCTCGTCCTTCGCCGACCCGGCCAGCGAGATCACCGTGTCGAACGCGACGATCCGCGACACCAGCCGCGCCGGCATCATGATGAACATGGGCTCGTCCGACGTCGCCTTCTCCAACATCGAGATCACCGATGCCGGAACGCATGGCATCTACCTCTACGGCCCGTCCTTCTTCGGCGGCGCGCTGGGCGATGTCAGCTTCGACAAGGTAAAGGTGGTCAGTTCCAGCGACGAGGCGGTTCATCTTGCCGGCGAATTGACCAACCTGTCGGGCAACATCGAGGTCGGCCAGGCTTCGGCGAACTGCGTCGCCGATACCGGCACATGGACGTCGACCACGCTGACGCAGAACCAGGGCGAGCGCTTCTCGGTCGGCGGAACCGTCATCCTGCCGGGCACCCTGCCGGCCGGCTGCCGCTAAGTTTCGACGGCAAAACAACAAGTCGGGTTCGCAGGCGCGGGGGACCGCCATGTCTCAAGCGATTGTGAACCCGACGTGTGAACTCCGTCATAAATTCCGCACATAGATCTGGTTAGTATCCCCTCATCGAAGCGAGATCAGGAGAACCGTCATGGACGTTTCCACCGCCTGCTTCCCACGGGAGGCTTCACTCAACGAATTGCTGCGTGACCCCATCATCGGGTTGATGATGGCCAGCGACGGCGTTCACTCCGACGACATCCGCAAGCTCTATCGCAAGATGGAGCGCAAGGTCGAGACCCGGCGCAGCCGCGACCTCGAGGCCATGGAGCGTTGCTTCATACGGTAAGATGGGCGCGGACAATCTCCGAGCCCATTTCGGATTGCGGTCCCGAGACAACGATCTCCCCGCGGTCCATCACGGCAAAATCATCGGCAAGCTCATGCGCGAAATCAAAATATTGTTCCACCAGCAGGATGGCCATCGTGCCTTGCTGGCGGAGCCATGTGATGGCGCGGCCGATATCCTTGATGATCGACGGCTGGATGCCTTCCGTCGGCTCATCGAGGACGAGCAGACGCGGTCGCATCACAAGCGCCCGGCCGATGGCCAATTGCTGCTGCTGACCGCCTGACAAATCGCCGCCACGACGGCGAAGCATGTCTTTCAGCACCGGAAACAGATCGAATACATAATCGGGAATGTTGCGATCGCGACGCGCGAGCGGTGCGTAGCCCGTTTCCAGATTTTCCTTCACCGACAGGAGCGGAAAGATTTCCCGCCCCTGCGGCACATAGGCGATGCCGGCCTTGGCCCGCTCATGCGGCGCCATGCGGCCGAGCGGCTTGCCCTCCCAGAGGATCTCGCCGCCGGCAATCGGCTTCTGCCCGACAATAGCGCGCAGCAGGCTGGTCTTGCCGACCCCGTTGCGGCCCATCAGGCACGTCACCTTGCCGGTTTCGGCAGAGAGCGAGACGTGGCGTAGCGCCTGAGCGGCGCCGTAAAACAGATCGACGTTCTTCGCTTCGAGCATGATCAGCTCTTCTCTTCCGGCAAGGTTGTCGGTTCTACACGTCCCGCGAGGGTCAGGCTCCAGGCAGCGGAGCGGCGCAGCCTCGGCTCACGCACCCGCTTTTTCGCCGGCTTCGCAGTTTCCGCGGTTTCGATATTGCTTAAGGGCTCGGCGACCATCTCTATCGTCCCAGATATACTTCGATGACCTTCGGATCGGCCGAGACGACGTCGAGCGAGCCTTCCGAGAGCACCGAGCCCTCGTGCAGCACCGTGACCTTGACGCCGAGGTCGCGGACGAAGGTCATGTCGTGCTCGACCACCACGACGGATTTCGTCTTGGCGATTTCCTTGAGCAGGATCGCGGTCTCCGCAGTTTCGGCGTCGGTCATGCCGGCGGCGGGTTCATCCACCAGCAGCAGCTTCGGCTCCTGCGCCAGCAGCATGCCGATCTCCAGCCACTGCTTCTGGCCATGCGAGAGATTGGCAGCGAGCCAGTCTCGCTTGTCGGTCAGGCGGATGGTCTCGAGGATTTCTTCCACTCGCGCGATCTCGGCCTTCGAGGTGCGATGGAAGAGGGTTGCGAACGGTTTGCGAACACCGGCCAGTGCCAGATCGATATTGTCCCAGACCGTGTGGCTCTCGAAGACGGTCGGCTTCTGGAACTTTCTTCCGATGCCGAGCGAGGCGATCGAGGCCTCGTCCATGCGGGTCAGGTCGGTATCTCCGGCGAAATAGACGTCGCCCGAGTCCGGCTTGGTCTTGCCGGTGATCACATCCATCATCGTGGTCTTGCCGGCGCCGTTCGGGCCGATGATCGCCCGCATCTCGCCCGGCTCGATCACCAGCGACAAGCCGCGCAGGGCCTTGAAGCCGTCGAAGGAAACGCTGACGCCATCGAGATAGAGCAGGGAATCCCTCGCTTTTGCATGGGCGACGCGGGTCGGTTCGTTGGTGACGGTCATGACGTTCACTCCGCTGCCTGGCCGGCAGGAACACCCGGCGCCACGACATCCTCGATCGGCTTTTCGACCGGCTTCCTCGTTCCCTTCGTCATCAGCGAACCGACGACGCCCTTGGGCAGGAACAGCGTCACCAGCACGAACAGGCCGCCGAGCACGAACAGCCAGTATTCGGCCAGCATGCCGCTGGTGAACCAGGTCTTGCCGAAATTGACTAGCAGCGCGCCGACGATCGGGCCGATCAGTGTGCCGCGGCCGCCGACCGCCACCCAGATCACCGCCTCGATCGAGTTGGCCGGGGCGAACTCGCCGGGATTGATGATGCCGATCTGCGGCACGTAGAGCGCGCCGGCGACGCCGGCCATCATGGCCGAGAGCGTCCAGACCACGAGCTTGTAGCCCTCGACCCGGTAGCCGATGAAGCGGGTGCGGCTCTCGGCGTCGCGGACGGCGACCAGAACCTTGCCGAACTTGGAGGCGATCACCGCGCGGCAGATCCAGAAGCCGAGCGCCAGGGCAGCCGCCGAGGCGAAGAACAGGGCGCCGCGCGTCGCATCCGCCTGGATGTCGAAGCCCAGAATGTCCTTGAAGTCTGTTAACCCGTTGTTACCCCCGAAGCCCATGTCGTTGCGGAAAAAGGCGAGCAGCAACGCATAGGTCATCGCCTGGGTGATGATCGACAGATAGACGCCGGTGACGCGACTCCGGAAGGCGAACCAGCCGAACACGAAGGCCAGCAGGCCGGGCGCCTGCAGGACGATGAGGGCGGCGAACCAGAAGTGGTCGAAGCCGTACCAGAACCAGGGCAGTTCCTTCCAGTTCAGGAACACCATGAAGTCCGGCAGGATCGGATTTCCATAGGTGCCGCGATCGCCGATCTGGCGCATCAGATACATGCCCATGCCATAGCCGCCGAGCGCGAAGAAGGCGCCGTGGCCGAGCGAGAGGATGCCGCAGAAGCCCCAGACCAGGTCGACCGACAGCGCCAGCAGCGCATAGGTCAGGTACTTGCCGAGCAAGGTCAGGACATAGGTCGGGACATGGAACGGGCTTGACGGGTCGGTGGCGAGGTTCAGCACCGGCAGCAGGATGCCGATGCCGAGGATGACCAGCAGGACGATCGAGGTGCGGCGGTCGAGGGCGCGCAGGATGAAGGCGGTGATCATGACTGGAGCCCTTTCTTCACCTCTCCCTGAGGGAGAGGTCGGCTCGCAGAGCCGGGTGAGGGTTTAGGGAAACAACCGGTGAGGCCGTAAACCCTCACCCGCCGGCCTTTGGCCGTCGACCTCTCCCTCAGGGAGAGGTGCAAACTATCTGCCGTTGCCACCATCCGGCCGATCATGCCTCCACCGCCCGGCCCTTGAGCGCGAACAGGCCGCGCGGGCGCTTCTGGATGAACAGGATGATGAAGACGAGCACCAGGATCTTGCCGAGCACGGCGCCGGCATAGGGCTCGAGGAACTTGTTGGCGATGCCGAGCGTGAAGGCGCCGACCAGCGTGCCCCAGAGATTGCCGACCCCGCCGAACACCACGACCATGAAGCTGTCGATGATGTAGCCCTGGCCGAGATTGGGGCTGACATTGTCGATCTGGCTCAGCGCCACGCCGGCAATGCCGGCAATGCCCGAGCCGAGGCCGAAGGTCAGCGCATCGACCCAGGGCGTACGGATGCCCATGGAAGAAGCCATCGGCCGGTTCTGCGTCACGGCGCGGGTCTGCAGGCCGAAGGCGGTGCGCTTCAGCACGAGCATCAGCGCGGCGAAGACGACCAGCGAGAAGACGACGATCCACATGCGATTGTAGGTGATGGTCAGATTGCCGAGCTCGAACGCGCCCGACATCCAGGACGGATTGCCGACCTCGCGGTTGTTGGGGCCGAACCAGGTGCGCACCGCCTGCTGCAGGATCAGCGATACGCCCCAGGTGGCGAGCAGGGTTTCCAGCGGCCGGCCGTAGAGATAGCGGATCACCATGCGCTCGATCAGCACGCCGACCAGGCCGGCGACTAGGAAGGCGAGCGGCAGCGCGATCGCCAGCGACCAATCGAACAGCCAGGGCACGTTGTTGCGGATCAACTCCTGCACGACGAAGGTGGTGTAGGCGCCGAGCATGACCATCTCACCATGCGCCATGTTGATGACGCCCATGACGCCGAAGGTGATGGCAAGCCCGATGGCGGCGAGCAACAGCACCGAGCCGAGCGAGACGCCGTAGAGGATGTTCTGCGCGCCGTCCCAGAGCTTCAGCGTGCCGCGGATCGAGGAAAGCGCATTGGCGGCGGCGGTCTTGACCGCGCCATCGGCCGAGGACGCCTCGATCGCCGTCAGCTGTCCCAGCACATCGCGGCCCCCCTTGGTCTGCAGCACGGTGATGGCGGCGATCTTGTCGGCGTCGGGCTGGTCGGATTTGAGGACGGCGGCGGCCCGGGCCAGCTGCAGCGTCGCGGCGATGCCGGGGTCGGTTTCCTTTGTGATCGCCTGGTCGAGCAGCGGGATCTGCGCCGGGTCGCCATTGCGGAACATGTCGGCGGCGGCGGAGCGGCGCTTGGCGATATCGGGGCTCATCAGCGTCAGCGAGCCGAGCGCCGTGGTCACCGTTTCGCGCACGGCATTGTTGACCTTGATCTTGTCGATTTCGCCGGAGGTGGCGGTGCCGGCATCGGCGCCGGTCGCTGGATCGGTCAGCTTGAAGCCGCCCTCGGCCTTGGTGGCGGCGAAGACGGCGCGATCGGACTTGCGCACATAGAGATCGCCGGCGGAGAGCGATTGCAGCACCGGCGCCACGGCCGGGTCACCGGTCGCGGCGAGCGCGCCCACGGCTTCCCGGATGGCGGCATAGCCGGACTTTCCGAGCCCATCCACCAGCGGCTTCAGATCGTCGGCATGGGCCCCGGGAATGGCGGCGAGCAAGACGAGAGCCAGGGTGGCGAGAAGGGTCTTGAAGCGGGAGATCATGTCGACCACGGGATTGTCCTCAGGCTAGAAGCCTCGGGGTGTCAGGATATGGTGCGTGGTTCGAGACGCCCGCCCGGCGGGCAACTCAGATCGTCGAGACCGGGCGACCATGGCCCGTGAACTCGGCAGTACGGGAGGCGGACATGCCGCCTCCCGTCTGGCTCAGGCGGATAGCAAGGTGTCAGGAACCCTTGCCGCCGCACTTGCCGGTGGCGACATTGAAGTTGCCGCAGGACATCGGCGCGCGCCAATCGGAGATCAGATCCTTGGAGTCCGGCAGGTAGTCGGACCATTCGTCACCGACGACCAGGCCCGGGGTCTGCCACACGACGTCCAGCTGGCCATCGTCCTGGATCTCGCCGATATAGACCGGCTTGGTGATGTGGTGGTTCGGCATGATGGTCGAGAAGCCACCGGTCAGGTTCGGCACCGAGACGCCGATCAGGGCGTCGATGACGCTGTCCGGAGACGTCGTGCCAGCCTTTTCGACGGCCTTCACCCAGGCGTTGAAGCCGATGACGGTCGCTTCCATCGGGTCATTGGTGGTGCGCTTGTCGTTGCCGATGAAGGCGCGCCACTTCTTGATGAACTCGGCGTTCTCCGGCGTGTCGATCGACTGGAAGTAGTTCCAGGCGGCGAGATGGCCGACCAGCGGCTTGGTGTCGATGCCGGCGAGTTCTTCTTCACCGACCGAGAAGGCCACGACCGGAATGTCGGTCGCCTTGACGCCCTGGTTGCCCAGTTCCTTGTAGAACGGCACGTTCGCATCGCCGTTGACGGTCGAGACGACGGCGGTCTTCTTGCCGGCCGAGCCGAACTTCTTGATGGCGGAGACTTCGGTCTGCCAGTCGGAGAAGCCGAACGGCGTGTAATTGACCATGATGTCTTCGGCGGCGACGCCCTTCGACAGCAGGTAGGCTTCGAGGATCTTGTTGGTGGTGCGCGGATAGACGTAGTCGGTGCCTTCGAGCACCCAGCGCTTCACCGAGCCGCCATCTTCGCTCATCAGGTAATCGACGGCGGGAATGGCCTGCTGGTTCGGAGCGGCGCCCGTGTAGAACACGTTGCGCTCGGATTCCTCGCCCTCGTACTGGACGGGGTAGAACAGGATCGAGTCGAGTTCCTTGAACACCGGCAGGACCGACTTGCGGGAAACCGAGGTCCAGCAGCCGAACACGACCGAGACGCCGTTCTGGCTGATCAGCTCGCGCGCCTTCTCGGCGAAGAGCGGCCAGTTCGAAGCCGGATCGACGACGACCGCCTCGAGCTTCTTGCCGAGGACGCCACCCTTCTTGTTCTGCTCGTCGATGAGGAACAGGACGGTGTCCTTCAGCGTGGTTTCGGAGATCGCCATCGTTCCCGACAGCGAATGGAGGACGCCGACCTTGATGGTCTCCTCCGCAGCGATGGCGCCCGTTGCACCGGCGCCAATCATGGCGGCCGTTGCGATCGCGCCGAATGTACGGCTCAGATAGCTCATCGGTCTCAATTCCCCCTGTTCGGCCCTTTTCCCGGCTTTTGCGGCCGGGCGGAGCGGTTGGCTTGCGACAATCGCGAGACGAGACCTGGCGTTCTGGAAGGCGATGCCGGCTCGTTCGTGAGGGGAACTGTCCGATAGTTTTCGCGGTGCAGCATATACGTCGATTGACGTATGTGGATCACGACTGCCGGAGCGGGACGCGAGATGGGATTGAAGCAAGCCCCTCACCCCAGCCCTCTCCCGCTCACGGGAGAGGGGGCCGGCCGCGTCGGTTGTTAGGACTGACCAGACTTGTGTAGACCAGCCGGGAAATCACTCCAGTGGGGACAAGCGCGGCAGAACTCCCTCGCCCGCTTGCGGGAGAGGGCTGGGGTGAGGGTCTTTCTTCCGCCGCCCCGCACCAATCCGTCGCGTCCAATGGCCGTCAAAAGCCCTTGCGCCACCGCCCCCGATCCCGCATCATCGCTCAAATCCTAGGCAGGCTCAGAAGATAAGCAGACGCGCGATGACGGGACGACAGCGGATCCTACCCGTCCGCCGGGACTATAATCGCTGGGTCGCCAATCAGACGCTGGAAGACTACGCGCTCCGCTTCACCGCCAAGAGCGCGCGACGCTGGACCACGCCGCGCGTCGCCCAGACCGCCATCGGCGCGATTTCCTTCCTCGCCCTGGAAGCGATCGGCGGCGCCATCACCCTGTCGCATGGCACGATCAACGCCATCGCCGCGACGCTGGTGGTCGGCGTCGTGCTGTTCCTGACCGGCCTGCCGATCGCCCGCTACGCCTCGCGCTACGGCGTCGACATCGACCTGCTGACCCGCGGCGCCGGCTTCGGCTATATCGGCTCGACCGTTACCTCGCTGATCTACGCCACCTTCACCTTCATCCTGTTCGCGATCGAAGCCTCGATCATGACGACGGCGCTGGAGATCGCCTTCGGCATCCCGACCTGGCTCGGCTACATATTGAGCGCCGCGGCCGTCATTCCTCTGGTGACGCATGGCATCACCTGGATCAGCCGCTTCCAGATCTTCACCCAGCCGCTCTGGATCTTCCTCAACCTCCTGCCGGTCGGCTTCATCCTCTGGCAGGATTCCGGCTCGGTCGCGAACTGGTTCGCCTTCGAGGGGCTGGCGCCTGCCAATGGCCATCACGGCCTCGATATCGTGGCGCTGGGGGCGGCCAGCTCCGTCATTCTCGGGCTGATGCCGCAGATCGGGGAGCAGGTCGACATCCTGCGCTTCCTGCCGGCCGCAGGCCTCGAAGGGCGGCGCGGCCGCATCGCGACGCTGCTGGCCGGTGCCGGCTGGATCATCGTCGGCGCGCCAAAGCTACTGTTCGGCTCGTTCCTGGCCGTGCTGGCGCTGCGCCATGGCGTGCCGGTCGAGCACGCGGCCGAACCGGCGCGGATGTATGTCGTCGCCTTCGGCTATGTGCTGCCCTGGACGGACGCGGCGCTGTTCCTGACCGCCGCCTTCGTCGTCGTGTCGCAGCTGAAGATCAATGTGATGAACGCCTATGCCGGCTCGCTGGCCTGGTCGAACTTCTTCTCGCGCCTGACGCACAGCCATCCCGGCCGCGTCGTCTGGCTCGTCTTCAACGTGGCGATTGCGCTGCTGCTGATGGAACTCGGCATTTATCGCGCGCTGGAGCAGACCTTGGGGCTGTTTTCGGTCGTCGCCGTCGCCTGGCTCGGCACCATCGTCGCCGACCTCGCCATCAACAAGCCGCTCGGCCTGTCGCCGCCCGGCATCGAGTTCAAGCGCGCGCATCTCTACGACATCAACCCGGTCGGCGTCGGCGCGATGGCGATCGCGACCCTGCTCGGGCTGATCTCGGCCGTCGGCCTGTTTGGCGAGGTCGCCAAGGCCTTTGCGCCCTTCATCGCGCTCGGCGTCGCCCTGGTCACGGCCCCCGCCATCGCCTGGGCAACGGGTGGGAAATACTACCTCGCCCGCAAGCCGCGCGCCCACTGGCATCTGCTGAAGGAGATCCAGTGCACCGTCTGCGAGCACCATTTCGAACCGGAGGACAGCGCCTATTGTCCGGCCTATTCCGGCCCGATCTGCTCGCTCTGCTGCTCGCTGGACGCACGCTGCCATGATCTGTGCAAGCCGCATGCGCGACTGCAAAGCCAGGTGAGCGAGGCGGTTTCAGCCGTCCTGCCGGCAGGCATCGCCGCGCGGGTCAGCCCGCGCATCGTGCAATATGCGGGGATCCTGACCCTGTTCATGGCGGTGATCAGCCTTGTTCTGCTGCTGATCCATGTCCAGGCGACCGCCTATGGCGGCCTGCATGGCGACATCATTGCCCAGACGCTCTGGGCCGCCTTCTTCATCCTGCTGATCGTCTCCGGCATCGCCGCCTGGTTCCTGGTGCTGGCGAATGAAAGCCGGCATGTGGCGCAGGAGGAATCGGCCCGCCAGACGACGCTGCTGCTGCGCGAGATCGAGGCGCACCGGAAGACCGACGCCGAATTGCAGCGCGCCAAGGAAGTGGCGGAATCGGCCAACCAGGCCAAGAGCCGCTATCTGGTCGGCCTCAGCCACGAATTGCGCACGCCGCTCAACGCCGTGTTCGGCTATGCGCAGATCCTCGAGCGCGACGAGACGATTCCCCCGGCGCGGCAGGGCAATATCAGCGTCATCCGCCGCAGCGCCGAGCATCTCTCGGGCCTGATCGACGGACTGCTGGAGATCTCGCGCATCGAGGCCGGCCGGCTGCGCCTGCAGCGCGACGAGATCCGATTGACCGACTTCCTCGACCAGGTCGTCGACATGTTCCGCTTCCAGGCCGAGGCCAAGGGTCTCGCCTTCCGCTTCGAGCGGCCGGACAATTTGCCGGAAGTGGTGGCGACCGACGAGAAGCGGCTGCGCCAGATCCTGGTCAACCTGCTCTCCAACGCGATCAAGTTCACCGAGACCGGCCATGTCGCGCTCAAGATCGGCTATCGCAGCCAGGTCGCGACGCTTCGGGTCGAGGATACCGGCCCCGGCATTCCCGCCGCCGATATCGAGCGCATCTTCGAACCATTCGAGCGCGGCGCCAGCTCGCAGTCGCTCGCCGTGCCCGGCACCGGGCTGGGGCTGACCATCACCAAGATGCTGGCACAGCTGATGGGCGGCGACATTGCGCTCCGGCAGACGGAGGGCGGCGGCAGCACCTTCGAGGTCCGGCTGATGCTGGCGGCGATCGACCGCCCGGCGCCGCCCGCCCCGCAGGCAAGCCGCGTCTTCGGCTATCAGGGCGCCCGGCGCACCATCCTGGTCGCCGATGACGACCCCGACCATCGCGAGCTGGTGCGCCAGATCCTGGAGCCGATCGGCTTCATCGTGCTGCCGGTGCCGGACGGCCCCGCCTGCCTGGCGCTGACGGCGGATATCCGGCCCGATTTGTTCCTGCTCGACATTTCCATGCCGGGCATGACCGGCTGGGAACTGGCGCGGCGGCTGCGCGAAAACGGCCATGTCGCGCCGATCGTCATGCTGTCGGCGAGCCTCGGCGAGATGCAGCCGGAGCCGGCCGAGGACGCGGCGCACGACGCGGCGCTGCCAAAACCGTTCGACATGCGGCAATTGCTCGATCGCATCCAGGCGTTGCTGTCGCTCGACTGGCTCGACGAGCCGCCCGCGCCACCGAAGATCGAGGCGCCGGCGCCGCTGGTCAGCCCCGGCGCCGACCATGTGCGGGAACTTCTCGATCTGGGCCAGATCGGCTATGTCCGGGGCATCGAGGCGAAGCTGGACGAGCTGGCGGCCGAGACCGACAACCAGCCGCTGGTCGCGGCGCTGCGTACGCATCTGCGCAATTTCGATTTCGACCTGTATCAGACGACGCTCGAGGGGGTGGGCGAGCATGAATGAGACGGCGCATGCCCGCGACATCGTCCTCGTCGTCGACGATTCACCCGAGACGCTGAGCTTCCTCACCGAGGCGCTGGAACGCTCGGGCGCCACCGTGCTGGTCGCCACATCGGGCATGCGCGCGCTGGCGCTGGTCGAGCGGATCACGCCCGACGTGGTGCTGATGGATGCCGTCATGCCGGGCATGGACGGTTTCGAGACCTGCCGCCGCCTCAAGGCCAATGCGGCGCTGGCGCATGTGCCGATCCTGTTCATGACCGGACTTTCAGAAACCGAGCACATCCTCGAAGGGCTGGAGGCTGGCGGCGTCGACTATGTAACCAAGCCGATCGTGCTCGACGTGCTGCTCGCGCGCATCCGTGTCCATCTCGCCAATGCCCGCACGGCGCAGAGTGCCCGCATGGCGCTCGATACCGCCGGGCGCTATTTGCTCGCCGCCAACCGCGAGGGCGAAATCCGCTGGTGCACGCCGCAGGCGGTGAAGCTGCTGGAAGCGACGCTGCCGAACCGCGACGGCACCATACACCTGCCCGAAAGCGTCAAGATCTGGCTGCGCATCTCGGCCGGCCAGCGCGGCGGCCTCGCACCACCCGGCCCGATCACCGTCGAAGGCGGCAGGCAGTTGCAGCTCGCCTTTGTCGGCAAGACCGGCGAGGACGAGTTCCTGTTCCGCCTGTCGAGCGATGACGACCAGGGCCAGGAAGCGCTGCTGCGCAAGCAGTTCACCGTCACCCAGCGCGAGGCGGAAGTACTGCTGTGGATCGCGCGCGGAAAATCCAACCGCGACATCGCCGAGATCCTCGGCTTGTCGCCGCGCACGGTGAACAAGCACCTGGAACAGGTCTACCAGAAGCTCGGAGTCGAAAACCGCGCCTCCGCCGCCATCACCGCGCTGACGGCGCTCGGCGAGGGATGAGCCGTGCTCGCAGCTCCTGTGACCAGCATCACAAACGCGCCAGACGAGAATTATTCCCATTCAATTCTATATACTTAGCTGCACAACCAACTTCATGCCGCAGCTTTACCTGAAGCCTTCCGACGCCTAGACTGCGCGCCTTGGTAAGGACGGCCTCCGGGAGAGAGACATGCGCGCTATGGGCGGAATTCGCGGTGCGAGCCGAATGCTGGGGCTCGCTTTCGGCCTGGCGCTTTCCCTGGGCGGGCTGGCCGCCCCGGCGCAGGCGCAGGATGGCGAGGCGCGCCGCGTCATCATCAGCCGCGACGCCGACTATCCCGGTTTCGACCTGCAGACGATCAAGGATATCGACCAGAAGGCCTGCGCCACGGCCTGCGTCGACGACCAGTCCTGCAAGGCCTTCACCTACAATACCAAGGCGAAGTGGTGCTTCCTGAAGAGCGATTTCGGCAGCCTCGCCGTCGCGCCGGGCGCCACGGCCGGCCGCATCGTCGTCGCCAAGGCGATCGACAAGACCACCCAGGAAAAGCGCATCGAGGAACTGACCTTCCTCGGCCCCTCCCCTTTCGAGGCGGCCAAGGCGCAGCTCAACACGCTGGCGCGCGACTACCCCTCGCATGGCGTTGGCTATGACACGATCCGCCAAGGCGCCGACCGGGCGCGGGCGAACGGCAACACGACGGAGCTGGAACGCGATCTCGGCGCGATGCTGGCGATCGCCCCCGACGACGCCGGCATCTGGCGCGAATTCGCGCTCGGCCTGCTGAAGCGCAATCCGGACGACTATTCGCAGCGCCAGGAAGTCCTGGCGGCCGCCACCTCCGCCGCCATCAACGCCTATCTGCGCGCCGACGGCGCCGGCGACCAGGCGCTGTCTCTCGCTTTGCTCGCCCATTCGCTCGAACGGCGCGAGATGTGGAAGCAGGCGATCAAGGCCTATCGCCTCAGCCTCGAATACAAGCAGGACCCGCAGTTCCGCGCCGCCTATGACAAGCTGATCGCCGAACGGGGCTTCCGCATCGTCTCCAACACGGTCGATGCCGACGCCGCCTCGCCGCGCATGTGCGTCGTCTTCTCCGATCCGCTGCCCGTCGCCGACACCACGCTGTCCGATTATGTGATCGTCGAGGGCGGCAAGGGCCTGGCGGTCGAACCGCAGGACAGCCAGATCTGCGTCGACGGGTTGAAGCACGGCCAGCGCTATACCCTGCGCTTCCGCGCCGGCCTGCCCTCCGCCGATGGCGAGAAGCTGGCGCAGACGGCTTCCGTCTCCAGCTATATCCGCGACCGTGCTCCCTGGGTCGGCTTCGCCGGCAACGCCTATGTGCTGCCCGCCGGCCAGGGTGCGTCTATCCCTATCGACAGCATCAACACCGACCTGATCGACGCCGAGGTCTACCGCATCGGCGATCGCTCGATCGCTATCGCCGTGCGCGACGGCAATTTCCTGCGCCAGCTCGACAGCTATTCGGCCAGCCAGATCGCCAACACGTCGGGCACCTCCGTCTGGAAGGGCCAGATCGAGGTCGGCGCCAAGAAGCTGAACGAGAACATCACCACGGCGATCCCGATCGGCGACGCGGTCAAGACCATCGAACCCGGCGTCTACGTCATCACCGCCAAGGCGGCGACCAAGGGCTCCAGCGACGGCGGCTATGATTCCTCGCTCGCCACGCAATGGTTCATCGTTTCCGATCTCGGCCTGTCGGCGCTTTCCGGCAATGACGGCGTCCATGCCGTGATCCGCTCGCTCAACACGGCGCAGGCGCTGGCCGGCGTGAAGGTCAAGCTCGTCGCCACCAATGACGAAGTACTGGGCGAAGCGACCACCAATGCCGACG
This sequence comes from Kaistia defluvii, assembly GCF_040548815.1. NCBI lineage: Bacteria > Pseudomonadati > Pseudomonadota > Alphaproteobacteria > Hyphomicrobiales > Kaistiaceae > Kaistia > Kaistia defluvii. The sequence continues at coordinate 368,653 of NZ_JBEPSM010000002.1, read as the reverse complement.
GCTATGTGCATTTCGAGCCGGGTCTGGCGCGCGGCACGGGCGGCATGGCGCCGCAATTGCTCGTCGCCCAGACGGCGGCCGGCGACTACGCCTTCCTCGACATGAAGAAGACGGCCTTCGACCTGACCGATCGCGGAGTCGATGGACGCCCGGCGCCGGGCCCGCTCGACACGTTCTTCACCTCCGAACGCGGCATCTATCGCCCCGGCGAGACGGTGCATCTGACCGCGCTGCTGCGCGACGCGCAGGCCAAGGCCGTCAACGGCCTGCCGCTGACGCTGGTGGTCGATCGTCCCGATGGCGTCGAATTCCTGCGCACCAAGCTCACCGAAGAGGGCCAGGGCGGCTACAGCCATGACGTCGCCATTCCCGACGACGCCCAGCGCGGCGCCTGGCGCTTCCAGCTCTATGCCGATCCCGATGGAGCGGCGCTGACCGAAATCTCGGCCCTGGTCGACGATTTCGAGCCCGAGCGGATCGCCTTCGAACTGAAGACAACGGCCGAACGGCTCACCTCCGGCGGCACCTTCCCGATCCAGCTGACCGCCAAATATCTCTATGGCGCCAAGGCGATCGGCCTCGGTGTCGACGGCGACATCATCGCGACGCCGACCAGCACCAGCGCCGACTATCCGGGCTTCTCCTTCGGCCTCGCCGACGATCCCGTCGAAAGCGTCCGCGATTCGCTCGGCGCCAGCGCCGTCACGGACGATGCGGGCGAGGCCAGCTTCGACGCCACCGTGCCGACGCTGCCCGAGACGACCAAGCTGTTCAACGCCGAGATCGTCGTTCGCGTCACCGACACCAATGGCCGCGCCGTCGAGCGCCGGCTGTCGCTGCCGGCCGACGGCACCAAGCCGCATATCGGCATCAAGCCGAATTTCGACGGCAGCGTCTCGGAAGGGGCGGCGGCCGGCTTCGAGCTGATCGCGATCGGCCCGGACGGCAAGCGCATCGACGCCAAGGGCGCGACCTGGCAGATCGAGAAGCTCGACACGAACTACCAGTGGTATCGCCGCGACGGCGCTTGGAAGTATGAGGCGATCACCACGGCGACCCGCGTCGCCAATGGCACCGTCGACCTCGACGCTTCGAAGCCCGCCACCATCGAGGGCAAGGTCGACTGGGGCCGCTTCCGCCTGACGGTGGCGCTCGCCGGCGAGGCACCGACCTCCTCGAGCTATAATTTCGACGCCGGCTGGTATGTCGACGCCTCGGCCGCTTCCGAGACGCCGGACATGCTGACCGTCTCGCTCGACCAGAAGAACTACAAGCCCGGCGACACGGCCAAGCTGCGGCTTGATCCGCGCTTCCCCGGCATCGCCCAGATCATGGTGATCGACGACCGCGTCATCGACATGAAGACGGTGGAAGTGCCGGAAGGCGGCACCACGGTCGACCTGCCGGTTACCGCCAATTGGGGTCCGGGCGCCTATGTGACCGCCACCCTGTTCCGGCCGATGGACGTCCAGGCCAAGCGCATGCCGACACGTGCGCTCGGCCTCGCCTGGGTGCCGGTCGATCCGGCCGATCGCCGGATCGACGTCCAGCTCGACACCGAGGACCAGATCCGCCCGCGCGGTCCCCTCACCATCCCCGTCACGCTCGCCAATCTGAAGAAGGGCGAGGAGGCCTATGTCACGGTCGCGGCCGTCGATATCGGCATTCTCAACCTGACCCAGTTCAAGACGCCAGACCCGGATGGCTGGTATTTCAGCCAGCGCCGGCTCGGCATGGAGATCCGCGATCTCTACGGGCTGCTGATCGACCGCATGCAGGGTGTTCCCGGCCGTCTCCGCTCCGGCGGTGATGGCGGCGCGCCCGGCCTGAAGTCGGTGCCGCCGACCGAAAAGCTGATCGCCTATTATTCCGGCGTGGTGAAGGTCGACGAGAACGGCAAGGCGACGATCACCTTCGACGTGCCAGACTTCAACGGCTCGGTCCGCGTCATGGCGATGGCCTGGTCGAAGGAGGGCATCGGCCATGCCGAGAAGGAAGTCATCATCCGCGATCCGGTCGTGGTGATGGCCAGCCTGCCGCGCTTCATGACGCCGGACGACCAGAGCCGCATCCTGGTCGAGATCAACAATGTCGAAGGTCCGGCCGGTGATTACCAGCTCACCGTCGATGCCCCCGGCGTGGCGATCGATCCCGGCGATGCCGACAAGCAGGTCCGGCTGGAAAAGGCCGGCCGCATGACGGTCGCGCTGCCGATCAAGGCGGTCGACATCGGCGACCACCAGATCACCGTCAGCCTGGCGAGCCCCGAGAACGGCCAGACCTTCGACCGCAGCTACATGCTGGGCATCCGCCCGGCCGGCCAGCCGGTTTCGCGACGCTCGCTGATCTCGCTCGCGCCCGGCAACAAGCTGACCGTCGACGAATACGCCTTTGCGGAATTCGTCCCGGGAACGACCAGCGCGACGCTCGCCATCGGCGGCTCGGCCAAGCTCGACGTGGCGGCGATCCTCGCCTCGCTCGACCGCTACCCCTATGGCTGCACCGAGCAGATCACGTCCAAGGCGATGCCGCTGCTCTACCTCAACCAGGTGGCGGCGACGATCGGCATCGCGCAGGACAGCGAACTGCGCAAGCGCCTGCAGGATTCGATCGGCAAGGTGCTGGACAACCAGTCCTCGGCCGGCTCGTTCGGCCTCTGGGGACCGGGTTATGAGGATCTCTGGCTCGACGCCTATGTCACGGACTTCCTGACCCGCGCCAAGGCGGCCGGCTATCTCGTGCCCGAGGTCGCGTTCAACAACGCGCTCGACAACCTCTCCAACAAGGTCGGCTACGCCCAGGACTTCGACAAGGGCGGCGAGGCGATCGCCTATTCGCTCTATGTGCTGGCGCGCAACGGCAAGGCGGCGATTGGCGACCTGCGCTATTACGCCGAATCCAAGCTGAACAACTTCGCCACGCCGCTGGCGCAGGCGCAGATCGGCGCGGCCCTCGCCCTCTATGGCGACAAGGCCCGTTCGGGCTCGGTGCTCAAGGTGGCGATCGACAACCTGCAGCGCCATTACGGCCCGATGCTGGCCGGGCGCGAGGATTACGGCTCTACCCTGCGCGACCAGGCGGCGGTGCTGACGCTGGTCGCCGAGAGCGGCGACAAGCGCTTCGACGTCAAGACCCTGGTCGACGACGTCGCCACCACCCGCGACAACCGCCGCTACATCTCGACCCAGGAGCAGGGCTGGATGCTGATGGCGGCGGCCGCGATGATGTCGGACCTGAGCAAGGCCTCGATCGATGTTGACGGCAACACCGCCGACGTGCCGCTCTACCGCAAGCTGCTCGGCTCCGACGTGTCGCCGCGGCCGCTGGTCGTGGAGAACACCAGCGACGTGGCGCTCGACGCGGCGCTTACGCTGACCGGCATCCCGGCGACGCCGGAACCGGCCGGCGGCGAGGGCTTCACCATCACGCGCAGCTATTTCAACACCGACGGCAGCGAGGCCGACCCGACGACGGTCGGCCAGAACGACCGGCTGGTGGTGGTGCTGCGGGTGCTGGCCGACAAGCAGCGTTTCGGACGGCTGATGGTGGTCGATCCGCTGCCGGCCGGCTTCGAGATCGAGAACCCCAACATCTCGCGCTCGGGCGATACGTCGGCCTATGAATGGCTGAAGGTCGAGACCAATGTCGCCCATACCGAGGCCCGCACCGACCGCTTCGTCGCGGCGGTGACCCGCTCGGCGGGCGATCCGCTCGAATTCTCGGTCGCCTATGGCGTGCGCGCCGTGTCGCCGGGCCAGTTCGTGCATCCGGCAGCGACGGTGGAAGACATGTACGACCCCGACCGCCAGGCCCATACCGACACCGGCTCGGTCGAGATCGTCGGACCGACGACGACGAAGTGAGCGGGCGATGCGCATGACCAAGCTCGCCGTCATCCCGGGCGAAGACCCGGGATCCATGCAGCCGAAGCCTCCGGCTGAATGGGTCCCCGCCTTCGCGGGGCTGACGGAGAGCGTGGGATTTGCGCCGAGCCTCGACAGGCGGCAGCCATGAACGGCAAGCCGGATCCGGATGTGCCGGAAAGCCCTCGCTTGGCTGCGGGAGAGGGTTGGGTGACGGGCTTGCTTGCCTTCGCTCATCCGACGAAGAGAAATAGAAAGACCCTCACCCCTGCCCTCTCCCGCGCGGCGGGAGAGGGGGAAGAGCAGCCTCGGCCGTCCTCCAGATGGCGCCGCCGCTTGGCCATCGCCGGGCTGTCGCTCGGGCTGGTGGCGTTCTTCTCCTGTGCCTGGCTTGGCGGCGTGCTGGCGGAGATCGACAAAACCCTGCCGCCGGTGCCCGATTCGGCCAAGGTCCCGACCTCGCAGATCGTCGTCGACCGCAGCGATACGCTGCTTCGGCCCTACACCATCGCCGAGGGACGCTGGCGGTTGCCGGTGACGCTTGCCGAGGTCGATCCGATGTTCCTCACCATGCTGAAAGGCTATGAGGATCGCCGCTTCGACGAGCACCACGGCGTCGACTGGCGCGCCTTTGCCCGCGCCGCCGGCCAGATCCTGCGCAACGGCCATGTCGTTTCCGGCGGCTCGACGCTGACCATGCAGGTCGCGCGCCTCGTCCAGGGCGGCTCGACCCGCCAGGCCGAGAGCAAGCTCAAGCAGATCGTCCATGCGCGGGCGCTCGAACAGAAACTCGACAAGAGCCAGATCCTGTCGCTCTACCTGGCGCTGGCGCCCTATGGCGGCAATCTCGAAGGCATCCGCGCCGCGACGCTCGCCTATTTCGGCAAGGAGCCGCGCCGGCTGACGATCGCCGAGGCCGCTTTGCTCGTCGCCCTGCCGCAATCGCCCGAAGCGCGGCGGCCGGACCGGGATCCCAAGGCGGCGAAGGCGGCGCGCGACCGCGTGCTCGACCGGCTGGTGACCGCCGGCATCCTGGACGAAGAGACCGCCGCCTCGGCCAAGACCGAGCGCATTCCGGAGGCGCGAAAGCCGTTCCCGATGCTCGCCGCGCATCTGGGCGACCAGGCGCGCAAGCGCCATCCCGCCGATCCCGTGATCAAACTCACCCTCGATGGCCGCCTCCAAGCCAAGCTGGAAACCTTGGCCAGCACGCGGGCCGCCAAGGTGGGCGCCAAGGCCTCGGTCGCCATTCTGGTGGCCGACCAGGTCACCGGCGACATCCTCGCCTCGGTCGGCTCGGCCGGCTTCATGGATGACGGCCGCAACGGCTATGTCGACATGACGGAAGCGGTGCGTTCGCCCGGCTCGACTCTGAAGCCGCTGATCTACGGCCTCGCCTTCGAGCAGGGCCTTGCCCATCCGCAGAGCCTGATCGAGGACAAGCCCTCGGCTTTCGCCGGCTACGCCCCCGTCAATTTCGACGGATTCTATCGCGGCACGGTGACGATCCACGACGCGCTGACGCAATCGCTCAACGTCCCCGCCGTGCAGGTGCTCGACGCGGTGGGGCCGGCGCGGCTGATCGCCCGGCTGAAGCGTGCGGCGGCCAATCCGCGCCTGCCGGACATGTCGGCGGCGGGCCTCGCCGTCGGGCTCGGCGGCGTCGGCATCTCGCTGCGCGATCTCGTCTCGGTCTATGCGGCGATCGCGCGCGGCGGCCGGCCGGTGGCGTTGCATCCCGAGCCGGTACCGATCGTCGTCTCGGCCGATACCGCGCCGGTGCTCGATCCGCTCGCCGCCTGGTATGTCTCCGACATCCTGGCCGACGTGCCGCCGCCCACCATCGGCGCGCGCGGCCGCATCGCCTACAAGACCGGCACCTCCTATGGCTATCGCGACGCCTGGTCGATCGGCTTCGATGGGCGCACGGTGATCGGCGTCTGGGCCGGCCGGGCCGATGGCGCGCCCGTCTCCGGCCTCTCCGGAATCGGCACGGCGGCGCCGGTGCTCTTCGAGGCGTTCGACAAAATGGGCGGCGAGCGCGCGCCGCTGCCGCCCGCCCCGCGCGGCGCGCTGATCGCCTCCAATGGCGAGTTGCCGGCGCCGCTGAAGCGCTTCCGCGGCACGGATACGCTGGCCAACAAGGCGCCCGACACGCCACAGATCGCCTTCCCACCGGATGGCGTCCAGGTCGATCTAGGCATCCGCGCCGGCGATCCGATGCCGCTGATGATCAAGATCCGCAACGGCCAGCCGCCCTTCACCTGGTTCGCCAATGGCGTGCCGATCGCGCAGACGCCGTTTTCGCGGGCCGAAAGCTGGGAGCCGGACGGGCCGGGATTTGTTACCTTGTCGGTGGTCGATTCGGCCGGAAGGTCGGATCGCGTCACGGTATTCGTGGAATAGCCCGCAAGGCGGAGTACGGCGATTTCATACGTTCAGCACCACTGGAAGCAGCATCGGCACTTCTACGAGTCGGTCGTCGTCGCGATCCTGTCCTATTTCATCATCCGGCTGGTCTTTGACGAATTTGCGCTGATCGCCGCCGGCGACGTGTTCTTCATCGTCTACCTGTTCTTCCTGTTCCGGCTGGCCAGGAAGGCCAATCTCGACAAGTTGCGGATGCGGGCGCGAACCGAGGACGAGGGCATCGCCCTGATCATGTGCCTGACGGTCGGCGCCATCGCCTTCTCGTTCTATTCGATCTTCTCGATCCTGAACGGCCCCAACACGACGGCGGCGCATCTCGCCACCGCGATCATCAGCATCCCGCTCGGCTGGGTCGTGTTCAACACGCTGTTCGCGTTCCACTATGCCCGGCTCTATTACGCGCCGGCGGGAACCGACAATGATGCGGACGGCAAGGAAGACGATGCCGGCGGCCTGATCTTCCCGGATACGCCGGAGCCGGTGATCTGGGACTTCTTCTATTTCTCGTTCTGCCTCGGCGCGACGTTCCAGACTTCGGACGTCAATGTGCGGACGACCGGCTTCCGGATGGTGATGATGTTCCATTCGATCGCGTCGTTCGTGTTCAACACGACGCTGCTGGCGCTCGCCATCAATCTCGGCGCCAGCGTCCTGACCTAGGCGGGGCCATCGGGAGCCGGCGGCGGCGGCTCGGCGGCATGGCGCTTCGCCTCCAGGGCCTGCAGGTGATCGAGCCAGCGCCGCTCGATCGGCTTGGCGATGACCAGGATGACGAAGACCAGGACCAGCGCGAGGATCGCGACGGGCCAGTCGCCGAGGCCGCAGGCAACGCCCAGCGCTGCCGCCACCCAGACCGTCGCGGCCGTCGTCACGCCGTGCACGACCTCGTCGCGCTTGCCGCGCCGCAGGATCGCGCCGGCGCCGATGAAGCCGATGCCCGCCAGCACGCCCTGCACGACGCCTTGGAGCATCCGGCTCTGCGCATCGGGATGGCCGACAAACATCTCGATATGGCTGACGCTGACGGTCGCCAGCGCCGCGCCGAGCGACACCAGCGCCAGGGTGCGCATGCCGGCCGGCTTTTCCCGCGCGTCGCGGTCGATGCCGATCAGCAGGCCGCAGAACACCGCCATGCCGAGGCGAAGCGCCGTATCCAGATAGAGATCCATCGGCAGACGCGCCCTCTCCCATGCGAAACGATTGGATGCGCATAGTCGCATATCCGCGCCCTCCTGCCAGCCGCGCGCTGCCGCACCCGGGTGCCTAAATGCGGGAGGCTACCCCTCAATCGGGCGTCACGGCGATGCCCAGGCGGGAGAGAACCTCGATCATCGCGCGCATGCCATAGGGCTTGCCCAGGAAGCTGACGCGTGGGTCGCGGGCGAGCGTCGGGTCGAGGTCGGCGGGATCGCCGCCGCTGGCGATGACGACGGGAACGTCGGCCAACGCCGCGAGAATGTCCTTGGCGAGATCCTCGCCGGAACGATCCGGCAGGCCGACATCGATGATGATGACGCGATAGGGATGGTCGGCCCCGCCCAGGCGAGCCGACGCCTCCGCGGCCGAGCACGCGAGTTCGACGACAAAGCCCAGATCCTCGAGCATCTCCGCGACGGCGGAGCGTACCAGCGGCTCATCCTCGATCAGCAGGATCACCGGTCCGCCCTCAGCCATGGCGATCGCTCCAAAGGGCGGTCGACTCGGCAAGAGGCGCACGGAGCCCTGGGAACGGCGTTCCGACTTGGCTCGCGGCATGGGCAATGGCACTGCGCGACAGATCGATCACGACGCGGCCCTCGCCCCGGGCGGAAAACGATCCTTCGCTTCAAAGCTCCGGGAACGCCAACGTTACCGCGATCCCCCATTTGAGCCTAGCAACGGGGAAATTTAGCTCCGAAGATGGTTAAGGTCGGCGGCATGCGACAAACCCGCATGCATCGGCGGCGCGACGCTTTCGGCCACAAATTGGTCGAAGACAGCGCCTAGCTCCGCGGGGCCGACAATCGGCTGTTCCGGAGTTCCTGATGCCGACGCTCACCATCCGCACCGCCCTGACCGGGCTTGTCCTGTCGCTCCTGATGGGCACGGCGGCGTCCGCCAAGTCGCATGACATCGAGTTGAAGCTGCGCATCGCCGCGCCGCCGCCGGGCCCGCGCGTCGTGGCGCTGACCTTCGATGCCTGCTCCGGCGCGATCGACCAGCGCATCCTGAAGGAACTGGTGGACAACCACATCCCGGCGACGCTGTTCGTCACCCATCGCTGGCTGAAGCGCAACGCCACCGCCATGGCCGTCGTGATGGCGCACCCCGAGCTGTTCCAAGTCGAGAACCATGGCGACCAGCACGTGCCGGCCATCACCGACATTCCGAGCCTCTATGGCGTGAAGACCGCCGGCTCGCTGGAAGCGGTGCAGCGGGAGGTCGATGGCGGCGCCCTGGCCGTCCAGCAGGCAACCGGCAAGCCGCCGCGCTGGTTCCGCGGCGCCACCGCCGTCTACAGCCGCGACGCGCTCGATTCGATCCGCGCCGCCGGCTATTCGATCGCCGGCTTCTCGCTCAATGCCGACATGGGCGCCTCGCTGCCGGCCGCCACCGTCGCCAAGCGCATCGCCGCCGCGAAATCGGGCGACGTCATCATCGCCCACATCAACCAGCCGGGCCATCCGGCTGGCCTCGGCGTGGTCGAGGGCATCCAGCGCCTCGTGGCGGCCGGCACGGTGTTCGTCAAGCTCGACGACGTGCAGACCCAGGCGAGCAACTGAGGACAATACTGTCTCTTCGTGGGCGGAAGAGGCAATCCATCAGCGAGACCGGCCTCCAAGCATCTCCACCAAACTCGCCCATCATCCTGAGGTGCCCGGCAGAGCCGGGCCTCGAAGGAGGGTCCAGCATGCGGCTAAAGCGAAGAAAATGAGCGAGCCCGCTGGACCCTCCTTCGAGGCTTCGCTTACGCCAAGCACCTCAGGATGATGGCAGAGCCGATCAATCGAGAGGCGCAGAGCTAAAGCCACCGGGCACCAGAGGCTCACGCCATCCGATACCAACGCCGCGCGCTGCCTTCGAACAGCGCCGCCTGCTCCTCCGCCGAAAACCCCCGCGTTGCATCCTTGAACACGTCGACCCATTCGGCGAAGCCGATATGCAGGCCGGCGACCGGATGGTCGGTGGCGAACATCGACCTTTCCGGTCCGAAGGCCCCGATGCAGGCATCGATCACCTCGCCCAGGCTCTCGCGGGTCCATTGCGGGTCGTAGGCGACCGGATCGGAGATCTTGATCGCGACGTTCGGCGCCGCCGCCAGCAGACCGAGCCCGTCGCGCCATCGCTTCATGCCTTCCGCGTCGCGGTCGATCGGGCTGGCGCAATGGTTGAGGATGAAGGCGATGTCGGGAAAATCCGCGACGAGCCGGCGCGTGCTTTCGAACTGATGCGGCGTGATCAGCAGGTCGAAGCTGAACCCGTGCTCGCGGAAGCGGGCCAGGTTGGCGCGCCAGCGCGGATCGTCCATGCGGTCATTGTCGGGCATGCGGCGCTTGGCCGGGTCGGGATGCCAGCTCAGGATCTCGCGGATGCCGACGACGCGCCCGTTGGCGGCGTGCGCCTCCAGCAGCCTCTCGGCGCCGGGGTCGAGCAGCGCGGCATGGGCGACATAGCGCGCGGCGATGCCAGGCGAACGCTGCAGCGTATCGAGCCAGCGGCTTTCCCCGGCCGGGTCCGCCGGATCCCAGTTCGCCTCGACATGCACGCTGGCGACGATGTTTTGGGGCGCGGCCAGCGCCTCATAATCGGCGACGAGATGGTTTTGGCGCAGCGGCGCCAGTTCGTCGGCGGAATCGCCGCCCTTCAGCCAGCCATGCTTGCCGAGCCGCAGGTCCCAGAAGTGATGATGGGCGTCGATGATTGGCCCGTTATAGCGTTGCCCCGTCATGTCCCCGTCCCCAAAGGAAAAGGCAGCCCGTCGCGACGCCATTTTCCACATATGATACTTGCGTTTGAAATAGGGGACAGGCTGGCGCGCCCTGTCAAGGCCGGGCTACTGTAGCGCTGGGGAAACGCAATCAGAACGGGACCAGCGATGGCGAAAGAAGCCGTGAAGGCCAAGAAGGCCGAGCCTGCCAAGCAGGCGAGCGCCGCCCTCGCCTACAAGGCGCCGGCCCTGGAGAAGGGGCTCGATATCCTGGAACTGCTGGCTGCTCAGTCGGGCGGGCTGATCCTGTCGCAGATCGCCCATTCGCTGGGCCGCTCGGTGCAGGAAGTATATCGCGTGGTCGTCTCGCTGGAGCGGCGCGGCTATGTCGAGCGCAAGCCGCCGGGCGAGGCTTTCCAGATCTCGATGAAGCTGTTCGACCTCGCCTGCGGCCATCCGCCGATCCGGCGCCTGCGCGAAACGGCCCAGCCGATCCTGCAGAGCCTGGCCGCCGAGGTCGAGGAAGCGATCATCCTGTCGATCCTGGACGGGCTCTCGGTGCGCGTCATCGCGGTCGCCGACAATCCCGCCCCGGTCGGGTTTCGCGTGCGGCTCGGCACGCAGACGAAGATGCTCTCGACCGCTTCTGGGCGCACGCTGATCGCCTTCCAGAACGAGCCGACCCGCGCCATGCTGATCGAGCGCGCCTCGGAAGAACTGCGCGCCCGCGACAGGGACCCGGAACCGTTGATCCGCCGCGTCGAGCAGATCCAGAAGCGCGGCTATGAGGTGGTCGCGGACGAGACGCTGCGCGGCATCACCGACGTCTCCTTCCCGATCTTCGACGCCAGCGGCATCGCCCAGGCGGCGCTCACCATGCCGTTCCTGCTCTGGGTCACCAACCAGGTCCAGCTCGCCGACGCCTCGAAGCATCTCTACGAGGCGGCGGCCGAGCTCTGCCGGCAGATCGGCGGTTACCTGCCGGAGCCGAAATTCCCGATCCGGGGGATATAGCCAGGTGAGGTAGGGGAATCTCTCCAAACCTCACCCTCGCCGTCATCCCGGACTCAGCGCAGCGGAGATCCGGGATCCACGCATCCGGGTTTTCGGGAGGTTCGCACTTCCAAGGTCTCGGCCGCATGGATCCCTGCTTTCGCAGGGATGACGGCGAGGGTGGGTCCTTCCGTCTGCGTTATCCCCCCAACCGAAAGCCCCTTCAGATCGTGGTCCGGACATGGGCGTCGCGGCCGTAGAACGACACCAGCACGACGATGACGACGCCGAGCACGGCCTGCACCAGCGACGGCTGCAAGCCGATGCCGATCAGCAGGGTGTTGATCTCGGTCAGCACCAGCGCGCCGGCGACCGTGCCGAGATAGGAGCCACGCCCGCCTACCAGCGCCGTGCCGCCGATGACGACGGCGGCGATAGTCTGGAACAGATAGGGCTGGCCGACCTCGCCATAGGCGGAGCCCGTGAAGCCGAGCAGCAGAATGCCGGTCACGGCTGCGAAGGCGGCGGAGATCGCGAAGGTCACCGTCCACATCGCCACCGGGTTGATCAGCGCCAGCGGCGCGGCGCGCGGGTTGCTGCCGAGCGCGAACAGGCGGCGGCCATAGGCCGTGCGGGCGAGCGCCACGGTGACGATCGCCGCCAGCGCGATGAAGCATGGCACCAGCCACGGCACGGGCAGGAAGCCGACCGAGCCCCCGATCGAGACGAATTCGGTGATCGATTCCGGCGCCGAGCCGGAGGGGAAGCCGCCGGTCCACAGCAGCACCGAGCCCTGCACGATCGTGCCGATGCCAAGCGTGACGATCAGCGGATGCAGCTTCAGGCTCGAGGAGATAAGCCCGTTCAGCGCGCCGATCCCGCAGGCAAGGCCGATGACGATGGCGCAGACCAGGGCGAAGTTCATGCCTCCGCCATAGAGCTGCGCAGTGACGACATTGGCGAAGCCGATGATGAAGGGGATCGACAGGTCGATGCCGCCGATGATCACCACCAGCGTCTGGCCGATCGAGGCGATCGCCAGCAGCGAGCCGAGCACCAGCATGGCCCGCATCGAGAACTCGCTCGAATAGCCCTCGATCAGGGCGGTGCCGGTGAGGTGGAGCGCGACGGCGACGATCAGCGCGCCGAAGACCCGCGCCTGGTCACTGGTCAGGCGTGCCATCTAGGCTGCTCCCCGCATGCGTCCGAGCCAGCGATCCTGCAAGGCCGTCAGCACGATGGCGATGACGAGGATCGCGCCATAGGCGATCTGCAGGACGAAGGTGGAGAAGTTGAAGAAGGTCAGCGCGCTCTGCAGCAGGAAAATGTCGATCGCGCCGATAGCCGCCCCCAGCAAACCGCCGCGCCCGCCGGCCAGGCTGACGCCACCCAGTGCCACGGCTGAAATGGCGATCAGCGTGTAGGTGGGACCGATCGAAGGATCGGCCGAGCCGATCAGCGCCGTCATCATCAGCCCCGCGACGCCGGCGAACACGCCGGTGATGACATAGGAGAGGAAGCGGACCAGCGTGACCGGGATGCCGGCCGTGTAGGCAGCGCGGTCATCGCTGCCGACCGCCATCAGGTGGTCGTAGTATGGCAGGCGGCGGATACCGATCCAGATCAGGAACACGGCGCCGAGCGGCAGGATCGACAGCGGCCCGCCGAGCGACTTCAGCCAGACGGGCACCGTGCCGGTCGGCGCCGGCAGGATGGTCAGCGTCGTGCCGACGAGAAGCAGATAGGTGCCGAGCGTCGCGACGATCGGCTGGATGCGCAGGATGGTGGCCAGGAAGCCGTTCAGCGCGCCGATGGCAGCGCCGATCAGCACCGCCGCGCCGACGACGATGAAGGGCGAGCTGAGGCCGAGCTTCTGGATCAGCACCAGCACGACGATGGCGTTGACGAAGCCCATGATGGGCCCGACCGAGATGTCGATGCCGCCCCGTCCGCCCAGGATCGCCGGGGCCGAAGCGATGGCCGCGCCGACCAGCGGCGCGGCGAGGCCGATCAGCGTGCCCCAGGCGCCCGGCGCGAAGCGGGCCGGGTTGATGAAGATGTTGATCGCCAGCAGCACGACGAACAGGATCGGCGCGAAGCCGGTCTGGCGCCAGACGGCCTTCAGGGCCGAAGCCTTGCCAGCCGGCGGGGAGATTGCGGATGCCGTCATGCTGCGCGCCCGAACATGGTGGATATGATGCGCTCGGAGGAGCGCTCGGCCCCCGTCAGCGAGGCGGCGAGTTCCTGCTCGCGGAACACGAGGATGCGGTCGCACAGCACCAGCGCCTCCTCGATCTCGGTCGAGAGGATGACCAGCGCCATGCCTTCGGCCGCGAGTTCGCGGAACACGGAATAGAGGACGCGGCGGGTGGCGATGTCGACGCCGCGCGTCGGGTCGTTCAGGAGCAGCACGTCCGGCTTGTGCGCCAGCGCGCGGGCGAGCAGCACCTTCTGCTGGTTGCCGCCTGAAAGCGTGGTGATCATGCGGCCGGGGTCGGGCGCGACGATCGACAGGCGGTCGCGGTAATAGTCGTAGCGCTTGCTCCGCTCGGACAAGCTGATCAGCCCGAGCTTGCGGTCCCGGCCCACCGTCGCGATGGCGAAATTGTCGAGGATCGACATGGAGGGGAAGATGCCGGTGGCGCGGCGGTCGCGCGGCAGATAGGCGATGCCGCTCTGGATCGCCCGGCGGAAGCTGCGTATCACCCGCTCGCCGTCCCGCCCGGTGCCGACATGGCCGACGACCGGCGGGCGCAGCCCGGCCAGCGTCTCTATGAAGGCGTCCTGGCCGTGGCCGTCGAGGCCGGCCAGCCCAACGATCTCGCCGCGGCGGATATCCTGGTCGAACGGAATGCCGCCCGGCTTCAGCGACAGGCCGCGAATGGAGAGCGCGGACGGATCAGCCATGATGCAGCTCCCGCGCGGTGTCCGGCGCCATCAGCGCGAGCAGTTCGTCCGGCACCAGATTGCCTTTCTCCAGCGTCTTCACCACCTGCCCGCTGCGCAGCACGGTCACGCGGTCGGAGAGGCCGGTGACCTCGTCCATGCGGTGGGTGATGAACAGGATGAGACAGCCCTCGGCCGCCAGCCGCCGCATCAGCGCGAATACCGCCTCCCGATCGGCGAAATCGAGCGCGGCGGTGACCTCGTCGAGGATCAGCACGCGCGGCGACCGGGTCAGGGCGCGGGCGAGCACGATCAATTGCTGCGCCGCCAGCGGCACCTCCCCCGCCGGCTCGTCGAGCGGCACGGCGGTCGATGCGAATTCGGACAGGATGCGGCCGGCAAGCGCCCGGCGCTCCCCGCGCGGCACGCGGCGGCGGAACAGGCCGTCATAGCCGAGCAGGATGTTGTCGGCGACGCTGCGGTCCGGCGCGATCAGCACTTCCTGGAACACGGTGGCGAAGCCGGCGGCGCGGAATTCGGCCGGATCGCGGCCGGCGATGGCGCGGCCTGAAAAGGTGATGGTGCCGCGATCGGGCGTGACGATGCCGGAGAGCAGCTTGACCAGCGTGCTCTTGCCCGAACCGTTCTCGCCCAGGATCGTATGGATCGTGCCGGGCGTGAAATCGATGTTCGCGCCGTCCAGCGCGACCGTCTCGCCATAGCGCTTGGAGAGATCGCGGATCTCCAGCATGAAACGTCAGCCCCCGTGCAACGTCGCGGATGGAATCAAAAGACGGGCGACAGCGTGGCTGCCACCCGTCCTGCCTGCAAGCCCGCCCCTACTTGGCGCAGGGGTCCGGCGTCTGCGCGTAGTCGAACAGCTGCGTATGCGCCGGCTTGGCGAAATAGGCATCCATCAGCGCTTCCGGCATCGGATCCTCGGGCGCGACCGGGAAGATCGAGACGGCGTCCTTGGTCATGCAGTCGCGGTGCCACTTGCCGAGTTCGTCCGGCTTCACGGCCGGCACGGGGATCATCAGGATGTTGAGCTTCGGCTGCTGGCCCTCGAGCACGCGCACGCCGACGCGGAACAGGGTCTGCGCCGTCCAGGACGGCATCAGCGCGCCGCCGGTGAAGCGGAACGTATCCTGGTTGTCCTTCCAGAAGCCGAGCGCATCGCCCGAGATCGAGCCGGAGACGACGGGGATCGGCCGGCCGGCCTGCTTGAACGCCTCGGCGACGATGCGCGACTCCGAACCGGAGGTCCAGACGCCGGCGATCGGCTGCGGCGTGGTGGCCAGCACCTGCAGCGTCACGGTCTTGGTGACGTTGGGCGACCAGTTGCCATTGACGTCGCGGACGACTTTGACGTCGGGCGCCTCGGCGAAGGCCTTGTCGGCGCCGGCGCGCTGCTGGGCGACCAGCGGGCTGCCGGCGATGCCCTCGATGCGCAGCACATTGCCCTTGCCGCCGATGCCGTCGATGACGCCCTTGGCGACGTCATAGCCAAACTTCACGAAGTTCGAGTCGACGTTGATGGCATAGGGGCTGGTGACCGCGCCGGAGCCGGTGACAAAGGGAATGCCAGCCTTGAAGGCGGCCTCGATCACCTCATTCAGCGCAGTCGACGAACCGGCAAACGAGGTGATGATGCTGCACTTCTTGTCGATGAAGGCGCGGATCTGCGCGATCTGCTGGCCGGTGTCGCCATTGGAATCCGACATCTCGAAATCGGAAATCCAGCCCTTCTCCTTGTAGAGACCGACCAGACGCTCCAGTTCGTGCGTGACGGAAACACGCCAGGGATTACCCTGATAGGACTCCGAATGGCACCACTTCCAGGGCTGCTTCACGGGGCCGAAATTGTCATAGGCGGAGGGCTGGATCGTCTCCTCGACGCCGAGATAGAGCGCCTGCACTTCCGGCGGCAGCGTCGCGAAGGCCGGCGGCGTTTCCGCCCTGGCAAATCCGGCGACACTCATCATCGCTGCGGCGCAAACCGCCAAGCGCAATCTGGTCCTGCTGGCCCGTGTCATGATCCTGTCTCCCTCCCTCTCGGCCGGGGGCGGACATCCGCTCCCAACGCCCAATTTCAGCTCTTTTCGCAGGTGAGAGCTTTCGTTCATATCAGATAGCAGGCCGCCATCCTGTCAACTGGTATTTGGTGCTGGACAGCACCTGTTTACGCAGCGGGATCAAGCCTGGCGCGGGAGGCCGCCGGCCGCCCGAAGCAAGACGCCCGCCCCCGTGAAAATCACGCGAACGGGCGTCCTGTCGGATCGAGCTTGTCAGCCGCGCCGGAGCGCGGCTGGCTAGGATTTTTCTACCAGCGGACCTGGAAGCCGGCATTGCCGCCATAGGTCTGGACATTGTCAGCGAACTTGCCGTCGAAGGTGGCAAAGAACGAGGTGTCCGGGCCCCAGTTCATCTTGAAGCCGGCATTGACCGCCAGCGCATCCTCCGCCGCCGCGGCGCCCTGCACGACGAACGGATAACCCGGCGCCGAGAGGAAGCTCGGATTGACCGAGCGATCCGGATTGAACTCGTGCACCCATGCCGCACGCGCCCAGGGCTGGATCGTCGTATCGCCGCCAAGCCCGATCACCGTATCGAACTGCATACCGAGCGAGGACGGCAGCGACGTTATGGTGCGGCTGGCATAGTCGAGTCCCAGCACATCGCCATTATGCGAGGTTTCCGAGAAGCCCTGCATCGAAAGCGAGGCGAACTGCAGCCCGGCAAAGCCCGTGACCGCGCCGAGCCCGGCCACCGGCTGGCGCCAGCCGGTCTCGACCTTGGCGCCGAAGCCGCCGCTCAGGAAGTCGCCGTCCCAGCGCTCCGAGAAGCCCGGCACGGGATTGAGCGGCGCATCGGTGCCCGGCACGGTGGCCTGGCGGGTGGTGCTGTTGTCGTAGATGTCGAGCGAGACCGCGCCATTGGCGTAGAGCTGGCCCCACTTCTTCGACGCATAGGCACCGAGATGGCCGCCGACGATGTTGCCGCTCGTCTCGCGATCCGGCACCGAGAACGAACCCGCGCCGCCGCCGAGCGCAAAGCCCATCAGCGTGTCGGGATCGAGCTGGTAGTCGAGGCCGGCCGCCAGGCTGCCGCCCTTGTAGGTCAGGTCGGCGCTGCCGACGACCGTCGGATCGCCGGTGACGTTGCCGGAATTGCCGCCGACCGTCGCCCAGATCTTCCAGCGGCGTTCCTCGGCCTTCGCCAGGGCTTCGAAGGCCGGGTTCTTGTCCGGCTCGGCGGCATAGCCGAGCGGCTTCGGCGCGAAACTCTGGCTCGCCGGGTCGATCCCGATCCCGATGCGCCAGCTATCCGCCTGGCTGGTCATGGCCGCCAGGAAGGTATTGTTCATGTCGAATTCGGGCTGCTGGAAGCCGCTGACGCCCTCGCCCGAGATCGAGTCATAGATCGCGCCGAGCGCATCCAGCGTCGGCACATAGAACAGCGCCGCCGCGATCTGCGTGAATTTCGGCGACGTCAGATCCGTCTGGATCGCATTGATCGCCGAGCCGACCGCGGTCTGGTTTTCCGTCAGGCCGCCGCGGGCGTAGTTGATGTCGACATTAAGGACGACATCCTGCGGATCAAGCGGATAGAGCAGCTTGTACTGCGCCACCGCGCTCTGGATGGCGTCGATGGCGAGGCCCTCGTCCGTGACGCCTTCCTCGGTGTGAATGATGACGTAGTCGGTGCTGCCGGTGCGGGCCGCACCCGGGTTCATAACGTTGATGGCGACAAAACCGTCAACCTTGGCCGTGCCGCTGACATCGATCCGGTCCGTCGTATCGGCCAGGTCGAGGTCGAGCAGATAGGCGCCCTTATCGGCCTGTTCGAAATTGCCGGTCAGGGTCGTGGTCATCACCCGGTCCCAGTCGCCGGGATTGATGTAACCTTCGTTGAGGTACTTGCCGGTCGTGCCGAGATCGACGGTGTCACCCATGTAGTGGATGGCCTCGAAGCGGTTGTTGAAGGCGTTCTGGCCTTCGCCGAGCGCGACGGAGCCGATGGCGATGGACTGGTTTTCGAAGGTGTCGTCGCCGCCGGTGGCGCGCATGGCATAGCCGTCGATCCCGTCGATCGAGGCGACAACGCCCTTGTTCGTCAGCTTGTTGGTCTTGCCGTCCTTGAATCCGACGCCGGCGCCCATTTCGGAGCCTCCAACGACTTCGACCTTGTCGTCGATGGTGACGTCGATGTCGCCATTGCCGCTGCCGCCGACGCTCTGGGCCAGAATGCCAAAGGAATTCTTGCCCGTGACCGCGACATCGACCGTCTGGGTCAGCTTCACAGTCTCGCCATAGCCTGTCCCGCCGACCGAGCCCATGAAGCCCGCCGGCATCGCAAACAGGCCGAAGGTCTGGGCGCTGGCGCCGGAGAACCGGTCGAGCCCGAGATAATTGCCGTCGAAGCCGCCGACACCGCCGCCGCCGCCGACCGACTGGGCGAAGACGCCGACCGAGTTGTCGCCGGAGATCAGGATCTTGGCGTCGCCGGTGATCGTCACCTTGCCGCCATTGCCGGTGCCGCCATTCTGGGTGGCCTCGACAATGCCGTCCGTGCCCGCCGTGACAACGCCGCCACCACCGCCGACCGACTGCGCGAAGATGCCGACCGAGCCGTCGCCGGTGAGGCCGATGGTGCCGGTGCTGGTGACGGTCACGTCGCCGCCCTTGCCGGTCACGCCATCGCCGCCGATGACGGCCGCATCGCCAAGCGCGACCGCCGTGGCCGCGCCACCCCTGCCGCCGCCGCCACCGACCGACTGGGCGAAGATCGCGACGGAGTTGTCGCCCTCGATCAGCATGTTGCCGTCATTGATGACCTTGACGATGCCGCCATCGCCGCCGGCCCCGCCCGAACCGCCGATCGCCACGGCGATCGAAGGCGTCGCGCCGCGACTGGTCAGGTAGGTAATGCCGCCCGTACCGCCGCCGCCGCCGACCGATTGCGCCATGATGCCCGTCGAGCCGTAGCCCTTGGTGTGGATCAGGCCGGTCAGTTCGTTGGTAACGGTGACGTCGCCGCCCTTGCCGCTGGCGCCACCGGCGCCGCCGATGGTGAAGTCGAAGCCCGAACCGTCGGTCAGGGCCGTGCCGCCCGTCATCGCGCCATTACCGCCGCCGCCGCCGATCGACTGGGCGAAGATCGCCACCGCCGCGTCGCCTGTCGTGGTGATGCCGCCGGCATTGGTGACCTTGACGATGCCGCCATCGCCGCCGCCGGCGCCACCGACGCCGAGCGAGCCCGAGGTCAGGCTGGACGCGAAGCCGCCGCCGGCATTGCCGCCGCCGCCGCCGACCGACTGAGCGAAGATGCCATGCGAGCCATAGCCCTCGACCAGGATGTTGCCCTGGCGCAGCGTGGTCGTGCCACTCTGGACGATCTGGTTTTCGACCGTGACGTCGCCGCCGTTACCGGTCGACGCCGTATCGCCGCCGACCGTGATCAGGCCGTAGGTGCGGCCGCCGGAGCCGCCGCCGCCGCCGATCGACTGCGCATTGATGCCATCGGCGCCATCGCCGAGCGTGTGCAAGGTGTTGGAGTTGATGACCTTGACGACGCCGCCATTGCCGGACGAGCCGCCTGCGCCGCCCACCAGCACCAGCGCCGGAACGCTGTCGGTGAACTTGCCGGAATTCTTGCCGCCGCCGGAGCCGCCGCCACCGCCGACCGACTGGGCGAAGATGGCATGGGAGTCGAGGCCGGCCGTCTGGATCATCGCCGCGTTGGTCACGTCGACCTCGCCGCCGACGCCGCTGGAGCCGCCCGAGCCGCCGACACCGACGATGGTGAGGCCAACCGAGCCGCCCGCGCCGCCACCGCCGCCGACCGACTGGGCGAAGATGCCCGCGGAATCGTCGGCATGGGTGAGGATTCCGCCATAATTGTCGACCGTGACGGTGCCGCCGAAGCCGGCCGCCTCGCCGGTACCGCCAATGGCGAGCAGCGCGCCCGCGCCGCCGCCGGAACCGCCGCCGCCGCCGACCGACTGCGCGAAGATGCCGTTCGAACGACCGGTGTCCGCGTCGGGATTGGTGCGGATGCCCTGGTTATTGAGGACGACGCCGCCGAAGGTCTCGATCAGGGCGATATTGGCCTGCGACAGGTCCTCCTTGCCGTTGGTAACCGTGACCGCGCCGCCATTGCCGCTGGCGCCGCCGCTGCCGCCGAGCGCGATCGTGCCGAGCATGCCGGCATTGCCGTCGCCGCCATCGCCGCCGCCGCCGCCGATCGACTGCGCATGGATCGCGTTCGAGGTCTGGCCCTCGGTGGTGATGTGACCGGTATTGGTGACGATCACGACGCCGCCGTTTCCGCCCTCCCCACCCGTTCCGCCGATGCCAATGGCAGCGGAGCGCTTGAAGCTGCC
Source organism: Kaistia defluvii (assembly GCF_040548815.1). Lineage (NCBI taxonomy): Bacteria > Pseudomonadati > Pseudomonadota > Alphaproteobacteria > Hyphomicrobiales > Kaistiaceae > Kaistia > Kaistia defluvii. The sequence continues at coordinate 348,189 of NZ_JBEPSM010000002.1, read as the reverse complement.
CGTGCTGAGCGGCTTCAGGAAAGTGAGCGGGTCGATCGGCACGAACGGGATCGACACCAGGCCGCCAAGGCCGACATAGGCGTCGCCACCCGTACCACCGCCGCCGCCGACCGACTGGGCGAAGATGCCCATCGACTTGTCGCCATGGGTGGTGATGAAGTCGAGATTGGCGACGTCGACCATGCCGCCGAGATTGCCCTTGCCGCCCTCGCCGCCGACCGTCGCCTGAAGGTTCCAGTTCGGCGACTTCTTGACCTCGTCGCAATCCGCCGGGGGCTTGCAGGAAGGTCCAAGCTGCAGGGAGATCGAGTTGGAGCGGCCGCCAGTGCCGCCGCCGCCGCCGATCGACTGCGCGACAATGCCGGACGAGCCGACGCCCGAGGTCTGGATACCGCCATCCTGGGTGATCTTGACCTTGCCGCCGAGATTTCCGTCGCCGCCGAGGCCGCCGACCGCGACGCTGACATTGACCTGCGTGCCCTTGGTGTTGCCGCCAAGTCCGAGCACGCCGGTGACCGCGTTGCCGCCGGAACCGCCGCCGCCACCGATGGACTGCGCGAAGATGCCGAAGGCCCCGTCGCCCGTCGTCGTCAGCAGGCCGTCATTGTCGATCGTCACCGGACCGCCAATGCCGCTATCGCCGCCGAAGCCACCGACCGCGACGCCGGCATTGACGTTGCTGCCCTCCTGGCCGAGCACGCCGATCGTCGCCGCGACCGCCAGGCCGCCATTGCCGCCGCCGCCGCCGATCGACTGCGCCTGGATGGCGTGCGCCTCGACGCCGCTGGTGGTGATCGAACCGCTGCTGTCGACGATGACGATGCCGCCGCCGCTGCCTTCGCCACCGAAGCCGCCCAGCGAGGCGGACAGGCTCTTGGCATTCGGGCCGCCGATCGTACCGGCGATCGACATGCCGCCATTGCCGCCACCGCCGCCAACCGACTGCGCGAACAGGCCGACCGACTGGTCGCCTTCGGTGATGATGGCGCCGTCGCGGATCACCGTGACGTCCCCGCCCTTGCCGCCGCCGCCGCCGAAACCGCCGACGGAGACGCCGACCTGACGGCCTTCCTCGCCGCCCGAAATACTCGCCGAAACGCTGAGGCCGCCATTGCCGCCGCCGCCACCGACCGACTGGGCCAGCACGCCATAGGCCTTCTTGCCCTTGGTCTGGATGATGCCGGTCGAATCCACCGTCACCGCTTCGCCGTCGCCGGCCGCGCCGCCGAGGCCGCCGAGCGATGCGGAGATCGCCGTCTTGGCGCCGTCCTCGGCCTTGCCGAGCGTGCCCTGGATGGCCGCGACGAAGGAGAAGCCGCCATTGCCGCCGCCACCGCCGACCGATTGCGCCAGGATGCCGTTGGAGCCGTCGCCTTCGGTCAGGATGTTGTCGACCGAGGTCACATTGACGGTCGAGCCATTGCCGCCGCCGTCGCCGAAGCCGCCGATCGAGACGGCGACCGCCGTCTTGGCGTTCTGGCCGGTAACCGAGATCGCGCCGGAGAAGCCGCCATTGCCGCCGCCACCGCCGACCGACTGGGCGAAGATGCCGTTGGAATCGCCGCCTTCGGTGTGAATCGTCGCGGCATTGCCGTCGAGCGTGGCGCCGAGATTGCTGTTGACCACGACCGCACCGGCATTCTGCCCGGCGCCGCCGAAACCGCCGACGCTGACGCTGGCGCCGCCCGAACCGTCCACGGTCAGGTTACCGGCGACCGAGAAGCCGCCATTGCCGCCGCCGCCCGCGACCGACTGCGCCAGGATGCCGTTGGCGATCTCGCCCTTCGTCGAGATCGTGCCGGCATTGTTGACCGTGACGAGGCCCGACGTCCCGCCAGCGCCGCCACCGCCGCCGAGCGAGACGGAAACGCTGCCCTTCTTGCCAGAACCGCTGGCCGCGAGGCTGAAGCCGCCATTGCCGCCGCCGCCGCCGACCGACTGGGCGAGGATACCGTTCGAGCCGTTGCCGAGCGTAAGGATGTCGCCCGTGCTGCCGACGGTGACCGCCTCGCCCGCCCCGCCAAGACCGCCGGAGCCGCCGAGGCTCACGCCCGCGGCGCCGCCATCGGTCGAGATGGCGAGCACGCCGGCGAGACCGCCATTGCCGCCGCCGCCACCGACCGACTGGGCCAGGATGGCGGATGAATTGTCGAAGCCGGTGCGGATGTCGCCCGTGCTGGTGACGGTGACGACGTCGGCCTTGCCGCCGCCCTTGCCGCTGCCACCCAGCGCGACGCTGACGCCAAGCGATTTGCCGCCGCTGACGGCGGCCGAGAAGCCGCCATTGCCGCCGCCGCCGCCGACCGACTGCGCCACGATGCCGGACGCGCCGGTGCCGCCGCCGGCGATCAGGGTGCCGGTCTCAAAATCATAGCCGGTGGTGATGTTGCCGGTCGAGACGACCGTCACGACGCCGCCCGCGCCGCCCTTGTCGGCATTGCCGCCGAGGCCGACCGCGATGCCGGCGTCCTGGCCGAGCGCCAGCGTGACGTTGGAACCGCCATTGCCGCCGCCGCCGCCGACCGACTGCGCGAAGATGCCGATCGACTGGTCGCCGCCGGTGGTCACGTTGCCCGTAGAGGTAAGCTCGACCAGCTTGCCGGCGCCGCCGCCGCCGCCCGAACCGCCGAGACCGACACCGACGCTGCCGCCCTGGAGCGCGATCGAGCCGGCACCGGAGAAGCCGCCATTGCCGCCGCCGCCACCAATCGACTGGGCGAAGATGCCGATCGACTGGTCACCGCGGGTTTCAATGTCGCCGGTCGAGTGGAGCGTGACGATACCGCCATCCTGGCCCGCTCCGCCGCTGCCGCCAATGGCAACCGTGGCGGCGAGCGCGCCGGAGGTGAAGGCGCCCGAGACCGAGAAGCCGCCATTGCCGCCGCCGCCGCCGACCGACTGCGCGAAAATGCCGTTTGCCTGCTGGCCGTTGGTGGCGATGTTGCCGTAATTCGTGACGTCGACATCCTTGCCGATGCCGCCCGTGGCGCCGCTGCCGCCGAGTGAAACCGCGGCCGCACCGCCGGCGCCGCCATAGGAGCCGGAGGCGCTCAGCGCGACCGAGAAGCCGCCATTGCCGCCGCCGCCGCCGATCGACTGCGCCACGATGCCGGACGAGCCGTCGCCGAAGGTCAGGATGTTGTTCTGTGTGACGACCGAGTTGAGCTTCTTGCCATTGTTGACCGTGACCTTGCCGGCATCGCCGCCGCCGCCGCCCGTACCGCCCAGGCTGACGCCGACGCCAACTAGGCCGCCGGCCGCGAGCGTGCCGGAGAACCCGCCATTGCCACCGCCGCCGCCGATGCTTTCCGCCAGGATGCCGACGGCATTGTCGCCCTCGGTGACGAGGTTCCAGTTGCGCCCGTCCGTCGTATTGATGAAGTGACCGGCGCCATCGGCGTTCACGGTGACATCGCCGCCCGAACTGCCGGTTCCTCCCGAACCGCCAAGCGCGACGCTGACCGCGCCGGCGCCGAGCGCCGCGCTGATTGCGAATCCGCCATTGCCGCCACCGCCACCAATCGACTGCGCCAGAAGGCCAGTTGAATTGGCGCCCTTGGTCCAGATCGAGCCGGAACTGTCGACGGTGACGGTGCCGCCAAGGCCGCCGCTGGCGCCGCGGCCACCGATATTGACGGCAATGCCGATACCTCCGAGTGCGCCGCCGACCGAATAGCCGCCATTGCCGCCGCCGCCACCGATCGATTGCGCGAAAATGCCCTGGGCGTTGTTGCCCTTGGTCACGATGTCGCTGAGGCTGGAGACGTTGACGATGGTGGCATCGCCACCCGCGCCACCGGTGCCGCCGATGCCGATCGCCGCCGCGAAGCCGGCGCCCACGGCATCCACGGCGACCGCGATGGCTGCGCCGCCATTGCCGCCGCCGCCGCCGACCGATTGCGCAAAGATGCCCCGCGAGCCGTCACCATAGGTCGTCAGCGAGCCGGCCGTCTCGACCGTGACAGCGCCACCCTTGCCGCCCTTGGCGCCATCACCACCCATGGAAAGCGCCAGCGCGCCGACCGTGCCGGATACGGCGAAGCCGCCATTGCCGCCACCGCCACCGATCGACTGCGCGAACACGGCGTCGGATTGCGCGCCATGCGTGATGATCGAGTAGCGATTGTCCTGCGTGTCGCGCAGAACCTGCACGGCGCCGGCATCGCCGCCGCCCGCGCCCTTGCCGCCCAGTGCAACGCTGAAGCCCAGCCCGCCCGAATAGGCGCCGCCGCCATTGCCGCCGCCGCCACCAACCGACTGAGCGAAAATACCGGCCGAGTTGAGGGATTCGGAACCGTTGATTCCCGTCTCGATATTGCCGCCATTGATCACCGTGACCAGACCGCCCGCGCCGCCGGCACCGCCGGATCCGCCGGCCGAGAACAGGCCACCGGCCGTGCCGCCATTGCCGCCGCCACCGCCGACCGACTGGGCGAAAATGCCGGCCGAGGCCTTGCCGTTCGTCTTGATCGTGCCTGTCGCCGTGTTGGTGACCTGGACGATACCGCCATTGGTGGTGGAACTGCCGGAGCCGCCAAGCGACACGAGGCCGCCGCTGGAGCCGCCATTGCCGCCGCCGCCGCCGATCGACTGAGCCAGGATACCGTTCGAGGATTCGCCCTTCGTGACGATGGCGCCCGAATTGGTGACGCCGACCGCGATTTCGTCGGCAAGGCCCGTGGCATAGCCATAGCCACCGAGGCTGCCGCTGCCGCCGGACGCGAACAGGCCGAAATTGGAACCGCCATCGCCGCCGCCGCCGCCGATCGACTGAGCGAGGATGCCCTGGGAATTGTTGCTATTCGTCGTGATCGAGCCGCCATTCACGACAAACACGACACCGCCATTGCCGCCATTGCCGCCATCGCCACCCGACGACGCAAACAGGCCGAAGCCGCCGGCGCTGCCGCCGCCGCCGCCGCCGATCGACTGCGCCACGATGCCGTGGGAATAGATTCCGGACGTCGTGATCGAGGTGCCGGCGCTGGTCGTGACATTGGCGTTGCCGCCGCTGCCGGCCGCGCTGCCGCCACCGGGATTGAAGACCAGACCGCCGCCGCCGCCACCGTTGCCGCCGCCGCCGCCCTGGCTGACCGCCGCGATGCCGACCGAATAATCGCCGGTCGTGACGACGCTGCCGCCCGTGAAATTGACCGTCGCGACGCCGCCGCTGCCGCCGAGGCCGCCATCGCCGGCGTCACCGGAAATGCCATAGGCGCCGCCGCCATTGCCACCGCTGCCCGCCATGCTGGTCGCGACGATGCCGGCCGCGTGCTCCGCGCTGGTCGAGACTTTGCCGCTCGCATTGACCGTGGCGTTGCCGCCATCCGCGCCGTCGCCGCCATCGCCGCCGTCGGAGAAGACATAGCCATTGCTGCCATTGCCGCCGCGGCTGCCATTCGACTGGGCGACGACGCCCGGCTGGCCGCTCGTATTGCCGCCGACCACGCCGTTGGAAGCGTTCGCACCCGGCAGGTAGTTCACGACAAGGGTCGGGCCGGAGTTTCCGGTCGGGCCGCTCGCCGCCTTCACGGGCGGGGCGATGCAGTTCGCGCCGGCGCAGGTCTCGGCCTTGGCGGGATCTTCGCCGCTGGCGGGGACGGCCGGCGTGATCGTGCAATCGGCCTCCGCGCCCTCGGCCGGAGCGGCGCAGGTGTAGTGTTCGACGGCAGCCGGATCACTGGGGGTGGATCCGGTGCCGGTCAGCGAGACCTGCGAAAGGTTCGACGTCAGAGCGTTGACGTTCAGCGTCAGCACGCTCGGCGCCGTATAGACGGCCGAGCCACTATTGGCGTCGCCGGTGCAGTTCATCACATTGCCGGTCGCGCCGACACAGGCGGCCTCGGCCGGAGCGCTTCCCGCCGCGATCGACAACGCCGCCAGGAATCCTGAAACCAGCAGGGCGGCAAGCATCGGCTGAATGGGCCTGATCCGACGGCGGCCTCCGACAACACGTGCCTGCGCCGTTGCTACCCGCGAGCAAATTCCGAACATGTATCGGCTCCCCAGCCTTCGCACCGAAGAGCACGAATTGCTCCGCATACATCTATAGGGTTACCGAAACGTAATGTTCCTAAAGGTAAGCTCTGAAAGCGTTTTCGAAAGGGTGTTGCGAAAGCGCAGCATTTTGCGGCAAGAATTCTCACCCTGGGTTGCGCGCCTCATCACCCCACCCATTACGAGTGGTGCCGAATGCCATCTCGGACTAACAAGGAGCACTGCCCCCTGGGACACGAGGGGGCAAGCCGAGACAAAAGGAGAGCTGCTCGTGGAGATTTTCAGACTGGAGCCGGCGGCGCGCTGGTGCGAGGCGGCGACGCATGACGGCGTGGTGCATGTCGCCGGACAGGTCGGGCCGGCCGGCGCCGACATCGTCACCCAGACACGCGGCGCGCTGGCCGAGATGGACCGCGTGCTGGCGCTTTGCGGAACCGACAAGTCGCGCCTGCTTTCGGTCACAATCTGGCTTGCCGACATCGCCGACTTCGCCGCCATGAATTCCGTCTGGGATACCTGGGTCGACCCGGACAACACGCCGGCGCGCGCGACCGGCGGCATTCCGCTCGCCGATCCCGACTATCTCATCGAGATCACGGCGGTCGCCGCGCTGCCCTGAGGCAAGCGAAATCGGCTTCAGCCCCGGGTTGCGGCGATCACCATTACGTTACGGAACAAAGTATCGACTCTCGGCAAAAGCTGAGCGATGCTGCCGGAAACGGGAGGCTGATCATCATGCGCATTGCAATCCTGGCGCTGCTCGGGCTGCTCGCGGGCTGCACGAGCACGCCGACATCTACCGCGCCGTCCATGGCCACGGCGTCCGCCCCGGCGGGACCCAGCGCCAGGCTCAACCGGGCCTATGCCGCCTGTCAGGCGGCGTATGAGAGGAGCGCCACCCCGACGCGGACGAGCCGGGCCCAGTGCCTGAACGCGGCCGAGAGCCGCTACGCCGGGGAGTTCCCGGATAGCGAGGCTCTGAGCCAGCAGCAGGGCCTGCGCCTCGCCCTGGCCCAGCGGGTCGATAGCGGCCAGATGACCCAAGCCGCCGCCGACGCCGCCTATGCCCGGGAACTGAAGAAGATCCAGGCCTCCTCCCAAGCCCGCAACCCCGCGGGCTGAACTGGCTGACGTCAAGCGGCCCGAGCGGCGGACCCACAGCCCTTCACGCGCGCCCTCCCCGGCAAGCCGGAGAGGGTTTGGGCGGCACACTTCATGGATCTTGAACCGCGGCGGCGATAGGCACGCGCCCTTTCCCGTCGCGGGCTAGAGCCGTGTCAGGCCTGCTGCGAGGCAGCGGTGCCAGAGTTCTTCCGGAAGCGGTTTCAGTTCGCGGCCGTGGCCGGCTTCGGCTGCGCGCCGTCCAGGGCTGTCAGGCGCTGCATCACCCATTCCGGCGCGCCGGGATTGGCAACGGCCAGCTTGTAGTAGCGGACCGCCTCCTTCTTGTTCCAGCGCTTGAGGCCCTTGCCGGTCTCCAGCGCCAGGCCGTAGCTCGCCTGCGCGAGATGATTGCCCTGGTCTGCCGACGCCTTGTAATATTTGGCGGCGGTCGCGTCGTTTTGGATGACGCCGGTGCCCTTCTCATAGAGCTGACCGAGCTTGAACTGGCTCCAGGCATTGCCCTGATCGGCCGCCTTCTTGTACCAGGCGACCGCAGTCGGATAGCTCGGCGGCACGCCTGCGCCGGTCGCGTACTTGTCGCCCAGCGTGTATTGCGCCCATGAATTGCCGAGCTCGGCGGCCTTGCGGAAGTTCTTCAGCGCGTCTGCCGGGCGGGCGGCCATGCCGATGCCCTCCGCCTGGAAACGCGCCAGATTGTACAGGGCCCAGTTGTTGCCCTTGGCGGCCGATTTCTTGTAGAGCGCCAGCGCTTTCGCAACATCCTTCGGGACGCCGGTGCCGTTTTCGTAAAGGGAGCCCAGGCTGTTCTGCGCCCAGTCGTTGCCCTGGCCGGCGGCCTTGGCATACCAGATCGCGGCCTGTTTCGGGTTGGGGGCGACGCCCTGGCCGTTTTCGTACATCTTGCCGACATTGACCTGACCCCAGGGGTCATTGGCGTCCGCCGCCTTGCGATAGAGCGCCATGGCGCGCTCGTAATTATGCGCGGCGAGCGCCTTGTCGCCCTCGTCGTTCGGCCCGGCATGGGCGCAAGCGAAGGATCCGGCCAGCAAGAGACCGCCGACCAGAGCCCGAAGCGCCGATCGACCGCGCGATGAATGATAGCCCATGCTTTGAACCCAACCCCTTTGCGCAGATCGGGTCCTCGGCCATCGGGCCGAACCGCGATCTCGTCATGCCGCCCCGGTCCGAAGGCTGAAACAAACGGTCGAGCCCCCGGATCGCGACAGTGGTAGCCGCTGCATCGCCGGGCGACAAGATGGGCGCCATGCGGCAGCACTGCAGCAACCGTGACATTTCCACCACATATTCCCCTCACGTAAACCGCAGCCGTTGCGCCGCCGCGTCGTCCCGTGTAACGGAGGGAAAGGGTCTGGCAGATCCAGTTATGTCATTGATTTTTTGTTCTTTAATACGAAACTTACTTCGGCTGACGTAACGACAATGCCTTGAGCAAGCCGGGGGGCTGCCAAAAATGCAGGTTGGATCAGGTGGGCAGCCCGCATCAGGGGCTGAGGGATTTGTGCGTGGCTCGGAACCTCGGCAGAGCAGCGAAGCAAAACCCTCCTCTTCGCCCCTTTCCTCCTGTATTGTATTACAGAATAACTTTTCGACCCATTCTTCTAATCTTAAAGTTGCGCGCGTCGGTTGCCGCAACCTGCCGATGGGCATGATCGGGCATCCGCCTCCACTCGAATCCGGCAACACCGCCTCTCGCTAACTTCGCGAGAAGCCACGCGGCGCCTCCAGGGCCCATGGACGAGCCCCCGGCTCATCCCTCGTGCAAATCCGGATCGAACCAAGCCTGCATGCCTGTTCTGCGCCTCCCCTTCTCGAGATCTTCGACCCGCGTGGCCTCGCGCGAACCCTTTCTCGTGCTGTTCTTCCTGTTCTGCTCGCTTGCCTCTGTCGGCGCGCTGGCCGTGTTCCTCTATGTCCTGGACGACATGCATCTCGGCGACCGGCTGCTCTATAGCGGACTGCTGCTCGGCCTCATCTATTGCTGCCTTTCCTACCAGCTGAGCCGCTATGGCGCGGCCCGGCGCGCGCAGCAGCACCGCGCCTTCGCCGAGGCCGATGTTGCCTATCTGCTGGAGGATCGCGCGCCCCGTGTCGCCGTGCTGATCCCGACCTATCGCGAAGAGCGGCGCGTCATCATCATGACGATGCTTTCGGCAGCGCTCGCCCGCTATTCCAATCGGCGCATCGTCCTGCTCGTCGACGATCCGCCGAGCGATCCCGACTCGGTGGAGCTGACCCTTTCGGCGGTCGACGAAGTCTGGGAGATGCTGGACAAGCCGATGCAGGCGCTTCGGATGGAAGCCGCCGCGTGGGAGCGTCGCGCCAAGGCCGGGCCGACCGACTTTGCCGCCGAGGCTGGCCGGCTGAAGCGATGCTACGACCACGCCGCCTACTGGCTGGAAAATCTGGCGCGCACGCTGCAGGCCGGGATCTCGCCGGCCTTCGGCCATGTCGACCGCTTCTTCATCGACCGGATCGTGCTTGATCTCGCCCGGCATTATCGCGCGGAGGCCGGCCGCGTGGCGGAAGGCGGCCTGAGCAAGGCCGGGATCGCGCGCGAATACCGCGTCCTCGCCGATCTGTTCTGCACCGAGATCAGCAGCTTCCAGCGCAAGACCTTCGAGAACCTGTCGCACGCGCCGAACAAGGCGATGAACCTCAACGCCTATATCGGGCTGATCGGCGGCAGCTACGTCGCCCGGCCGACGCCGCGCGGCGCCGTGATCGAGGCGATCGATGCGAGCGCCGCGGATGCGATCGCCATTCCCGGCGCCGACTATGTGCTGACGCTCGACGCCGACAGCGTCATCCTCAACGACTACATGCTGCAGCTCGTCCATCTGCTGAACGGCAATCCGACGCTCGGCGTCGCCCAGACCCCGTACCTCACCTTTCCCAAGGGCACCTCGCCGGTCGAGCGGATCGCGGGCGCCACGACGGACATCCAGTACCTGATCCACCAGGGCGCGACCTTCTTCAACGCCTCCTACTGGGTCGGCGCCAACGCCCTCATCCGCTTCACGGCGCTGGAGCAGATTGTCCGCGAGCAGGTCGAGGGCGGCAAGCGCTGCAAGGTCTTCATCCAGGACGAGACCGTCATCGAGGATACCGGCTCGACCATCGACCTGCTGCATGCCGGCTGGTCGGTGCACAATCACTTCTCGCCCATGGCCTACAGCGCCACGCCGGCCGATTTTGGCGCGCTGGCGATCCAGCGCAAGCGCTGGAGCAATGGCGGGCTGATCATCTTCCCGATGCTGCTCCGCCAATATCTCGGCAATCCCGGACGGATTCGGCGCCTGCCGGAGCTGATGCTACGGACCAATTATCTGCTGTCGCCGCTGATCGGCAATGTCGCGGTCTTCATCCTGATGATCTGGGCGGGATCGGACGGCCGCGCGCTGGTCTGGACGCCGCTGGTGATGATCCCCTATTTCCTGCTCTATGGCAGCGACCTGAGGCGGCTCGGCTATCGCTTCCGCGACCTGTTCCCTGTCTGCGCGCTCAACCTGATGCTGCTGCCGGTGAGTTTTGCCGGCATCGCCGCCTCCATCCGCCAGATCATCACGGGCAGGAAGGGCAGCTTCTCGCGCACCCCGAAGGTCGCCGACCGCACCTTCATTCCCCCCTACTGCTTCCTGTTCAACGGCTTCATGCTGCTGCTGATGCTGCGCTACGTCGTCGATGGCCTGCTGGCCGGCCAGTATCTCGGCGCCATCGTCCCGGCGATGAACGTCTCGCTCTATGGCTACGGCCTGCACCGCTTCATCGGCTTCCGCAATGGCTTCGCGGATCTGGGCCTCGCTGCGCGGTCCTGGGTCGCGGCGGCGCTCAGGCCGGTCTTTGCCACCCTCGACATGGCCGGCAGCGGACTTCGCCTGCTGAACCACCGGCCGGCGCGCGCCATGGGAGCCGCCGGGCTGTTCGCGCTCATCCTGCTCGCACCGATGAACCTGACGCCGACGCTTTCGCCGGAAGACTTCATCGGCGGCGCCATCGCCAGCCAGCCGAGCAGCGCCGCCACCACCGCCGCGCCGATGCAGGCTTCGCCTTATCCGGTTGCCCGCGCGTCCGTCGCCGAACGGGATGCCGCGCGCGCCGCACTTTCGAGCCTGTTGCGAGGGACTGCCAATGGCCCTTGAGCAGTTCAACGCTTTCACGCTGCGGCGTCCGCCTTGCCGGACCGCGACCCAAGCTTCCAGCCGGGCGCCACGCGCTTCCGGCCCAGACAGAAGAATTCATCCGGACTGGAGCACCGCGAAGTCGCGGAGCGAGTTCGGAAGCAGCCGATCAAACAAAGCATTCAGAGCCGGGGGACAACGTGTCTAAATCAGAAAGCGTAGGGGGCTACGGCCACCGTCAGCAGAACCGCAATTCCGTTTCGCCGAGCGAGACGGGCGATGCGCGGCCTTCGGCCTGGCGCAGCGCTCTGTTCGGCAGTGCCGCCACCGGCGCGATGATCCTGGCGATGGGCGCTCCGGCCTGGGGTGCCTGCGTCACAAACGGCACCACGCTCGATTGCAGCGGCAACCTTTCCAGTGGAATCGACATCGCCGAGACTGACAGCATCGACACGCTCAACGTCTCGGGCGTCACCGGCGATATCGCGCCGACCGAAGGCACGTCCGGCATCCGCTTTCTTTCGAACGGTGCGGTCACCATCGAAAGCAACACCGGCGCACACGCCATTCATGCAACGGGCGACGGTGCCGACGGCATCAAGGCGCAGAGCTATGAGGATGGCGACGAGAATATCGGCGACATCTCGATCAACCATACCGGCGCTGTGAAGTCTGACGAGGGCTTTGGCGTCTGGGCGGAGACCGATGGCGCCATTACGCTGACCACCAACGGCGCGATCGAGGCCGGCAAGGATGCCATCAACCTGCATGGCACCATGGGCGGCGCGATTACCATCGACGTCACCAGCGACCTGACTTCGACCGGCGGCGCCGGCATCGCGGCTTCGACCAATGGCGGCATCAGCGAAGTCAGCGTCGGCGATATCAACGCCGCGACGGACGGCATCGCGCTGCAGAGCTTCGAGACCGGCACCGTCTCGGTCGACCACACCGGCGACATCGATGCGCTGGGCGGCCATGGCATCTACGCCTCTGGCAACAATACCGTCACGTCGACGAGCGAAGGTGAGATCCACGCTTTTTCGGACGGCATCCATCTGGAAGGCCATGGTTATGGCGACCCGATGATCCTGACGCATACGGGTTCGATAACCACCGACGAAGGCTATGGCGTCTATGCGGATGCCATCGTGCACGTCAATGTCGACGTCAACGGCGCGATCGATGCCGGCGGCACCGGCATCGACGCGCGGTCGAGCGAGGGTTCGACTACCGTCAACCATCAAGGCGGCTCGCTGATCTCCCGCGAGGGTGACGGTATCGTCGCCAAGTCGCCGAACAGCACGGTTTTGGTAACAAACGATGGAACGCTTCAGGCAAAGGGCTTCGGCATCTATGCCGAAAGCGGCTCCGGCCAGGTTACCGTCAGCCAGACCGGCTCGCTGGAGTCCTTCGAAGGCAAGGGCATCTATGCGACCTCGGGCAATGGCAATGTCGAGGTTAGCAAGACCGGCACCGTGACGGCCAAGCTGGATGCCGTGACCGCCACGTCGGGCGGCGGCTCGGCCAAGGTCACACAGACCGGCGCCATCACCTCCTATACCGGCAGGGGCGTTGTCGTGACGTCGGGTTCCAGCACGGCAACGCTGGAAGGATCCGGCGCCATCACCGCCAAGGGTGACGCGATCACGGTCTCCAGCAGCGTGAGCGCAACGGTAAATCATACGTCCGGCGCGATCGAATCCACCAATGGTTCCGGCATCAAGGTCAGCGCGAGCGGCGGCACGGCCTCAGTCACCAATAGCGGCAAGATCACGGCTTTCCAGGACGGTATCCGCTCGGAAGCGACCTACAGCAACACGATCAGCCAGACCGGCGCCATCACGGCTTCGAACGGCGCCGGCATCTGGGCAACCTCCAGCGGCGGCAGCGTTTCCGTTACCTCGTCGGGCGATATCGAGAGCAAGACCACCGGCATCCACGCCAAGAGCGAAAGTGGCAATGTCATCGTCGCGCAGACCGGCACAGTGACCTCGAATGCCGGCAAGGGCATCGATACCTACACGCCGAGCGGCTCGATCACCATCGGCACCGGCGCCGTTGTCTCCAAGCTTGATGGCATCACGGCGACCAATCTGAGCGGCCAGGCGATCGGCATCACCAGCGCGGGCGTCACGTCCTATGATGGTGCAGGCATCCTGGCTTCGTCGGCGACGGGTTCGATTACCATCACCAATAACGACGCCGTGACGGCGCAGCTGGAAGGCATCAAGGCCACCAACCTCGGCGACGGCACCGTCTCGATCACCCAGAACGGCGGCCTGACCTCCTATTCGAAGACCGGCATCACCGCCTGGTCATCGACGGGCGCGATCAACGTCACCGGCGAAGGCGCCATCACCGCGGAACTCGACGGCATCAAGGTCGGCAACGAGGGCTACGGCAAGATCACGATCGACCGGTCCGGCGTCATCACCGCCTACAAGGGCAGCGCGATCATCGCCTCGTCGACCGATGGCGAAATCTCGGTCAAGAACACCGGCGTGATCACGGCCGAACTCGACGGTATCGTCGCGACCAATATCGGCGCCGCCAAGGTCAGCGTCACCCAGAACGGCAACCTGACGGCCTACAAGGGCACCGGCATCGTCGCCGCCTCGGCATCGGGCGAAGTCGCGGTTTCCAACACCGGCACGCTGGTCGCGGATCTCGACGGCATCGTCGCCACCAACAAGGGCGACACCACCGTCAGCGTTTATCAGGACGGCAATCTGACGGCCAACAAGGGAACGGGCATCGTCGCCACCTCGACCACAGGCGAAGTCTCGGTCACCAGCATCGGCCAGTTGATCGCCGATCTCGATGGCATCGTCGCCACCAATGTCGGCATGCAGGGCGTCACGGTCGATGCCGGCGGCGTTACGGCCAACAAGGGAACGGGCATCATCGCCGAATCCTCGCTGGGTTCCGTGACCGTGCTCGGCACCGGCAATATCCTGGCCGATCTCGATGGCATCATCGCCAAAAACGAGGGCGCAGCCGCCATCAGCGTTACGCGGAGCGGCGACATCACCGCCAGCAATGGCACCGGCATTGTCGCCGTGTCGGCGCTGGGCGCCATCACCATCATCAGCGATGGCACCATCCTGGCCAAGACGGACGGCATCTATGCTAGCAATCTCAGCGACCAGGGCACCATCTCGGTCGACCACACCGGCGACATCACCACCACGAACGGCAGCGGCATTCGCGTCGAGACCGCCAACGCCGACATCGATGTCACCACCAACGGCGATATCGATGCGGCCCAGGACGGCATTCACCTGACCAGCTATGGCGACCAGGACGTCACGATCAATGGCGGCTCGGTGAAGGGCGGCGAAGGCTTCGCCGGCGTCAACTTCGACGGCGGACATCTGAACTCGCTCACCAACAACCTGGGCGGCGAGATCCTCAGCGCCGACGGCATCAACGGCCTCGCCATCTCGGCGCGGGACAGCAACACGACGATCGTCAACGACGGCACGATCACCGGCAATGTCGTCCTCAGCGACTGGGCGAACGGCTTCCTCAATGGCGAGGACGGCACGTTCAACATGGGCAACACCATCCATCTCGGCGCCGGCAACACGCTGACCAACAACGGCATCGCCACGATCGGCGGCGACGCCATCGCAACGACCGCGCTCACCGGCTCGTTCGTCAACGGCTCGACCGGCACACTTCGGATCGACATCGATCTGGAGAACTCGACGGCCGACCAGCTTCAGGTCAGCGAGAACGCCCAGATGGCCGGTTCGCTCGGCCTGCATCTGACTTCGATGGGAGAATTCGGCCAGACCTTCACGGTCGTCACGGCGGAAAACATCACCACCAATGGCCTGTCAGTGTCCAATCCGCTGGTCAACTACACGATCCAGTCTTCGGGCAGCGACCATCTCGACCTGACCGTCGCCGGTTACGATTACCTGACCCAGGGCCTGAGCCCGAACGGCACGGCGATCGGCGGCTATCTCAACAGCGCGATCGGCAACTCGCCATCGCTCGATCCGATCGGCCTGGCGCTGCTGAACCTCGCCTCGCTGGACGAAGTCAACGATGCCTACAACCAGCTCTCGCCGGATACCTATCTGAACGAGCAGATGACGGCGATCTATGACTCGCTCGGCTTCGCCACCAGCATGCTGAGCTGCAAGGTCCGCGACGGCGCCTATGCCTTCAACGCCGAGGGCGAATGCGCCTGGGGCCGGATCGGCTACAGCACGTTCGACCGCGAGACGACGGCGGACAGCGCCGGCTTCGACCGCAATACCTGGGAACTGGCCGGCGGCGCGCAATATGCGCTCAAGGATGACTACCGCATCGGCTTCGCCGTCGCGGCAGGCACCTCGAAGGCGACCGGCGTCGATGGCGCGATCAGCGACGGCAAGCGGATCGAGGGCGGTCTCGTCGTGAAGTATGTCCCCGGCCCGCTCACGCTGGCAGCCGGCGTTTCGGGCAGCTATGGCTGGTACGATACCGAGCGTTCGGTCAATTTCGGCGACTTCAGCAACGACCTGACCGGCAAGCCGGAGGCCGGCTCGCTCAATGCCCGCCTGCGCGCCTCCTATGACTTCGGCAACGAGTCGATCTACATCCGTCCGCAGATCGAAGGCAACGCGACCTATCTCTACCAGGCGGCGTTCACCGAAGAAGGCGGCATCGCCGCCGTCTCCGTCGACAGCGGCTCGCGCACCGTGTTCAGCGTCGCGCCGGAAGTGGAAGTGGGCGGCCAGGTCATCACGGCTGGCGGCACGATGATCCGGCCCTACGTCAAGGGCGGCGTCACCGTCTTCTCAAACGACAGCTTCGACCTCAACGCCCGCTTCGCCGCGGACACGTCGGGGACGAACGACTTCACCGTCACCAGCAGCACCGACCGGCTGCTGTGGAACACCTCGGTGGGCGTCGATATGCTGTTCGAGAACGGCAACACCGTGCGCGCCTTCTACGACGGCAATTTCGGCCAGACCTCGACCGAGAACGCCTTCGGCCTGAAGGCCAGCCACAACTTCTGATCCCGACCCGGCCAAGGCCGGATCCGCGAAACGAAAAGGTCCCGCAGCAGACGCTGCGGGGCCTTTTTTTATCCAAGACACTACTGCCGGCTCGGCAGCGCTGCCGACGTCCGTGCGCGTTACTTCATGAGGCCGGCGGATCTCAGCGCGGCTTCGATGATCTCGCCGACCTTTCCCGGGGCCGCGTCCACGCCCGCCGAAGCCCGCTCGCCGACGTGGGCGGGCTCCGGCATGGCGTCGCTGCGGACATATTCGTCGCCCGACACGGTGCCGGTCGGCTGTTCCGCCGGCCGTGCCCGGACGACATTGCCAGTCAGGCCCCAGTCTTCCGCGATCTCATGCGTCGAGCCGATGCCGACATCCAGCATATAGGGACCGGGATTGCCGTAGGCGGCCGGTCCGGTCGAGGCGAGCGGCGCACCGTGGCCCATCCCGTCGATCCGGTGCTGCGTGATCTTCACTTCCCCGTCGCGGCCCGACCATTCGCTCGTTGTGCGACTGCCGAGCGTCCGCCTGGCCGAGAGGCTGCGCTCGAGCGCATGCACCTCGAGCCATTGATCGACGATGGCGTCCGCATTGGAGGCATGAACCGTATTGTCGGCCGTGCCCTGCCAGATCGAAATCGTCGGCCACGGACCGCCATGCGAGGAGGCGCTTCGAAGGCCGCCCTGCAGCAGGCTCTGCGACGGCAGGGCATGGCCCCGCATCCTGTCAAAGGCTTCGGGAACGCTTTGGGCAACGCCGTGCGCGAGCCCCGCGATGATGGCGCCGCCGGCAAAGACTTCGGGATAGGTGGCGAGCATCGTCGCGGCCATGGCGCCGCCCGCCGACAGCCCAGTGATGAAGACGCTGCGCGGGTCGATCGCATGCGCGCGACTCATCGCCTCGATCATCCCGCGAATGGAGGCAGCTTCGCCCCTCCCCCGCTGCGTGTGTTCCGGCAGAAACCAGTTGAAGCAGAGATTGGGATTGTTGGCGCGCTGCTGCTCCGGGAAGAGCAGAAAGAACCCCTGTTCCTCGGCGAGTGTGGACCAGCCGGATCCGTGGTCATAGCCATCGGCCGTCTGCGTGCAGCCATGCAGTACGACGACGAGCGCCGCGTCGCGAGCCGGCCGCGACGGGATGAAGACCTTGGCGTCGAGATGGCCGGGATCGGAACCGCTGAGGCGGAACGGCACGAGACGCGACGGGCCGCTGCGGGACGGCGGGGCCGCGGCGCGGGCTTTCATCGCGGCGAGCCGCGCGAGGGTATCGGAGAGGGGCCGCATCAGGTTTCCATCCGCGCTTGAACATTGGGACCAGATAATGGGAACTCATGTTGCGCTGCACAACGGCCGAAATCGAGGCGAACGGAACGTATTCGCGCCTGAGCGGGTTGTAAGGGCAAGTCACCGCACAATGCCGGCAATTGCGACCAAGGACCGTCCCACACGGTTCTGATGGGTCGCAGAGCCATGGGTGACGATCCAATCATCCCCTTCCCAGGAGGCCATCATGGGCATTTTTTCCAAAGACATCGAAACGCTTGACGACCTGTTCGTTCACCAGCTCCAGGACATCTATTACGCCGAAAAGCAGATCCTGAAGGCGCTGCCGAAGATGATCGAAAAGGCGACGGCGCCCGAGCTGAAGAGCGGCCTGACCGCCCACCTTGCCGAGACGCAGGGCCATATCGAGCGCGTCGAGCAGGTCTTCGAAATGCACGGCGCCACCGCCAAGGCGGTCGATTGCCCGGCGATCGACGGCATCCTCAAAGAGGCCGACGAGGTTGTCGGCGACGTCGCCGACAAGCAGGTGCTCGACGCTGCCATCATCGCCTCCGGCCAGGCGGTCGAGCATTACGAGATGACCCGCTACGGCACGCTGATCGCCTGGGCTCGCCAGCTCGGTCGCGATGATTGCGCGGCCGTGCTGCAGGAAAATCTTGACGAGGAGAAGGCTGCCGACAAGAAGCTTACCAAGCTCGCCGAGGGCGCGATCAACGCCCACGCCGCCGCTGCCGAGTAATCCTCCGCGAAGGCCGATGGCGATGCCATCGGCCTTCCAGCCCCTGGAGTCCAAGACATGACAGACCTGCGCCGCCTGGGTGAATTCTCAGGCATGAATACAGCCCCCGGGGATGGCCAGCTGGTGATCGGACGAAGCGAAAATGGCGAGGAATATCTGATGCGCTGGCGAAGCCCGACGCGCATCCTGAAAGAGGACGGGCCGGACGATCAGAAGCCGGCCTACTGGGCGCGCTGGCATGGTGATGACAAGGCCGAGCCCAAGGAGTGGGCGCTGACCGAGCTCACCATGGAGGACGTGCTGGACTGGGCCTAGCGCTGGCGGCGCCATCTGCGGCGAGATGCTTGGCAGGCCCGGCCCGACCCGCGACACGCTGCGGCGCCGGCAGCCTTGCGCATTTCAAGAGATGGGCGCTTCATCCCGACCATGAAATCCTTCCGGAATACCGCAGACGCACAATTGCTGGCCCAGGCGATCGTCAACACGATTCCTGAGCCGTTTCTCGTGCTCGACGCGGATTTTTCCGTGCTCGCCGCCAGTCGATCTTTCTACCAGACCTTCGGGGTGAGCCCCGACAGCACGCTGGGTTCGATCCTTTTCGATCTCGGCAGCGGCCAGTGGGATATTCCCGCGCTTCGTGAACTCCTGGGTACCCTTGTCCCTTCCAAGACGACCCTGGACGGATTCGAGGTCCGGCATGATTTCCCGGGCCTTGGCGAACGGGTCATGGTCCTGAATGCGCGGACGATCGTCTATGATGACGGGGCGACCTCGACGATCCTGCTGACCTTCCGCGACGTAACGCACAGCCGGCTTATCGAGGCGCAGAGGGCGGAGCTGCTGGCCAAGGCAGAGGACCTGCTCCGCCAGAAGGACATCCTGCTGCACGAGATGGAGCATCGGGTCGCCAACAGCCTGCAGATCATCGCCAGCATCCTGATGTTGAAGGCCCGAGCCGTCACTTCGGAGGAAACCCGGCATCACTTGCAGGATGCGCGGCAGCGGGTCCTATCCGTGGCCGCGGTGCAATCGCATCTGCATGCCTCGGAGGGCATCGACCGCATCGAGTTCAGTACCTATCTGGAGAAGCTCTGCTCCAGCCTGGGCGCCTCGATGATCGGCGAAGGCCAGTCGATCGAGATCCGGGTGATCGCCCAGCCGGGCTCGGTGGAGTCGGCCCGCGCCGTCAGCCTGGGCCTGATCGTGACCGAACTGGTGATCAACGCCATCAAATACGCCTTCCCAGCCGATAGCGAAGGCTCCGTCGTCCTGGTCACCTATGAAATCAATGGGCCGGACTGGAAACTGGTCGTTTCCGACAATGGCGTCGGCAAGCCGTCGGGCGGCCCGCCGGAAGAAGGTGGACTCGGAACGATCATCGTCAAGGCTCTGGTGGACCAGCTCGGCGCGCAGATGGAGCTGACCAGCAGCCATTCCGGCGTGACCGTCTCGATCACGCGCGCCACCTTCGCATCCCACATGCCGATCGCCGTTTAGCGCGGGGAGGTCGCGCGAGCCGCATGGGATCGCCGCGTAAAAGCCTTGCCCGGAATCCTGGCAAAGAGGAGCGACGCGCCCGCATCGACGCTGGAACCAAAATTCGGAGCGCAGCAACGAGGGCTAAAAAGCCAACATGTTCAATAACTTAGGGAAAGTAATGGTGCCCGGAGGCGGATTCGAACCACCGACACGCGGATTTTCAATCCGCCTCGTCCCTTTGATTTTGCTATGTAAAACCGGCTCGTGTCACAGCCATGTCGCACTAAGCCAAAAGTGACTTCTCCGCCGCGGCCATTTCGTCGGCGTCGTCGCCCCTTGGGAAGATGTGGCCATAGACGTCCATGGTCATCACGATCGACGCATGCCCTAGGCGTTCCTGCACGACCTTGGGCGGCAGGCCGAGCCCGCCATCTGTCGGCCGATTGATGCACCACGACGCGTAGAAGTGGCGCAGCGAGTGCATACCGGTGTACCGGGCAGCCATCACTGGATTGCCCTCGGCGTCGATCTCTCCGGTGGCTGTCGCGACCCCTGCTCGTATTTGAGCAGGGACCAAGCCCCGGTTGATGATGTTGCCAAGGGATTCGACATTGCCGACGCCATTCGGGAACACCAAACCGAGATCCCCTTTCGGACAGACCAGCTTCCATTCCCGCAGCGTGTTCACCACCATCGGAGGGAGAGGCACGGTTCTTTCCCCGGCCTCAGACTTCGGCCGGCCAACGGCGTTGTATCTGTCGGCGCGCTGGTGAACACGAAGCTCTCGCCCGTCTAGATCCACGTCGGTCCATCGGAGGCCCCGCAACTCGGAAGCCCGGAGACCAGCAAATATCGCGGTCAGCAGCAGCGGGCGCCAGCGGCCTTCCAGCGCGCCAACGATAGCCTTGATCTCGTCGCGCGTGGGGATATCGACGCCAACCTTCAGCCTGCCCGTCTGGCGTCGCTCCTGGCGCCTGTCCTTGCCCTTCTGACGAGCCCGGCTCTTCTCGCGCACCGCATTCCTGGCGACCAGGCCCCGCTCCTGCGCATCGGCCAACAGTGAGCCCAGGCTGACCAGCACCTTTCTGACCATCGCCGGCGAACGGCCTTCGTCACGCAGCCGGTCTTCGAAAGAGCGAACAACGGGGACGGTCACCTTCGATAGCAATGTGTCCCCCATCAGGGGCGCGATGTGCAGCTCCAGATGCTGGGTGTATTGATCGACGGTTGATCTCTCCAGCCCTGCCGCCTCGGCGCTGGCGATCCAGAAGCCACCCGCGGCCCGTACGGTGGCGCTGGCGCTCTCGGCGACGTGGACGCCTTCCCTTACTTCGACCTTGGCCGTGGCAGAGAACGCGTCTGCTTCCTTTTTCTTGGTGAACGTCTTCAGCCGGCGCACGCCAGCGCTGTCGACGTAGTCGACGACCCAGGCGGTTTTCTCTTCGCCCTTCGCGGTGGTCCAGGAGCGCTTGCGGATCGACATCATCAGATCTCAAAAAGGGACAATCTCTTGTGGACCGTCGCCAACAGTCGGCGGCCAAACTGGTGGTTCGATGTTGGCTGCCTCAAGGGCCTTCTTCATTTGCCGGCCTGCCTCGAAATAATTGGTGGCACGGCTTTCCTCGTGAATTTGAATGAACTCGTCGATCCTCGGCCAAAGTACTTCGATATATGGACGGTCGAATTTGTTAAACATATAGTCCAAATAAAAGAACGGCCAGTGCTTTTTCGTGAACTCCAACCGCTTTTCTTCGTCGTAAGTCGGAAAGAACTGATGATGACCAGCAATATTAAGTGATCTAACGCCCTCACTGACGTCCCACAAATCTTGCCACGTCAAATCTTTACCGTTCGATCGGAATAGTGTCTCCGTCGCCATCTCAATTATAGCCCGCTCTACAACGGTCGTGATGGTCTGCCCTTTGAGACGCGACAGATATTCGAGAATGAATCTGGTCTTAGGGTCTAACCTGATGGTGAGTGTTTCGGACTTCCCGACCTTCACGGTGTTACGTGCCATTTCTTTTTTCTCCCGGTAATTCCCATCCATTACACGCACTAGAAAAAAAGTGCAAATAAGGATCCGCGAGCGCTTGACCGACGTGGTTAACGCCGTCATCCTCTGTAATGCCAAATCAGTACAGAGGAGAGCAACCGAATGACGGGTACTGACACTTCGACCCCAGCGATTACCCTGATCTGGGGCGCCGATTCCATTTCAAAGGTGATCGGACGGTCCCCGCGATCGACCTTTAACATGCTGGAGCGGGGAGAACTGCCCGCAAAGAAAGTGGGCAGGCGTTGGGTCGCCGAACATGGCGCGCTGGTGCGTTTCTTCATGGAGACCGCAGCATGAGCGTCACAGCGCCCTGCTTCAGACAAAAGAAAGGCCCGGTCGAGGTTGCACCCTCGCCGAGCCGCGTTCCCGCCACTTCCTCCCAGGAAATCGCAATGAACATGGACACCGATAGCACCACCGCGGCCAAGGGGGCAAGTGCCCCAAGCCTCGTCTACGTCTCGGACCACCTGTCCGAAGCTGCTCATCTGATGGAAGCCATCTGGATGGCTGCCGAAGCGATGATGCAGTCCGAAGAGCGCGAGGCCATCAGGGCAGTCCTGCACTACGCCTCCAAGCTTGTGAAGGGCGCGCGGGATGACGTTGACGCGGTATTGGGCGCGCAGAAGGCGGTGGCAGCATGAGCGCCATCGCCGAAACGCCCATCGCGCATCCCGCCCTGTTCAATCTCGTCGCGGATTACGAGACGGACATGCGCAACCTACGTGGCTTCGCGGCCATCCTCTATGACGCCCTGACGGAAGCAGGGCCGCTTGACCAAGAACGGGCCGAGGGGCTGGCATTCATCTCCTGCGAGTTGTTTGAAGCCGCGCGAAAGATGAGCACGCTCTGCGATGCCCTCTACGAGCTTTCGGGGGCATCAGCAGGATGAGAAACCTCGCGCTCCACAAACTGTGGTCATCGGAACAACTCGATCTATTGGCGGCGCTGAAGCCCCGCGCGAGGAAGCACGGTCTGACAATAGACGTGCGCGATCTCGGCACCAATTCATGCCGGCTGCTCGTCATCTGCTTCTACCGGGCCGACGCCCCGGTGCTGTCCTTTACCGACTTGGCGGGAGCCGCCCTCTGGGTGGACCAGGGAGCTGCCGCATGAACGCCTCACAGCAACCGCCGCAAGAAACCCCCTCGCCCTTGGCTAGCATCGACGTCCAGCAGTTGCTCGATTTCGTGGAGCACATGCCGGAGCGGTTCACGCCGGTAGTACAAACGGACCCCGACGGCCCGTTCGCCTACTATATCGTCAACTACCTCGTGAACGATGATCTGCGGTCCCAGGTCCTGGTCATAGACCCCGATTTCGCGGTGACGCTGCGCAAACTTGCGACCGCATTCATCCCCCTCCCTGAAACGGGAGAGCGGGCATGAGCACCGCACAGCAACGCGCTGCGGCGCATATCGACGAAGTCTTCGCCGAGGGCCACGCAATCGTCCTGATGGTGGGCGGCTGGAAAGACGGCAGGGACGCGACCGTCACCAGCCTCGACGTGTCCGAGCCCTACCCCCTCAACCCCGACAAGCTGAAGCTGGCGCGAGCGTGGCGCCATGACCGCAAAGCGGACGCGCGCGCCCTCAAGGCCGAACTGATCCGCAGGGGGTTGGTGCAATGAGCCTAATCCGCCTGCTCCTCCTACGCATCCTGTTCCGGCTCGCTTTCAAGCTGCTCGACGCAGAGGAACGCGCGCTCGGGATCGCCCCCCACCAAGCCCAGGCGAGGCGCCGCACGACCGCCCCCACCCGCCAGGAAATGTTCCCGAACCTGCCAGAAGCCATCGCCAACAAGTCGCATTTCGTGATCGCGAAGCGGGGCGCCGGCTGGGCCGTAACTGTTCGTCGCCGGGGCCAGCCCCCGGTGACTTCCACCTGCCTGACCCAAGGCGAGGTCAACCGCATGCGGCTTGATCTCTCTAGCCAGGGCCTCGTCGGCTTCATCGGAGATACAGCATGAGCAGGTATCGCAAGATCGATACCCGGATATGGAACGACGAGAAGTTCTGCGGCCTCTCGGACGCGGGCCAACTCGCGTTCATCTTCGTGCTTACGCACCCAAGCATGACGGCCCTCGGTGCGATGCGGGCGACTATTCCCGGTCTGGCTGCAGAGAAGGGCTGGACCACCGAAGCCTTTGCGGAAGCCTTCGGGGAAGCCTTGGAGAAGGGTATGATTGAGCACGAGGAAAAGGCCCGATGCGTCGCCCTTCCCAACTTCCTGAAATACAACCCGCCAGAGAGCCCCAACGTGGTCAAGGCGTGGGCTGCGTCGCTGGATCTGATACCGGAAGGACGCCTGAAAACCCTGACGATTCAAAGGGCTAAAGGCTTTCTGCAAGGCAAGACGAAAGCCTTTGCCGAAGCCTTGCCAGTATCCTTCACCGAAGCCTCCCCGAAGCCTATGCCTAATCAGGAGCAGGAACCGGAACAGGAGCCGAAGCCGCAGCCTTCAGTAAGTGGCTCTGGACAGGAAAGTATAGCTCTTACGCATGCACACGCGCGCGAGGAGCTGCACCCCGACTGGTCTGAAACCGACTGGGCGCTCTTCCGCTCAACCCACGCTTATCAGATCAATGCAGGCGACAGCGAACTGCAAGCCATGACGTTCGCCACCGACAAGGTCGAGCGCGCTCGGAAATTCCGGATGGAGCGCGCTGCATGAGCTTTCTCCCCCATCCTAAGCCCCCTTTCTTTTTTTTGGCCGTTTCTCCGAAAAGGGGAAATCGGCCGCTCTTAACTCGCCCCCTTTCCCCATTTGGCGGAAATGGTTCGGAACCGGTTCGGAACTGCCGAGGTCATACGCATGACAGATGAGACCAAGAAGCGCCTGTCTTCACAGGCCCGCTGGAACAACAGCAACCCGAAAGCCATGTGGGCGCACTCGGCCTTGCGGTCGGCCATCCGCAAGGGACTGATCCAGCGGTGCGCCTGCGAGGTCTGCGGCGCCGAGCCTGCTGACGGCCACCACGACGACTACGATCGGCCCATGCAGGTTCGCTGGCTCTGCCGGCTACACCATCGCGAGGCACACAAGAAAGGGCGCGCTGCATGACCTGGTTTCACAACGCTCTTGCAGGCGGCATCCTGACCTGCGCGGCGCTCGCCGTCTTCGCAAACGGCATGGCTCGGTCGACCACCGTCGACACGGCCATGACTGCCCTTTCCATTCTGGCGGTGGTGCTGTCGATCGCCACATTCGCGAGGTCGGCATGACGATAGCAGAGCGCCGCGCGCGCGAAGAATACGACCGACAGAACCCATGGCGGCCGATGTGCGAGGCGAGACCCGACGGCACTGTATCCGAGTTGCTGTTCAACGATATCGCCGGGCACTTCCCTCGCGATCCGGCGCGATACTTCATGGCGGCTGACAAGGTCTGGTACCGCGTGGATCCGCCTGAACGCGTCTATGCCACGCCTATGAATTGGCGACCGGCGCGCTGGTGTCTGTCGGAATCTCGGCGTCGTTACCTCCGGCAGGCAAGCGACAGGCATCATTGCGGGTGAACATGGCGACGCAGGAAAAGACCAAGCCCTACGGCTATCTGCTCGTCTTGCGCGGGCTAGCGAAGGCGGCGATCGAGCTGCCTGACCACCCGGCCGCGCTGCGCGTGCTTTGCGTCCTGGCCGACTATATGGGGCCTGATGGGATGTGCCGTTTCGGACAAGGGACCGTGGCCGCTCGCCTAGGCATGTCGCGGCCGGCAGTGAACAAGCACCTGCGCCTTCTTCACGAGGCCGGAATTCTGACCAAGTCGATCGTCGGCGACCCGCTGACCACCGACACGACGAAGGCCGGCCGGACCCTGCTCTATATGCTGGACCTAACCGGTCTTGCGGAGGCGCGAGCCGGTCAGGAAGAGATCGACGACAGGCGCCTTCAGAAGCGTGTTGAGCGTGAAGGATTGGTCACCTTGCAGCAACGCGAGGGCTTTCAAGCCTTCCTTGCGGCGACGTCTTACGACCAGCGAATGTCAGGCGACACGGCCAAGGGGAAAGCGGCAATGGTCGCTGCCGAGCGCGCCTTGGGCTTCCGCTACGAAGTAGAGATCCCTGCGTCTGCCGATACTGGCTATGTCGCCTATTACCGTCGATCCCAGATAGAAGCCGAGGGCCAGCCGTCACTCGCCGCGATCGAGGCAGCCGCCAACCAAGCGCAGGGGCCAGAGCCATGCGACTTCGGCTAGGTGTAACTTCTGAGGTTTCACCCCCTGTAACCCTAGAAGTTACACCCCCTGTAACCTCTAGGGTTTCACCCCCTGTAACCTCTGAGGTTTCACGAAGAAACCTTCTGAAGAAATCTCCTAAGAGATTTTGGAAGAAAGGGGCATCGCGGTGCGGCTGTCGCCGCCCGCTCGCGCTGAAGGCGTCTGAAAGCGTCTTAATTCAGAGGGGTAAGACGCGGCGTGCGCCCGTCACTGGTGACGTCACGGTGACGTCACCAAGCGTCACGCGTGACGTCACGCCCGTTGCTGTAACGCTCGGTAACGCAACAGCCTGCAACGGCGATGCAACGTTTCACTGCCGTTTCGTGTCCGCGATGTCACGCGGACAGACCGTGACATCGCGGACGACGACGAGGGAGGCCTCTCGATCATCAGGAGCTTGGAACACCATGACGACCTCGAACTGGTATGTCGGCTATCTCCGTGCTGGCGCCACCCGCCCCTCTCGCCACCGCGGCCCCGTCCCGGCCGAAGGCCAGGATGAAACCGTTGTCGAGCGCGCGCTAGCCGACGAAGGCTTCGGTGCCTATCTGCCACGCGTTCGGAAAGAGCTTCGCCACCACCGCACGAAGAAGATCATCACCAGACGCTTCCCGCTCCTGCCGGGCTACATCTTCGTCACCGGTGGCGACCGTGAACCGAACTGGATGCGCCTCAAGGCCTGCGAAGGCATTTCCGGCGTCCTGTCGCTCGACGGCCGGCCTTGGCCTATCGCTGATGCCCAGGTCGACACGCTGAAGCAGGCCGAAGCCGACCTGTTGTTCGACGACACGCACGCCGCGCGCGTGAAGCGTGGGCAGGAAGGCCGGACCCGGCGCGAGACGACGGCCATCCGCTTCCACGAGGGGTGTGCGATCACCCTGACCGAAGGCCCATTCTCCGGCTTGCCTGGCGTCGTGGTTGGCGTCACCACAGGCGGACTCATCCGTGCCATCGTCGAGGTCTTCCGGCAGAAGACGCCAATGGAGATCCCGCCGGAGTGGGTCGAGATCAAGGAGGCGGCTTGACACGATAGGAATAATCGCCTAGGTCTATTGTCCTAGACGGAGACTTGGGCGACAGCGCGGATCACCGCCGGCCCCCTAGGGAAGAAGCTCGTCGCTTCCCGCCATCGTAACCATGCCTGAAATTCTGAGACGCGGTTCGAGTGCACCCCTGTCCTCGACCCGCTTCAGCAGCGGCTGCGGAAGGTGGCCGAGTCAGAAGAGAATGGCCGAGCCCAGACTGCGGCATAGGGGCCTGGGACAGGACCTTAACGCCATCGCTAAAATCGTACTCTGTGACCCTTCGGTCTTCGGAGCGATCCCTGATGTTCCAGTCTTTCCTTCAAGCCGGGTTCGAATGCGCATCAATCGTCTGGCCCAGGGGTCCGTTGAAGGGCCGCCGGCAAGACATGCACGAAGGTACTGGGCACGTCGGGGCGGCTGTCCGGGGCCACTATGAAATGCTTAAATCCCTCGGCATTTATACAATTCGGTCCGGACTGCCCTGGCATAAAATTCTGTTGCCTGGTCGCTGGGAAGAGGAACCAATTCATCGCGCCTTTCGCGTCGCAGCTGAGGCGGAAGTGGAAGTGATCTGGGATCTCGTCCATTTCGGATTTCCGATCGGCGTAAGTCCCTTCGACCCGTTCTTCCCCGAACTTTTGGCGGAGTTCGGTCGCCGTATCGCAACCATCTCGAAAGAGTACGGGCAGCGACTCTGGGTCTGTCCCGTCAACGAGCCAAGTATCACGGCGCATTTTTGCGGCCAGGTGGGTCAATGGTCACCGGGCGTCAGGCGGCGCGGATATGAATTGAAGCGCAAACTGGCGCGTGCCCAGATCGCGACAATTACCTCGATACGAAAAGCTCGGCCCGATGCCCGATTCCTATACTGCGATCCATTTGAAGGCGGGCGATGGCAGTTTGAGGCGGTCGATCTGCTGACTGGCAGAGCCTCAGCGGGATCAATCGGGGGCAGCCGGGAGTTCATAGACGTGGTTGGGATTAACCACTATCCGCACTTTAAGGGCCCGCAGATTGCTCGCTGCATAGCTAATGTTGCCCAGCACCTCTCTTGCCCCATAGTCCTGAGTGAGACGAGCCATCATGATGGCCATCCAGCGCATCACCACGAAAGTAAGGGAGCATGGTTGCGATACGTCCTGGACCAGTGCGAACAGGCAGCTCGAGGTGGGCACGGCGTCAATGGCGTGTGCTGGTACCCGGTGATCGACAGTCCCGCCTGGAATGGTCGCAAGGGAGATTTCTGGTCCCATGGCCTGTTCAGGATTGACGGGACCATGGACTCCTCGTTGAGCGACGCCATTGTCCAGAACAACCGCAATCTCGCGACGGCTGCTTAGCCGACCTCTATATCGTCTCGGACCGCTCGTAGAGCGCCAGAAACCTGGACAACCGTCCCAAGCGAACCTCAATTTCTGCCAAATGCTGCTCCGTGATGTCGATCCACTGACCATCCCTTAGTTCCCAGCGCTGGGTGGCCCTGATGCGCATAAGTTGTTGGCTTTGGCGGAGTGAGAAAATTGCTTGTCGATATTGGTCGATGCTCGACCGGATATAGTCAGTCACCGTCAGATTTTGCCCTCTGTTAAGTTTCATACCAATCGCTAACAACGCGCGAGGGCCGAAGTTGGCTGCGGCAGTAGCCCAACTGAGATTCATGCTGCGAGCGCAACTCGGAGCGAGCAGCGCGCTGCCAGACCTGAACTGAAGTCAGTTCTGTTGTCTGCCCAGCTCGTCATCAGAGCGACGAGGGCGCCATCTCTTTCGCTCTCGATCCCACACGATCGAGGCCTCCGAAACCTTTCTGAACTCTTTGAGGATCATGGGTGCCAAAGCGTAGTTGCCACGCTCATTGATTTTAATAAACCGGTTACCGAACCTCTTCGCTACGGCGGCGATAGCATCGACTTGTGCGAGTTCCCCGAGCCTGTGGATCTCCTCGGCCATCCATTGAGCGATTTCCGTAGGAGTATGAACCATTCAAATCCTCGTCTCAGGTCGGGTCTCGGCAGGCCGACGAGATCGACAGGTCAGGATCACCGAGGATCGCCAACGTCTCGCCGCCGGCTTGGTTTGTATGGCTTGCGGCAGGCCCCCGCGTGATCCGCTCCAGTGGCTGTATTTGATCATCGCGGGGCGCTTGGCCCGCGCGATGATCCATGAGGTCGTTGCCGCGGTGGATCTCGCCACTACCACCCCTTTTGGGCTCCCGCTATTGACTGGCCATCCGCTCCGCGCTCGCCCGCAGCGCCTGTTCGATCTCTTCGAGGCCGCTGCCGCCCGCGCTACGCAAAAAGTCTGCGAGATGACGAAGGATGGCCTTGTTGACCTCGGGGAGCGTTTCATCACTCGGCACCCAGGTGTGAGAGGACACGATCAAAACAGTATCTGCCAGTTCCCCGTCCATTGGAAAGGAGAGCGAGGCGCGAAAGTTCACGCGCGTCGAGCCATCAATGCTCTCTCCGAACTGGATCTTATCGATAAACCCGCCCTTCGGCAGCCTAGCGTCGTGGGTCATTGAGGCCTCCATTGTTCGAATCAGCATCGCGATGGTGGACCGGCACCTGACACGCCTGCAACACGGGGGCGCCCCGGTACGACAAACCTACCCGCGTGATCCTAACCACCCTCGGAATAGCGGCTCTGCGGTACGGGCGCTATCTGTCGTGCCGTCCCACACCGTCGTCACTCGGCCTCCTCGGACGCCAAGTCCTGGCTGCATTATCCCCGAAGGAATGCTGATGCTGAAGTCCGTCATTCTGGCGATGATTGCTGCCGCCGCTCTGGCTGGCTGCACCACGGATGCCGACGTTGCATCACGCAACCTGTCGCGCGCGGCGGACATGTTCGAGGTCAATCGCCGGGTCGTCTTCTACAACGGCATAACTGGCGACTATATGCTGAGCATCGAAGGCCTGTGCTCGCTGGGCAACAATGACAAGGCCCGCGAGGTGTCGATCACCTGCAAGACCGGGCCGGGCGAATTCAAGAAGCACTTCCTCGGGCTGTCGGACAACGTGACCTATTTCGTCGAGCAGTTGGAGCCGCAGCCGGTCAGCACCTACCGGTATCGCGTGGTCTTCAAGCCGGCGGCGATCCTGCCAGACATCGACGTCCGGCCGTGACCATGGACAGCCACCGTGACGAGCCTTGGCGCGCTTGGTACGGGCTGGCCCGATGGAAGAAGGCGAGAGCCGCACACTTGAAGGCGCACCCGCTCTGTGTGAAGTGCGACGAACAAGGGCTCACCGAGATAGCCACCGTTTGCGACCACGTGACCCCACATCGTGGCGACCCCACGTTCTTCTGGGACCCGGCGAACTACCAGGGCCTCTGCACTACGCACCACAGCGCGACGAAGCAAAGAGAAGAGGAGCGCGGGCAGGTCATCGGCAACGATGTAGCCGGCCGACCGCGTGACCCGAACCATCCTTGGAACGCGATTAGATGAGTATCAGGGAGCCGTCATTGACGTTGGCGGTCACGACTAGTTCCCGGTCCGGCAGTAGCAGCGTGAACTCCTCTCTATTGATGGCCGTCCCGCCTTCTCCTGGAGTAAACACCAAGGCTCCACGACCGTCGTAGGTGCCCGCTGGAACCGCGACTGCGTCAACGATCAACGGGTGTTTCGCGAGGAATTTCAGTCGCATCGAATCTGGTCCCTAAGCCCCCCGCTATCAATGCCGGGGGGCAGGGTCGAAGTCCAGCAACCCTGGGGCCTCCGGGAAGTGAGCTGCGGTTGTCCACCTCAGCACAGGTAGGGTCAGTATCTAATGCCCAGACCATCGGCCCGCGAGCGCGGCTATACCCACCGCTGGGACAAGGCCCGCGCCACCTATCTGATGCACCACCCGCTCTGCGTCATGTGCATCAAGCAGGGCCTCGTCACAGCGGCCAAGGTGGTCGACCACATCATTCCGCATAAGGGAAACCAGACCCTGTTCTGGGACACGACCAACTGGCAGTCCCTGTGCCAGCCGCACCACGACCGGGACAAGCAGGCAATCGAACAGGGCGGTAGCCCGCGCCAAGCCTGTGGCGACGACGGCTGGCCGGTCTAGCCTTCCCCCATAGGACAGGAGAACGCGATGGCCATAGTTGCCACGCTGCTGCGCTTTACGGCTCTCACATCTCTCAGCCTCGCCATATGGGCAAGCCTCGACGTCATCAAGCACTATGCAGGGCAGCCTGCCTCTTGGTCGGTGGCGCTGGTGCTATTGATCATCGCGTTGGCCAGCCTATGCCGTGATCTGCGCCAGTATCGTTCCACTCGTCTCAGCCAGCGCGGCTGAAGCAGATGAACTACCGTCCGTTTGTCTCTCTCGCTGGCTGCCCGAACTGCGGTAGGCAGCCTGAGTTCAAGATCAACTTCTTTCGTGGCGCACAGATGCGCTGCCGCTGCGGTGTAGCAGGCCCGCTCGTCCGTGACCCAGACTGGCCAGAGCATGAGGCCCGCAATGCATGGGCCAAGGTAGCAGGGCCATGGATACCCGCCACCCCTCCACCCGCCCCGAAGAAGTGATGACACCCGGGGGGCGGGTCAAAAGTCAAAAACCTCTTGGTTCCGGACCGGTGGGGCCAGGAACTCTCCGCAAAGCCAAATTAACTGCCTGGAGCGAGCAATATGGCCACCCGAGGCGCGAAGCCGAAGGGCGCTCATCTTCGGATCGTCGACGGCACGCATCGAACTACCCGACACGGCAAGGCCGAGGACGCTCGCGACACGATCGATGCCGCGGCGGCGAGCTTCGGGAAGCCTCAGCGCCCCAGCTATCTGAAGGGGCAAGCGGCGTGGGCGTGGAAGCGGTTCATCGAACCTGCAGGCTGGCTGGATGGATCCCGAGAAGCCTTGGCGATCGCCTTCTGTGAGCTCTGGCAGGAGTTCCGGGACATTCCCAAAGCCTTCCCAGCATCCAAGCACGGCCAGCTGCGCGCCTATATGAGCGAGCTCGGGCTGACAGACGAGCGGAACCGATCCGACGATGGCAGCAAAGACGAGCCGGACGAGTTCTTCGGCGACTCCTGACCGCGCGACACAGTATGCGAAGGACGTCGTCGAAGGCCGAACGATCGCCGGACCGCACGTTCGCAATGCCTGCCGGCGACATCTCAAGGATCTGCAGGACGGTCACCAGCGCGGCCTGCGCTATGACGAAGCGGATGCGGCCAAGGTCATCCGGTTCTTCGAGACCAAGCTGCAACTGAACGGCGGCCAGTTCGAAGGGCGCCCCTTCCTGCTGCACCCGTCGCAGGCCTTCAAGATCGGCAGCATCTTCGGCTGGAAGCGTGCCGACGGAACACGTCGATTCAGGCGCGCCTATATCGAGGAAGCCAAGGGCAACGGCAAGTCTCCGACGGCGGCCGGCATCGGGCTCTACGGCATGACGGCCGACGGCGAGGCCGGCGCGGAGATCTATCCTGTTGCCTCGCACCGCGACCAGGCCATGGTCCTGTTTCGCGACGCCGTGAAGATGGTCAAGCAATCACCTGACCTTGCGAAGCGGCTGACGTTCAGCGGTGGCGAGGGCAGGGAATACAACATTGCGTGGCTCAAGACCGGCAGCTTCATGCGCCCCTTGAGCCGGGATGCCGGCCGGACGGGTTCGGGGCCGCGCCCTCACTTCGGCCTGGCTGACGAAGTGCACGAACTGGCCGATCGCGCCGCCATGGAGATGGTCGAGCGCGGCTTTAAATTTCGTCGCCAGCCGCTGCTGCTGATGATCACGAACAGCGGCTCTGATCGAAACTCTGTCGCCTGGGAAGAGCACGAGCACGCGATCAAGGTTGCCGCCGGCCACGTCGATGCGGTCACCGATCCGACCTTCATCGGCGAGCCTATCGACGACACGACATTTTCCTTCGTCTGTTCCGTCGACGAGGGCGACGATCCACTTAATGATCCGAGCTGCTGGGTGAAAGCGAACCCGCTGCTCGGCGTGACGATCACCGAGGAATACCTTGCCGGCGTAGTCGCGCAGGCCAAGGCCATGCCGGGAAAGCTGAACGGCATCCTCCGGCTTCATTTCTGCGTGTGGACCGACGCCGAAACAGCATGGATGACGCGGGCAACTCTCGAGCCTGCGATCTGTCAGTTCGATCCGGCCGAACACCACGGCAAGCCGATCTGGCTGGGGCTGGATCTATCGCAAAACCGCGACATCACAGCGCTCGGCGCGGTCGTGAAAACTGGCGAGACGGGCGACGGCAAGCCGCTGTTCGACGGCTGGATTGAGGCATGGACGCCCGGCGACACGCTGGCGGCTCGCAGTCTTCGGGACAAACTGCCTTACGCCGTATGGCAGCGCGAAGGGCATATCCATGCGCCGAAGGGCGAGAACATCAGCTTCCGACACGTTGCCCAGACGCTCGCGGAATACGACCGAGACTTTGACATCCAGCTGGTCGCTTACGACCGCTACGCCTTCCGCCGGTTCGAGGAAGACGTGGACGAGCTTGGCCTGACGGTCACGTTTGTTGAGCATCCCCAGGGCGGCACGAAGAAGGGCAAGCCCCTTGTCGCCGGGGGCGAAGGCCTTTGGATGCCGGGCTCTCTTCGGCTCCTCGAGGATGCGCTTCTGGAGCGACGGCTGCGTCTCAAGGGCAACCCCGTCTTGATCTCAGCCATGATGTCGGCGGTCACCGACAGCGACAAGTGGGACAATCACTGGCTCGCAAAGACCCGGTCCCTCAACAAAATCGATGCCGCTGTTGCTCTCTGCATGGCGGTCGGTGCGGCCGCTGGGGCCGAGGAGGAAGGCGTGGATTTGACTGACTTCCTCTCGCAGGCGGCGATGTACACATGAGCATTCTTGGTGGCATTTTCGGCCGGCGCTCCGTGAAGCTCACGGATACCAAAAGCTGGTTCATCGGAGGCGGCAGCCATGCCGGCAAGGACGTCACGGCTGAAACGACGCTGCAGCTTTCGACCGCATGGAAGTGCGTGCGACTGAGGTCGCGCGTTCTTGGCTCGCTGCCGCTCGTGGTTCATGAGCGCCTGGCTGATGGCGGTATTCGGACCGCCAAGGATCACTGGCTCTACGAGCTCGTTCACGACAGCCCGAATGCAGAGCAGTCGGCGGCCGAGTTCTGGGGCGGCCAGGTTGCCTGCATGGATCTCTGGGGCAACGCCTACGCCCGCATCGACCGGATCGGTCAAAGGATCACAGCGCTAGTTCCCCTTCGGCCAGAGCTGGTCACTGTTTATCGGGACAGCAACGGGGCCCGGGCCTATCGCTACAGCGGCAGGAGCGGCGAAGAGCGCTTCACCGAAGACCAGATCCTGCACCTACGGGGGTTCACCCTCGGCGGTGATCTAGGATTGTCGGCCGTCGCTTACGGATGCCATTCGCTCGGCCTTTCGATCGCGGCGGATGAGACGGCTTCAAAGACCTTCGCGAACGGGCTGCAGGTCTCCGGTTTCGTGAAAATGGCGACCGGCACGAAGGTCACTGCGACCCAGCGGAACGAAATCGTCGACCTGTTCGCCAAGTTCGCCGGCTCGTCCAGTGCCGGCAAGGTCATGCCGCTCGATCCTGGCATGGATTTCTCACCGTTCAACATGCGTCCCGCAGATGCGCAGTTGCTGGAATCGCGGGGCTTCAATGTCGAAGAGATCTGCCGCTGGTTCGATGTGCCGCCCATCCTGGTCGGCCATGCCGGCAACGGTCAAACGATGTGGGGCTCCGGTGTCGAGCAGATCATGCTGGGCTGGCTCACTCTCGACCTTAACCCATTCCTGAAGGGCATCGAACAGGCCGTTGCCAAGCAGCTTCTCAGCCCGGCCGAACGCAAGAAGTTCTACGCCGAGTACAACCGCGAAGCCCTCATGGAGGCCGATAGTGCCGCCAAGGCCTCGTTCCTTTCGCAGATGGTCCAGAACGGATTGATGGATCGTGACGAGGGCCGCGCGAAGCTCAACCTGTCGAGGCGCGGCGCCACGGAACTCACCGTGCAGTCCAACCTGACAACGCTCGACAAGCTGGGCCAGGTGCCGCCGCGAGCCGTTCAGCCCGCCCCCGGCGAGCCGATCTAGGAGCCACCATGAAGACAAAAGACTTTGCCCTCCACGTCAAGGACGTGGCGGAAGACGGCCTGTTTGAAGGATACGCCAGCGTCTTCGGCGGTGAGCCCGACAGCTACGGCGACATCGTCATGCCTGGCGCGTTCGCCTTGTCGCTGGCGAAGCACAAGTCAGAGGGCACGATGCCCTTAATGCTGTGGAACCATAAGTCGACCGAACTGCCGATTGGCGTCTGGATCGACATGGTCGAAGACGGTCACGGCCTTCTTGCGAAGGGCCAGGTGGATCTCGATGACCCGATCGGGTCGCGCGTGCACCGCGCCATGAAGCGCAACGGATTGCGCGGCCTGTCGATCGGATACGAGACCATCGCAGTCAAGACCGACCCGAAGATGCCTGGCGTGGAGTTCCTGGAGACGGTCGATCTCTGGGAGGTCTCGCCAGTCAATTTCCCCGCCAAGCGCGACGCCCTGATCACGGACGTGAAGAGCGTGCGCGCTGAAGATTTCGCGCGCCGGCTGCGCAGCGGCGAGCCACCGACCATCAAAGAATTCGAGGACGTCCTGGGTGATCTAGGCGTGCCGAAGGCCCTGCGAACGGCAATTGCCTCGCACGGCTATGCAAAGGCCATTCGGAGTGAGTCCGAGGGCGCCCCGCCTGCCGACGTGCTGCTCGCGCTCCGCGCTGCCGCCGCCAGCTTCCGATAGCCCGACAAAACAAGGACACATTCCATGTCGGACACGAAAGAACTCGAGACCCTTGCCCGCGAACTGAAGAGCGCGGCCGAGGGCGTCAAGACCATCGCCGAAAAGCACGACACCGAGATCAAGAACCTCGGCGACGCGACGGCGGAAACCAAGCAGAAGGCCGACGAGGCGCTGCTGAAGCACAACGAAATCTCGGCGCGGATGACCGAGATCGAGCAGAAGATGTCTCGCCGCGGCGACCAGCCCCAGCGTACCAAGTCTGCCGGCTACCAGGTCATCGAGAACGAAGCCGTGAAGGCGTTCATGGCCAACCCTCAGGCCGGGCGCCGTGTCGGCGTCGAGGTGAAGGCTATCATCTCGTCGCTGATCACGGACGCAAACGGCTCGGCCGGTGATCTGCTGGTGCCGATGCGGGCGGATCTCGTCGCTCCGGTTGTTCGTCGCATGACGGTGCGCGATCTTCTGACGCCCGGGCGCACCAGCCAGTCGTCGATCCAGTACCCGAAGGAGACCGGATTCACCAACTCGGCCGCGACCGTGTCGGAAACGACCGGCCCGACCAAGCCCCAGTCCGAGATCAAGTTCGATATCGTGACGACCTCGGTCACCACGATCGCGCACTGGGTGCTGGCAACCCGCCAGATCCTCGACGACGCCCCGATGCTGCAGTCCTACATCGACGGCCGCCTGCGCTATGGCCTGGCCTTCGTCGAAGAGAACCAGCTGCTGAATGGCGGTGGCACCGGCACGGACCTGAACGGCATCTATACCCAGGCGACGGCCTTCGCGGCCGGCACCTCGGTGGTCGCCAGCCCGCAGAAGCTGGACGTCATCCGCTATGCCATGCTGCAAGGCGCGCTGGCTGAACTTCCTTCCACCGGCATCGTGTTGAACCCGATCGACTGGGCCAACATCGAGACCACGAAGGATAGCCAGGGTCGCTACATCATCGGCAACCCGCAGCAGACGGCCCAGCCGCAGCTCTGGGGCCTGCCGGTGGTGGCAACCCAGGCGATGACCTCCGGTGCCTTCCTGACTGGCGCGTTCCAGCTGGGAGCCCAGATCTTCGATCGCGAGGACGCACGGGTCGAAGTGTCGACGGAAGACAGCGACAACTTCCGGAAGAACCTCGTGACCATCCTCGCCGAGGAGCGTCTGGCGCTCGCCGTTTATCGTCCGGAAGCCTTCATCAAGGGCACGTTCTCGACGGCCATCACCGACCTCACCAGCTAGTCGCTGGCACCATGATCAGGCCCCCGGCTTCGGCTGGGGGCTCTTTTCCAGGCGGCCCTACCTGAAGGACCGCGCGGCAAGGAGATGGCCATGAAACTGATTGCGATTGACACCATCCACATCAGCTCGGTCAAGGCCGAGAACCTGTTGCCTGGCGAGGAATTCGAGACCGACGAGGGCACGGCCGCGCTGCTGCTGCAGCGCGGGCTCGTGCATGAGGTCAAGGTTAAAGCTGCGCCGAAGAACAAGGCTGAGGCACCGCCCGCTGACAAGACGGATGGCACGGACGACGCGCCGCAAGCCGCCCCGGCAATCATCTCGGCACCCCGCGCTCGCGGGACGAAGGCCAGCTAAATGCACGTCACCGTCGTCACGCCACCGGGTGCGGAGGCAATCGTTACGCTGGCCGACGCCAAGCAGCATCTGCGCGTCGATTCATCGGACGAGGATATCCTTATCCAGGGCCTGATCTCGGCGGCGTGCGAGTGGATCGACGGCCCGAACGGATGGGTCGGCCGCTCGTTCGGCAAACAGACGCTCGAGGCGAGGTTCAGCCGCTTCGACTGCGACTTCATCGCGTTGCCGTATGGACCGGTGATCGAAGTTGGATCGATCAAGTATCTCGACACGTCCGGCACCGAGCAGACTATGCCCGGCACGGGATGGGGAAAGCTCTCCGACGGGCGTGTCGCGCTGACAGCCAGCGGATCCTGGCCGGCGCTCTATTCCAACGCTGAGGCCGTGCGGGTGACCTATGACGCCGGCTATGCCGAGGGCAAAGTGCCGGCCGCAGTGCGAGCCGCCGTGCTGCTGACCGTAGACTACCTGTTCCAGAATCGCGGCGCGTCCGTGGATGAAGCGCTGACGGCCGGCGCCGTTCTCGCGTTGCTCTCGCCGTATCGAGCGTGGTCGGCATGAGCATGGCGACAGGCCCCCTCGACCGCCGCATCACCATAGAGCGGTATGTGTCGGCGCGCGACGCTCTCAACAATCCGGTTGAAGCCTGGTCACCGCTTGCGACGGTCTGGGCGTCAAAGACCGACGTCCGCGACAGCGAAAAATTCGCCGCGAAAGAGAACGGTGCATCGATCGAGACGAGGTTCCAGATCCGCTGGTCTACCGATGTTGCCGACGTCAACCCGAAGGACCGCATCAACTACGGCGGCAGGGTCTTCGACATCGTCGGCGTCAAGGAAATCGGACGCCGCGAAGGCCTTGAGATTTCCGCAACAGCGCGGGCGGACTGATGGCGAAGACCACCGTCAAGGTCGAGGGCTTACGCGAGTTGGAAGCAGCGCTCAGTGATCTGCCGAAGGCGGTGGCGCGCAACACCCTCCGCCGCGTGCTGAAGAAAGCTGGCGAGCCGATCGCCGACAAGGCTCGACAGCTGGCGCCGGTCAAATCCGGCAAGCTCCGGGACAGCATCGTCGTGTCGCCGAAGCTCGGGACCAAGGCGGGTCAAAAAGAATTCGCTGCGGCCATGGAGGCCGGGCTGGGCAAGGAAGCCGCCGTCGGCGCTATGCGCGACGCGCGCCGCGCTGCGAAAGGCGAAGGGTCCTTTGCCGAGATGTATGTCGGTCCCGGCCGGCAACCGCACGCGCATCTGCAGGAATTCGGCTCGGTCAATAATCGCCCTCATCCCTATATGCGCCCCGCCTGGGACGCGCACAAAGACGAAGCGCTCGACATCATCAAGGGCGATCTCGGCGGCGAAATCATGAAGGCCGCGAAACGCGTTGCCAAGCGCAAGGCCAAGCTCGCGGCGAAGGGGGGCTGATCATGGAAGAGGCGCTGACCGCCCACCTCCTGGCCTCCACGCCGCTGACGGATCTCGTCGCTCTTCGCATCACCTGGGACGAACGCCCGCAAGGCGACGCGCTTCCCGCCGTAGTGCTGAACCTGATCGACAGCGCCCCGGAATATTCCGATGAGGGGCTGGCCGGACTCAGTACGGCGCGCGTGCAAATCGATTGCTGGGCCGCGCACGCCCCGGGCTCGAACGGCAGCACTTTGGCAAAAGCCGTCGCCAAGGCGGTGACTGACGCCTTGCCCGTCGCGATGACCTTCAATGGCGTCGAGTTTCAGGGCGTCTTCCTCGACGCCGTCCGCGACTTCCCGCCGGAGACCGGACCAGGCGGCGTGCAGTTCTTCCGCCGTTCCCTCGATTATCTGCTCTCGTTCACAAGCAAGGAGCCGTAACCATGGCTGCAAACATCGGCCGCAAGGTCGTCTTAACCTGGGGCGGCATGGCCGTCCCGGGTGTTCGCGAGAAAGGCATCTCCGTCAACGGCGAGCCGATCGACATCACCAGCGACGACGATAATGGCTGGCGCACCCTGCTCGACGAAGCGGGTGAGCGATCGGTCGATATCTCGGTCTCTGGCGTCACGAAGAGCCAGACGTTCCTGGCCGACATGTTCGCTGGCACGGTGCAGAAGCCGGTGACGCTCACCTATCCGAACGGCGCGATCCTGGCGGGGACGTTCCATCTCGCCAGCACGAGCGACACCGCGCCTTACAAAGACGCCCAGACGTTCGAGGGCACGCTGCAGTCCACCGGCGTCGTCACCTTCACGCCCGCGCCGTAGGAGCAACGAACATGGCTGCACTCACCATCACCGCCGCGAATGTCGTGGCCGGATCCAACGCCGTAAAGGAAACCGGAGTGGCCGGCGTAGCTGTCACCGCGGGCCAAGCCGTCTATCGCGATCCTGCCACCCGCAAGTTCCTTCTGGCCGATGCCGATTCCGCGCCCGCCGCGGCGAACAGCGCCGACGGCATTGCTCTGCATGCGGCCGCGCCGAACCAGCCGCTGACGATCCAGAAGAGCGGCGACATCAACCTCGGCGCCACCCTGGCCATCGGCACGATCTATGTCCTCGACAGCGCCGCGGGCGGCATCGCGCCAGCTGCGGATCTCGGTGTCGGCGAAGTTGCCGTCGTGCTCGGTGTGGCGTCGACGGCCTCGAACCTGCGGCTGGCGATCCAGAACTCGGGCGCGAAGGTGCCGGCATAATGGGCGTCTTCGACGACATCCAGCTGAACTGGCAGGGCACGGACTACGTGATCCCGGCCAACAAGGTGATGGGCGCCATTGCCCGCATCGAAGACGTGATTACGCTGACCGAGATCATTCAGATGAGCCGGCAGGGGAGGGTGAAGTTCGCCGCCATTGCCTCTGCATATGCCGCGGTGCTCCGGTACGCCGGCGTCCAGATTACGGACGAACAGGTCTACCAGGGCCTGTTCAAGGATAACACCGCCGCGATCGTCAACGCGGCTCTCGCGGGCCTGCTTCAGATGATGCTCCCGCCCGATTCTGCGGAAAAGAAGGACGCCCCCCAGGGAAACGCCGTAGCGCCGACCGCGGCGGCTTCCTGAAGCCAGCCTATGCCATCGCAGTCGGCGGATGGGGAATGGCCCCAAGCGAATTCTGGGGCCTAACGCCAGCCGAGTTCTACTGGATCTTGGACGCTAAGAAGCCAGTCCAGATGTATGGTCGGATGTCCGAGTATGAAGTCGACGAGATCTACCAGGACGCCTACGGCGAAGAGGCTCAGTCTTGAGCATAGGGGTTACGGCGCGGGCGCTCCGGCAGCGGGTAGCGTTGCTCGATCGCTCTGTGGATCGCGATCAGGCCTCCGAGTAAAAATGCCCCCACCGCTAGCACTGCGGCGATAAGGATGAACGAGGCCGTCTGGCCGACGAACAAGGTCCCTATGCTCAAGAGGGACAACAGCCCGACCGCCCCAATGCCGAGAAACTGCGGCGAATAGATCAACGCCCAAGGCAGGCTCAGCACACCTAGGCCGGCGATCAGCGCCAATATTTCGCCCTTCTGCAATCCATCCCCCATCACGCTCGGCGTGTCGGTTAGTCTCGCGGGAAACCCTATCACATGGCAAGTGCAGAGATTGGCGCACTCCGCGTCTCGCTGAGTGCGGATACCGCCGCGTTCGAGCAGGGCCTGGGCCGGGCGGCCGGCGCCACGAACCGAGCTGCGGGTCAGATCGAGAGCCGGTTTTCGGCCATGAACTCCAAGCTTTCGGGTCTGACTTCGGGGCTCGCGAAGGGAATCGCGGCCGGCTTCCTTGGCGGCTTGGCCGGCGGTGCCGTCATGCAAATGCTGGAGCAGATCCCGACGGCCGTTCGTTCGATCGTCGCATCCGGGGCCGGATTGGTTGACACCGCCAACAAGGTCGGGCTCACGACGACCGCGCTGCAGGAGCTGCACTTCGCTGCCAACCAAGGCGGCGCTTCGCTCGAAGATATGGACAAGGCGCTCGGCGTCTTCGCCAAGAACCTCGGGCAAGCATCGCAGGGCCAAGGCGAACTGCTGAAGGTCCTCCAGGCTAACAACGTCGCTCTTCGGGATCAGGGTGGCCAGATACGGCCGGCATCAGACCTTATCCGAGACTATGCAGAACTGATCCGGCGAGCGGGCTCTGAACAGGAACGCGCTAGGATCACCACTGTGGCCTTCGGACGCTCGGGTGCTGATCTTGCCAACGTGTTCCGCGATGGGGCGTCGGGGATCGAACAGGCCGCCAGTGCCGCCCGCCGTCTTGGTACGGTGATCGATGATGACACGCTGCAGCGGGTCGCCGAGCTCGACGACAAGTGGGAAGCCTTCGCGACAACGATGGAGACCACCGTCAAATCAGCGGTGCTGAAATCGGTGACGTGGCTGGATGACCTTGTCGATCGGATCCAGCAGGTCGGCGGGGCTATGGACCAGTTTCGAAAGGAACAGGCCGGCGAGGCGATGTCTCCCGGTGCGATGATCGGCGCTGCGGCAGGCGACCCGAAGGCCGGCGCTAAGGCAGCGATCCTATCCGGCATGAACAATCGCGACAGTTTCCGCTGGAATGGCGCGGAGGACTGGCTTGGGGCTGAGAAGCCCACCACCCTTCCTCCGGGCGGCGACAAGGGCGGCAAGAGCGATGCGGAGAGAGAGCAGGAACGAATGCAGCAGCGTCTTGAGCAGCTGCAGGCATCTCTACTGACCGA
Source organism: Kaistia defluvii (assembly GCF_040548815.1). Lineage (NCBI taxonomy): Bacteria > Pseudomonadati > Pseudomonadota > Alphaproteobacteria > Hyphomicrobiales > Kaistiaceae > Kaistia > Kaistia defluvii. The sequence goes on along the minus strand of NZ_JBEPSM010000002.1, from coordinate 306,156 downwards.
GCGCGAAGCCGAACAGAACAGTTACGCCGAGCGCATGACTGACCTGAACGACTTCCTCGATCAAGGTCTCATCTCGAAGCAGGCCTATGCCGAGATGGCGTTAGCGGTCGAGTCGGACCACGCCGCTCAGATGCGGGCCATCGACAAACAGACCGCCGAGGAAGCTGCAAGGAACGCTCAGGCCAGAATGGACGCGATCGGCGTGATGGCAGACAGCGTGAGTTCCATTTTGGGGTCCCTGTTCGGGGAATCGAAAGCCGCAGCCTACGCGCAGACCATCATATCGACCGCTCAAGCGGTCATGACTACCTTTGCTCACTTCGGCGCTACCCCATGGGGTTTCGCGGCGGCCGCATCTGTTGCCGCGGCGGGCGCTGCCCAGCTCGCGGCGATTGCTCGCACCAATAAGGACGGCGGCGGGTCTAAAGCGACTGTCAGCAGTACCGGCGCATCAGCGCCGGCAACACCCGCCGGCGGCGACACGCAGGGGGGCTCGACCTCGACGCTGTACGTGCAGGGCATCAGCAGTAGCCAGCTCTTCAGCGGTGACGCGGTCCGCGACCTGGCGCAGAAGCTGATCGACTATCAGTCCGATGGTGGCAAGGTCGTGCTCGCATGATCGTCATTTCCCCGAGCGTCGTCCTTTCGTCGGGCGGTGGCGTCAATGCGAACAATCCCGTCGTCGGCTGGCACAATCTGGTGACGATCGGCAATCTTGCCGCGAGCGGGTCGGCTGCCGCCTATCCTGTCCTGAACCTCGCCAACCCTTCGACCGCCCAGGCGCAGTCCTGGCGCGGTTCCAATACGGCCGAGCAATACCTGACCGTCACTGTTGGAACCGACGAGTTCATCGATTACCTCGCCGTCGCGCGTCACAACTTCGGCAGCGGCGCGGTCGTCGTCTCGGTCGAGGGGATGGCCGTCGAGGGTGGCTCATGGGCTGAACTGGCCAGCGAGATACTGCCGGCCGACGACAGCCCGTTACTGTTCCGCTTTGTGCCGCAGGCCCTGTTCCAGATCCGCCTGCGCATGCAGCCCGGCGCCGTCATCCCGCGGGCCGCGGTGCTGTATGTCGGCAAGCTACTGGTGCTGCAGCGCCGGATCTATGTCGGCCACACGCCTATCCCATTCGGCCGCGAAAGCCGGATCACAACCGGCATCAGCGAGAGCGGCGATTTTCTCGGCCGGATCGTTCTCGGGGAATCGCTCGAGACCTCGGTCGACCTGCAGAACATGACGCCCAGCTGGTACCGGGCCCAGATGGATCCGTTCATCGTCGCCAGCAAGGAAGTGCCCTTCTTCTTCGCCTGGCGGCCGGCGTCCTACCCGCGCGAGACCGGCTTCGCGTGGATGACGAACAACCCCAAGCCCAGCAATCAGCGCTCCAACGGCATGATGCAGATCAGCCTTTCCATGGGAGGTGTTTCGCTATGACGACCACTCACGAGATCCCCTTCAAGCCGCTCTGCGATGTGAAGCTGCGGGTGGTCTTTCCCCGGGGGTGGTCCTTTCGGTTGCGTCTCAGTGCCCAGATCATCCGGCTCGCGGCGTTCGTCGCGGGCGTTGAGGCAAAGGTCGAGATCTCCGGCTCGGAGCTGCGCGCTTGAAAGCGCTGACCTATGTCGAGATCGATCTCGACTACTGCAGCTTGAACTATGGCGTCGGCGCCTGCACCGCCTCGATCCCGGCGACGGGACCGCGCAAGTGCATGAACACGCTGAAGACGTGCCAGGTGCGCACCAAGTTCGTCAACGCACCGATCACGCTGCGCTTCGCCCAGCCGGCTGACTACCTGCCGCGCGACATCGAGGCGATCCCGTCGATCAATGGCGTTTCCTTCACGCCCGGCACGGTTTCGCTTGGCGAGGATCTGGGCCAGCGTGCGACGCTGACAGTGTCTTTCGGCGATCACCGTTGGTCCGATGCCGCGCCAGGCTTCGACAAGTATCTGGCCGAGCGCGGCTATGACGCCTTCGCGCGCGGCACCTTCTGGGGCAAGTTCCGCGCGCGCCATCCCTATCTGCGCGGTCGCGCCATCCGGCTGATCCGCGGCGTCGTCGGCCAAGCGCTCGCCGACATGGAGACGCGCCACTACATCCTCGAAAGCTTCACCGGCCCGACTCCGGACGGCATCTATACCCTGACGGCAAAAGACGTCCTGAAGCTCGCCGACGGCGACCGAGCCCAGGCTCCGAAGCTTTCGAACGGCTTTCTCGTCTCCGGCATCACAGCCGTAGCGACCACGGCGACGCTTTCGCCTTCCGGGGTTGGCAACGCTGAATATCCGGCGTCTGGCTATGTGGCGATAGGCGGCAAGGAGATCTGTGGTTTCACGCGCTCGGCCGACACGCTGACGCTGACGCGGGCTCAATACGGCACGACGGCAGCAGCGCACGACGCACAGGACCGCGCCCAGCTTGTCTTGCGCTATGTGGCGCAAGACCCGGCCAATATCATCGCCAACCTTCTGCAAAACTACGCCGAGGTTCCTTCCGAGTTCATCCCGATCACTGCATGGCTGACAGAGACACAGGCCTTTAATAGGCGGCTGTACACCGGCGTCATCGCCGAACCCACCTCGGTCGGTGACCTCTGTTCGGAGCTGATCGAACAGGCGGGTCTGGCCATCTGGTGGTCGGATATTCAGCAGCAAATTCGCCTGCAGGTGCTGCGCCAGATTTCCACTGACGCACAGGTGTTCGATGCCGGGACGATCCTGCAGGGCACGTTGTCGGTGCAGGAGCAGCCCAGTAAACGGATCTCGCAGGTGTGGACCTACTTCGGCCAGCGCAATCCTCTGCAGGGCGTGGAAGAGCCGGACAATTATCGCTCCACCGCGTTGACCGTCGATCTTCAGGCCCAGACGGACTATGGCGCTCCGGCGATCAAGAAGATCTTCTCGCGCTGGATTCCTGCCTTCGGACGGACCGTGGCGCTACGCCTGAACAACATCCAGCTTGGCCGCTTCCGCGACCCACCGCGCAAGCTCGGCTTTTCCCTGTTCCGGGTGCCTGGTGATCAGACCGTGCGTCAGGGTGGCGGCTATCGAATTGGCTCCCAGGCCTTCCAGGATGAGACCGGCGCCATGGTTACCGTGCCGATTCAGGTGACGCGCCTCAATCCCGACGTCGACAAGTTCAGTATCGAGGCGGAAGAGATGCTGTTCGTGAACTTCGACGATGACGACCTGAGCGACCGGCGCATCATCATCGACGGCGATGCCACAAACCTGAATTTCCGGACCATCCACGACACGCTCTATCCGGCGCCCGTCTCCGGAGACGTCGTCACCTTCGTGATCGAGGCGGGCGTGAAGGTCGGCTCCACCAACGTCGCCTTCCCGGCGATCGAGGTGGGCAATTGGCCACCGGGCGTGGATCTGAAGCTGATCATCCATGGCCGGATCCAAGGCAAGGGTGGCAACGGCGGCAGGTGGGGCTTGGGCAGCTCCAATATCCCCGCCGAGCCGGGTGGCACGGCGCTGCGCACCCGAGCACCCATCAAGGTCGAGTTTGCTGGAGGCGAGATCTTCGGAGGCGGCGGGGGCGGCTACAGTACGGGCAGCCTCTTCGCTGGCACCCGGGCGACTGGCGGTGGCGGCAGGGGCTATGTCGGCGGCGCCATCTACGAAATGTCCACCATCGGCGGCGAGACGACTTTCTCCCAACCCGTAGCAGGTACACCCGAAGCGGCCGGCGCGGGTGGCGTGACCATCAAGGCGTCCGGCAATCCTACTTGGAACATCCAGGGCGGCGCCGGCGGCGATGCCGGCCAGCCCGGCGCGCCATCCGGCAATTCAGACGCCATCCCTGGCGCAGCCGGCAACGCCGTCGACGGCATCAGCTACGTGACATTCACGGCAGGCGCGGGCGACCGACGCGGCCCGGAGATCAACTGACATGGCGCTTGCTCGACACCAGTTCACTGTCACCGATGCGGCCGGCAATGTCCTACCCGGCGCCTCGATCGAGGTGCGCCGCGAGCAGGCCGGTGCACCGCTCGCATCGCTCTATTCAGACCGAGCCGGCACCGTGGCCCTGGGCAATCCGTTTCTCGCCGACAGCGAGGGCTTTGCTGCCCTGCATGTGATCGGCGGGGCGTATCGCATCACCGTGACGAAGGGCAGCTATTCGCGAACCCTGCGCTATGTCGCGATCGGCCGCGCTTCCGAGACCGACATCCAGTTCGTCAATCCGGCAGGCGCCTGGTCATCGGTCGGCAACTACTCGATCGGCGACTACATCACCTATTCGGGCCGAGCCTTTGTCAGCCGGGTCAATGGCAACCTCAACCACACGCCGCCGGCCTCGGCCACCGACAACACCTATTGGATGTTCGCCCCTTCCGGCCCCGCCGGCGCCGACGGCGCCACGGTCGCGCAAGTCCTGGCGGCGCTCGGCGTGCCGTCGATCACGGTCAGCACTTCAGATCCATCCGGCCCAGCGTCCGAGAATGCGATCTGGCTGAAAGTCCCTGCCTAACCCTCAAGGAACGACCATGAATATCGTCAAGCTGAATGACGATCTCTCCGAGATCGATGGAAAAGTGCGCGTTGAGCGCGGCCCGGCCCGCAAGACGGGCAAGGCCACCGAGGCGCTGCTGTCGAATGACCGCACCCTGCCGCACTACCAGGTCGGCGCTCTCGACGCGGCCGGGCAACCGATCGTGCTGGGCAAGACCATGGCCTATCTCGACTGGCTCGCCGTCAAGGGCTTCTACGTCTTCGGCCTTGCCGTGCCGACCGAGGAATTCCCGAACGGCCAGTGGATCGAAGACAGCTTCCACGAAGAAGAAACCGCCGCCTTCGCACGTGCGGCCGAACTCGCCACCCTCTGAAAGGAACGGCTATGTCCTATCTCAACGACCGGGTGCTCGACCTCGGCTTGAACGTGATCGACACAGAGGCCGATAAGATCTTCATCTGTTCGGCAGAGCCAGCAACCTACACCGCCGCGACCTCGACGAACGCGCTTGGCAACAAGACGTTCTCGGCCGGTGCTGCCTTCGGCTCGCCGGCCGCGCGCTCGCCCAGCGGTCGCAAGGTGACGTCGGCCGCCATCACGGACGGCAGCGTCACGGGCTCCGGCACCGCGACCCATTGGGCTGTCGTCGACAGCGCGAACAGCCGCCTGCTGGCCGCCTATTCGCTTTCCGCCTCGCAGCCCGTGACCAGCGGGAACCCCTTCACGCTGCCGGCCTACGACATCGGCATCCCGGCGCCGGCCTAATCGAACAGGGAGCATAGCGCATGCTCGGTTCCGCACCTCTCGGGCGGGTTCCCCTCGGCCGGCAGCGGGCGGGCGGCGCCTTTGCTCTCATTGCCAACTCCCTTTCCGCCGGCGCGCCGACCCTCGGCCAACCGGCGGTGGGGCAAACGCACAAGCTCACCGCCAACGGTTTGTCGGCTGGTGCTCCGACGCTTGCCACGCCGGCTGTAGGTCAGAAGCACGCCCTGGTCGCCAACGGCCTCTCGGCGGGTGCGCCGACGCTGGGTCAGCCGACGCTCAAGGAAGTCCATGCCCTGGTGGCGAACGGGCTCTCTGCCGGCTCGCCTTCTCTGGATCAGCCCAGCCTCGGCCAGACCCACGCCCTGACCGCGAGCCAGCTCGCAACCGGTGCTCCGACGCTCGGAACGCCGCCTCTGGGTCAGACGCACATCCTGCTGGCGCTGGGCCTGTCGGCCGGCGTGCCCAGCCTCGCCCAGCCCGTCCTCGGCCAGACCTACCACCTGGTCGCGAACGATCTGGCGGCTGGTGTTCCGACACTTGGACAGCCGACGGCGGGGGTCGGCGCCCATTCGCTGTTCGCCAACAGTCTCGCCGCCGGTGCGCCGACCCTCGGCCAACCGGCAATCGGGCAGACGCACGCGCTGATCGCCTCGTCTCTGTCAGCCGGGGCGGCTGTTCTCGGCCAACCTGCTCTTGGTCAGACCCACGCTCTGGTCGCGAACAGCCTGACGATCGGCGTGCCGACTCTCGGCCAGCCGCTGCTGCGCATCAACTATCAGCTGACCGCCAACAGCCTGGCGGCAGGCGCACCAGTTCTCGGTCAACCGCTGCTGGGCCAGATCCACGCCCTTATCGCGAACTCGCTGGTCACAGCGGCGCCGACCCTTGCCCAGCCCGCCCTCGGTCAGCGGCACGAACTCGTCGCCAACAACCTGGCGGCGGGAACCCCCACGCTCGGCCAACCCAGCCTCGGCGGTGGCGGCGCCGACTGGCTGGTCTATCGCGGCTCGAATTGGCTACCGGCCGATGTCTTCGCCCGCCATGCCGGAACGTGGAAGCCGGTCACAGTGGGCTGGATCCATCGCGACGGCACCTGGAAGCAATTTTACAACTGAGGATGGGCCATGGCCTTCAAGCTGTTCGACCGGGTGCGGATGACCATCACGACCGGCGGCACCGGGAACCTCGTACTCGGTGCCGCCGTCGCGGATGCCGCCCTCGGCTACCATCAGACGCTCGCAGCCGCCGGCGCCGTCGACGGCGATACGTTCCCCTATGTGATCGAGGATGGCTCGGCGTTTGAATGGGGCATCGGCACCTATATCGCCAGCGGCACCAGCTTTTCGCGCTCGCTGATCAAGTCGTCGACGGGCTCGCTGCTCAACGTCACCACCGCGGCACAGATGTTCCCTTCTCCCGCCGCCCAGCATCTGCCGATCGGACTTCAGACCATCTGGATTCCGGCCGGCGCCATGACGCCGCGCGCCACCAGTGGCGCCGCCAAGGGTGCTTACGATTCCGGCTCGAATGACATCACGCTGTCGACGATGGATTTCGACACCACGACGCAGGAATACGCGCACTTCTCCGTCGCCATGCCAAAGGGCTGGGATGAGGGCACGGTGACGTTCATTCCCTACTGGACCAACACGGGCGGCGCCGCGACGCAGAACGTCGTGTGGTCACTTGCGGGCCGAGCGCTGGGCGACAATGACGGCATCAACGGGGCGTTCGGCACCGTGCAGACATCGAACGATACCTGGCAGGCGCAGAACAGCCTGCATATCGGCCCGGCCAGCGCTGCCATCACCATCGGGAATATGCCGGCCGAGAATGACCTGGTCGTATTCGAGGTGTCGCGCGTTGTCGCCTCCGACAACATGGCCGGCGACGCCAGCCTCATCGGCATCAAGCTCATGATCTCCTACAATGCGGGGAACGACGCATGACCGGCTTCACGCATGTTGCGCTCGTCTCGCCGCAGGATGCGATCGAGCGGATTTCGCTGGCGCGCCTCATCGATTTGGACGCTGGCACCAAGCCCGGCTGGCGCTGGCTTCCGATCATCGAAGAATATGGCGAGCCCTTCGGCGACACGGTCGAGGCGGATCGGGTGCTGCGCCTGATCCAGGATCCGACATTGTTGCCGCAGCCGAAGCGGCAGGTTTCGAAAGCTCTGATCGAACGGCGCGTGGATCGCCATCCCGGCAAGCTGACCCAGATCATGGCGTTTCTGCTGCAGGATGGCTCGAAATTCGCCCGTTGGTATTCGCGGGACTACCCGACCGTGAACTACGATGATCCAGACACCATCGCTGTACTTCTCCTGGCTGATCTCGTCCCTGATGAGATCCTTGCCGAAGGCGATGTCTGATGCTGGCGATCAATCAACTGTACGGGTTTGGCGTCGGCGGCGACGACCCATTCTCGCTGACCTACATCAACGAGAGCCAGTCCACTACGGCCACTATCTCGATACCTGCCGGGGCTGTCCCCGGTGATCTCGCGATCCTATTCCAAATGGGGACGACCGCGACTGCCGCGACACCATTGGTCACGCCATCTGGTTGGACTCGCGCCTACGGCGTCAATGGCCTGCTCTCGTTCATCGGTCGTGGCGGCTCGTTTGAGTATAAGGTTTTGACGTCTGGTGACATTTCCGCTGGCACAGTCACAGGCATAAACGGCAACTCAAACAACCAAAAGGCCATCCTCTTGCTGCGCCCCAGCAAGCCTATTGCCACGATCTCGATTGTCTCCACGGCCGGAGTCTTTACCAGCTCCGACCCGCCCTCACAGACGATCACACCAACCGCCCTGGTCGCAGTTCTGTGCGGCATCGCAGCGGGCGCTACTGCGGGAACCGCCGTCGTGATTGGCTCTATGGCGGCTAACCTGCCCATGGGCGCGGTTAGAGCCACTGGTGGCTTTATCATCGAGAACGACGCCCTCGCGTCCGAAACGTGGGATATGGCCGATCTGGGTGATGTCAATTTACTGCTCAGCTGCAGTATCCAGGTCGCAGCCTGAAGCTTGCCGACGACGCCATCGACGCGCTGTTCGCTGCGGCCAGAAGGTTCTAGGCGGAGGGAGGCCGAGCCCGCCAGCGGTATTGGGGGGGGGTATGGGGTGCTGGCGGGCTCTGGAGCACACGCCGCGCAAGGCGTGCTCGCTCGTCGGTATCAGTGCGGGCGGCTCGCTGAGCAAGGCTGCCCTGTTGAGAGGTTCCGACCTATGGCTCGATGATGATCTCACCGCTGATGGTGACAGCCGCCGCGATCTTCTGAAGCAGCGCCGATTTGTCGAGGGTCGGCTTCTGGTACGTCTTCTTCATGATGATGTCCCCGTGGTGTTGCAGACCTTGCCAGTGTGCAGAGTCGAAACAGTCTTGTCTAGAATTCAGTGCGGGCGGTTCGCTGGAGCTGAAGATGTGAACTACCGGCTTGAGAGCCAATCCAACCGGTATGCCATAGGCACGCCCGCACCAACCAACCCGCTGGCGATCGGCCGGTTCCACTCTCGCTTCAGTCGAACCGGCCGCTCCCACCGGGGATGTTCAAGTGGATCTCCAAGCCCTCGGCCATCGCGGTTTCGATCACGGCAATAGCGCCTTGAAGCGCTGCCTCTTTAGTCAGGTAAATGACATCGTTGGCGTCGCGGTGTTCGACGATCCATCCCTCGCCCTTCGGGGCAAGGGCAATAGTCAGCTTTTCCATTTGGAATACCTCAACCTGGCCTCAAAGGCGCGGGCGGTCCGCCTAAACCCTTCGAACGGCCGATCTGAGGTCGAGCCAGACCGGTCTGCTGACTAGCACGCCCGCCTCACAATAATTCTCTGGAATAGCGACCGTTCCAAAAGAAAGCCCGCGGCGGGGGTCGCGGGCGAAGTTGAGCACAAGTCAGGCTTTTTGACTTGGCGCTCGCCCCGAATAAGTCAACCACCTCCCCACATCACCGGAGACAACACATGAACCGCATCACGGCGGACGACCTGCGTCGTCTGACGCCCTATGCCGATTCCTCGCTGCTGGCCGGCCTGGCGCCGCTGTTGGTCGAAATCCTGCCGGACTATGGCATCACGACACCGCTGCGTCTGGCGCACTTTCTCGCTCAGGCGGCTCATGAAACGGCGGGCTTCAAGACGCTGGTCGAATATGGCTCGACCGCCTATTTCGACAAGCGCTATGGCCCGCAGACCGATGTGGGGAAGACGCTCGGCAACACGCAGCCCGGCGACGGCGCGCGTTTCCGCGGGCGCGGCATCTTCCAGTGCACCGGCCGCTTCAACTACGCCAAGTATGGCAAGCTGATCGGCGTCGACCTGATCGCCAATCCGGGGCAGGCGGCGAACGTCGCGAACTCGGTTCGCATCGCCTGCGAGTACTGGAAGGCGAAGGGCCTGAACGCCCTGGCGGACGCCAACAACATCGAAGCCATTACCCGGAAGATCAACGGCGGCACCAATGGGCTGAAGGACCGGAAGGCCTATCTCGAAAAGGCTCGGGCGATCATGGGCGGCAGCACGGCGCCGCTGCCTGTCCCACCTCCGACGCCCACGGCTGATCTCCCGGACGCTCCGATCGCCACGGATGCCCCGGGCTCTCTGCTGAAGTCTGAGACTGTGCTGGGCGCGGGGACCACGGTCATCGGCTCGGCTGGCGTCGGCCTGCTCTCGGCGGTCGAGAATCCGTATGCGCTCGTGGCCTTCCTCGTCGTGCTCGGCGCGGCTGGCTTCCTGATCTGGCGCGCGATGAAGCGGCGAGGGCTGGTCTGATGAGCAAGCCCCAGCCGTTCGAGCCAGACCATTTGCCGTCCCCGTATCCGCCGGGGACAGGGGAGGTCGCGTGATCCCGTCCGTCTTCGGCCTGAAGGGGATGGCGGTGGCAGCCGCGATCGGCCTCTGCCTCGGCGCCTATGCCAGTTACCGCGTCACGGACGCCTTCGGATCCGCGCGAGCGCTGCGCCTTGAGCGGGACGGCCTAAAGGCGACGATCGCGGATCAGAAGCAGACCATCGAACGCAACGCCAGGCTCTCAGCCGGCGTCAATGACATCGCGATCGGCGTGAACCGCGCGATTGCCTATCTGAGAGAGGCATCCAGTGATGAGACCCTCACGCGCGACGATCCTGTGTGTCGCTATAGCGACGATGAGTTTGGCCGCGTGCAGTCACGTATCGACCGCGCCGCCCGCGCCGGCGCCGATATTCGTCCCGCCGCTAAGCCCTGAGCTTCACATTGCAGCAGCGCCGCCCGTGCCTAGCCGCAATCCGCAGATCATGGCCGATCGAGCGATCGACGCTTATGGCGTCTGCAATGCCAAGCACCGCGGCACCGTCAAGGCTTACGACGATGTTGCGGTCGAGCTAGGGAATGCGCGCCGGTGACCGATGCATTCAATCCCAATGACCACTTCCAGCAGCTGCCATCCGAGAAATACGCAGATCTCCCGAAGGAGACCCGGGATCTCCTGGACGAGCTCCGGCCCGAGGAAGTGGACGTCATTCGCCAGATCGCCCGCCTCGGGCCTGAAGGCAGCCAGCAGCTGATCCAGGCGATCAAGCTCTCTCAATCCGTGATGACCGTCGGCAAGTTCGTCCGCTGGGTGATCATCACCATGCTCGGCGTGTTTTTCGGAACGCTGCTGTTTGCGGAGAAGATCATGCAGGTGATCGCCTGGTTCGGCCATAGTGGGAGCCCGCCGCGATGATGACGACGTTGCGCATGTCGGTGCTGGTGCTCGTAGGCGTAGCGTCGGCGCTGCTGGCTCTATGGGTTGGCGACCGGAACCCGGCCACGGATAGCCTGCTCGCCGAGGCTCGGCCGCCCGATGTACAGCCTGGCGGCCTTCTGCATGTCGCCTACGAATTCCGGCGATACCGCCTATGCCCGCGCGACACGCAGCGCATCATTTTCGACGGCAAGACGGTTCGCTTTGACCTTGGTACGCAGTCCCGGCCGCTCTCCGGCCCGGTCGGCAAGGATGCCTATGTCCAGCCCATCCAAGTGCCAGAGACGGCCTCACCGGGGCCGGCGCGCTATCGGGTGATCATCCTCGACTACTGCAATCCGCTGCACCGTATCTGGCCGCTCAGGAAGGTTATCGACGTGCCTTTCAGGATCGTGTCACCAGCTCAACCTTAGCCCCTACTAGGGTCTTGCTGCCGAATCCCGGATCGATCGCCGTCCGCAGTAGCGTACATTGACCGCCACAACCGCTACGGTATCTTGTGCCGAGTTGAGGGGCTCGACCATTTTTCGCGCAATCATCGACTGGCGTAAAATGAGTGGCGGGGAAATCCGTCAGCAGCTTTGTGATATCGCAACAGGTCGATCAAGATCGTCGGGCTCGGCCACCCGCTGCAAAAGAGGGATGTTGTTCTGATGCTTACGAAACGCGAGCTGATGCGCAATGCTGCGGTCGTCGCACTCGGGGTCACAGTTGCCAAATTGCCCCCCGCCTATGCGGCGAACAATGCCGAATGGCCCACGCTGGTGGAGGCCAAAGACCTCGCGGAGGCCGGCTTTGTCTATGGGCTGCCTATCGTGATGAACTACGCCGTCATGTACGAATACGCGGTAGATCGCAACTCGGGCCAGTTTAAGGCGCCCTTCAATCAGTTAAAGAACGAACCCAACGTCTTCACCTACAAAGACACCGCAATTGTCACGCCAAACAGCGACACGCCCTATTCTTTCGCCTGGTTGGATTTGCGAGCGGAGCCGGTGGTGCTCTCGGTGCCGGCAATCGATCCCAAGCGCTACTACTCGGTCATGCTCTGCGACGGTAATACCTACAATTTCGGCTATATCGGCACTCGTGCCACGGGGAGCGAGGCCGGCGACTACATGGTGGTCGGACCGGATTGGCAAGGCGACACCCCGGCCGGCATCAAGCAGGTTTTTCGTTCGAGCACACAGTTTGCTCTCGCTGGATATCGAACCCAGCTTTTCGGTCCGGATGACTTGGCCAACGTAAAGAGCGTGCAGGACGGCTACAAGGTTCAGATGCTCTCGGCCTATTTGAAACAGCCCGCTCCGCCGGCCGCGCCAACCGTTGTTTTCCCAAAGATCGACAAGGAACTCGTGAAGACGAATTTCTTCGACTATCTCGACTTTGCACTGCAGTTCGCGCCGGCGCAGGACAACGAGAAGGAGATGCGTGCCAAGCTGGCTCGCATCGGCGTGGGGCCTGGCAAGAGTTTCAATTTCAAAGACCTCCCTCTGGAGCAGAAGCTGGAGTTCGGCCTTGGCATGAAGGAAGGCCAGCGGAAGGTCGACGAGGCCGTCGCCAAAGTTGGCAAGACGATCAATGGCTGGCGGGTTAGCGGTCTTCCGGGCGATAGCGCGCATTACAATGGCGACTGGATGAAACGTGCTGTCGCCGCTCAGGCGGGCATCTACGGCAACGATCCGGAAGAGGCGACCTATCCGTTCACGCGCGTCGACAGCGATGGGCAGACGCTCGACGGTAGCAAGCACAACTATACGCTGACGTTCCCGCCTGGTCAGCAGCCGCCCGTGAATGCTTTCTGGTCGCTGACCATGTACGACGGCAAAACCCAGCTCCTGATCGAAAATCCAATCAACCGCTACCTGATCAATTCTCCCATGCTGCCCGGCATGAAGACCAACGCGGACGGCTCGCTCACCCTGTATATCCAGAAAGACAGTCCCGGGCCGGACAAGGAAGCCAATTGGCTTCCGGCTCCAGACGACAAGATCTATCTCGTGATGCGCCTGTATTGGCCGAAGATCGAAGCGCCTTCGATCCTGCCGGCGGGCGCAGGGACATGGCAGCCTCCGGGGGTGCAACGCACTTCTTAATCACAAAAGGGCGAGGACGAAGCGGTTGGCCAGCCCACCGTCCCCAATGCGAGCAGGGAGACCTTCACTCCGCATCATCCTTGCGGAGATTTTAGGGACTCGCTTTCGCCGGGACGGAGGGAGGGCTTTGCGAAAGGCTACGGGCTCACCACCGGCCAAACGGATTGTGATGTCGTCCCGGTGGGTCTGCCGGCGCAATCCGCTCGCTCAGGGGGCGCCCGTTTCAGGTAGAGACGCCGCAATGCCGCGCGCCCGGCGCTCGGCTTCCGCCATGGCTTCTATCAGCAGACTGGCCAACTGGTGCTCGTTCATCGCCGTGGCTTCCTCCGCAAAGCCTGCCAGGGCCTTCGCCATCGTCTCCAATTTCACAATCCTGTGTGTCATGTCGCCCCCCAAAAAAATCGCAGGCGTTGGAGCGTCCCTAAGCTACCGAGTCATCGCCTTCACTCTATGTTGGACAACATGGGCGACGAATTCAAACCGGTTCACGTTTGGATAACCGCAGGCACAACACAAGTTGTGGGGGATGTCGTGCGCGCGGCGGAAATTCTGCTGAAGCATTGGCCGGCGGAATTCGCCAATACCGACCTGCACAACGCGGCAAGGTTGGCTTGCCTCGAGGCTTGGCAGGATGATGGCGAGATCTCCGCGGCGCGCGACTCATTTCATGCGGCAGCTCAAGAGGCCGGCATCCTCGCCCCGGATGAGGTCCGCCCTACTCGTGGAACAGATCCGCGCCGACGCCGAGCACCCAGGCGAGGTTGACCTGGGCTTCGGGTGAGAGTTCGCGGCCGGCCTCAGCGCCCTCTATCGTGGCCACGCTGACGCCTGATCTGCCCGCCAGTTGCTCCACGCTTAACTGCTTCCATCGCCGCACAGCGGCTAGAGGCGGAGTGCCGCTCTCAATCGCGGCCAGCACTTCCTCAGGCAGATGCTCATCGGCATCTGGGCCATATTCTTTGTTCATGACGTATCCTCGGCCGGCTCGTCACGGGACTGCGATGGGCCGTTGTGTATTCCCAACCATTCCCGCCCATCGTTCGTTCCGACCACGTCTGGTCTCGTTGACTCACTCACCTTCTCACGATTACGTTACGTCATCTGACGGGGGATTGAGCCATGCGTGCAATCGGGTGGATGGGAATCCTAGCGGTGTCATGCGTCATGTGGTGGGCGATGATCCAGCTTGCCGCCGAGGTCAGCGTCGGGCTCTGATCAACCCGGCAACGAGCCGGCTGTTGCTACCCCGGGTGCCACAATAGTCATTTGGATCTTGCGCGCTCCGCAGGCCGAACATCTCAGCGAGCGGCGGAAGCGCGTGTCGGGGCCGACAATTAAATAGCCGCGCCCATGCTTCTCAGCGACCGGCCTCAGGTCCACCTTGACGTGCCGGCGGCAGCCCAGGCAATGGACGCTCAGCCCAGTGCCGCTCTCGAGAAATTCTCCAACTGTCGCGATTTTGCTCACAGGCAGCTTTCCGCCTAGCTGACCATCGCGCGGGATCCATTCCCCGGAATGTCGAAGATGAGGAACACGTGGCGGGAGCGGCAGGAAGGGCACATGAGGCGATCCGAGAGCATCGCGACCGGGAAGTCGGCGCCGCGCGTCCAGAGCAAGCTGCTCATATCAAGATCCACCTTCTGACTGCACGGCTTCGTGCCGTTCTTCGTCTTGGCGTTCCGTCCCTTGCAATGGGCGGAGACGGTCCAGCCCGCCCGCCAGGCATCTCCAAGCGTCTCGACTGCCATCACTCGCCCTGCTTGGTCAGCGCCGGCAGCCGCCCCCGCACGAAGCCGAATGATACCCGTTCCTCTCTCGAATCGACGGCCAGCAACAGCGTCTCGATCACGGCGAGCGCGTCGCCGTTATGCGCGTCGAGCAGGCTCTGCACCCGGTGATCTAGTGCGCTTTGCACCACGTCGACACTTTCGACGGGTTCGCCCATGGCGCTTCTCCCTGTTGCGTGTTCTTATTTTGTTCTCATCCGAAAATGAGTCAAGGAGGTCGCATGTCTCTGTCCAATGCGAAGTCGAAGGCCGGCTGGATGCTGGCCGCCATGATGGGCGCGCCGCTGATCGTTCTGGTCGCTCTGGCGCTGATGCTGATCCTAGGGAAGCTCACCGCAGCGCACGCAGGCCCGCGCTGCGCCAATGCGTCTTGGTACGCCTACACCGGCGCCCGGACCGCCAGCGGGGAGCGTTACGACGGAACGGGCATGACGGCCGCGCACCGGAGCCTGCCGTTCGGGTCGCGGGTGAGGGTGACGAACCTCGGCAACGGCAAGGCCGTGGTGGTTCGAATCAATGACCGCGGTCCGTTCGTTCGGGGCAGAATGATTGACGTGTCGGCCGCTGCGGCGCACCAGCTTGGTATGCGCCAGGCGGGCACGGCCTGTGTGCGAATTACGGTCGACCGTCACTCTCGGTCGCCGCCGTGAGCGCGTGGCTCAGGAATAAGCGATATCACCTATTCGGCCCGCGTTCTTTTCAGGATGGCGGGCCTTTCTGTTTCTGGCTTGGAAACTATTCACCCTGCAGGATCCAGCGCGTGATGGCGTCTCGGCCACGTTCCGGGTCCGCCTGCCCCTTTCCGATCGCGACAGACCATCGGCTCAGCGGCAACAACAGACACTCCGCCAGTTCCATCGAAACGCCCTCGACCGTAGCCAGTATGTCCGCCTCGACTACCTCATCGAGGATCGGCTGCTTTTCGCGAAGGCGCAAAATCGCGTCAGCACCCGCCTGCGTTAGCCGATCATAGAGATCAGCGGCGACGAGGTACCAAGGCGGCGAGATACTGAGACAAGCAGACAAGTAGCCATCTGGGTAGGTATCATGGGTGTAGCTGAAATAAACTGCAGCGCCTTCCTCGATCAGCGGCGCTTCAAGCTTCTGCCCTCTGCAGATGGTATGTACGACCTCATGAGAAAGCTGGAACTGCCTCTGACGGCGGTCGGACTTGGTAGAGGGCGTCAAGTGAATACTGAGGTTTTCCGGCCCGTCATGCGCACATTTTGGCACGTCGTGAGCCTGATCATAGAAGAAGCCAGTAACCGGTCTGTTCTCGACTGGCGGGCCGAATAACGCAATGGCACTTTTCCTGAGGCGCGTAAAAGCTTTCTGGATGCCATATCCCTCAATTTCTTCCATGTGCGCCCTCATGGGTAGCAAGGAGCGTGTTTCCAGCCCGCCCGAATCTGGGGGCGTCGCCGGTCATTCTCATCTTACACATGATCAGCGAATGTGCAGGACGGCCCCAAATTAGGTTGCGTCGTGCAGCTGCTCGTCTCGAGCATAGCGCAATGTGGACTGTCGTTCGCCGTATCTTGGATGGGCCCCTGCTTCGCCGATGTGTTCGAGGCGAATTTTACTCGGTCGTGTCAGGCGGCTGCTGATGTTGAAACGCGGATACCTGCCTGTGATGTCCGGGTGCATGTGGGCTGCCACCTCGACGTCGGAGCTGGATACGTATCGCTGCCCCCACTTCTCCACGATGTGCTTGATGGCCAAGCTCCGCTTCAGCTGACCCTTGGTCTTCTCCTGCGCATCCAACCACTGATAGGCGATACGGATACAGTCGTCGTGCTCGTGCAAATTGTCGCGACCTAGATAGGGCGTCGACTTCTTTGCTTCAGCGATTTCTTCAGAAGTGAGAATTCTGACCATTCGATCTCCTATGTCTTGAGTTGCGAAATTTCATGCGACACGCTGATGTTGATGCCCCGTCCTCGCATTCGTCAACACGAGAAAACGCTACTCGCGTCCGCAGATCTGCCGTCGCATGCCGACTAGATCAGCGGCAGGCACCTGGCCCTCCATGATCAGGTCAGCCCAGAGTTGCGCGAGCTCGGCCCGGCGCTCGAGGTGCGCAGCGCGGTTGTGGCGACCTCGACCTTGTCCTTGGGCATGTGAGCAAGCGTCAGGTCAATGATCTGACGGTCCAAGTTGAATCGCTCGTTGGCGGCCTTTATGTTTTTGACGGCAAACGCTGCCTCGTCAGCTGGCGCCTGATTCAGGTAGAGACGCGGCAATGCCGCGGGCGCGGCGCTCTGCTTCCGCCATTGCCTCAATGAGCAAACTGGCTAGTTGGTGCTCATTCATTTCAGTGGCATCCGCCGCGAACCCCGCCAGGGCCCTCGCCATCGTATCCAATTTCGCAATCCTATGTGCCATACTGTCCCCTGTAACCAGGCGCCGTGGCTTTCGACCATCCGGGAACCACCTGCGCCCCAAGGTGCAATAGCATGGCCCACGATTTTAAACCGGTCTTCGTGTGGATAACTGCCGGCACGACACAGGCCGTGGACGACGTCGTTCGCGCAGCCGAGATCCTGCTGAAGCATTGGCCTGAAGAGTTCGCCGCGTCCGACTTGCACAACGCCGCACGCCTCGCCTGCCTCGAAGCTTGGCAGGATGATGGCGACCCGTCGGAAGTACGCGAGGCGTTCATAGCGGCGGCACAGGAAGCGGGCATCCTGGCGCCCGATGAAGTGCGGCCTACTCGTAGAACAGATCAGCCCCGACGCCCAGGACGAAGGCGAGCTTAACTTGATCCTCTGGCGACAGATGGCGGGCCCCTTCTGCCCCGGTGATGATGGCGGCGCTTAAGCTGGAGAGACGCGCCAACTGGTCGACGCTCATCCCCTTCCAGATGCGGACAGCGGCCAGGGGCGTCGCCCCATTTTCGATCGGAGCAAGCACTTCCTCTGGAAGATCCTCGTCAGCATCTGCCCCGTATTCGGTGATCTTTTTGGTCATCGTCTCACCTCCGGTCCGGCTAACGCCGCATCAGGCAATTTGCTTCAGGAATGTGACCTCGATTCGGGGCTCCTCTACGAACTCCAATGACTGGCAGGAAGGAAACCAATGATTAATTATAGCGATGGCGGGAGCGGCAGGAGTTGGACCTACCGTCGCCCTAAGGGTTGCTACGCCGCTTGGGTGTTAGCGTTGCGCTCGCCTAGTTCGGTTAAAATCCTATCGGTATTGATCTCTTCCTGCAGCGTTTGGTCGAGAAGCGCAGCAACTTCCTCCATGCCCAACGTCATGGCCCAACTCTTTAACGTCCCGTAACGGGCAATCTCATAGTGCTCTACAGCTTGGGCTGCTGCTGTTAGGCCGGCGTCCAACGCCATTGACCCGTTGTACTCTTCCAGCACCTCCTTCCCCTCTTCGATAATGCCCAGAATGGCGTCACACGTCTTGCCACGTGCTGGTTTGTCCAATATCTCGAAAATCTGCTGTAGACGATCAACCTGTCCTTCAGTCTCATCGCGATGCTTTTTAAAGGCAGCCGCGAGTTCGGGAGAGCTGGCTCCGCGAGCCATTTTGGGCAACGCCTTCAGGATCTGCTTCTCGGCGTAGTAGATGTCCTTCAGGGTATCGAGGAACAGATCGTTCAACGTCTTTTCCGTCGCCATGGTGTCCTCCTGGTTGAATTGGCGCTGGCTCAACGGCACCTCTTCCCCATCGTTCCGCATGATTAATAGAAAGCCGAATGTGTTGGCCTTGCCAGTGCTGGAACAGAAAATCCGGAATGGTAACAAGTCAGAGGACGAGCCGAATTGTCGCAGGCGCATGGAACGCCCTTGAGGTGAGTCGAGTTGGGGGAGTCCAGGAGGATCTCATGAACAGCCTCATCTACCTCATCGGATTGGTCGTGGTCATACTCGCGGTCCTATCCTTCCTCGGCTTGGCATAGGAGAGTCACATGGAAGACCCCATCGATAGAACACGTCCACCTGCAGACGCCGACGGGTCCAATACGTCGGTGAAGGAAACTCTAGAAGGTGAACTACTTGGAGCCAAGCGTGGCTTTGTTGAAGCACGCAGCGATATCAAGGACAAGGCCAGCGAACTCGCTGTAGATGCGAAGGATGCCCTGGTAGAGACGGCGACGGACGCCAAGCACGGTCTTAGCGGCGGCCTACAGACGCTCGGCGGCGCGTTACGCGCTGCCGGTGTTCATCTCGGTGAGAACGGGCAGCCGGGTCCATCGAAGCTGATTGGCGACGCGGCGTCAGGCCTCGATCAGTTCGCCCAGTCTCTCGACAGCAAGCCTCTCGGCGAAGTTATTGATGAACTCCGAACCTTCGGCCGTAACAACGCTGGCGGATTATTTGCGGGCTCCGTTTTGGCGGGATTGGCTTTCGGTCGCCTTATTAAGACGGCTGAACCCGCTCCAACAACATCACCCCCCCCTGCGGCTAACCGGTCCCCTTCGCTGGCGTCAGGACAGGACAGGTTTAACGCTTCGGGTGAGAATGCGTCGCAGGACTCGGCTACCGACCGAGGCACTTTTCCGGGTGAGCAGTCATGAATGACGACAGCCGCAGCTTGGCCAGTCTTATCGGCGATTTGACCGAACAAGGCAGCACACTCGTCCGAACGGAAGCGAAGCTTCTCCGCGCAGAGCTATCTGAAAAACTGACGCAACTCGGCACCTCCGCTATCGAGATTATCGCTGGCGCTATCTGCATGATGGCAGCGCTGTTGATCCTTCTTCAGGCGTTTGTCGTGGCCTTGGCCAAAGCTGGGCTTGGAGCGGGTTGGGCCTCGCTTCTGGTGGGCGTGGTGGTGGCCATTCTCGGGGCCATCCTTCTCAAAACAGGCAGCTCTGGCTTGAGTGCGAAGGAGATGAAGCCCGAGAAGACGCTTAACCAACTTGAAAACGATGCCCGCACTGTCAAGGAGCAAGTGAGATGAGCGACCAGTCCTCTGCTGAATTGGAACGGGAAGCGGAAGCAGCTCGAGCGAAGGTTGCGGGGACCGCCCAATCTATTCGCAACAAGCTAACAGCTGGCCAAATGATCGACGAATTCTCGGAAATGCTCACGGGAGGGGATCTCTCAGGCATGGCGCACAACCTCAAAGCGCAAGTCAGAGATAATCCGCTGCCTATCGCTTTGGTTGGCGCCGGCATTGCTTGGCTGGCCTTTGGCCGGGGCGTCACAGGACAACCATCGAACGGCGCGCCAGGCCATCACGTGTCCGTGGCCCAATGGCCAAAGGCCGGCCCTTCGTCCGACCAGCACGGGTCTCTGGTTTCCACGGTCACTGAGGGTGCCAAATCTATTGCGGAGGGGGCTAAGTCCGCAATTGGCGCGGTCGGAGAGACCGTTGGCGAGATGGCCAGTGGCGCTGCGTCAAAGGCCGATAATCTTCGTCATGGAGTCGCCTCCGGCGGTGGGCAGTTGCCACGTGCCGCCTCTAACCTAGCGGATCAGGAGCCACTGCTCATCGCTGCCCTCGGCCTCACCTTCGGCGCCGTCATCGGCGCCCTGCTGCCGGCTACCGAGTTCGAGAAAGAACAGATCGGCCCGCAGGCGGATCGGCTTCGCGAGACAGCCAAGGAATTGCTCGAAAAAGGTCGCGACAGTGCCGAACGGGTGGCGTCGACTGCCTTTGACGCGCTGAAGCACGAAGCGGACCGACAAGGATTGTCTAGTGAGGGTCCCTCTGTAGGAGAGCGTCTCGGCAAGGTGGTAACATCCGCGGCCGATGCCGCCGGCGATGCAGTTCGTGATGAGCTAGGTGCCAGCGGGGATGACACCCCTAAGGATGCCCCAACGATCTGAGAATACGAGCCACCCTTTAAGACCTTCTTTAGGGGGTGGCTCGACACACGGCTCTCCGGCCCTGATCACGAACACGCGCAGAAAAAGCGCGTCGCATCGCAGTGGGCCCGTCACTGCCAGATATTTCGGCCACCAGCGTGTCGCATCCATGTCGCATGGATTTGCGGACACCCTGCGGTAATCGTTGGAAATGCTTGGGAATACCTTGCAACACGACTGCGACATGATCAGCCCAATCGATCGACCGCTCCGGCGCTAAGAGGCTGATTTTACTGAGGAAATATTGGTGCCCGGAGGCGGATTCGAACCACCGACACGCGGATTTTCAATCCGCTGCTCTACCAACTGAGCTATCCGGGCGCCGGCGACTGGCGCCGCAAGGGCGTCTCAATCGCGAAGACAGGTGCCTTATAGGCGACGGTCCCAGGCGTGTCCAGAGGCCGGAGAACGAAGAATGCAGCCTGTGAACAACTCGAATTGCGGATCCGAAAGCGGCCTGGCGCGGGCCGTCCCGGGCGTCGGAAGGCCCCCGCTTAATCGTCTTCGCCGTTGCCGGCGTCGCGCTCCACCACCGGAATGGCATAGGCGCCCGACAGCCAGCGGTGCAGGTCGACATCCTTGCAGCGCTTGGAACAGAACGGATAGAAGGCGCGGACGGTATCCTTGCTGCAATTGGCACAGCGGCGCGGCGCACGCAGCGGCAGGATCTCCGCGACCTTGGGAGTGGCGGGCTTCTTGGGTGCTGTCATGAATCTGTCCTTAACTCAGGCCGGCCCAAGCCAGCCCTTGCGGACGGGAAAACCCTCCCCGTCCAGCATCGCGATCGTCTCGTAAAGCGGCAGGCCGACCACGGAGGTGTAGGAGCCGACCAGCTTGACGACGAAGGTGCCGGCAAGGCCCTGGATCGCATAGCCGCCGGCCTTGTCGCGCCATTCGCCGGACCCAAGATAGGTATCGATTTCCTGCCGGCCAAGGCGCTTGAAGCGCACCTTGCTCTCGACCAGGCGCTGGCGGACGGATCCCTTCGGCGTCAGCAGGCAGACCGCCGTGTAGACACGGTGCGACCGGCCCGACAGGAGGCGGATGCATTCTGCCGCCTGGTCGTGAAACTCCGCCTTAGGCAGGATGCGCCGGCCCACCGCCACCACGGTATCGGCGGCCAGGATATAGGCATCGGCGAATTCGGGCGTGCGCGCCGCCATGGCGCGGGCTGCGTCCGCCTTGCTGCGCGCCAGCCGCTTGGCGAGGCTGCGCGGCAATTCGTTCTTCAGCGGGGTTTCGTCGACCGAGGTGGGCAGGAGACTGTCCGGTTCCAACCCTGCCTGGGCGAGTAGCTGCAGCCGTCGCGGGCTGCCCGATGCAAGCAGGAGTTTGGCAGTGCCTGTCATTCTTCCGTCCGGTCGATTGTCGGGTGGCGCCACGGGGATCGCCCGTGGCGGAGCGGCGGGACCGTAGCCGAATTGCCGAGGCAAGGAAACAGATCGTGACAGGCCGCGTGCGCCCTACCCGCTCGGCAGCGGAACCCAGCCGAAGCGGTCCTTGATGCGGCGGCGCAGCTGGTCGCGTACATCGCGGTAGGCATCGAGAATCTGCTCGCGCGTGCCATCGACCAAGGTCGGGTCGGGCGTCGGCCAGTATTCGACCGTCACCGCCATGGTGCGCGTCAGCTCCAGCGCGCGGTGATGCGCCTGCGGCGAGAGCGTGACGACAAGATCGAAATTCGTATCCTCGAGTTCCTCGATCGTGTGCGGCCTGTGCCGACCGAGATCGAGGCCGCTCTCCTCCATCACCACGGTGGCGAAGGGATCCGGCTCGCCCTTGCGCACGCCGGCGGAAGCAACGTAAAGGCGCGGAAACAGCTGCGTCGCGATCGCTGCGGCAATGGGCGAGCGTATGGCGTTCATGCCGCACATGAACAGGACGGAGGCCGGTGGCCGCTGATCGCGGGGCTGGAATACACCCGGAGCATCGGCTGCTTCCAAGGCTCAGCCTTTCCAGTGCAGCGCGCAGACCAGCGTGAACAACCGCCGCGCCGTCTCGAAATCGACCAGGATCTTGCCCGCCAGACGCTGCATCAGCAGATGCGAGCCGTCGTCATGCACGCCGCGCCGGCCCATGTCGATCGTCTCGATCTGGCTCGGCGTCGCGGTGCGGATGGCGGCGTAGTAGCTGTCGCAGATCAGGAAATAGTCGCGCACAATCTTGCGCAGCGGGGTCAGCGACAGCGCGTGCAGGATCAGCGGCGCGTCCTGCTCGTCGCGCACGTCGAACACCAGCCGGTTCTCGCGGATGGCGAGATGCAGCCGGTAGGCGCCGGCCGGATAATCCGGCAGCGTGAAGCGATTATCCTCGACCAGATCGTAGATCGCGATCTGGCGCTCGTGGTCGACATCGGCCGAGGCCCGGCCCAGCGTCGCCCCGTCGAGGGCGACGGCAACGAGCTTGCCGGCGATCTCGGATTCGGAAGCGCTGGCCATGTCGGGTTCCGCTTTCATCGATCGGCGGCTCGATCCTGCTACAGATTGAGCCGGATCGCCACCGATCGCGCATGCGCGCCGAGGCCCTCGGCCTCGGCCAGCGCGATGGCGGCCGGACCGAGAACGCGGAGCTGCTCCGGCCCGGTGCGCAGGATCGAGGTGCGCTTCATGAAATCGAGCACCGAAAGGCCCGACGAGAAGCGGGCGGAACGCGCCGTCGGCAGCACATGGTTGGAGCCGCCGACATAATCGCCGATCACTTCCGGCGTCGTGCGGCCGACGAAGATCGCGCCGGCATTGCGCACCTTCCGGACCAGCGGCTCGGGATCGGCGACCGCGATCTCCAGATGCTCCGGCGCCATGCGGTCCGACAGCGGCACGGCGTCGTCCAGCGAGGCGACCACGATGACGGCGCCGAAATCGCGCCAGCTCGCCGCCGCGGTTTCTCCGCGTGGCAAGGTCTTCAATTGCCGCTCGACCGCGAGCTCGACGGCATCGGCGAGCTTCGGATCGTCGGTCATCAGGATCGACTGCGCGGCTGTGTCATGCTCGGCCTGCGCCAGCAGATCGGCGGCGATCCAGTCCGGATCATTGTCGCCATCGGCGATCACAAGCACTTCCGACGGGCCTGCGATCATGTCGATGCCGACCGTGCCAAACACCTGCCGCTTCGCCGCCGCGACATAGGCATTGCCGGGACCGACGATCTTGTAGACCGGCTGGATCGTGTCCGTGCCATAGGCGAGCGCCGCCACGGCCTGCGCGCCGCCGATTCGATAGAGCTCGTCGACGCCGGCCAGGCGGGCCGCCACCAGCACCAGCGGGTTGATGACGCCGTCGGGGGTCGGCACGACCATCACCAGGCGATCGACACCGGCGACCTTGGCCGGCACCGCGTTCATCAGCACGGAGCTCGGATAGGAGGCCGTGCCGCCCGGCACATAGAGGCCGACCGCCTCGATCGCCGTCCAGCGCGAGCCGAGCTCGACGCCGAGCGCATCAGTATAGCGGTCATCGACCGGCTTCTGGCGGGCATGGTGCGACTGGATGCGGTCGCGCGCCAGCACCAGGGCGGCACGGGTGCGGTCATCGACGCGCTTGTCCGCCGCTTCGAACTCTGCTTCCGAGACGCGCAGCGCATCGGCGGTCAGCTCGAGCCGGTCGAAGCGGGCCGTATAATCGAGCACGGCGGCATCGCCGCGCGCGCGGACATCGGCGAGGATGCCGCGCACCGTGGCGTCGACATCTTCCGACACTTCGCGCTTGGCGGCGAGCAGCGCGCGGAAGCGCGTTTCGAAATCGGGATCGGTTTGGGACAGGCGAATGGCCAAGACGTCGGCTCCTCAGATGCGCGCGACGTCTCTAGCGCGGTTCGGGCGGGCGGGAAAGGCCGCAAGCGCGTTCCGGGTCTTGCGCAGCCTCCAGGGCCGCGCAATCCACTCAGGCGGACTGTTCGTCCAGGCGGTGCTCGGGGCAGCACTGGGTGGACCAGGCCGGGCCGAGATCGCGAACCGCCGCCTCGATGCACTCGACGTCGAGCGCGATGGCGCCGCCGCCGGCGAAGATCAAGGTGATGGTGCCGGCCGGCTCTTCCTTGCCCTCGAAGGCGATGGCGAGAAGATCGAGCACGGCGTCGGGCCGGCTGCGGTCGATGCCGGTCGAGCGGACGGCGAGCACGCGGTCGAAATGAAAGCCCGAACGACGGCGCTCCCAGTTCTTCTTGCGCGCGTTGCCCTCGGGCTGCTTTTCCCAGACGAACCGATTGATGACGCCGGCAAAACGCTTCTCCTTCGGAATGAAGGCGATGTCGCCAACCTTCAGAACGGCGTCCTGAACATGCGCGGACACGACGGCGAGGTCTTCTGCGTCAAACGCGGCGAGTTTAAGCTGATCCATGAGCACACCTGTCGGCCTGTTTACTTGAACCGACAGGTAGGGTCTGTGTGATCGGACCGCAACAGGGCAATTGCACCGCGCGGCCCGTCTGCAGGGCTTTTGATCGATCTCAGCCGGAAATCCGCTCGATCGTCGCGCCGCAGCGCGAGAGCTTGTCTTCCAGCCGCTCAAAGCCTCGATCGAGATGATAGACGCGGTTGACGATCGTCTCGCCCTCGGCGACGAGACCGGCGATCACCAGCGACACCGAGGCGCGCAGATCGGTCGCCATTACCGGCGCGCCCTTCAGCCGCGGCACACCGACCACGGTCGCCTTCTGGCCATCCAGATGGATCTCGGCGCCGAAGCGCGCCAGTTCCTGCACGTGCATGAAGCGATTCTCGAAGATCGTCTCGCGAATCACCGACGTACCCTCGGCCCGCGTCACCAGCGCCATCAGCTGCGCCTGCAGATCGGTCGGGAAGCCGGGGAACGGCTCGGTCGAGATGTTGACCGGCTGCAGATCGGCGCCATTGCGATAGACGCGCAGGCCCTCATTGGTCTCGGTGATCTCGGCGCCGACCTCGCGCAGGATCTCAAGCGGACGCATCAGCGTATCGGCGCGCGCGCCTTCCAGCAGCACGTCGCCGCCGGTCATCGTCACGGCCATGGCATAGGTGCCGGCCTCGATGCGGTCGGGCATCACCGAATGGCGCGCGCCGTTCAGGCGGCTGACGCCCTCGACGCGGATGGTCGAGGTGCCGGCGCCATGGATCTTGGCGCCCATCTTGATCAGGCATTCGGCGAGATCGACCACTTCCGGCTCGCGCGCCGCGTTCTCGATTGTAGTCTCGCCCTTGGCGAGGGTGGCCGCCATCAGCGTCACATGCGTCGCGCCGACCGTCACCTTCGGGAAGACCACGCGGGCGCCCTTCAGGCCGTTCGGGGCGCGAGCGATGACATAGCCGCCTTCGATGTCGATTTCGGCGCCCATGGTCTGCAGCGCCTCGAGGAACAGGTCGACAGGCCGCGTGCCGATGGCGCAGCCGCCGGGCAGCGATACTTTCGCAAAGCCCTCGCGCGCCAGCAGCGGGCCGATGACCCAGAAGCTCGCGCGCATGGCCGAGACCAGCTCATAGGGCGCGGTGGTGTCGACGATGGTGCGGGCGGTCAGATGTACCGTCTCGCCGGAAAGCTCGGCCTCGCCGAGGCGCTTGCCTGATACCGTCATGTCAACGCCGTGATTGCCGAGGATGCGCTTCAGCTGCGCCACGTCGGCGAGGCGCGGCAGGTTTGCCAGCGTCAACGTCTCGTCGGTCAGCAAGCTCGCGATCATCAGCGGCAGAGCGGCGTTCTTGGCGCCGGAGATCGGGATCGTGCCGTTGAGACGCGCGCCACCGACGATGCGGATTCTATCCATGAGAAGCCAAGCCTTTCCGAAGCGAAGGTGTCGAGCGGCGGCCCTGCATGAAATCGTGCCCCACCCCGAATGGTCTGTCGCTCTAATGCAGGAATGAGGCCGATACAAGGAAAAGCCGGCTATGGCATCGCGCGAGCCGGCCCGATCGCCCTATTCGCTGTCGCGCGCGGCCCTGGCGGCCGCTTTGCGGCGGGAAAGGTTGGTCCGCAGCGCCGCCGCGAGCCGTTCCTCGCGCGCCTTGGCGGCGCGGGCGACCGAGGCCTGGTGGGCCGAAAGCGCAGGCGCCTCGCCGGCGGAATCGGCTGCCTCGCCCGGCGCAGGCGCAGCGGCCGGGTCGTGCAACGGAGAATCCGCCACGGGCGGTATCGTCTCATCGGCAGGTTTGCGGGTCATGCCACTCGGTCCCGAATTCGAACAGTTGAACAAGTCGCCAGCGAAACGGCGGCGTGCTGGTTTCTATAGGCCAACCGTCACGCCGCGCACAAAGTCATTTGCACGGGCGTCGGTCGCGGACGATCGGGTCGGATACTCGTGTCCCGCCTTGCATCGCTGCTGGCCGCTGTATGCAGGGGACCGTGGCCGCGCGCCGCACCCGCCGGGTCCGGGTGCGGCTATCTTGCCGCCTTCGCTTGGGCCGGCGTGCCGCTGAGCCGGCCTGCTCCTGCGCCGGCCATCTCCCTGGTGCGACCTCGCTATGCCTTCCCACCATCCGCCATGCGCGGCCTGAGCCATCCGCCTGGCCCGACTTCAGCGGTTCGCCGTGCCACCTTCCGCACTTCCGCGACGCCCAGCCCCGCCCGGAGCCTCGCGCTGGACCATGCCATGGCGGCCTTCCCGCCCCTGCCCCCGGTACCGAACCCAAATGGCTGGCTCCGAGCCCGACCGCGCTCCGCTTTTTGCTTTTGCCGCCGGATCTTGGACGGGCCGCCTGTGGATGACTTTGTCTTTCACAGGCCTTTTCGGCTGTAATCGGCCGGATTATGCGTTTCCGGCGAGAAAGACCGGGAACTGTGCCGGCAGGCGCTTGATCCCACCGCCTCGCTGTGGCAATAGACCGCCGTCCGGGAAATTCACCGGCCGGCGCTGCAGTAGCTCAGTGGTAGAGCACACCATTGGTAATGGTGAGGTCGAGAGTTCAATCCTCTCTTGCAGCACCACCTCATCCCCTTGATATCGTTAGAAAACTGCGTCATTCCTAGGGTTCGGCTTGCTCCACCGTGCCACAGGAGCGTGCCACAATGGTGCTCAGAATGCCGCGTCCGACAGCCCGCCGAGATAGCTCTCGGCACCAATTGAAGCTTCGTGTTCCCGCCGATATCCGAGAACGTGCGAGAGGCCTCCCAGTCCGATTTGACTTCCCCGCAAACGGAAATTCCCCCGAGCATTGCGTTGTCGTCACCCTAAGCGAGACCGTGCGCTGTTCCTTGGCGACGAGTGACGAGGCAGTTGGCCGTCAGCGTCAGGGGCTCGCTCTGGCTCACCTTGAGACCGTTTGGCAAAACCTCAGGACTGGTCCCACGACGCTCTCGCAGCGGCGCATCAACGCCCTGTCGGGGGAAGTCTACCGGCTATTCAAGGACCGCTTCGAGGAGAACCCCGGAACGCCCGAAATGTGGATTGCCGTGAAGGCGTTCAACAGAGCTACCCGCGAGGGCCGCGTTTCGTCGCCGCCGTTGCTCTCCCCGGATATCGGAGACGCTGCGCAGGACGCCCTGAATGCCTTTGGAACCGATGTGAGCGGAGCTATCGACGCCCTGCCCCGTATGACTTCGACGGCCTTTGAGGGCATGGAGCGCCGCTTTGGCTGGCTCACGGACTGGGTATTGGCGGGCTACGGCGAAATCGTTGACACTGACAGTCGGGGGCGGCTCCTGCTGGCTATTGAGCGCGCCTCGACTGACGCCGCTGTCACGCTGAAGCGTTATTCCCGCGATGACTATTCTCCCGATCCGGTAGAGCAGCGCTTCGTGCCACTGGAGCCACCCGCCGCCGTCTCTGTCGTTAGTGGTGCGGGATCGTTCGAAGATGTGTTTGCTACCTATGTGCGCGTTCCCGGCAAACACGGCTCCCGATCGGCAAGAACTATCCGCTCCTACCGGAGCATCTTCGTTGAGGAGTTCGGGGGCTTCGTCCAGCGAGAGCGCAAGATCACAGATCCTATGCGCATATCTCGGGCCGACATTGCCGCTTGGCGCGACCATCTGCTGGCCTTGGGGCTGTCGGCAAAAACGATCAGCTCGAAGAAGCTGGCGTGCGTGCGAGCCGTCTATGAACGCCAGGTCGCTGACGGAGCTTTGGGCGTCAACCCCGCCAGCGGGACACTCATAGGCGCGGACAAGAAGCAGCGGAACCGGGAGAAAGGTTTTACCGATGCCGAGGCAAAGGCAATCCTGTCTGCGTCTCTCAGTGTCGAGAAGGGGCGTCGAGTTGGCGCGTCTCACAGGGCCCTTCAATGGCTGCCATGGCTTATGGCTTACTCTGGGGCTCGCGTTGCTGAGGTGGCCCAGCTTCGCGGCTCCGATGTCCGTAAGGAAGCGGGCGGGTGGGTGATGCGACTGAAGCCCGAGGCGGGGTCTACCAAGTCGGGCATCTACCGGGACGTGCCGGTTCATGCTGACCTCGTGGAGCGCGGCTTTCTGGCGATGATCGATGCAGTCGGGGCCGGTCCGCTTTTCATCAATGATGCTGGAAACCAAGAGAAGAACTCGGGACGGGCTAAGGCGGCTGGCGGCCGCTTGAGCGAATGGGTGCGCGAGGTCGTCGGGGTGACAGACAAGGAAGTACAGCCGAACCACGGTTGGCGGCACCGTTTTGTGACACGCGCACGAGCCGCCGGGATTGACCACGAGAAACGCGAATTCATCGTGGGGCACCGTCTCCCCGGCTTGGGCGACACCTATGGCGACATGGGTGGCCTCCGAGCCGAGATGGACAAGTACCCTAAGGAGCCATTGAAATAGGTGGCCTGACGACGGGGGCGAAAAGCGGCCCTAGTGCGTCTCGCTGTGACCTGCACAATGCCATCAGCCCCCCCCCCTAAATGCACTAAGTCGTCGCCGAATATCCAATCAAGCTATTGACGGTTCAGCGATCTCAAGCTTCGCCTTCAACAGCGCCCGAAAGTCGGAAACCGCCTTTTTGATCGCGGGCTTACCGTCCAAATCCTCGATTGGAAACTCCAGTTTGATTGCACGAACGGGATAATCGTCAATCTGCAAAACATCCCCACTTGTTGGCCAATCGGAATAATTCCAAATATCACGAAACCAATCAGCCTTGGTATCTCGTGTACACTTCCAAGCCACCAACGAGATCATAGAATTGCTATTCTCAGGGCTCAGAAATTTCAGCGCATCAGGTTCGCCAGCCCGGTAGCCTTTAAAATCAATGTCGTCCGAATTTACATAGAATTCGAGCAACCACTCCCCCGCCTTGAGCGACCCACGATCACTACCGACAGCCGTGTATAAGAACGAGGCCTGGTAGAGGGGTAGAAGATCCCAGGCCCACTTCTTGAGTGGGTTCGTTCCCCGCTTCGCGGGGGGATCCCGGTCTAACGTCTTCCAACAGTAGAATTCATGGGTATCGAACTCATCGGCCATCATATTCAGAATGTCCATAATACGACGCTGGTAGCCCCAGATCAGCCGGTAAGCACGGCGGACATCGGTCAATGTTTCCTTCGGTATAGGCACCAAAATATCCTTACAAGGGGGCCCGCAGAATGCGGAGGCTGTCGGGGGATCTCAATGCTTCGAAATTCACGAGAGTACTGATTTCTTGGATATGGCCGTGCCCAAATAGCTCAAGCGCTTGAGCTACATCATCAAGCACCCTCTGGGTTTGCTGGTTGCCCACCTTCGTCTCTTGGATAGCCGTGGCCAATCTGCTCCACTCGGCCGCAGCGGCGACAACTCGGATGTGCTCATCTAGGGCTGCTGGGGCGGGATCCGAAAGGCGAGCGATCACCTGGCGAGCAGGAGCGTCAAGCCCACCGATTGCCAGAAAATAGGCCGCGTCGACTTCCCGGCCCCCGCCATCATCAATCGATCGCTTCTTGTAGGACTGTATCTGGCGACGCCATTGGTCGGCATATTGTTGCCCACCCAGCTTTGCCTCAACGATAAGGTCAACTTTTCGGGGAGGATCATCACCAAGTTCAAATTGGAGCAGGACGTCGGGCTCCACACTTCTCCCCTCATTTAAACTGTCTGACCACCTAGGCCAAAACTCAATTTTTCTCATGATGGCAATAGGATGCTCGGGCAACACAGGGCCAAATGTTGAACACAATATCTGCCAACACGTTGGTCCATCGAGGTATGAAAGACGCTCGAAGATCGTTGCCGTCAGGAGATCCTCATTCGTCCTAAATATGTGCCTCCATGAAACGTTTTCCTCGGCCCCTATCGATGCAGACCCAGCCTTGCCGGAAAGGATCGCGTTCAGCATTTTGCCCCAAATCATGACGTAGCGACGTTTCGGCGCTTAGCTAAACACCTTTGCGCACAAATCGCATCACATGAGTGCAGCCCGCGTGACGCAGTTGGGGCGACCCCGCAATGGCGGGGCCGCTTTCCGTTCTACTGACGACCGCCCTTGTTCCGCTTCTGGCGCTCCTCTCGGAGGGCCTTCGCGCGCTCCTGTTCACCCCTGAGGCGAACCTCCTGAGCCGCCTCAACGCGCTTGTTGAGCCGGTCCTCGTGCGCATCGGCTAGCCAGTTCATGAAGCGGCCACCACTCTTCCGGGTCTCCGCAAGGCGGGCCCGATCAGTGGAGACTTCCTCGTTGAACTGCCGCTCGGCTTCAGCCCGCTTGGCGTCGTCCTTCGCGACCATGGCTCGGGTCAACTCGTCCTGCGCTGCCTGACGGATGCCCCTACGCCGGTCTAGGATGGCGGGTGTGATCATGCTCGCCCCTACTGGCTGTCGGAGCGTCTTACTCCAAACGGACCACTTGCTCTCGCCGCTCTCGGCCACGATGAACAGGTCGCTCGCGTCAGGGAGGCCGTAGCGCTTCCCGAACACCTCGAAGACGCCCTTAAGTTCGTCCTGAACGAGATCCGGAAAGTCGTCCGGAAGGTCCCTGTGGTCGAACACCAGTACCCCGTTGATCGGCACCGAGGTGTCCTCGATCTCCTTCTGAAGCTCGGCCTTGATCTCCTTCTCGGAAGCCCCCGAGCGGGACATGTCGTGGATGCGGCCCATCACGAAGGCGGCATTCGCCCCCTCACGCTTGAGCCCAAGATCCCGGAGGAGGCGCTCCGCGATCTTTCCGGCGTCCTGCTGTGACACCATCGACCGCACCTTCATGATCTCGTCCTTGGCCACCTCATGCGCCGCCATCAACAGCGCCTCGTCCGGCTGCATTCTCCTCGTGGTGATCGCCCTGTCGTAGACCTCCAGGAACTCCCGCGACGCCTTGTCGGTGATCAGGGTCGAGAGGTAGCCGGGATTGGCCGCCTTCAGGTTCCGATAGAGATCCGCGTTGGCCGTCATCTGCGGTAGAAGCTGACCGCGCTCCGCGATGGTCTCAGGGGTGACAAGACTGGCGATACCGTTGAGGGCATGGGACCACTCTGCATTGTCCAGCCTGTTCATGGAGTACCAAGCGATGCGGGCGCTCTGCACCTGCTTCGCGGCAACATCCTCCGGGGTGCCCTGTGCGATCTTCTGCGCCTTCTGGTCCTCAAGGTTCTCTTCGAAGAGGTCCGTCACGAGTTCGATGGACTTGGCGCGGGAGAGCGTCGTCGTGCCCTCGCCTGTCGGACTAGGGATTTCGACATCCCGGATACCGGTGATGCCGCCGACCCGCTGCATGGCGCTGTACGCTTGGGCAATCACGCGCCCTCGCTCCCGCTCGGAGTTGACCCTCAGGGCCCGCTTCTGCTCGTCGGTGGCCTTCTTGTTCTGGATGGCAGCACCGGCCCGCTTGGACTGGTCCACCATGTTCGCCAGTTCAGGGTCGGTATAGACGCCGGTATTGCGCCGCTTCTCCGCTTCGGCCTCGGTGAAGGCCCCGCGCATGATCAGGTCGTCATCCTCGACGCGGACCTTGAAGCTGCCCTCGCGGGCGTTCTTGTCCCGGATGGCCCCGGCCTGTTCGATCAGGCGAATGGACTTGTCCGCGTAGCCGGCGATCTTGGAGAGGGGCGGAAGGTCCTTGCCATCAGCGCCCTTTCGGACACCATCCAGCAGCGCTCGGGCCAACTCTTCGTTGCCCTTAAGCGCGTACTCCTCGGCAATCGCGAAGATGGTCTCGTTCTGCTCCTGTCCGGAGAGCCCGAGGAAATCCCGGTTCGAAGCCGACTTAGTGAAGACGATCTCGGCGGCCTTGGCCGGGTCCAGCTTGTGGATGTTCAGGCTGTCATCGATCGAGTTGCGGAAGCTGTCGATGACCGTGGTGTTGATCTGCTGCTTGACGTAGCTCGTCTTCTCCTCAACGTCCTTCTGCATCCACGCCGACTGGTGGTCCTTGGTCAGCCGGTAGAAGCTGGCCTTAGCCAGGTCGTTGGGGAGGGCCTCGGCGGTCTCCTGTCGGAGGCGCTCGTACTCGGCAGCGGCGTCGCCCGTCGAGCGGTCGAACTCGGTGTTGTAGAAGGTCGTCCAGCGGGTGCGGAAGTCGTCGTTGGCCTTCTCACCGAGCAGCGCGTTGAGCGCATCCTCCCGCACCCGAACGCCCGCAGGGGTGCCCAGACGGGCCTCCTCGCGAAGCTGATCGGTGGACATGAGTTGCCGCTTGGCGATCCAGTCGCGGTTTGCCCGAGACTGCGGATCTTCCTCCTCCTTGGCGACAACCGTGCCGTAGGTTTGGAGGGCGCTGTTGAGACCTCCGAGGGCGTCCGCAAGGGCCCGTAGGTTGCCGCCCGCGTCGCGCTGTTGAGGGCGGACGAAGGTGCTGCCGGGGACGGCGGCGGGCTGTAGCTGCGCCTGTCGGATTTCCGGTGCGGCGATGTTGGTTCCAAAGAGGCCGTTGGCCATGGGCGGTAATTCCTTGTGCTGATGATGAATACGAAAAGGCCCCCGAGCGGGTGACACTCGGAGGCCGGAAGGGTGTGCTGATAGAAGGATGAGCGCGGCGGTCAGGCGGCGTGGCGGCGCGGCCTCTTCGGGATCGCCGCCTTCGCCAGAGCGTCTACGGCCTCGTTTAGTGGGTCGCCGGAATGACCCCGCACCCACTCCCAAGTGATGTCCATGCCCCCTGACAGGAAGTCGAGCGATGCCCAGTGGCTCCGGTTCTTAACTGGCCCCTTGTCGGAAGCCTTCCAGCCATTTGTGAGCCAGTTCGGTAGCCAGGTATTCATGCCGTTGACGAGATACTGGCTATCGCTGCGGATGAGGATCGG
Organism: Kaistia defluvii; assembly: GCF_040548815.1. Taxonomy (NCBI): domain Bacteria; kingdom Pseudomonadati; phylum Pseudomonadota; class Alphaproteobacteria; order Hyphomicrobiales; family Kaistiaceae; genus Kaistia; species Kaistia defluvii. Next base: position 272,410 of record NZ_JBEPSM010000002.1, on the reverse strand, counting down.
GGTGGTCACCGCGAAGCCATTCTGCTCCTTGATCCAGACAAGCGCCTCTATTGCCGCCGTCAGTTCCATTTGCTGGTTCGTGGTCGTCGGGTCCTCATCGCCGCCGCTCATCTCGTGGCGAAATGACTTGGCGTCGCCGTTCCAGCCAATGATGATTGCTGCCCAGCCTCCGGGAGCGGGATTGCCGGAACAGGCCCCGTCCGTGTGAACGGTGATGCGGGTGGTGTCTGTCGGGATCGTCTTCATGTCGATGACATGCATGGATGTCTGCCTCGCTTTCGTTGGTTTCGTGGCGATGGTTGCCCTTTGGTCAAGCTTATGGTGCTCACTAAGGGAGATAGAGGGGGGGTGGTGGGGGTGATGACCGGCTCCCTAACGGTGCTCCTCCCATCAGGGACGGACGGAAGTCCGATCCAGTTAGGGCTTCACAGAGACAGGCACCGTGTGGCCCACGACATAGCGGGCAGCATCGGCCATGATCTGCTGGACCATGAAGGCTGCGGATGCGGGGCAGAGAACGGCGTCGTGGATCGGCAGGACCGTGATGCCGAGGGCGATGCAGCCCATGAGCACACGGCACATGATGCAGCTTTCCCGGTTCATCAGCCGATAGCCGATCCCAGTGTTGAGGAGGTCGGTGATTGCGGGATGCCGGCCGACGAGCGCCTTCCGGAATGCCCCCACCGAGCAGCCCGAAGGAAGCCCCTCGGCAATCTCAGGCGGCCACTTCCGCATCGTCCCCGCCTTGAACATCAGGGCGTTGAACGCTTTCTTGACTGTGTCCCGATGATCCGACCCGATGCCAGCAAGCTGCGGGAGGTCGTACAGGTCATCGTCGTCGGATGGCGGACCGGCTTGAACATGAGAATAGGCTAGCCGGGGGAACATCTGCCTGTAGTCGAGTTCGACAATGGGCTCCCCGCTGATGCGGATATGCCGACGAGCCCCCCGCTTAAGCCCTTGCCAGAAGCCGCCGAACATTCGCCCGCCAAGGTCGAGGGAAGGCCGAGATACGTGAGGCGGGTGATTGAAGTAGCGAGCCATCAACCTGTCGCTGGTGTCGACAGGATCATTGCCGACATAGGCGATATCCGCCGAGGCCAAATAGCCGTTGATCGCCTCCATCTCCTCTCGATAGAGGGCAGCCTCCGCTGTCGTCGGTATGGCGAACGCTTCCCGCTTTCCTTGCCGGTCCTTTCTGTTGAGGTGGATGCAGTCGATCACCGGGCTCCATCGGAAATCGTGCGTCGTAAATGCGTGCAACAGGACCTCGCCCCGGAAGCCCTCAGAGGGCGCTATCGTGGTTGCCTGATGGAGTTCAGTCGGAAGAGTGACAATGGCCACCCCGATTGCCTGAAGCCCCTGTAGGACCGCCTTGAGCCCCCTGCCGAAGCCGGGCAGAACTGGAGAAATTCGGACCTTTCGAGCATTCGCCAGCGGCAGGATGATCGCAGCTGACGCGGCCGAGAAGACCGTGGAATGCACCAGGTTGGCGACGATGCCCGCGACAACATTCCGGAGCCCATCCAGGTCTCTAGGCTTCCTCTTCCGCTTCCTGACGTGGTGTTTGTCTTCGTACCGTAGGAGCCGCTCCACAATGTCGGCCACGAGGTTCCTCAGGGCGTCGCTCGCGGGGAACAGGTCATGGCGGAACCTCCGGTCACGAACAGTCGCCTCAGGATGCAGAAGCATTGCCGCGTGACACCTTGATCTGACTATCCCGCCGCTTCGCCTTGCCCCGCCTCGACAGCAAGTTCATGACGCGAAGGTCGAGACTATCGCCGTTGGCGTAGCGGATGACCTCGCCCGGTCCTGCATCCATGATCACGCGGGCAATCAGCGTGAGTGTGCTTCGGCTTCCCGGCGCCGCAGTGCGGACATACCGCCGCCCATGACCGTTGCTGTTCGTGAACCACATTCCCGTCAGGCCACTGTCGAGGACGCGCTGATAGGCACGGGGCCCAACGATGGCGTGGTTTCGTCCGTGGTTGTCGAGGGGGACCTTCAGCGCCGCCATTCCGAACTCGTCAATGAAGGCGATGGGCTGACGATTGGCGGGATGTCGGGGACGGTCGAGCGGATCGCGCTGTTGCTCTGATTGACCAGAAGTCATTGATTTCCTTTCGTGAAATAAAGAAGGCCCCGAAGGTTGTTCCTTCGAGGCCCTGAGGTGGATCGATGATGGTGGCGGCGGCATCAGCGCCCGAGCGCAATACATGCCTGTAAACAGGTGGGCAGACACAGACGCGGAGATGAGCCCGGTGCGAATGCCTGTTGTCCTATTGGGCGTCGCTGTTCAATGCGGGCCCGACGAGCAGTCGGAACAACGCCTGTATCACCTAGTGGACGGCGTAATGCCCCCCGCGTCGGCAGTACCGTCGAGAAAATGCCGAGGCCCGCGCTCTACGCCTGTGCCCGTTCCAGCACCTGAAGCGCTGCCTGAAGGGCGTCCGGTCGGATCTGCATATATCGCATCGTCGTGGTCAGGTTGCTGTGCCCCATCCATTCCATGACGCGCTTCACGTCCACGCCGCCGAGGATCAGCCGGGTGCAGCAGGTATGGCGCAGCGTGTGCGGCGTCACGTCGTGCAGCCCCAACGTCTCCTGCATCGCATCCCACCGGACCGCCATCGTTCCCTTCCGCATCATCGTGAACGGGCCCGCGTTGTGGCCGTGCAGACCGCGCCGTCTAGCGAGGATCTCTCGGCTCCGCTTTGTGATCGGCACGGTGCGCGGCTGGTTCGTCTTCGTTGTCCAGAAGGTGACAGAAGCGTTGTGCGGACCGAAGGCGTCCCAGTGAGCCGCGACCATTTCCGAGAAGCAGCGCGCCCCGGTGTCCACTAGAAGCGTCGTCAAGTCGGCGTAGTCGGTCCACCCTCGGGCGTTCCAATAGGCCATGATCGCCCGCTCTTCGGTCTCATCGATATAGCGGAAGCGGGTTTTCACCTCGACGTTGCGCCTGATCTTCGGGACCTTGGCGAGAACGCTGGCCTCGACCGCCACATGCAGCATCTTCGACAGCGCTGCGCACTTCCGATTGATCGTCGCCGTCGAGTTACCGCGCTTGGCGAAGTGGGTCTTGAGGTCAGCGATGTCGGGCATCTGGATCTCGCGGACATCCTTGTTCCGCCCGAAATACTCGACCACATGGAGCCCGTTGCGTTTCAGGTCAGCGGCGGCACGCATCGCGTCCCACTCGCTCTTGCAGACGAAATCGTACAGGACGCCCAACTGGCTGAGGTCTCGGGCTGCCTCAGCGCGGGGCATATCGAGCGCCTTCGGGATCGGCTTCCCGAGCAGCACAGCGTCTCGCGCTGCTTCCTCCCACTGCATCGCCGCCTCCTCAGTTGCGAAGGTCGGCCTCAGGCGCTTCCCGTCGGCCGTGGTCACATCGCCCTGCCAGCGTCGACCTCTCAACCGCGCCATATCACTTGCTCCCCTTGGTGGGCTTCGGGGCGCTCAACGAAGCTAGCCACTGCGCGGGGAGCGTCTGCGCCTCTTCGGGCAGAAGACGGTTGAACTCGATGAGCTTCATGAGGGCCCGCCTGTACGGCTCTAGGACCTCTCCGTGCCCGATGGGGAACCCGGAGGCCATCGCCACAGCGGCCTCGAAGACAAAGCCATTGACCTTCCGCAGCGCCGCCACGGCGTCTTTCTCGGGATAAGTGAGCCCCGCGCTCGTGGCCATGGCCGTGAGAAGGTCCTCGGCGGCCACAATGTGGGCTGCGATCTGGTCTTGGGGGCGGGCATTCGCCCGACAGCACGAACGGTGGCTAGATGGCACAATAGATCTCCGAAGTGGCGTTAATCGACCCCGGATTTGTGCGACCTAAATATTAGTTCGGCAATGTTGAAATATGATCGGCGATCAGCGCTTCTTATGACTGCGCGTGACATCGTCACCGTATGATGACGACTATTGTCGAGAGCGTATTTGCTAGGATAGATCGACCCATTGTGGTAGTCATCATATGGTGATTTACTGACATATTGCCGCACGATAGCGCGCCACCTTGTCCTCCATCATCCGCATGGCGGTCAGGATGAACTGGTCCTCGGTCATCTCGCCGGTCGCGAGCTTCTCCTCGCCCATGACATAGCCGCCATCCTTGCGGATCGACGGGAGGACCACCTGAGTGACCCAGTTCTGGAACTCCTTGGCCTTCGGCTTGTCGGAGCGCATCACAAGTTTGTAGAGGCCGCTCTCGGTGATAAGCACCGCCCGAGCAACGCTCCCCGGAAAGAGTTCAGGAGCAATCCCACCGTGGGTGGGTTTGGTCACGGTTTGCTTCTGGACGGTCGGACCTCGGCACTTAGTGCATTTGGTGCACTAAGAGGGCCGCAACACACCGCGATGGACAGGGGACCCACGTCTCTGCCGCGTGGGTCTTGCACGATGCCGCAACCCTGTATCTGACACAGGGTGCTCTCTGTCGGGTCGAGGCGGGCCGTGGCGTTTCCGTGACTGCCTTGGGACGTTCCTTTCCCATGTACCAGATGCTTGGGAACGGCCCGCTTCTTGGCCTTCCCAACTGAGTTATCATTGGGAATACGGCGGATCGCACTGAGGCAATCTCAGGGGTTTCAGTCCACCCCCACGCCTGATCCACGTTTGAACAGAGGTCAGACATCTGTTCAAAGCAGCTGCGCCATCAATCGAAGAGCCCGAAGCCTCGCAGAACGCCAGCCAGTCCGCCGACAGCGAAGACACCCGCGATTGCACCCACGATCACCATGACGATCACCTCCACCATGGCCCTCAAGCCTCCGCCGTGTTCGTCTGCATGGGCTCGTCAGCCAGCCGCTTCGCTAGCCGTGACAGCGTGGACATAGAGCAGCCTGTCGCCGCAGCGATGTCGCGCCATTTCTGTCCGCCCCGGAGCATCTGAAGGATAGCCGCGTTCCGCTCTGTGTCCTCGGGGCGGCCCCGATAGGCCCCTTCCTCCTTCGCCTTGGCGATCCCTTGAGCCTGACGACGGAGCCGGTCCTCGTAGTCCTTGCGGGCGATGGCGGCGAGCATGTCGAGCATCATGGCGTTGATCGCGTCGAGCATCCGGCTCTGGATATCGTTAGGGTTAGACTGGATCATGCTCCACGATGTCGGGAGGTCGAGCGCTACGACTTTCACACGACGGGATCTGATCTCGCCCTTGAGGCGCTCCCAGTCGGTGGCGTTTAGGCGGCTTAGTCGGTCCACCTGCTCGATCAGCAGCACGTCGCCGGGCGAACAATCAGCCAGGAGCCGGAAGAGTTCGGGCCGCTTGAGCGATGCGCCGCTCTCATTCTCGACGTAGGAGGCCGCGATCTTCAGCCCGCGCTCCTCCGCGAACTTGTGAAGGTCGGACTGGGCCCGCGTTGCGTCCTGCTCTTTAGTGGACGCGCGGAGATAGGCTCGGATGAACATCAGGGACCGCTCTGCTTCGTTTTGGATGCTTCGATTAATGCCGCTACGGTCTGGATGGTCAAGCGATATTATCGAAGCAGCGGAAATGGCAGTTCTTGGTGGGCCGACACGCTTCCGCCCAAGCGTACAAAAGCGAAGCAGCGCCGGGCCGTGCAAAGTTGCAGAGGGCGAGGTATTGCCGGGATGATCGGAGAAGCGGCTTGCCTCACCTTGTCGCGCGGCCGATGACGCGAGGTGGTGGCCTCGGCGGCCTTCCGATGAGCGAGCATCCGGTGGCCGTCATGGCGTTGGCTTTGGTGACTGAGAACGGAGTCCCGATGACGGGCCTACGGATCGCCAATGGGCGGCGGGGGGGGTGATGCCCGCGCAACAAAGCTGGATTTCGACCCCTCGGATTTTTTCGCCATTTTTCGGTCGCCTACAAGGCGGCGCGCCGCTCGAACTCACTCATCTTGATACTCGAACTGATGATTGTACTCGCGGGCAATCTCTTCGGTGTCGACATAGTCCATAGGATCGATGCCGAAATGCTCTACAGGGTCGACTTCTTGCCGGGAGACGAATTCATGGTCGAATTTGGCGGCCATCAATTCGTCCAGCCCCTTGATCATCAGATCACAAACTTTGCATTCGAAGATTTCTGGGACGACCCTGACCTCCTGGAAGATTTCATTCTCCTCCAGTATTGGGGCGCTGACGCCGACTGGCCTACCACCTAGGTATCCGTCGGATCCGCAAGCTGGGCATTTAGTAACAAGAATGTGGTGCCCCGATTTCATCACAGCGGACTGGAAGCCGGCTCTGCCGTTCTTGCGAAGGTCGTCCTGCTGCGCCTTGGGAAGACCATAAAAGCGGTCCTTGTGGATGTTGATTAGCTGACGAACACGCTCCTTACGATTGTGCGCCAGTGCGGCAGAAGTGGCGACGGCTTGCTTTCCGTCGTCGCTGCCCATCAACACCTCGATATCTTGTCCAGCAAAGCGGGACATCTTCACGATAAAGGACAAGATCTGCGGCTTGAAGCTAACATCCTTGACTGGGACCGATGAGAGCGCATCACCGTCCCCGTGGAGCTCCTCATTACGCGTGTCAAAGAGCAACCGAACGGCCTGAACTTCCTCTTCACTGAGATCGGCGACGAGCCTTTGACAGCGGCTAATTGCTTTATCCATACCGACGCTTCGGGCGGGCTTACGGGGCGCGATACCGTTCGAGAACAGCAAGCTCTCCTCATCTAGCTCGGCATTCAAGGAGGGGTGCTGATGGACTAGTGCACCGCGCGCGACAAACTCGACCACAAAAGAAAGCTGCAACAGGAACTGCTCCGCATCCCGAACTGAAGCGGTATTTCTCTCCCAGTATCTCTGCGCCTTGGCGAAGTATCTGTCCGAGTGCCAAGTCATTTCCACCTCAAAGCCAATCGCCAAAGCCAACCAACATTATCCGCGACTGCCGATCTTCCATGCAAGAAACGCCAATTGTCAATTACCACGAAAACTGTCGTAGACCAGTCGACAACCGTGCACGGATCTAGAGCGGTAGAAATCTTGTCCGCCAGTTGCCTCGCATGGCCGTCGAGTGGAAGCATAGTGTCGGAATTGTATCGGATAAAGCTCTCTGCCCCCCGTCGGGAAAGGAAGCGCGTAGAAAAGTTCTTTCTATTGGTAGAGACCCGAAACACCCCGGCCATAGCGTCATTGGAACCCAACAGCGGCTGTGGATCATAAATCAAGGTGTGCGCGGAACGCCGAACGGGGCAGACAAGAGCGATATAGCGGGGAGGCGTGTCGTCCAGGGCGAAGTCAGTATGTGGCGGGAATGCCCCCACGCCATAAGATGCCGAAAGCGATCGAGGCCGCGCAGCAAACGCGGGGCTAGGCCGCAGCCTTGCTACTTGAACACCCTGTGGCGCAAGCTCCTGTACCAAGCCAAAAAGAGCTTTTACGCCGCCGCCCCGTCGTTCACAGAGCAGCAACCCGCGAGATTTCAACTCTTCAAGGAGACAACCGCTCGTCTGGTTCCGCACTACCCCCCCCCTCGTCATGAATGCAGAATATACAGCCAACAGAAAAATGCGCGGCCCAGCTACCGGCGAGCGTCAATGCACGCCATACCCGCACTTAAGCGAAAGGTGAACTTCTTAGTCGCGATGCCCCCGCCCCGGACAAAACCCCGAAGAGCGAGACACCTGATGGTATTGATTTATTGGGTTAATCTGGAATTCCTCCGTTCCCGGACTCATAGCTTTTGAAGAATTTTGACATGACGCCATCAGCCAGAACGGGATGATGACATGCCTCCTACTTGCACCCACCCAAAAACCAAGTAGCGGGAGCCCACAGCAAATCATCTCGACACTCGGTGGTCAGAGCAGCAAATTGAATGGCTAACCAGTGAGTCGCAGCAGCATGAGGGTGAGTTGAAACAACCTAAACGCAAGCAAGTGCCGGCAGCGGATCCGATCCGCGAGATGCTTCGCGCACTGCATTCAAAAGGCGATTTGCGTCGGGGATTGGCTAAGCTACGCGCCCAAATTCATCCACGACAAATCCCCCCGCTAATATCGCGGATGTACGCAACACCCATCTACCGCTCGCTGCTTGCCAACGCCCTATTTCCTGCACACCCAGACGACGTCACGATCAAGTTTCCCGGTCATGAGCCCGATCCATGGCGGGATTACGCTTGGACAGCCGCCATATGCGCCCAACACTGCTCTAGTTTAAATCGTTTTGTCGAACTGCGGGAACAGTTTGAACGCCTCGCGATGACCGGCCTAAATGCCGAGGCTCATGAAGTCCTCGAACGTGTTCGAGCCGAGCTAGGATTTTCGCTGTGGTACATAGAAAATAAGCTTCAACTAATTCAAGCGTCTCAAGGCCTGAAGGCCCAGAAGGATTATCTGTCGGAGATAATCGAAACAAAGAATATAGACCCCACAATTGCCTATCTTATATATCTTTTTAGCATCAAATCAGAACCCCACATATCAGTTGAATACCTAGACGACATTATATATGCGATAAATGGCGCAGGTATAAGTGAAGTTAGAGCTGCATTTTTCGTCTATTTTATACACCCGCTAAGGATGCATGAAATGGACGCGCCATTCCACTGCGTTCATTCATGCGATAGCCTCCCCTTGATCGACCGCTACATGTCGCTGATGAGATGTATGCAAATCGACTATTCGAAACTGGACACGGATAGGCAGTCCAGTATCGAGGCCGCACTTGTTCTCTTAGCCGGAATTTCGGACGACCAGCTCGAAACGCTACGATTTCTGGGATCATGCGCCCCAGAAGGGCGATCGACGACGCTAGCAATCGATCCCATAACCCTAGCTTGCGACGCTTATACAGAGGGACGATACCTAGACGCAATCGAGCTATCGAAGAGCGACGTATCTAGTCGCCCAAGCAGCAGTCCACTGTGCGAACTACTCGTGAGATCGTGCAGACTCGGCGATCAACCTCTTTCCCCAGTTGCCCCCCCTTCATCTCTTCTGTCTCAAGCGCTAACAGACATTGACAATATAATTAGCATGAACAGCGACTATCGCGGATCTTTCGTAAGATTGGAAAGAATCGCACTCAGCTTACCAAACACTCCATTTAGCATAGCTATATTCGCCATAAAGGAGAGGAGACACCATTTTGAACCGGATTGCTCCTTCTCTTCATTGGACCTCCTATGGGCAATAATCTGCTCGCCAGCAAATCCATGGCACTATTACATTCTCAAAGCGATTAAGCCCGGTATCGAACAACATATACAGGAGGCTGTTGGCGCCTCTCCCGCCTTCACGCTTAGAGTAGCATTTGACCAATTAGATGAGATAGCGACAGCGGCGGCAATCAGAAGACTGAACGCGCCCCAAGAAAGGATCGAAAGCTATCTCGGCCAAAATGCAATGAGGGCTCGAAATCTGACCGCCGCAATTGCTCACTTCAGCCACCCAGCGCATTCCAGTAGTTCTCTCGCCGAGATATCGGCGAATTCAAAGCTATTCAAGGCCTTACTACTGGATGGAAATTTTGAGCGATGCATTGATCTGGCTTGTTCATCCTATTACGCCAATGACAATTACATTTCAGCATTTGACCTCTCTACTCTCATCCACACTGCTATAGCAAATCAACCGGATATTCGCTCTTCGATCAAGTTTAACAACGTCGTAAGCTTCGTCGCCATCACCTCGCCAAACAAATTCGAGGGCACGCTTTCAGATTGCTTCGAAGACACACTCGACGCGTATGGCGTGCGAGTGCCTTCAGAGTTGGTAGCTTTAGGCGGCCACGATCAACTTGATCTCATTCATTTTGTCGCCAAAGTTGCCTCTGTGCGAACTATGGAAGATTGCACCAATTTTGCTGACTTGGACGAGATCGAAGCCGAAAGGATTAGGCTGTGCATCTGGTTGACCAACGCAGACCCCGCGAATGCGGCCATTTATTCGGGAGAAATACGACAGATCACCCGAGACAGGCAGATGAGCTCTCTGCACGCCAAAATAAACTCGAGCAAAATATACGTTGACGAGGCCGGAATAAAATCATCCATGTCCTCTCAGCTAGAAGACGGGCACAGTCGTTATGTCGAACTACTGGGAACTCCGGATCTAAGTTATCGAGTTGAGCAAATAACGAGACGAATTGGAAGACTTCTTGATACAATTGACAATTCCGGAGCCGACAAAGCGGCATCGGATATGAAACGCTTGAGGCTTCCGTCTACCGAACGATTGGGCGTTCTTGAAGAGATCTATACCGCATTTTTGTCAAGGTTTCTCTTCAGCCCAGAATTCGGATTGGACACGCATTTGAGTGCCAACATAAGGCACGGCACGTTTGTGGGCCAGGCTCGACGGAGTGTGGCCGAGGAGCACCTTGTCACGGTCCGCGATAGTGCCAGTTCGAATTATGAGGAAAACGCCTATTGGATAAGTAGGTATGACGCACTTGGTGAGATTTCGTCGATAATTGACGAGAAGTTGCGCCGGTTCTCCTTGAGGCTCGACGGGTTGCTGCACTACGTCAATGACGAATTAATGCATATTAGAGGAGAGCGCAGACCTCACGGATTATTCAGATTTTCTGATACCACCGACGCCGTCAACAATATTGCGGCCCAAGTTAGCCAGAGCACTACGCTTGAGGAATTCGAGGCGGCATTAATAGACGCCGCGTGGCAGCAAACGAACGCGTCAATGAGCACAATTCGCGCCTATCTCCTGGAAGATTTCAGCCGAGATGCGAACAAGTACTTTGATTTGCTTGTATCCGACCTAGAAAGCGCGATTTCGCGAGAGAGAATTGTTGACCTTCTTGATGCGATCGCGCGAGCACGGACCGACTTTCACCACAATATCCAAGAGATATCGCATTGGTTTCGTCCGCCTGGGAGAATTGATAATCACCCCTACCCTTTCGATATCGTCGCAGAGGTTGCGGAACGTGAAGTCACGAGCTGCTACGGGGATAGAAACTTTGCTTTCAGAAAAGACATATCTGCGCAGCGCAATGTAAGCGGCCGCAAGATTTTCGGATTTATAGAAATACTATTTATTCTTCTGCAGAACGCGATAATTCATAGCGGCCAGCAAGCCCGTATTTTGATTGAGATGGCAATCATAGAAAGCGATGGCTATCTAGAAATTTCTGTTTCAAACACCCTCGGCTTAGGAGTTGATGCAAACGAATTGCGCAATAACGCTCAGACGGCTGTTGCCCGGTATTCTCAGTCGGCCATCGAACTTGTTAGACAGGAGGGCGGATCAGGTCTTTCTAAGATATGGAGAACTGCGGAGCATACATTGAAGGTTCCCCATACGGCAGACATGACTGTTGTTGACGATCGAACGTTTAAAACAACGCTGCTTCTTCAGTCAGATGGACTATTCGCGTGAGAATCCTCTTGATCGAAGACGATATCCTGAAAGCTGCAAGGATAATCGAGTATATATCCAGGCGGGATGCGGGCCACGAGATCGTTCACCATCGCTCTTATCAAAGCGGCCTCAAGAGCATTCAAGAGACCGTCCCCGATCTGATATTTTTGGATATGAGCATACCCACCTTCGATATGGGGCCGACTAGTAGGGAAGGCCGCCCCCGGTCGATGGGTGGGCGAGATGTAATGAGAAAACTTGTGCGACGCGGAATCAACTGCGTCGTCGTGGTGGTTACCCAGCTGGAGACCTTTGGGGAGGGTGCCGATGCGGTCACATTCGAACAACTCGGTCAACTGTGCAAAACCGAGTTTCCAGATCTCTTCTCCGGGATAGTTCACTATCATGCGACGTCCAGCGCATGGATCTCGGAACTCGATAGAATACTTGAGTGGGAGGTAGGTTCGAAGTGATACGCATACTACTGGTCGAGGACGAGACTGAAAAAGCACGCGTGGTATCAGACGCAATAGTCAATGCGAGCAGCTTGAATATAAACTGCCTCACCCACTGCAACTCGCTCGTGGAGGCCAAAAGAAATCTTCAGAATAATTATTATGATCTAATGGTCATAGATCTTAATATCCCGACCCGTACAGACCTACCGGTTAAAGGTGGCGCGGGCATTGAGTTGCTACAGAGCTTATCCAGCCACAGTGATAAATATAATATCCCAAAATACGTGATTGGGCTGTCGGCGTATCCCGAATCCATTGAAGGCGCGGAACTAAAGATAAAGAATCCTCTGTGGCCGATCCTGAAATTTGCGCACGACGAAAGTGATTGGGTTCACGGCCTGCAATCTGCTGTTCGACATATCGTCACCAGTGATAGGCCTCCTTTTGTAACCGACGGTAGGACTTATCATACCACGCTTGGCGTTGTTGTAGGATTGGAGGACCTAGAGCTTGAGAGCGTTCTGGCTCTTGACCCCTCGTTTAAGCAGATCTCTGTTCGTCATGATCCGACCCGGTATTTTGCAGGTACGTTGAGCGGCGACGGAAGGATTGTCGATGTCGTTGTCGCGGCGGCGCCCAAAATGGGACTGCCCGTGTCGGCCGTGGTCGCCACAAAACTGGTCGAAACATTCCGCCCGCGCTACTTGGCCATGACCGGCATTTGCGCCGGGGTGCGGGGGAAAACAGAGATCGGAGACATCCTGATTGCCGATCCCTGCTGGGATTGGGGAAGCGGGAAGCTGGGCGTGGATCAAGACGAGCGGGAGCGTTTCCTAAATGCGCCATACCAATGGCGTCTCAACGCGGAGCTGCGTAGCAAGGCCAAGGATATATCTACCGATAGCGAGTGGCTCAAGACGGTGTTTATGGAGTGGGAAGGAGAGCGCCCCATTAACAAGCCCCGTATCTTGATCGATGCGGTAGCGAGTGGTGCATCTGTTCTTCAGCGTAGGTCTGCGATGGACGCAATCGTGGGCCAGCACAAAAATCTTATTGGAGTTGAGATGGAGATTTTCTCAGTACTCACTGCTGCAGAGATAAGCACCGCGCCCCAGCCATTGGCTATTGGTTTCAAATCGGTTTGCGATTTTGGCGACGAGAACAAGAACGACGGCCATCAGAGATACGCCGCATATACCAGCGCGAGGTTCTTAAAAAAGATCGCATTGGCCGCCATGGCTCCGTCTTTGGAGATACCCGAGGAGGACCCGTTGGAGTCAGCGGTATAATTGAGCAAAATTGTAATCTGTTAAACGGCTCTGGGCGGCATTGGCCAAAGCGGCTCCCAATCTGCTCGAAGAGGAAATTGGTTCCTGTTCAGACTGTGCCCGTGCTACAAGACCGTGCCACAGCGTTGCGGGCCGCCTTGCGAAAACCCGCAGTTTTCCTAGGGTCTTGAGCGTGCGGAGCGAGTTCAATCCTCTCTTGCAGCACCACTCATTTGAAAAAATCCCTTTATTTTCAATTACATAAGAATTTGGTGGATATTCCAATCCACCCATGGACCCACCTTGCTGGTGACGCTGCCGTTAGTGATTGCAAGAGCTGACAGCACAGGCCGCTACCCGGCCCAGCCTGGAAAACGCATATGATCTGGGACCGAGAGCGGCTTTACCTCGAAGTCTGGCAGTCGCCGATGATCGAGTTGGCGGCGAGGCTTGAGGTCTCGGGTACCAATCTGAAGAAGATCTGCGTGAATGCCGACATTCCAGTCCCGCCTCAGGGCTATTGGAACAAGCTAGCTGCTGGCAAACCTGTCCCAACACGGCCGCCGCTTGGGCCATCGAGAAGAGGGATCGAACGAGCTCAGTACCCTGGGCCTCGTCCGCAAGAAGAGAACCTTTTAACCCAAGCTGACAGAGACGAAGTGACGGCCTCGGTAAGCTCGGTGGCTGTCCCTAAGTCACTAAAAAGCCCGCACCCACTGATTGCGCGACTCCTAGACAACGTCGGCTTTCGGCTAAAGCACGTCGGCATGATTTCCAACGGCGCAATGCGGGAAGCCCTCCAAATTGCAGAGCTGACCGCTACTGATGAGCGACGACTTCGAATCCTCGACACTTTGTTCAAGGAGCTTGCGCCGCGCGGGTGGCAGATCAAGTTGGAGAAGTCACGGCAATTTTCAGCGGTCCACGAGGAAGGACGGATCTACTTCAAATTGAATGAGCGGATCCGTCGGGAATCGATTGCCCGCCGACCGCCAACCAACGCATTCGAAGAGCTGATTTGGAGACCGACAACCCAAATTTTTCATCGATCCAAATGGGAAGACAGCGAGAGAGCTGGCGTTGAAGCGCGCCTTCCGGATATCCTAGGCTCCTTCCTACTGTGGGCACGTCTCTGGAAGCACGAGAAACCGCAACGCCAGTTGCGCGCCGCGCAGATGGCCGAGGCCGAAAGCGTTCGCAAAGAGCAGATGGCTGAGGCCGCCCGCGTTCGAGAAGCGGCTCAGACAGAACAACGACAAGAGAGGGAGCGCTGGGCCTCACTGCTTGGAGCTTCTGAAGCTTGGCGCGACGCAGCGGTAGCAAGGGCGTTTGTCGAGGAGTTGGCTGCCCGGATTGGGAGCTCCAATGAACATATCGACGGGAAGCCGACCTCTGATTGGCTGGAATGGGCACGTCGCCGGATAGCGGAGACGGACCCGCTAGCAAGAGGCGCGATGGCGGCCCTTTGTCGGATTGTGGGGAAAAGCTAGCGGTCATCGCCCCACCTCCTCTAGATCCTCATAGCCCCCGGCCCCCCAAGCGATTTGAGCGCAAGCCTTGTCGAGGTGATGGCCGCCCCAGCTCGGATGTCGCTCGGACGCCCCCTAAAGATGGCTCGGCGTCGTCCCCTGCTTCCCGGTCGTCGTAGCCCCCTGCCCCAGGTCGTCTGGTAGTACTTCTCGGTCCAGCCAGAATTGAGCGCCGGGGCGCCGAGTGACGACTCGTTGTCATTGTCGCCGTCCATCCAATCGAGAATCGAAAGCAGCCGGGCTAGTTCGCGTTCCGTCTCGGATAGAAGCGTCGCCAATCGCTCGGCTTCCCTCTCCATCGACACGCGAGTGCACGGAAGCGCGAATTGCTGAGGCTCGGGCCCAATCCTCATCGTTCGCGCTCCTGTTTCAACGGCGCCAAGCCGAGCGCGCGCTCTTCAGCCTCAATCAGTTTGACGACGCACCAGAAGAGGGCGCGGGCGAGGATGATGCGGATAAGGCTCATTGCACCAGCCCCCTGCGGATCAGTTCGGCTTTGAGGGCGCGCGCGTCCGCCCTGCGGTCGTGGCGCCAGGCCCGCGCCAGCTTCAGCTTGTCGGGGCTCAGCGCATAGGGCTCGGCCACGTCCAAGCTCGTGACGGTGGCATCCCGGCCGTCTTTCCAGCCGCCCACCATCAGAACGATGGAATGACCTTCGGCGAAGTCTTCGTCGATATGCGCCGCGGCGCAGTGCTCATGCTGCCTCTCCTGCGATGGGCAGGAAGGTGTTTACCAAGGCCCTAAGGGTGGCGGCGAAATCCGGCGTGATAACCAACACTTTTGCCCGCAGCGCGTCGTCGACGCAGGAATTCGACACGTAGTAGGCGAACGGGCAGTCGGGGTCGTTCTGCACGACGGGCGTGAACCGCTCCGGCATGTGCTCCACGAAATCGAGCAACTGCTGGACGTTGATCCTAGCCAAGGGCGAGGGGGCGTTCTGGGCAGGCGTCATCATGCCGGCACCCGTGAGAGTTCATAGAGCTGAACGCATAGCGTGCTCATCTTCCGCGATGCCTGAACCAGCTCACAGGCGATGAAACCCAATCCCTCGACGCGTTCCCGATCCAGCGGGCCAACTTCCATCAAGACGTCGTAGATTATCGCCGCGAAGCCGCGGAGATTGCGCATATCCGTTTCGCAATCGGAGGCCAGTTCGAAAAGCGCTCGATGCGCGACCGGCTTATCTGCGAGGCGCTTCATGCTGCACCTGGCGCGGCCTGCAGCCGCAGCTCCAGCTCATTCTGGATCTCGCCGAGCTTGTACTCCGCGAAGTGTAGAACGGTTTGGATTGCGCCCTGGTCTTCCTTACCCAGCAGCGCCTCGGCAGCCATGAAGGCGGCACGGATCAGGCGGCCGAGGTCGTTGGCCGTGTCGGCCAGATTAAGGTCGGTCTGGCGAACCGACGCCCGCCGATCAGATTGGGTTGGCTTAACGCTCATGGGTTTCCTCGTGTTGGCTGGCGGTCAGGCGGCGTAGCGGATCTCGTCGATCCGGGCGTAATCGGCGGCGGTAAGGCTTTCCTGCGTCTCAATGGCCATGATGGCGTCGGAGCGCTGGCGCTGGGCCTCGGTCTGGAAAGCCCAGACGGCGCGGAAGCCAGCGAGCTTCTTCGCGGCATGCCAGGCGTTACGCAGCGCCCAGGCGAACGTCTTGCGATACTCGCCGGGCTTGGCGACGCGGCGGGCCGTGGCGTGGGCTTCTCTCATGATGGCGGCGCGGTCGAAGGCAGACATAGCTTCTCCGTTCGCGGCAAGGGTGTTGTCGGCGTCTTGCGTAATGGGAACTAGAAGGGGCTTGGTGGCCGGCTTAGCCGGCGCGGGCGTTCGGTCTGTAGGCTCGGTAATGCGCGAGATGCGCCTCCACCTCGACTGCGGTCATGAAGCCGGTGATGGACAGGATGTCGATGGGCACGCCGGCGCAGGCGATGCGGTTCTGCTCGGTGACGAGGGCTTGGATTAATTCTGGGCGGGTCATGATCTAGGGTCCGGACCCAATTGAGCCAGTAGGCGCGGATTGCGGCCAGGAGCACGCCGGAGAGGTAGTTCCTGGCCAGCTTGTCGTATCGGGTGGCGACGCGGCGGAAGTCCTTGAGCCTGCACCACATGCGCTCGACGCGGTTTCGATCCTTGTAGGCGATGGTGTCGTAGGGGATGGGTGCCCGTCGCGAGGCGGTGTACGGGATCACGGCCTCTGTGCCTTGGGCGGCCAGGCGCCGCCTGAGGTGGTCCGCGTCGTAGCCTTTGTCGGCCAACAAAAGCCGGATCGGCCCTGCCGCCTGGATCAGCGCTTCGGCCATGCTGATATCGTTGATATTCCCGGCACTGAGCAGGAGGACGCGCGGCCGGCCACGGTCGTCCACCAACCCGTGAACCTTGGTGGTCCGTCGTCCACGCGAGCGGCCTACGGCTTGGGCGAAGGCCCCCCTTTTGCGCCTGCTGCGGAGCGATGTGCCGTGATGTGGGTGGCGTCGATCGCCGCGCCGCCGAAGATGCCGCTGTGCCCGGTCAGCGCTTCGAACATCCGCAACCAGAGCCCCTGTCGGCGCCAGCGATTGAAGCGGTTGCAGTCCGTCGTGTACGGTCCAAACTCCGATGGACAGTCGCGCCATCGGGCTCCGCTCTTCAGCATATGGACGATGCCCGAGATCACGCGCCGGTCGTCAAAACGATGAGCACCCCTGCGTCCGCGCGGCAGCAAGGGCTCCATCCAACTCCACTCCTCGTCGCTAAGCCACTGAACCTGCTTCGTCATATTCAAGGCTCCCTTCCAGAAGCCTTGAATCAGAAACACACCAATGTCGCCACACCTTATTGAGTACGGACCCTAGGCTATCGATAACGCTTTTCGTTAATCTTAACGTGAATGGCCATGTTGGTTGCGTCAACAGCTTTATGTTACGGATAACGATAATAGTTATGATGGAGAGAGCTGTGACACTGACACCGGCGCAATGCCGGGCCGCCCGCGGCCTGGCTGATTTGTCTCAAGCGGAGTTGGCCACCGCGTCAAATGTCGGCCTAAGCACGGTGAGGAATTTCGAGGCAGGGCGGACGGTGCCAGTCGCCAACAATCTTGTCGCAATTATCAAAGCACTCGAAGCAGCCGGCGTCGAATTCATCCCTGAGAACGGCGGTGGTGCCGGTGTCCGTTGGCGGGACCGACAGACAGCACCCGACCAGGGCGAGCCCCCCGACGAACTGACGAGCGAGAACGCCGGATGAGAAACGTTAGTATGAGCCCGCCCGACCAAGCTCAATCTGATCGGCTCACGGCCATTGTCGCTGCGGCACATGCGAAAGACTGGGACCAATTCAGAGCGCTATCGGATCAGGCCTTTGTGAATGAAGCGGCCATGCGGGAGCAATTCGACACTAGCTGTGCTTCTGCTGATTTCACACTGGTGCGAATTCCAGATAACGTTCGAGCCGTAAGGGACGGACGCAAGGGAACAATGCTCAGCATGGAAATTCCCAACCGCACCAAAGGCGAGCCGGGAATTATGCTGATGGTCTATGAACCCTCTCGGAAGGACAACGTCCGAGAGTTTGGCATCTGGGTCTTCTGCGGGATACCCAATTTCGATTGAGACGCGACCCTACCCCGTCCCTGGGCCAGCTAGACATCATGTCCCAAAGGCATCACCGGCTTCCGGTCTATCATGTTCGCTGCCGCAGCGATGTTGGTTCCATGCCGGTAAGGTCATGGCGCATCAATCCGCCTGCGTTGAAATCGGCCTGTTGGCCGGGGATTGACCTAGGGGCAGAACCGCGCGTCCATCTGCCCGAGGATGGAGGGGCGAATGGACGCAAAGTACCGCTTGAGCGGGAATCCGATACCAGAGGGATTCCGTATCTATCTCGACAGATTGCCGGTAATGGGGCTGCAGCAACGTAAGAGAGACGCCGCCGCGTTCTGTGGAGCACAAGGCCCTGAGCTTTCACTCGAGCGCGAGCCAAGTAGCAGGCACGACGCAAACGCCATAAAGGTAATTGGGTCTTGGAAGGGCTGGTTCGGACGCAAGCGCAGACAGTTGGGCTATGTCCCCGCCGAGCATGCCGCAAAGCTGATTTCACTCGGCCTAGCGGAGAACGTGCATTCCCGGCTTCTCAAGACGTACCTGGGCACTGATGGCTTCGTGGAAATCGAGTTCCAGATCGTTGGGCCCAAAGACCTCTACCGGACCTTCAATCCGCTCAAGCCGTCAAAGGCACTTAGCCCCGAGGAATCAACCGCCGCAGACGACGCGGCATTAGCGCGCCTAGACGCTCTCATCACGTTCTTGAAGGAGGCGAAGAAGCCCTCCTCTCAGCATCTGGAGAAGTTGCGGAGGGCTCAAAGCGAACTGACGACATCGCGAATGTTCGAGAATGGCGAAACATACGGGCAGGCGTCCGGGGCGCCCGCATTTCTCAACCTGCCGGAGGTCGATTTTCGCAATCACCTACGGTCTATCGACAACGACCTGTCGGCGCAGATCGATATCGTGGACACGGCATGCCGGTCATATTTCGAGACAGGGGAAGTGCCGGCGCCCTACTATCCGTGGCGCATTGCTGTCATCCTCAGCAAGCGGAAGTTGAAGGATCGGGAGCGGGAGTTTCTTGCCGCGTGGTGCAGACATTTCACTTCAGGCAGCGGCGAGCGATACGTGGCCTTGGCAGAGCGCGCACGCAAGCTTGGCGTGCACGTCTGATCGCGCGCCCCTTCGACTCCACCATCGAGAAGCACGGCACCGCCACGGTCTGCGTCAGCCGCACCCGCGGCTCCCAGGCGCGCCGCGGGGCCAGGAGGCACGGCAGACGGCGATGTCATGCTGAACCCTCTCGCTCCAGTTTGGATGCTGGCCTAGTTGAACTCGTATCCGCGCGCCCGCAAGCCGACTGCCGATTGGGCGGTCGCCGTTCAATGCGGCGCGGAAGCTGCAAATCCTAACGCGAACGCAATTCGCCTCAGAACTCAGATGCATTCAGACCAAAACGGCGCCCGATGTCTGCGACCTTTGGTAGAAGTTCGAGCCTGACAATGTTCGGGTAATTCAGAACCGCGCATTTTCCGTGGTCGTAGAAGACGAACGGACGGATATCTTCGTTCTCGACTAACTCCTGATCGATGGCTTTTCGGAACCCGGCTATATCGCTATCCCCGATAGCCGGATGATCGCCAGTGGTGGCAAACTGCGAGGTGATATCGCCAAATTTCACAGCCTTCTTCTTTCGCTTCGAAGACGTGTCATATTCTTGCGACCAACACCACAGAAGCAAGTTCCCCGTCATTCATATTCCCTCCATGGAGCACGAGACAGCGACGGGCTATGTTCGCCAGATGCACGGCGTGATCAAACTGAGCGCCGAACTTTCCCGGCCAATGACCATACCAGAGCGGCGATCCAACCAAGGCCGGTCCAACCAAGTGCCAGGTTCAACAAGGTGACGGTTCGGGCGTTTACATGACGGCGGTGACACGCAATTAGCCCAGGGCTCACGTAGGCCAAAAACGACAGAGCAACTATTGCCCAATACCATATATCGAATAGATCCATGCCGGCCCCCCTGCCAAGGAAATCGTGGCGCAAAGTCCGGAGCGGGTCAATTCGGTGGGCAACGCTGTTCAGGACGGAACTTCACGCAAAAAGGCGTCGCAGAACGAAGCACAGAGGGATCTATAGAGGTGCTCAAGGTCATGGCCGGGTTTAACGAGAGAACGATCGATGGCGATCTGGTCATTCTCGAATTCGGAGGGCGGTCAGTCTCAGATGTTTTTTCCGACGCGGACAGGTTGAGCGTTCACCGCGTGTTGCTCCACCCAGACACTGATGACTTCACGGTGGAGGCCGACCTTGCATATCGCTATGTCGGCGAGTTGATGGAGGACGGGTGGGTAGCGCGGCCAATTTGGTCGACCTTAAAAAGGACCTAGGGCGAATTAGAGCAGCAGGTGCGAGATCCGCAAAGATGGCTACGGCTTCCAGCCTCGCCAGGCAGCCAGGAATCCAATCGCTACGAAAACGGCCCCATAAGCTAGGAACGGCCAAATCGACAAAATATCCTGTTGCCAAGAGAGCCCGAGAGAGACGAACGATACAAGCCCCACTGCGCTAAATGGCCATCGAATGTCAGGCTTCTCGAAGGGCCACGCATTCTTCTCCGAGGCAAAGCCTGTCACCACAAAACCGACTTGACCAAAAAATGCCCATATCAGAAGTGCAGTCGCGTCGCCGCGTGAAGCTAACAGGCCAGCTATGTTTACGAGTAGAACGGCGGGGATGATGATGCGCATGGATTCCCAACAGCGGTCAAACGCTGGAACACGCTCTTCCTAAGCTTAGGGAGAACTTGGATAAACCGTTTTCTGGCAGACACCCTGTCCGTTTTGAACGGGCTCAACGCAATCATCATATTCGCTCCGCTTCGATCGGCTATTGGTCGAACCGCCCATGTGAGCTGATGCTCGGTCTGCTCGCAGGGATAATTGTAGCGGCGTTGGCGTGTGGCGTTCTTACATTTCTGGCGCTCATCGAAAGCCACCTGAATGTTCTGGCTGGCGGAAGGCCCGGCAGCATAGATTATCAACGTCCTAAGCGGCCGGAGCGGACAGGACCTAGGCTCTGAATCAGTCCCTCGACAACTCCATACCGCGACGTCATTCTCTCGCGGCTTGGGAGGGCAAATCATGAAATCAGCCACTCTATTGACGGCCGCCGGGATCGTGCTCGCGGGCTGCGTTTCCAGCAACGCCTTGAACGTCATCTACAAAGAAGGCTCGTCCAGGTCTCAGCGAGTGAGCGCTGTAGACGCTTGTCGCATCGAAGGCCTTCGGAAAATCCCCCAAGCGCTCACCACTGAGTATTCCCCCGAATATTCAAAACCCGGAGCAGAGCAGTGCAGGACGACTGGCACCACAACAAAGTGCAGACGCGTTGGAACAGTCAGTGTCCCCGGCAAGGTGCCGCCGTACGACAAGAATCAAAAGATGCGCGAACGCTTCATGACCCGATGCCTGACAGCCAAGGGGTTTGGGTTCATTGAAGTGCCGCAGTGCGTGATGGCGAAAGATAAGAAAGCCGTTCGGAAGTTCGTCGACCGGCAGCCGCCCAGATCACAAATTGCCTGCTGGCCGGCGGATTATCCACTCCACCGATAGACACCGCCAGTAGGATAGAGCTGTTGCGCAGGCGGAGGCCCGCCATCCCGTTAGGGACGCCCTCACCCACGCTGTGCGCGTTTCTGGGGGCGGATATGGGAGGCTTCCCAGCCGGGTCGCGGAGTTTTCCCACGCTCCAAAATAGCGCAATTTACTGGATCGCGGCGGGACGGCGCGCGCTTGAATTTCATCAAGGGAAATCAAGTCTGCCCATGCTGGCCTCGGCCCCGACCTGAAGAAACCTGAAGCACGCTTGTTAAGAAATGTTGAGGTTTACGGCGCCCTCGCGCCCGTTTGCTATCAAATGTAGACATCGCAGCAGCCAGCCGCCCCCTTCGGCCTGTTATCAAATGTTATGGTCGCCGCAGCCGCGGACCTGACAAGACCTGACATCACGGCCGAGGATCCCGACGTTGCAAGGTCGGCGAAGACTTTTTGCCAGTCACATCGCGCGAAGGTTTTGGTAAGGTCACAACGCGAGGCCTGGCCGCCGAGATGCAGACCAGTTAGCTCCTAACCCGCTCACCACGCCAATGGCTTAGGGGGAGATGCCAACGCCCGATAGTGGCTGGCCGATGTCAACAAATGTCAACAATCTGCCGCCTAGCCGGGCAGCCGCCTGTTGGTGAGGTTTGTAGCCGGCGGGTCTAGGTTTAGCTCTCGTCCAAAGTCTCGACGAGGCTGATAAAACGACGATACTTGCCGAGGCCTATATACAAGAGGCTGGATATCCTGGCGCGGCTGCAACGAGGGGCTCGAGAATGGCTTGGCGAATCTGGTTGTTGTCGGCGGTCTCGATACCGGCGATCTTCTCGGAGCCTTTTTGGGCATACGCACAGAACGAAACCCCGGCCAAGGAGGTTTTACAGGCCTGTAATGAGGGCCCTGAAAATGTGCGGCCGCGGCCGACAGACCCACTCCAAATAGCCCAGTTGGGGCGGTGCGCTGGCACCATTGAGACCCTCTTAACCTTGAGCAGAATGCTCAAGGAGCCGGTGAGATTCTGACCGCCAGCGGGTGCTACATTTGAGCAGGGTCGGCAGGCGGTGGTCAGGTATAGGAACGAGAATCCCAAAGCGTTGGACATCCCGTTCTATGCGGTGGCTGTTCTAGCCTTCCAAGATGCCTGGCCCTGCAAATAGCAGACATACCGACAGCATGTGGCCTTCACGGAGTTTGCAACCCTTATGGTATCTGCTTGGCTCTTTAGGTCGGCATTCGTGCGCCGCTTCGATCGGCTATCGGTCGAACGGCCTAGGTGGGCTGATATTCGGTCTGCTCGTAGCGATAATTGTAGCGGCGTTAGCGTGCGGCGTTCTTGCATTTCTGGCGCTCATCGAAAGCCACCTGAATGTTCTGGCTGGCGAAAGGCACGGCAGCATAGATTATCAACGTCCTGAGCGGTCGGAGCGGACAGAACCTAGGCTCTGAATCAGTCCCTCGACAACTCCGTACCGCAACGTCATTCTCTCGCGGCTTGGGAGGGCAAATCATGAAATCGGCCACTCTATTGACGGCCGCCGCGATCTGCTCGCAGGCTGCGTTTCCAGCAGCGCCTTGAACGTCATATACAAAGAAGGCTCGTGGGCTGAGATTCCAGCCTAGTCCAGCGCCAGAATGCCGGCCTCGCGCACAGCTTCACGAACACGACCCGCGCGTCGCTGTTTAACGCCTCGCCCTCCAGCGCCAGAAGGCACATTTACATGGCGTCCACATGGGGCTCGGTGCCCCGGAAGTCAGGCGGCCAATGGTCGGTCAGCCACTCCGTCGTGCGGGCGCCATCGCCTGTCGTTCAACGTGCCCCCAGCCCTCCCATATGAACACCAGCTCAAAGATATCTGCTATTCGAGGGCATATAGGACGGCCTGCTCGAAAACCCTTCACACGTGCCGCAAGTGCCGATATGGCGATGCCGGAAGATCTATAGACGGTGGGGCGACATGATCAGGAATTTCGGCGCGGCAGCGGGCGGTATGTGGGCATGGTTTCGGCCCCGCCCGCCATTCGTTCAACTCCTACTTGTCGTTCCAATTCTCTGTGCAATTACGTTGACCGTCTTGGTAGGGAATACGGGCTTGGCCTTAATGGGGACGGCCGTGGCTCTGTCCTCCCCTGTAGTCGGCTGAGTCGGTGGCTTTTTCGCCCTTATCATAGCAAAAGCCGGGATCATCATCGCGAAGGACCGGCTGCGGTCTTAGGGCGGAAGGCCAATCTTCGCGCCCCGCGCACCTATACGCACGCGAGGGGAACCCCTTACTTCCTGAAATCGCCTGCGGTGCCCGCTGGCTGGGATTTAGGTGCTGGCGGCCATGGGCGGCGGCCACCACGCGGAACGTAGTCAGGAGCCTCGCCTGGCTCGGGAATAGCTATGGCCCGCCTTTCAAGAGCTCGGTCATCATTGGATCCATCTCGCTTAAAGTCGGGTTGCCGTCAGATGCCTTGCCTTTCCAGGTCCAAATGGGTCTTGAGCGCCTGCCAGCCTTGTCGCGTAACCTCAATGGCCCGCGTCGACGGAGAGCGCTGCAACCAGCCAAGCGTGCAAGCCAGCGCCAGAAACTGCGTTCCGAGCGGGCCGGCAAGATGGTGTTCGCGCTCGGTCCAGTCGAGGCATCGTCGCGCTATGCCATGCCGGCCCGGCGTGATCCGGGCAACATCCAGTCCCAAGCGGCCGAACCATTCGGCTCCGTCCCCAGTGACGACGAAAGCTTTTCCTCCTCCATCAGCGAGGTAGGCGCGGCTGAGCATCGCCTTGGCAATGCCGACTCCCAAGCTCCCGGCAAGGTGGTCGTAGCAGCAGCGCGCGAAGCGAAGTTGCTCCATGTCCCGATTGGGCGCTTTGCGCCGCACCGGTCCTCCGGTGTCGAAAGAGGCCAGATCCTTGAGTAGGGAAACGACATCCGGGCCGGTCAGCCGGTAATAGCGGTGGCGGCCCTCCCGCTCGACGCTCAGCAGCCCTCCAGCCAGAAGCTTGGCCAAATGCGAACTGGCGGTCTGGGCCGAGACCCCAGCGTTATAGGCCAGTTCTCCAGCCGGCCGAGCGCGTCCGTCCGACAGCATCAGCAGCATGGCCGCGCGCGCCGGATCGGCAATCAGCGCGGCGACGTTCGTGATGGCAGCTTGCGGGTTCATGACGGGGCTCCTTGCAAGCGACAACTATAGCACGGGCTCAGACGCATGTTTCGATCAAGGTCGAAGCATCGGGCATCCGTTCGAAACTATGATTAGCCTCATCACCGCACAGGGAGCCGATCTTGATGGCAGACACCGAAGCCGCTATCCGTCGCATATACGAACAATGGCATGAGACCGTTATAGGCCGTGATATCACAGGGCTGATGGCGCTCTATGCCGAGGACGCCATTCTCGAAAGCCCGCTGGTTTCCGCCGTGCAACCGGGCCTCGGCTCCGGCGTTCTTCAGGGCAAGGCGGACATCCGCGACTTTTTCGCGGCGGGGTTCCGTAGTCCGTCGAATGGCCTTGGCCGTTGGTATAGGACGGGAACCTTCTTCGCCAACGGCCGCCAACTGACTTGGGAATATCCCCGCACAACACCGGACGGCGACCAGATCGATCTGGTCGAGGTCATGGACGTGGCGGCCGGCCTCATCACGCATCACCGCGTCTATTGGGGCTGGGTCGGGTTCAGAACGCTGTCCAACCTTGCCTCAGGGGCGAGGTGAGCGCAGATGGACACGGCAGGGACCGAACGCCACCGCATTTGTTGTTGTCATCCTCGCCACGTCCGTTGTGAACTTCGTGTTGGAATGTCTGAAGCGCAGCCCGATTTGTCGAAGCAGTCTCCATCCGGGATTGTCGGACTTCGAGGTCCGTTGCCGCACTTCAAAGGCGCTGCGCCGCCTGCCACCAGGTTTCGCCCTCGACAAACGGCACGCTGCCAGCGGCGACGCAGTTCGAGGGGCGTGAACCATCGATCAGCCCTGCCGTCGCCTTTGAGTTCGGCCTTGCGGCTTTCGAATGCGTCGAGGGCGATGTCTTTAGGCATGTGCACATCGCGGGCTGCCTCCCGCGCCTGCCGGTCTCTCTCCTTGATGGGATCCTGGTTGGCTCGAACGATGGCGCGAGCACTTTCAGCCGCCCCTCGGGCTTCCTTGAGCGACACAGAGGATAGGGACCCAAGCCCCATCTCGCGGCGCCGCCCGTGGATCGTGAAGCGCAATATCCACTGGCCACCGCCATCCGGTCGCTTTTGCAACCAAAGCCCGCCGCCATCGCAATACTTTCCGGATGGCAGTGTGCGGGCTGAAACCGCCGAGAGCTTGTTCAGGGAACGGGACATTTCTCATCCACCTCTGGACCCACCTTTTGCATCGCGACGGGCAGATATCCAGTGATAGGGGATGATTTCGAACGAAACAAGAACAATGAGGACCCGCGCGTACTTTGATCGGTGCTGATACACCGCGAAATGCGGAGCGATTACAGTACGTTGCCCTCTTGCAGCACCACCTCATCCCCCAAAACTAAATAAACAAACTCCCACAATTCAGTCGCTTGGGGCCTTTGCGGCTTGTGCGCTTCGTCGTTCCGCGTGCTGCATTCGCTGCGAGACGCGCGTCGCGGAGATGAAACCGCGAACGCGGCGGCCGAGCACCCCTCCCCTCCCGTGTGCAACGCGCACGATCGGTCCTCTCCGACCCGCCAGGGGAACCGGGCATCAGAAGGTGAGCGGGGCGGATCTTTTGGTGGCGCTCAGGGTGCCCTGGAGCACCGCGCAGCGATTGGCCAGCGTCTCGCCCAACTCGAAGGGCTTTGCGTTGAGCATGAACGGAACATGCGCGCCCGGCGGAACCGCGACCGAGCCTTTCCGGACATTGCCGCTGAAGTCTATCTTGTACTCGACGAAGAAGTTTTCAGCAGCGTCCAGCGATACGGTGACGACCGCTCCGACCGTCGGAGAGATGATCACGTCACCGCCGATCGGGTGCGCGGCGCCCGGCCCGCCGACAACGAGATCCGAGCTCTTGTGGGAAAAATGCGCGCCGAGGAACTGGGTTGTTCCGAAGGCCGGGTCGCTCGGGCGCAGCGAGTAGCTGATCAGTAGCAACTCGCCATGCAGTTGATACGCCAGCAACGGGGTGTCGATGGGAGATGCCATGGTTTCGCTCTATCCGGCAAGAACTGGGCTGATCGTCTGCGGCGATCAAAGCCCATTGCCAACGATCGGACAAGATCTCTATTCGATCCGATCGAAGCTCTGGCTTCTTGTCTAGATCCCACAGCGGGACATGGACTTCGGCAAAGCCGACTTTATCACCGACTCCTTTACGTCATGTCGGTCGCCAGCCCGTCCTGCAACCGCTTGCCGGCGGCCCGCAGCGCGGCTGGTTGCCTTCGGCATGACACGGGCAACGCCGGAAAAATTCATCACACGTTACTTTACGTCATCATAAAATATTGATGCAATAACAGCGCCGGGTTTCTGGCTTCCAGCATTCATTTTTCAGAACAGTTTCCGCCTTCAGGATCCTAATCGCAAAAAATTGCATGGGAGGCTTTCATGAAATTGCTCACCAAATTTGCAACCGCGTCTTTCTTCGTTTCGGCCGCGCTCTGTTCCGGCATCGCCTCGGCGCAGGAAAAGCCGAACATCCTCTTCATTATGGGCGACGATATCGGTTGGATGCAGCCGAGCATCTATCACGGCGGACTGGCCGTGGGCGAAACGCCCAACATCGACCGGATCGGCAAGGAAGGCGCCAAGTTCATGGGCTATTATGCCGAGCAGAGCTGCACGGCCGGCCGCAACGCCTTCTTCACCGGAATGCACCCGCTGCGCACCGGCATGATCCCGCCGCAGCTTCCCGGCAGCCCTAGCTATCTGCGCCCGGGCACGCCGGCTCTGGCCAAGTTCCTGCATGACCTCGGCTACAACACCGGCGAATTCGGCAAGAACCATCTGGGCGATCACACCGACGCCTTGCCAACGGCGCATGGCTTCCAGGAATTCTGGGGCTATCTCTACCATCTCGACGCCATGCAGGGCGTGAGCTTCCCGGACATCAACAAGAGCCCGACCACGCAGGGGATCGCACCGCCCTGCAGGAACACGCCGGTTCCCGGCCTCTCGGATCCCCCCGGTGCCGTGGATCCGCTGACCACCACCTGCCTGATGCCGCCCCGCCCCATCATCGCCTGCAAGTCCTCCGATGGCACGGCGGCGAACCAGAGCTGCGTCGACGAAGGCCCCCTGACGCTCGACCGGTCGCGCGGCGTGGACGAGGAGATCTCGAGCAAGGTCGTCGACTACCTCGACCGCAACGACCCGAAGAAGACCGGCAAGCCGTTCTTCGTCTGGTATAACCCGGCCCGCATGCACATCACGACGATGCTTTCGCCCAAGTATGAGGCGATGCTCGGCGAACAGGGCGGCAAGGACTGGGGCATCAACGAAGTCGGCATGAAGCAGCTCGACGACAATATCGGCGTCGTCCTGCAGAAGCTCGAAGCCATGGGCGCGCTCGACAACACCATCGTCGCCTTCACCACCGACAATGGTGCCGAGGTGATCACCTATCCCGACGGCGGCACGACCCCGTTCAAGGGCGGCAAGCTGACGACGTGGGAGGGCGGCATGCGCGTGCCGATGCTGGTTCGCTGGCCGGGCCATATCCAGCCAGGAACGGTGCTGAACCAGATGTTCGCCTCGCTCGACTGGCTTCCGACGCTGGTCGATATCGCCGGCGGCCCGAAGGGCAACGAACTGAAGGCGCAGATCGAGGCCGGGACCTATCCGGGCATCGTCAAGACGACTCTCGATGGCGTCAACCAGCGCGACTATCTCGAAGGCAAGGGTCCGTCGGCGCGCGATACGTTCTTCTACTATGCCGGCGCCAAGCCCTCTGCTGTTCGCTATAAGAACTGGAAGTTCTACTACACCATGGCCGGGACCTGCCCGACCTGCGGCCTGACCGGCGACGTGACCTATGGCTGGACCCAGATCGTCAATATCGGGCGCGACCCGTTCGAGATCTCGGCGATGGACGATTCGAAGACCATCCTCGGCATGGGCGGCGCGCTGGCGGCGCCGAGCACCGCCTATATCTATGACTGGAACATCCTGCCCATCGGCCAACAGCTCTGGCTGAAGGAACTGCAGTCCTACCAGACCTTCCCGCCGATGCAGGATCCTGCCAGCTACAATCTCGACCAGGTGCTGGCGCAGCTGAAGAAGGCTCCCGGCACGCCAAGCCAGTAGATGTCTGGCCCAAAAAGAACATCCCGGGACCAGCCCGGGATGTTTTCGGTCATGCGTGGCGCGAGGCGGGGATCAGTCGCGCAGCAAGCTGTAGAGCAGCTCGAAGAAGCGGTCGGAGTCGACCTCTTCGCAGACCTGGGCGTTCGGCGGCAGGCCGCGCTCGTTCCAATAGTCCGCGACCGTGGCACCGAAGGTATAGGTGCCGGTCAGGTCGACGCCGATATGGGCCGGGCGCGTCTTGACCAGGGTCGGGTCGATGATCAGGGCGAGCGCGAGCGGGTCGTGCAGCGCGCCGCCGACGCCCATCGAGTTGCGATGCAGCTTCTCGTAGAACTTCAGCCAGTCGAGCACGACGCGGCCAAGCTCGGTGTCGATCTTCTCGAACTCGCGATATTGCGGCTCCTCGACCAGCACCTTCATGGTGACGTCGAGGCCGACCATGGTGATCGGCACGCCGCTGTCGAGCACGATCTTCAGCGCTTCCGGATCGCAGAAGGCGTTGAATTCGGTCGGCGTGATGTATTCGCTCTTGCGCCAGAAGACACCGCCCATCCAGGTGATGTCCTTGATCTTCGAAAGAAGCTCCGGATATTTCAGCACGAACAGGCCGAGATTGCAGAGCGGGCCGGTCGCGACGATACGCAGAGGCTCGTCCTGCTCGCGCAGCGTCTTGGCGATGAAGTCGACCGCATGCATCGGCTCGACCTTCTTGGTCGCCTGCGGCAGGTAGGGCGAGCCTTCCAGGCCGCTCGGGCCGTCGGCGGTGCCGAGCACCAGCGGACGGGCCAGCGGACGCACGCAGCCGGCCGCGACCGGCACGTCCTGCGCGCCGATGAATTCCAGGATGCGCAGCGTGTTGGAGACGGTCTTTTCCGGCTCCGCATTGCCGCAGGTGACGGTGACGCCGAGAAGGTCGATCGCCTTGGAGCGATGTGCCATCACCAGCGCGATGGCGTCGTCATGGCCGGGATCGCAATCGAGCAGGATCGGCGTCGGGCGGATGCTGTTGAGGTCGGTCGTGGTCATGGGGATGCCCTTACGCCTTGGCCGTCTGGTAGCGGACGATCGTTTCCTTGAAGAGCTTCATGAAACGGCGGCCGTCGATATCGGTGCAGATGCGGGTGGTCTTTGGTCCGCCGCCGGGAAGCAGCTGGCGGCCGCGATAGGCGACGGTCTGGCCGCGCGCCACCCGCCCGTCGAGCACGATGTCGCAGAACAGCGGCTCGGTCATGGTGCAGAGCGTCGGGTCGAAGGCGAGCGCGACGGTGATGATGTCGTCCATCGGGAAGCCGACGAGATCGAAGAACTCGCGCCAGATGTCGATATAGATCGGGAAACTGTCCTGCAGC
This sequence comes from Kaistia defluvii, assembly GCF_040548815.1. Classification (NCBI taxonomy): domain Bacteria; kingdom Pseudomonadati; phylum Pseudomonadota; class Alphaproteobacteria; order Hyphomicrobiales; family Kaistiaceae; genus Kaistia; species Kaistia defluvii. The sequence continues at coordinate 242,156 of NZ_JBEPSM010000002.1, read as the reverse complement.
ATCTGCAGCACGGGATGGTCGCCGGCGTCCTTGAGGTCGGCCAGGTCATCGCGGGTCAGCATCGAGGCGGCGGCGCGGTTGTCCTCGCAGACGTCGAGCGGCACCAGGATCGTGTCGACGCCCTGGTTGAGCACGACGCGGGCCGCTTCCGGGTCGGCCCAGATATTGTATTCCGACAGCGGCGTGATGTTGCCGGGGGTGATGAAATTGCCGCCGAGCAGGACCATGCGCTTCAGCGCCTTGGCGAGCGCCGGCTCCTGCAGGAAGGCCATGGCGGCGTTGGTCATCGGACCGGTGACGACCAGCGTGATCTCGCCGGGATTGGCCAGCGCCGTGTCGATGATGAAATCGACGGCGTGCTTGTCGATCACCTTCAACGTCGGGGTCGGCGCCGGCGGGTTGAACTTCTTCAGCCGGTCGCCGAAGCGCGCGACGAGGCGCTTCTCGAAATGCACCGGCGCCTGCATGTCTTCCTTGGAATTGCCGACGATCGGGCGCCAGGCGCCCTTGGCGACCGGCACGTCGCCCTTGCCGGCCAGCGCCAGCGTGTTGAGCACGACATTAGTCACCTGGTCGATCGGGCCGGCGGCCCCGGTGCAGGTGGTGACGCCTTCGAGCTTCATCGACGGCGAGATCGCCGCGAAAAGCACCGCAAGAATATCGTCGCCCGCGGAGTCGACGTCGAGAATGATGCGTTCCATTTTATCCCCTGTCACGGCTTGGAAGCGTCCGTGGCGGCAGCTGGTTGGATGGTGTTGGACTTGACGGAAAGGGCGCGGCCCATGCTGGCCAGCGTCTCCTGGATGACGCGCGGACGCGACCGGTAGGAGAGCGCGAAGAGCGCGATCAGCGCGACCAGATAGGGCACGGCAAGCACGAGGTAGGACGAGATGCCCAGTGTCTGCAGGCGCAGCGAGAGCGCATCGGAGAAGCCGAAAAGCAGGCAGCCGAGCAGGATCTTCAGCGGGTCGCCATTCGAGAAGATCAGGATCGCCACCGCCATGAAGCCGCGGCCGGACGACATGTTCTCGGTGAACATCGTCGTGTAGCCGAGCGCCAGATGCGCGCCGGCGAGGCCTGCCAGCAGGCCGCAGAGCAGCGACGAGACATAGCGGATGCGGGTGATCGAGATGCCGAGGGCTTCGGCGGCTTCCGGCTTCTCGCCGACGACGCGGATATAGAGGCCGAGCCGGGTGCGGTTATAGAACAGGATCAGCACCGGCACGAGCAGGAAGGCGGCGTAGACCAGCGGCGTGTAGCCGGAGAGGATCTGGCCGAACCAGCCGAAATCCTTGACGTTGGGCAGCCGCAGCGCCGGCAGGCCGACCAGGCCATGGCCGAAGATCGAGCCGCGCGTGCCGAAGATCGCCTTCATCAGCGAGACGGTGAGCCCGCCCGCCAGGATGTTGAGCGCCAGGCCGACGACGACCTCGTTTGCCTTGAAGCTGACGACCAGCAGCGCAAAGATTAGCGCCAGCGTCAGCGCGGCAGCGACGCCGCAGAGCACGCCCAGCCAGGGCGAGCCGGTGGCGATGGTGCCGATCACGGCGAAGAAGGCGCCGACCAGCATCTGGCCCTCAAGGCCGATGTTGAAGATGCCGGCCTTGGTGGTGAAGGAGCCGCCCAGCGCGACGAGCAGGATCGGTGCCGTCGTGCGGATCGTCGCGACGACGAGCGAGATGTTGAGGAGGCGTTCTAGAATTTCCATCGACGCTCTCCCGCGGTCGAATCCGATGCCTTGCGGCGGATGGTGATCTGGGCCGAGACGGCGAGAATGATCAGCGCCTGGATGACGGTGATGATCTCGCGCGAGGCGGTGGTATCGACTTCCAGCAGCAGCGAACCACTGCGCAGCGCGCCGAAGAACAGCGCCGTGAAGATGGTGCCGATCGGGTTGCCGTTGGCGAGCAGCGCCGCGATGACACCGTCGAAGCCGAAGCCGGGCGCAAAGCCCTCCATGAAGCGGTGGTGCACGCCGAGCGCCTCGACGCCGCCGGCCAGGCCGCCGACCGCGCCCGAGGCGATCAGCACCAGGAAGGTCTGCTTCTTGATGTCGATGCCGCCATATTCGGCGAATTTCGGGTTGGCGCCCATCTCGCTGACGGCATAGCCGCGCGCGGTACGGGTGAAGAACAGATAGACGCCGACCGCTAGCACGAGGCCGATGATGAGGCCCCAGTTCAGCCGCGAGAACGAGAACAGTTCGGGCAGGTAGGCGCTCTCGAAGATCGGCGGCGTCTCGGACTGGCCGCCGGAGCGCTTGAACCAGTTGATGGTCAGGTAGGAGGTGAACAGGATCGCGACATAATTGGCGAGGATGGTCGAGACCACCTCGTTGGTCTTGTAGCGAGCCCGGAAGAAGGCGGGGATCGCGATCCAGGCCATGCCGGCGATCACCGCCGCGGCCATGGCGAGCAGCAGGTGCAGCGCCGGCGGCAGGTTGAACGAGAAGCCGACCCAGGTGGCCCAGAAGCCGCCCATGAAGAGCTGGCCCTCGATGCCGATGTTGAACAGGCCGCCGCGGAACGAGATGCAGGCGGCGATGCCGCAGATCAGGATCGGCGTCGTCTGCAGCAGCGTGCCGGCAATCCGCTCCGGGCTGCCGAAGGCGCCGTTCAGCAGGGTGACGAAGACGCGGACCGGGCTCTCATCGACGGTGAGGATGACGAGGGCGCCAAGGCCCAGGGCGAACAGGATGGCCAGCCCCTGGCCGAAGAGACTATCGAAGCGGTCCGACATCAAGCGGCCCCCACGGTGTTGGAATGCGTCTCGGGAACGACGCCGGCCATCAGCATGCCGATTTCTTCCTCATCGACCCGGTCGCCCGGGATCTCGCCCATGATGGTGCCGCCGAACATCACCAGGATGCGGTCGGCGAGGCGGATCAGTTCGTCGAGCTGGACGGAAATCAGCAGGATGGCCTTGCCGGCGTCGCGCTGGCGCATGATCTCGCCGTGAATGGCCTCCTGCGCGCCGATATCGACGCCGCGCGTCGGCTGGTCGATCAGCAGGCAATCGGCGCTGCCGGTGAATTCGCGCGCCAGCACGATCTTCTGGATATTGCCGCCGGAAAGGCTCTTGGCGGTCGATTCCGGGCCGCGCGCGCGGATGTCGAAGCGCTTGATCAGCGCCTGGGTCTGCTCGAGCAGGTAGGAGCGGTTGATGATGCCATGCTTGGACCACGGGCTCTGGTCCTGGCGCCCCATCAGCAGGTTCATCGAGATCGAGGCGTTGCGGTCGACGCCGCGCACCAACCGGTCGCCGGGCACATGGCCGACGCCGGCGGCGCGGATCTCGCGCGCCGAGGCGCCGGTGATGGTACGGCCGTTGAGCTGGATCGAGCCATGGCTGGAGGGGCGCAGGCCGGACAGCACCTCGGCAAGCTCGGTCTGGCCGTTGCCCGCCACGCCGGCAATGCCGACGATCTCGCCGGCGCGGACGCCGAAGGAGACACCGCGCAGCGCCGGCAGGCGGCGATCGTCGCGCGCCCAGAGATCCTCGACCTCGAGCACGGTCTTGCCGACGCTGGCCACGCGCGGCAGGCGATCGAACGATACGAGGCGGCCGACCATCAGCTGGACGAGATCGGACTTGGTCAGTTCCGCCGTCGGGCGCGTGGCGACATTCTTGCCGAGCCGCAGCACCGAGACGTTGTCGGAAACTTCCATCACCTCTTCCAAGTGATGCGAGATGAAGATGACCGTCATGCCCTGGGCGACGAAGCCGCGCAGCGTCTGGAACAGCTCGCGGCTTTCCTGCGGCGTCAGGACGGCAGTCGGCTCGTCGAGGATGATGATGCGCGCGCCGCGCGCCAGCACCTTCAGGATCTCGATGCGCTGCTCGATGCCGACCGACAGCAGGCCAACGCGTTCGGTCGGATCGACCTGAAGGCCGAACTGCTTGGAAAGCTCGGCCGTGCGCTTGATCTGGGCGGCATGGTCGATCAGGCCGCCCTTGCGGATCTCCATGCCGAGGAAGACGTTTTCGGCCACGGTCAGCGACGGCACCAGCTTGAAGTGCTGATGCACCATGCCGATGCCGGCGGCGATCGCCGCAGCCGGATTGGGCAGGCTCTTCTTCTCGCCATCGATCCAGATCTCGCCCTCGTCCGGCTGCAGCAGCCCGAACAAGACGTTCATCAGCGTGGTCTTGCCGGCTCCGTTCTCGCCGATGATTGCGTGGATCTTGCCGCTTTCGACGGCGAGGTTCACGTCCTCATTCGCGACAAAGGCGCCGAACCTTTTGGTGATCGATTTCAGCTCGATGGCTAAGGGCATGGTGGGTGTCCTCGGGACGAATTCTCGCGTCCGCGCCTTCGCCTGAACGTCCGGCGGCGCGACACGGCGACTGGGCCCCGGCATGGCAATCACGGCGCGGGACCGGCACACGCCTTATGGCACATGCACGCTCCCTCACCGCAACCCCTTGCCGAAACCGCAGGCCGGCTTCGGCCCTCCCTTCGCAAAGGGAGGGCGATGGCAGCGGAAGACGCCGTTTACTGCGTCGTCGTGGCGACCTTGATCTTGCCCGAAGCGATGTCGGCCTTCAGGGCCTCCAGCTTCTCCTTGACGTCGGCCGGGATCTTGTCGGCGACGCCGGGGCAGAGCAGCAGCTCGACGCCCCCGGACTTGACGTCCGCCGTGTGGACGCTGCCGGGCTCGAGCGTCTTGCCATCGACGAGATCCTTGACCAGGTCGTAGACGGCGACGTTGGCATTCTTCAGCATCGAGGCCATGACATGGCCCGGCGCAACGTCGCACTGGTTGACGTCGACGCCGATCGAGTACTTGCCGGCGGCGGCGCTCGCCTGCAGCACGCCCTCGCCCGTCGGGCCGGCGACGTTGTAGACGATGTCCGAACCCTGGCCGTAGAGCGCCATGGTCAGCTCGCTGCCCTTGGCCGGATCATCGAAGGTGCCGGCGAAGACGGCGTCGAGGCGCACGTCCGGAGCGGCGGTCTTGGCGCCCTGCTCGTAGCCGACCATGAAGTCGCGGATGACCGGGATATCGCGGCCGCCGACGAAGCCGATTGCCTTGCCGTCGCCGAGACCGTCGATCTCGCTACCCTTCTCGGCCATCATCGCGGCCAGCGCGCCGGCCAGAAACGAACCCTGATTCTGGGCGAAGTTGGCATAGATGATCTGCTTGGAATCGAGCACGCCGTCGATGAAGACGAACTTGGTGTTCGGATAGGCGGCGGCGGCCTTCTGCAGCGCGTCGACGAGCTCCCAGCCCATGACGAAGACGACGTCGTACTCGCCGCCCTTGGCGAGGTTGTTGAACTGCTCTTCATAGTCGAGGGCGCGGTTGCCCGTGTCGACCAGCTTGACCTTCACACCGAGGTCCTTCTCGGCCTTCTTCAGGCCCTCGACGATGGCAACGCCAAAACCCTGGGAGAAGTAGCCGGAGATCGCCGCGACGGAGACGTCCTTGGCGAGCGCGGCCTGGCTGGCGAGCGCGATGACGGAGGCGCCGCACAGCGCGACGAGACGACGAGACCAACTGGACATGATGAAACCGACCTCTGGAGCTGAAAACAGGTGTTCGTTGTCGACACCCACCCTCGACATCTGACGAGCCCGACAGTTTCCCCTGCACCGGTCACTCGAATATCGTTGATGGCCATATGAGATTGCGGGGAACGCAGGATGCTGTCAATGCGGAAATGCGCGCCAAAATCTGCCCGATATATCGTGAGGGATAGATCGACTGGCTAATTAACAAGATTCAGGCGGCGGCCTCCAACTTGGATGACCACCAACAATTATTTCGACCAAGCGCGAAGCCAGCCCGCCGCTGCCCGACCGGGATAGGCCACCATTCCCGGCTCCGGAACGCAAGAAGGATGCCGGCTACGCTCCAAGGCGGAGCGCGCCGGGCAGCCCGCCGTCACGAGGGGGTGAGTTCGCCGATCGCGGCGCGGATCGGATCGAGCGAAGGACGGATGACGCCTTCCGTGGGCGCGGCCAGTTCCAGGATCATGAAAATGCCGCCGGCGACGGCCACCGAACAGAGGAACAGCGAGGCCAGCGCCGTGGCGTTGCGCGGCGCGAACAGCCCGAAGCTCGCGAACAGGATCGCCAGCCAGAAGATCAGCAACACCAGGAACGGCACCGGCACGGCGCTCTTGTCGTTCTCGATCAGCAGCCAGCGCGCTTCGGAAATGCTGCTGATGAGTTGCAGCGCCTGCTCCTGGATATGGCGCTGGCGATCGTCGGCTGGACGCAGGTCCACGACCCGGTCGCTGATGGTCTCCAGCATGGCCAGCGTCTGCATGCCCATCTCGTCGCGCCGGACGCCGGTGCCCAGTTCGCCGATCTTGGCCTGCGCATAGGTGCGGAGCGAGTCCCGGATGGGATCGGCTTCCGGCCCATAGCGGACCAGCGAGCGGTTGAGCCGCACCATATCCACGGCGAGATTGCTGATCGCGTGGGTTCGGGCGGAGAAGGAGGTGCTGGCGGTCGAGATCAGCAGCCCGATGACGAGCGCGGAAAGCGTGCCCACGACAGCCATGGACACGGAAACGGCGGTTCGGGTCTCGGGGCCGAGGTGCTGATCGGGCAGAAGACGAGCGCCCGTGAGGCCGAGCAGCGCGCCGCCGAAAATGGCGAGGAAGGCAGCGATGCCGGTGGTGATCGACGTCATGCCCGCCCCTCTACCCTAGAGCGCTCGATCCGCGCCGGGTTCGCCATCGGGCCGGCGGCATCGCGACGGGCCCGGTTTCGACGGCCTGGGGCCCTCGTAGCAACTCCGAACCCTTCCAAGCGAGGCTGGCTTCTCTGCAACGGTCTCATGAAATCCTGCTGTATTTCGTCGAAGCTTCCCGAACGGCATGCGGCGCATCTTCAAAAGACAGGCCATTGTCCTGTAAGGTCAAGCGGCTTCGTTCGCGCCCGAGAATCATTTGGGCCGGGACGATGCTGTGGGGATGCGTAAACAGGACAGGAATGGACCCGCGAGCCCGGCCTCGCGCACGGAGTGTCCGTTCGACCTGCTGCCGCAAAGAATGGAGACGAGGGGAAATGAGAGCATCCTGCCTGCATGTCCCGCTTCTGCTTGCGGCCATGGCGGCTCCAGCGGCCGCGGCCGATCTGGCGCTGCAGCCGGTGGAAAACGTCGCCCCTGCGGAAGCCTGGCGTTTCCAGGCCACCCTCTATGGCTGGGCCGCCGGCGTCAGCGGCGATGTCGGCGTTCTGGGCCTGCCGCCCAAGAGCATCGACATCACGCCATGGGACGCCCTCGAGAACCTCCAGGGTGCGGTGATGGGGTCCTTCCTGGCCGAGTATGGCAACTGGATGATCCTGACCGACCTGATGTGGGTCAAGGTCGGCAGCGATGGCCCGATCGGCAGCAATGGCGGCCAGATCGACTTCGTGCAGAAGCAGCTGACGGCCTCGGGGCTGGTCGGCTACCGGCTGCCCCTCGACATTCCCAATCTGCAGCTGAGCGCGACGGCGGGCTTCCGCTATCAGCATCTCAATGTCGACCTCGATTTCGATGCCGCCGATCCGCGATTCTCCTTCGACGTGGACCGGACCAAGCAATGGATCGACCCCACCGTCGGCCTGAGCCTGCATTATGATTTCAACGACCGCTGGTTCCTGAACGCGCTCGGCGATATCGGCGGCTTCGACGTCGGTTCGAACCTCACCGCACAGGGTTTTGCCGCGGTCGGCTACAACTGGACCAAGACGATCTCGACCGCACTCGGTTACCGTGTAATCTACACGGACTACGAGAAGGACGGATTCGTCTACGACACCACCCAGCAGGGCGTCTTCACCAGCCTCGGTGTGCATTTCTAGACAGATTTGATCCGCCAAACCGATTTCAGGAAGGGTTCAATCATGTTCTTCGTATCCCGGAATATGCCGGCAGCTTCACGCGTGCGGACCGCGGCGCTCGGTGCCGGCCTCGCCGTCGCGGCATCGCTGCTGATGGCCTCCGGCGCCATGGCGCAGTCCGCGACCAAGGTCGGCACGCTGAAATGCGATGTTTCCGGAGGCGTTGGCCTGATCCTGGTCGAAAAGCAGACCATGACCTGCCAGTTCGTCCCCGCCCAGAACGCCGGCCCCACCAACAACTACACCGGCAAGATCGAAACCTTCGGCGTCGCGCTGGGCGGTGTCGAGCAGGGCCACCTGATCTGGGGCGTGATCACCCAGACGAACAATGCGCCCGCGGTCGGCGCCTTGGCCGGCAAGTATGTCGGCGCCAGCGCCGACGCGGCCTTCGGTCCTGGCCTCGGCGCCAATGTTCTCGTCGGCGGCTCGGGCGATGCGTTCGCGCTGCAGCCGATCTCGGTCGAAGGTGAAATCGGCATCAACATCGCCGCCGGCGTGACGCAGCTGACGCTCGTTTCCGCCCCCTGATCCCGGCCAAACGCTTGGTTGACACGGCGCGCGACAGGGTCGCGCGCCGTTCTGCCTGTGCGCCCGTCGGGGCGATGGCGACCTCGAGCCTCTCGATCGGCAGACGGCCGGAAGCACGTACCATGAAGCGGGCCTGTGTGGCCCGGTCGACGCTTCACCGCGACAGACGAGCCGTGTAACAGTAGCGTCAGGATGCCGGAATAGAGTGCTGGCGGATCCGGGATGCTTGCGGGGGCTCTGTGTCGTCAGTTGCGTGTTTTCTTTCCAGGGCCGTCCTGCTCCTCGGACTGACGCTGAGCCTTGCCGCCTGCGCATCGCGACCCCAAGGGGTGCTGGCGCCCGTCAAGGCCAATGCCGCCGCGGCGCAGAAGGTCGACCTGCTGGTGGCCACCACCCGCGCGCCGGCGCCAGAGCCCGGCGTCTATTTCAACGGCGAGCGTGGGCCGGATCTTTCGCTCAGCAATATCGTCGTCTCGATCCCCGACCAGCGCCCGGTCGGCAGCATCCAGTGGCCGAGCCGCGTGCCAGGCGACCCGGCGCGCGATTTCGTCACCACAAAGGTGACGCCAATGCAGCCGGACCAGGCTAAGGCCTGGTTCAAGCGCACCGCCGGCAAGCCGAAGCGCGTGCTGATCTTCGTTCATGGCTTCAACACGCAATTCGCCGACAGCGTCTTCCGCTTCGCGCAGATCGTGCATGACACCGATGCCAATGTTGCGCCGATCCTGTTCTCGTGGCCGTCGCGTGGCAGCGTCTTCGACTATAATTACGACCGCGAAAGCGCCAATTATTCCCGCAGCGAACTGGCCTCGGTCATCCTCGCCGCCGCCAACAGCCCGGCTGTTTCCGACGTCACCATCATGGCCCATTCGATGGGCGGCTGGCTTGCCGTCGAGTCGCTGCGCCAGATCGCGCTGCAGCAGGGGCGCGTGCCCGCCAAGGTCTCGAACCTCATCCTGGCCTCGCCGGATCTCGACATCGACGTCTTCCGCAAGCAGGTGCTGGAGATGGGCCCCAAGCGCCCGCACATAACCCTGTTCGTGTCGCAGAACGACCGGGCGCTGCGCCTGTCACGCCTGCTTTCCGGCCGGATGACGCGGCTCGGCGCCGTCGACATCACGCGCGAGCCTTATCTGTCGCAGATGGAATCGGCGACCAACATCACCGTGCTCGACCTCACGGCGCTGCAGAATGGCGACCGGCTCAACCACAGCAAGTTCGCCACCAGCCCGGAGGTCGTGCAGTTGATGGGCGACCGCCTGATCCAGGGGCAATCGGTGACGGATTCGACTCTCGGCAGCGCGGGCGGCCTCGGCGCCACGACCCTGGGCGCCGGCCAGGTGCTGGGTTCCGCCGCCGGCGCCGTCCTGACGGCCCCGATCCTGATCTTCGAGAGCGCCGGACGGAAATAGGCGTTCTAAGCAGGAGGCGCTCGCACCGGCGCAACGCTCCTGACGGGCGTCCGGGCAGACCCTATTTCACCTCTCGCTGAGAAGTCCTTCACGCAACCCAATTTGAAAAGCGAGCCCCGCTCATCGGGCGTCATCCCGGCGAAGGCCGGGATCCAGACGCGCAGGACTAGGGTGGCGAGGCTGGCCACCACACTTGCATTGGCTTGTGTCTATGGGCCCCGGCCTCCGCCGGGGCGACGAGCCTTCGTGCAAGCGTCCTGCATGGCTGCGCTAGCGGGCGCCACACATCCCCGAGCAGGATGGAGACGATACAATTTCCGAAGGGAGCCTCCCAAAAAACGCAAAAGGCCGCGGAATTCCGCGGCCTCCTGCAATTCGTCGTCCTGACGGGCGTCAGGCGGCCGTGACAGCCGCCGTCGCGGCGACGGGGGGCTTGGGTGCCGGCTCGCCTTCCTTGCCGCGATAGAAGGTCACGTACAGCGTCGGCAGGAACACCAGCGTCAGCAAGGTCGCGACCAACAGGCCGCCCATGATGGCGAAGGCCATCGGGCCCCAGAAGATCGTCGCCGCGATCGGGATCATGCCCAGCACGGTCGAGATCGCCGTCAGCATGATCGGCCGGAAACGCGACACCGTCGCTTCGAGCACGGCATCCCAGATCGACAGGCCGCGCGTCCGCTCGGCCTCGATCTGCTCGATCAGGATCACCGCATTCTTGGCGATCAGGCCGAGCAGCGAGAGAATGCCGAGGATGGCGACGAAGCCGAGCGGCCTGTTGAACAGGAACAAGGCGCCGACCACGCCGATCAGCCCCATCGGCACGACGCAGAGCACGATGAACAACCTGCCGAAGCTCTGCAACTGCGCCATCAGGAACGAGACCATCAGGAACAGCATGATCGGGACGACCGCCATCACGGATTGCAGCGACTGCGCGCTCTCCTCGACGACACCGCCGACGGCGATGTTGTAGCCGGGCGGCAAGGTGGCCCGCAGCGCCTCGACGGAATCCGTCAGCTCGGCCACGACCGCCTCGGGCGACCCGCCCGGGCGAACGTCCGACTGCACGGTCAGCGTGGGCACGCGGTCCCGGCGCCAGATCAGCGGATATTCCTGCCCGTAATCGAACGTCGCGAACTGGCTGAGCGGCACCGTGCGCCCGTTCGGCAGCGGCACCTGCAGCGTCTGCAAATTGGCGAGCGAGACACGCTGCTCGTCGGTGGCGCGCGCGATGACGTCGACGAGGTAGATATCGTCTCGAACCTGGGTGACCGTGGTTCCGGTCACCACCGCGTTCAGCGCGGAAGCCAGCGCCTGCGAACTGAGCCCGAGAAGGCGCGCCTGGTCCTGGTCGATCTTGACGCGCACCATGCGCGCCGGCTCCATCCAGTCGAAGTTGACGCGCTTGGTGTCCGGATTGGCCGAGACGATCTGTGCGAGGCGCATGGAGATGTCGCGCACCTGATCGACGTCCGGGCCGCTGACGCGGTACTGCACCGGCCAGCCGACCGGGGGCCCGAGCTCGAGCGGAGCGACGCGCGAAACCGAGTCCGGGAACTGTTCCGCGAGCTTGGTCTCGAGACGCTCTTCCAGCCGGAGCCGCGCGTCGACGTCCTTGGCGATGACCACCGCCTGGGCGAAGAACTCGTTCGGCAGCTCGACATTGAGCGGCAGGTAGAAGCGGATGGCGCCACGGCCGATATAAGTGCTCCAGCGCTCGACGTCCGGGTCGTCCTTCATGATGGCGTCGAACCGGGCCGAGACGTCGCCGCTCTGATAGATCGACGTGTTCTGCGGCAGGCGCAGGTCGACCATCAGTTCGGTGCGGTCGGATGCCGGGAAGAACTGCCGCGGCACGTGAGGCAGCAGCAGAAGCGCGCCGACGAAGCAGGCGAGCGTCAGGCCGATCGTGATCCAGCGCATCCGCATCGCGGTGAGCAGGATCGAGCGGAAGACCCGGACGATGATGCTGACCTTGTTGGGATCGGGCTTGTCCTTCGGCGCCTTGAGCAGGACGGCGCCGATCAGCGGCGAGAAGATCACCGCGCCGAGCCAGGACACGACCAGCGCGATGCCCACGACGGCGAAGATCGAGAAGGTGTATTCGCCGGCGGACGAACGGGCGAAGCCGATCGGTACGAAGCCGGCCGCGGTGACCAGCGTTCCGGTCAGCATGGCCAGCGCCAGCGTCCGGAACGTATTCGCCGCCGCATCCTCCTTGGTCTCGCCGGCGGCCAGCCTTGATGTCATCGAATCGACGGTCGTCATCGCGTCATCGACCAGCAGGCTGAGCGCGATGATCAGCGCGCCGAGCGAAATGCGCTGCAGGTCGATGCCAACGATGTTCATGACGGCGAACACCATGGCGAGCGAAATCGGGATCGCCAGCGCCACCACCGTGCCAGCACGGATGCCTAGGCTGACAAAGCTCACCACCGCGATGATGGCGATCGCCTGCCACAGCGAGGTGGTGAAATCGCCGATCGCTTCGTCGACGACGACGGCCTGGTCAGCGACCAGCGACGGCTGGACGCCGAGCGGCAGGTTTGTCGTGATCTCGGCCATCACGGTGCGGATGTTCTTGCCGAGCGCCAGGATATCGCCGCCATCGCGCATGGCGATGCCAAGGCCGATCGCCGGCTTGCCGTCGACGCGGAACTGCGGCTGCGGCGGGCTGGCATAGCCGCGCCGGACTTCGGCAATGTCGCGCAGGCGGATGAGCCGGCCATTCGAGACGACGTTGAGATCGAGCAGGTCCTGCTCGTTCTGGAAGGCGCCGGAAACGCGCAGCGAAATGCGCTCCTCGCCCGTCTCGAGCACGCCAGCGGGGCTGACGACGTTCTGCGCCCGCAGCGCATTCAGAAGCGCCTGACGATCGATCCCCATGCCCGCGAGCTGCTTGGTCGAGAATTCGACGTAGATCTTCTCGTCCTGCGCGCCGATGATCTCGATCTGCGAGACATCTGGCACCTGCAGCAGACGGGAGCGGGCCGCCTCGACATAATCGCGCAGTTCGCGATGCGAGAAGCCGTCGGCGGTGAAGCCGTAAATGATGCCGAACGTGTCGCCGAAGCTGTCATTGAAGAACGGGCCGAGCACGCCGGAAGGCAGGGTCTGGCGGATGTCGCCAATGCCCTTGCGCACCTCGTACCAGACGTCGGGGACCTCGGCGGAGGTCACTTCCTGGCGCAGATTGACGAACAGCGTGGTGCTGCCGGCGCTGGTCGACGAGCGGACGTCGTCGACCTCGGGGATTTCCTGGATCTTGCGTTCGAGCCGCTCGGTGACCTGGTTGAGCGTGTCCTCGATCGTCGCGCCGGGCCAGACCGCATGCACGATCATAGTCTTGATGGTGATCGGCGGGTCTTCGTTGCGGCCGAGGCTGATGAAGGAGGCGATGCCCGCCACCATCACCGCGATCATCCAGTAGACGATGAAGGAGCGATGGTTGAGCGACCAGGCAGAGAGGTTGAAGCCGCTCATTTGGCGGCCCCGAGCAGGCGGACCTTCTGGCCCGGATGAAGCGCCTGGACGCCGGCCGTGACGATGATGTCTCCCGTATCGATGCCGCTGGAGACAATCACGGTCGCCGGATCGTGCCGGACGATCTCGATATTGCGCAGCGAAACGGTCGAGGCGACCGGATCGACCACCCACACGGCCGGGTTCTGCTCGGCGGTCGTCAGCGCGCTCGCGGGAAGTGAAATCACGGGCACGGAATCCATGACCATGGTGCCGGTCACCGTCGAACCGAGGCGGAGGCCGGCGGGCGGGTTGTCGAGACCGACGCGGACGGGGAAGTTGCGGGTCTGCGCATTGGCTTGGGGCGCGATTTCGCGGACGCGGCCGACGGCCGAAACGGTGGGATCGTCGGTCAGGCGGACGCTGACGACCGGATCACTCGGCGCCGTGCGCAGCATCTGGGCCGGCACGTCGAAGACGGCGTCGCGGCCATCCTGGCGCGCAAGCTGGACGATCATCTGCCCGGCCTGGACCACTTCGCCGGGCTCGGCGCCGCGAGCGGTGATCGTGCCGGAAACGTCGGCCTTCAATTCGGTGAAGGCGACGCGATCGCTGGCGATCTCGAGCTGGGCTTCGGTATTGTCGACCTGCGCCTGCGCGGTCTGCAGCGCCTGCTGCGCCTGGTCGAAATTCGCGCGGGTGGTGAAGCCGTTGCGGAGCAGATGCTCCTGGCGGCCAAAGGCGTTGCGCGCCTGGACCAGCTGGGCCTCGGCGGCGACGTTCGCCGCCTGCGCCGAGCGCAGCGCGTTCAGCTCGTTGACGGGATCCAGCCGGGCCAAAACCTGGCCGGCCTCGACGCGGTCGCCGACATTGACCGGTCGCTCGATCATCCGGCCGCCGATGCGGAAGGCCATCGCGGCTTCGTTCTGCGCCTCGATCAGGCCGGTGAGGACCACCTTCTCGCCGGCCTTCTCGCGCGTGGCGATGACGGTCCTGACGGGACGAATTTCCGGAGCCTGGGTTTCGGCTTCCCTCTGGCAGGCCGCCAGAACGGGGGCCGCGACAAACAGGACAGCGGCGACGCGCATCAAGCCACGCACGCTCTTCCGACGATCGGCCGGTTTCGTCACGAGATACCCCCAAACCAAAAATGCCCGGGGATCCTGGCTCGGGCGAAATCGCACCTCGCAGCCACGCTTCACCCGGAACCGACACGCCATCTGGCGCAAGATAAACTCTTGTCTGGAACGAGACCCGGAAGCAGTCAAGAGCGGAGCTCGACCTGCCACCGAGGCCCCTACCGGACCGCTCGCAGCCAGACACACGCGGCGGAACCTAGCGGCTCCGACCGCCAAAGGCATGAGCCCGGCGTCCCGACCCTGTGCCGCGCATCCCAAACACCATCCCGATGGATGCGGTGCAACAGAGCGAGCGGTTCACCCCGCCCGAGGCAAATGACTCAGGCGCGGAGCCGCCGGAGCAGCTCTCCGAAATCCGTGCTGACATCGCCGACGCCGCTCATGCGCCGGATGGCGGACGCAATCGGCGCGCCGACGGCGGCTGCAAGGCGCGCCTCGCTGGGGCTGTGGCCGAACTCCTGCTTGAAGGCGCGGCTGAATCCGGAGGCATCGCTGAAGCCCAAGCCCTCGGCGATCTGGATGATCGGGGTCTTGTTGGCGGGATCGGACAGGGCTGCATGGGCGGCCAACAGGCGCTGCCGATGGACATAGCGAGCCACGCCGCCGAAGGGCTCGAACATCCGATAGAGCCTGGAACGCGACACGCCGAGCGCCTGGCCGAGCTTGTCCGGCCCAAAGGTGACCGAGCGCAGGTTCTGCCCGACGATCACCCGCGCCCGCTCCATCAAGGTGGCGACGATCGCGTCCTGGGCGATCTCGATCCGGTCCAGGGACGGGCGGACGCAGGCGGCGATCATGGCGCGCGTCGCCTCGACCACGTTGGGAAGATCCTCGACCGCCACATCGGGCAATCGCTTTTCAAGACTGAGGAAATAGTCGGCAAGCAGGGCGCCGATCCCCCGATCCGCCACCGTGTCGATCGCATGGTCGATGCCGCCCAGATTGCCGCCGAACAATTCGCGCGGCGCATAAAGCGTCAAAACGCTGGTATCCTTCGCAGCGCCGTCGAAGGGCCTGCCCAGCGAACGGAAGAAGAGCTGCCGGGGCTCGGCCGGACTTCCCGGCAAGGACGGTCCCGTGCCGTCATTCACCAGTACGAAGCACCAATGGTCGAGCGGGTTCTTCCGGACGTGCTGCCAGACGCGCGTCTGCCCGTCGGCCGGCAGGCGGGCCCGCGTCAGCGCAAAGCCGCCGACATCCCAGACGCGCTGTTCGGCGTCGAATCCGCCGTCGCGGTCGCCGGCAAGATCGAGATCGATGACCGGCGACATCAAGGAACGCCACGCCTCGAACTGGTTACGGACAGGGACGGACCGGGTGCTGAAATCGATCGGTTCGATCCGCGTGACAGGCGCTTCCACGGGAACAGCCGACTGCGGTTCGGGAACATTCTTCATCGCACCCGTCGACTCCGATCCAAGCGGAAACACGCCGCCAGCTTGGCCATTTCCTATCAATACAAGTTGCGTGTGACAAATGATATGGATCAATATCGCAGTGCAGCATTACCCTTAGGGAATGGCTTGTGGTCGCTTCCGCGATTCGCTTGTCCACCTGTCTCGGCGAGGCCCGATGTCCCGTGCACCGAAAAGCCCGAAGCGCTCCGCTTCCGCCCCGCTCCCGGTCGACCTCGCGCTGCAGGGTGGCGGTTCGCACGGCGCCTTCACCTGGGGCGTGCTGGAGCGCCTGCTCGAGGAACCCTCGCTGAAGATCGACGGCATTTCCGGGACGTCGGCGGGTGCGATGAACGCCGCGGTGCTGGCGGATGGCTATGCCGCCGGGGGCGCCGAAGGCGCGAAAGCCGCGCTCGAAGCCTTCTGGCGCGCCGTTTCGAAGTCGGCGCGCTTCAGCCCGTTCCAGCGCAGTCCGATCGACGTGCTGCTCGGCCGCTGGTCGCTCGACCATTCGCCCGCCTATGTCGCCGTCGACCTGATGTCCCGCGTCTTCTCGCCTTATGATCTGAACCCGAGCGGCAAGAACCCGCTGCAGGACCTGCTCGTCGAGAGCATCGACTTCGAGCGGCTGGCCCGCTCGCCCGTCCGCCTGTTCATTACCGCCACCAATGTCCATACCGGGCGCGGCCGCATCTTCCGCAATCCCGAGATCACTGCCGACGTGCTGCTCGCCTCGGCGTGCCTGCCGACCATGTTCCAGGCCGTAGAGATCGACGGCGTCCCCTATTGGGACGGCGGCTATGCCGGCAACCCGACGATCACGCCGCTGGTGCGCGAAAGCGATGCCAGCGACACCATCTTGGTGCAGATCAATCCGCGCGAAAGGCTGGAAACGCCCAAGACGGCGCCGGAGATCATGAACCGCCTCAACGAGATCTCGTTCAACTCGCCGCTGATGAAGGAACTGCGCATGATCGCCCTGCTGCGCCAGGTTGCCGATCCCGGCAATGGCGAAGGCGCGCGCTGGGCCGGCATGCGGACGCACCGGATCATGACCGAGATGATGGTCGATCTCAGCGCCTCGTCGAAGCTGAATGCCGAATGGGCGTTCCTGTCGATGCTGCGCGCCGAAGGACATCGCGCAGCCAGCGCCTTTCTCGACGAGCATGGCGACGATCTCGGCCAGCGCTCGACCGCCGATCTCGATGTGCTGCTCGGGGAGTGCTGAGCGATGGGGCTGCTCGGCATCCTTCTCGGCCTCGGCCTGCTGATCTGGCTGGCGTTCCGGGGCTGGAGCATCCTGCTGCTGGCGCCGATCGCCGCCTTGATCGCGGCGCTCTTTTCCGGCGAGCCGCTGCTGGCGCACTGGACACAGACCTTCATGGCGAGCGCCGCACAGTTTCTGGCGCAGTTCTTCCCGATCTTCCTGCTCGGCGCCCTTTTCGGCAAGCTGATGGAAGACAGCGGCTCCGTCACGGCGATCGCCAACACCATGGTCGAAAGGCTCGGCGAGCGGCGGGCGATCCTCGCGGTCGTATTGGCCGGCGCGCTCGTCACCTATGGCGGCGTCAGCCTGTTCGTCGCCTTCTTCGTGCTGGCGCCCATGGCGATCGCGCTGTTCCGGCGCGCCGCCATTCCGCGTCGCCTGATGCCGGCCGCCATCGCGCTCGGCACCTCGACCTTCACCATGTCCGCCCTGCCCGGCACGCCGGCGATCCAGAACGCCATCCCGATGCCGTTCTTCGGCACGACGCCCTTCGCCGCCCCCGGCCTCGGCATCATCGCCTCGGCGATCATGCTCGCCTTCGGCCTCTGGTGGCTCTCGCGCGCCGAGGCCCGGGCCCGCCGCGCGGGCGAGGGTTTTGGCGACATGCCGGAACCGGTGATGGACGAGGCGCTAATCCGCGAGCGGGCGACCGTCGCGCATGAGTTCGATCCGGCCGAGATCCACCATGGCGTTCCGAGCCCGAGCGCGCCGCCGATCTGGATCGCCGCCCTCCCGCTGGTGGTGGTGATCGTCGTCAACCTCGTCATGAGTTTCGTCGTGCTGCCCCGCCTCGACACGGCCTATCTCGCCGAACCGGTCTGGGGCTCCACCTCGATCACCGCGGTCGGTGGCGTCTGGTCGGTGATCGTGGCGCTGACCGCCGCCATCCTGACGCTGCTCGCGGTCAGCGGCCGTCGCCTGCCGACCCTGCGTGCCACCATCGACGCGGGCGCGAATGCCTCGGTTCTGCCGGCCTTCAGCGTCGCCAGCCTGGTCGGCTTCGGCGCCGTCGTCGCCGCCGTGCCTGCCTTCGAGCTGGTCCGCGACTGGGTGCTTTCGATCGATGGCGGCCCACTGGTCTCGCTGGCGATCGCCACCAACATCCTATCGGCGCTGACCGGCTCGGCTTCCGGCGGCCTCACCATTGCACTCGACGCGCTGGGCGGCACCTACATGAAGCTCGCCGCCGAACAGGGCATCGACCCGGCCCTGCTGCACCGGGTCGCCGTGATCGGCGCCGGCACGCTCGACAGCCTGCCGCATAACGGCGCCGTGGTGACCCTGCTCGCCGTCTGCGGCTCGACGCATGGCAAAAGCTATTTCGATATCGTCATGGTTGGTATCGTCGGTGCATTAATCGCTCTGGCGGCAGTGATTCTGCTCGGCTCCGCTTTCGGATCCTTCTGATACCCGTCAAAGATCGACCCGGGGGCCCGCGGAGGCTCGGCAGAACAGGTACAGACTGACGTGACGACCGTAGCAGTTCCCGGATTCCTGAGCCTGACGATCGCGATCGTCGTCTTCTTCGTCGGCACGGGCCTCAATCGCTGGATCGCACCGCTGCGGCGCTGGAACATACCGGAGGCGGTGACCGGCGGCCTGCTGGCAGCGCTTGCCACGCTGATCGCCTATCGGGTTTTCGACACCAGCATCGCCTTCGATCTCGCGGCGCGCGACATGCTGCTGCTCTATTTCTTCACCGGGATCGGCCTCAACGCCCGGCTGGACGACCTGCTCTCCGGCGGCAAGCCGCTGCTGGTGCTGCTGGCGCTGACGCTGATCTTCCTGGTCATCCAGAACCTGATCGCCGCCGGCAGCGTCGCGCTGCTGGGCCTTCCGGACGGCATCACCGTGCTGCTTGGCTCGGCCTCGCTGATCGGGGGCCACGGCACGACGATCGCCTGGGCGCCGATGATCGCCAAGCAGTTCGGCCTGCAGAATGCGATGGAAGTCGGCATCGCCGCGGCCACGCTGGGCCTCGTCGTCGCCAGCCTTGTCGGCGGCCCCGTCGCCAAGCTGCTGATCGCCCGTTACCACCTGAGCGGCCCCACCGGCAGCAAGCCGATGGTCGGCCTGCCGAAGAGCGCAGAGCAACCCGGCAAGGACGAGATCAGCCACATCAGCCTGCTGCGCACCATCCTGGTGCTGAACGTCGCGGTGCTGATCGGCTTCACGCTGGACGAGATCTTCACCGAGCTCGGCATCCGCCTGCCGCTCTTCGTCGCCTGCCTGCTGGTGGCAATCGTCCTGACCAACACCATTCCGCGCGTGCTGCCTCAAGTCGCCTGGCCGACGCGAACCCGCGCGCTGGCGCTGATTTCCGACCTGTCGCTGAACATCTTCCTGGCCATGTCGCTGATGAGCATGCAGCTCTGGACGCTGGGCGACCTCGGCCCGTCGCTGGTGCTCGTGCTCGGCATCCAGACGATCGCCGCCGTGCTCTACATGCTGTTCGTCGTCTTCCCGGCCATGGGCGGGAATTACGAAGCGGCGGTTCTTTCGGCCGGCTTCAGCGGCATCAGCCTCGGCGCCACGCCGACGGCGATCGCCAACATGACGGCCGTCACCAAGGTGCATGGCGCGGCGCCGATGGCCTTCATCATCCTGCCGCTGGTCTCGGCGTTCTTCATCGACATCGCCAACGCCTTCGTGATCGGCTTCTTTCTGCGCTGACAGCGCACTATCCCGGGCCGATCGCCGGAGTGAGACGATCGGCCCGTGTTCGCCGCTACGGCGGCGACACGGTTCCTTGATCCGGCCTCGGCGGCATCAGAGCCTCGATCCGCTCGACCACGTAGGGAAAGAACGGATTCGAGGAAATCCGCATCAGCGTATCCAGGCCGACGATCAACGTCCCGCGTTCGCCGCGCGAGGCGATGTCCCCGAGATGGATGCCAAAATCATCCGCAGAGTCGGGATTCGTCCCGTAGAGCCCGTCCTCGACGGGAAACGGCAACGCGACATGCGACAGCGAGTAGATGTCAGGGGGATAGACGAGATTGAGCGCCTGCTTCTGCTGCTCCGTCTGGCCGGGCTCCATCACCCGCGCCTCGACCAGATCGCCATCCGGCGCCGCGTTGGTGATCACGTCCATCCGGTAGCGGCGCGGCGCCGCCGGCAAGATACGCTCGACCGCCGTCTCGGCGGCCGGGCTCAGCAGCGGCCCGAGATCGGCGTTTCGATTGATGTCGAACAAGACCAGCTCGCTGCCGTTCTCGGGCAGATTCCCATAGAGCATGGACACGACGGCGGGCGCGCTGACGGTAAAATCGACGATCGACTGGAAAGTCAACACCGGCGCCAGATCGGCGAGCCGGTTGTCGCGAGCGAGCCGGGTGATCCGATCCTGCAGGGCCGCGGTCAACTCATAGGACTGGCGAGCCGCGTTGACGGGAAACGAATTGTATTTGAACGGATTGAATTCCGGCATCAGACCCAGCCAGGCCGTCTTGGCGAAGGCAGGGAAGATGGACGGGAGACCGGCGAGGCCGGCGAAGCGGGCGAAGCGCGTGACACCGACCATCGGCGAGAACAGCACCAGTTGGTCCGGCCGGGCAAGGGCCGGATTGTCGAGCGCATCCAGCGCATAGAGCAGTGCCAGCGCGCCGCCATTCGAATAGCCAACGAGATGCAGCGGCTTCTCACCGCCGGCCAGTCGCCGCGCCTCGCGCACCGCGAGTCGGGTTGCCGCCAGCCACTGTTCCCAATGAACGGTCGTCAGCCCGGCCGGAACCGTTCCGTGCCCGGGTACGCGCAAGCCGACCGCGACGAAGCCCCTATCCCGGTAGAGCTTCGCGATATGGCGGAGGCTGTAGGGGGAATCGGTCAATCCGTGCAGCAGCACCACCACGCCGACTGGCGGACCCTCCGGGGTCAATATGAAGGACCGGTTCCAGTCCGTCTGGAAGTGGGGCGGATAGAGCGGGCTGCCGTCGAAATAGCGATTGGCCCGGAGCTGCTGGGCCGGCTTCAGCTTGTCCGTCACATGGGTGCGAACGTCCTCGAACGCCGCCTGCTCTGCCTTGAGATAATCCTCCCAGGTGGCCCCATCCAATTGCTTCACCGACAGTTCATGCGGCGCGTGTTTGTGCCAGAGCTGCAACGGCGGGCCGCGCAGCACATCGACGACCCGGGCGGCGAGCAGCGTCAGCGCGATCACGACAAGGATGACCGTTGCGCGCTTTAGATAGCGCAGAAACCGGCGGGTCATGGAGCGGGATGTCTCCGAGAAAGGCAGCATCGAGATGACGTCCGCATGGCAGCGCGGCCATGCGGGCGGTCCATCTTCAATGAGCGACAATCAAGACCGACGCAACCACGGATCGCAGTGCGCCGGCCCGCCGGGACAGAGTGTGTGTCGTGGCCGATAGTCCTGCCTAGTAGTCGACCGCGTCGCGGATGATCGGGCAGGTCATGCAATGGCCGCCGCCCCGGCCGCGGCCGAGTTCGGCGCCGGTGATGGTGACGACCTCGATGCCTTCCTTGCGCAGCAGCGTATTGGTGTAGGTGTTGCGGTCATAGGCAAAGACAACGCCGGGCGAGGCGCAGACGAGGTTGGCGCCGGAATCCCATTGCGTGCGCTCGCGCATATAGGCGTTCCCGCCGGTCTCGACCACGCGCATTTTCTTCAGCCCGAGAGAGTCCCGCACCGTCTCGACGAAGGTACCCTTGTCCTTGGAAAGCTCGAGGCCGCCCTTGCCATCCGGCCGATACGAAAAGGCCTCGATGCCATTGACGATATCGGGATACAGCAGCACGCAATCGCGGTCGGCGAAGGTGAAGACGGTATCGAGATGCATGGCCGCACGCAGCTTCGGCATGGCGGCGACGATGACACGCTCGGCGGCGCCCTTGTCGAAGAGGGCCTGCGCGACCTGGCTGATCGCCTGGCGCGAGGTGCGCTCGCTCATGCCGATCAGCACATTGCCCTTGCCGATCGGCATGACGTCGCCGCCCTCGAAGGTGGCGAGGCCGTGGTCCTCGGTCGGATCGCCCCACCACACATTCACCTTGCCGGCGAAGTCCGGATGGAATTTGTAGATGGCGGTGGTGAGGATCGGCTCCTCGTGCCGCGCCGGCCAATAGAGCGCGTTCAGCGTCACGCCGCCATAGATCCAGCAGCTGGTGTCACGGGTATAGAGCGTGTTCGGCAGCGGCGGCAGGAGATATTCATTGGCGCCGGCCGCGTCGCGCACGAGCGCCATCATCTCGCCGCCCAGCGTCTCCGGGAATTCCTCGGTCGATAGCCCGCCGATCAGCGTCTCGGCCAACGCGCGCGGCGCCAGTCCTTCGAGATAGGAGCGCACCTCGTCGACGAGGCCGAGACCGACCTGGTTCGGCACGACCTGGTTGTCGAGGATCCATTTCTTGGCTTCGGGAATCGCGACCGTCTCGGCGAGCAGATTGTGCATCTCCAGAACCTCGACGCCGCGATCGCGCATCTTGGTCATGAAGTCGAAGTGGTCGCGCTTGGCATTGTCGACCCACAGCACATCGTCGAACAGCAGGTCGTCGCAATTGCTGGGCGTCAGGCGCTGATGTGCGCGGCCCGGGGCGCAGACCAGCACCTTGCGAAGCTGGCCGACTTCCGAGTGGACACCGAACGGGGTTTCATTCGCCATGATGTGACTGCCTTTCCATTCAGGGTGTGATGGTGCCGCTCAGCAGGCCGTAGGCGCCGATCAGGCCGGCAACCAGGGTGACGGCGAAGACGATGAGCTCAGTGGAGGTGAACAGCCGCGCGTTCTGCTCGCGGCGGGCCCAGACGTAGAGAATGGTGCCGGGCACGAAGAGGACGGCGACGAGCAGCACATATTTGAGGCCCGCGGCCACGAACATGACCAGCGTGTAGAAGACGGCGATCCAGGCGAAGATCTGGTCGCGGCGGCGCTCCTCCGGGGTGGTCTCATAGCCTTCGCCGCGGCGCGCCAGCAGCACGCCATAGCCTGCCACCAGCAGATAGGGCAGCAGCGCCGTGACGCTGGTCATGTCGAGCATGAAGTTGAAGGCGTCGCGCGACCAGTAGGTCGAGATGACGAACAGCGACACGACGATGTTGGTCAGCCACAGCGCGTTAGCGGGAACGCGGTTGCCGTTCTGGGCGGCGAAGAGTTTTGGCATGTCCTTCGATTTGGCCGCGGCGAACAGCACCTCGGCGCAGATCAGCGACCAGGCGAGATAGGCGCCCAGCACCGAGATCAGGACGCCGATCGAAATGAACACCGCGCCCCAATGGCCGACCACCAGCTCCAGCGCCCCGGCCAGGGACGGGTTGCTGACGCCGGCGATCGCGGCGCGCGGCTGGGTGGCATAGGGCAGCAAGGTGATGGCCACCATCAGGCCGGTCACGCCGACAAAGCCCAGGATCGTCGCGGTGCCGACATCGGCGCGGGTCTTGGCGAAGCGCGAGTAGACGCTGGCGCCTTCGATGCCGAGGAAGACGAACACGGTGATCAGCATGGTGTCGCGCACCTGGGCGACCAGCGTCTTCTCCGGCATGCCGACACCGCCGAAGAAATTCTCCGCGAACTGGTGGTAGTTGAAGGCAAACAGGAAGGCGAGGATCGCGACAAGGATCGGCACGATCTTGGCGACGGTCACGACCGTGTTGATGAATGCCGCCTGCTCGACGCCGCGCAGTATCATGAAATGGAACAGCCAGATGCCGGCGAGCGACACGATGATCGCTGTCGGCGAACTGCCGTCGCCGAAGATTTCCGGAAAGAAGCGGCCCAGGGTCGAGCCGATCAGCACCCAGTAGAAGACGTTGCCGAGGCAGCTGCCGAGCCAATAGCCGAAAGCCGACAGGAAGCCCATATAATCGCCAAAGCCTGCCTTGGCATAAGCAAACACGCCGGAATCAATATCGGGCCGCTTCTCGGCCAGGGCCTGGAACACCCGCGCCAACATGTACATGCCGGTGCCCGCGATGGCCCAGGCGATGATCGCGCCGAACGGCCCGGTGGCCGCGCCGAAGCGCCCCGGCAGGTTGAAGATACCCGCCCCGACCATCGAGCCGACGACCATGGCGGTCAACGCCCCGAGAGACAACTTTCCAGCCGTCGTCGACGCCATCGTCTTCCCTCCCCGGTTTCCAAGACGTAGAGACTTTATGCCCGCTTCCCGACAGGGAGGCATGAGCGAGGAATCCCAAGTCTAGCCGTGCCGTTCCATTCTTCCGGCATCTTGCGGTTACGCTAGGGAATATACCTGCCGCGACCGTCCGACAACGGCGGCGCCCAAGTGATGGCCAGGGGAATGCCATGCCCGCCTTGGAATCCCGAAGTAAAGAGATGCAGGACGCAGGCCAGAAGTCTCTGGGATCGCGCTGCGCCATGGCGTGAAAATTGCTTCGGATATCCCGCAGCCCGCTTGAACGTCCCGCCTGGCTGCGGCGCATCCCAGCCCGGAATTTGCATGCCCTTCGATCTCGTCCTGCGCAACGCCCGCCTGCCCGAACGCGGTCCGGAACCCGTCGATATCGGCGTTCTCGAAGGCAGGATCGCGGCGATCGGGGCCCGCCTCGGCCCGGCCCTGCGGAGCGAGGATGCGCAGGGCCGGCTGGTCCTGCCCGGCTTCGTCGACAGCCACATCCATCTCGACAAGTCCTGCATCCTCGATCGCTGCACGGCGGAGGGAGCGCTCTCGGAGGCGATCGCCGAAGTGGCGCGGCTGAAGCGCGACTTCAGCGAAGACGACGTCTATGCCCGCGCCGAGGCGACGCTGGTGAAGGCGATCCTGCAGGGCACGATGCGCATCCGCACCCATGTCGAGATCGACCCGCGCATCGGCCTGCGCTCGTTCCAGGCGCTGAAGCGCCTGCAGCGCGATTATGCCTGGGCGGTCGATCTCGAACTCTGCGTCTTTCCGCAGGAAGGGCTGCTGAACGATCCCGGCACGGAGGAACTGCTTGTCGAAGCCTGCGAAGCCGGCGCCGAGCTGATCGGCGGCTGCCCCTATACCGACAGCGATCCGGTTGCCCATGTCGACCGGATCTTCGCGATCGCCGGCCGCTTCGATCTCGATATCGACTTCCACCTTGATTTCGACCTCGACCCGAGCTGGATGCATCTCGACGCGGTCATTGCCGCCACGGAGCGGACGGGCTGGGCAGGCCGCGTCGCCGTTGGCCATGTGACCAAGCTTTCCGCCCTGCCGCCAGACGCGCTGACCGCCATCGGCAACCGGCTCGCGGCGGTCGGCATCGCCGTCACCGTGTTGCCGGCGACCGATCTGTTCCTGATGGGGCGAAAACAGGATCACAACGTACCGCGCGGCGTCGCCCCGGCGCATCGGCTGGCCGAGCTCGGCGTCACCTGCTCGCTCGCCACCAACAACGTCCTGAACCCGTTCACGCCCTTTGGCGACGGCTCGCTGAACCGCATCGCCAATCTCTACGCCAATGTCGCGCAGCTCGGCCGCAAGGCGGAGATGCTCTGCTGCCTCGACATGGTGACGGCGAGCGCGGCCCGGTTGATGCGCTGCGCCGATTACGGCATCGACATCGGCAAGGCCGCCGATTTCGTCATCATGGATGCGACCGACTCCGCCTATGCGGTCGCCGAGATCGCGCAACCGCTGATGGGATTCAAGCGCGGCATCCAGACGTTCGAGCGCGCCGCCGCCCGCCTGATCCGTCCCTGACGATCTCCATCCAGCGCCCGGCCGCATTGACAAGGCCGGCGGGGTCCTGTCCGATCCGCTCCGGATTGGACAGAGAGGCTGGCGTGGTCGGAGAAGTGCGTCTGGGAACAATGGCGACCGTGGCGATGGTCGTCGTGCTGGCGAGCCTCGGACTGGTCGATGCCCTCGACCGCTTCGGCGCATGGCCGGTGCTGCCGGCGCTGTTTCCGCTCGTGCCGCTGGCGATCGCCGCCGCCGTCGCGATCGCCATGCGGTCGCTCGATTTCAACGACATCCTACGTGGCGGCAACATCCAGTCTTCCAGCATGGGCTGGGCGCTGGGCGGCGCGGCTCTTTCCACCGTGGTGCTGGTCGCAAGCCCTGTCGCGACCGCGTTGGGCGGCGGACGCGGCGTGGTCCTGATCGCCGCCTTCGTCGTCGGCCTTGCGCTCGCGAGCCTGGTCGTCGCGCCCGCCATGCGATCGGCGCAGACCACAACGCTGGCGGAAGCGATCGGCCTGCGGTTCGGCGCGCCGACGCGCACCATCGCGGCCGTCGCCGTCCTGCTGACGCTGCTGCCGCTGCTCGCCGCCGAGACGACGCTGGCCGGCACCGTCGCGGCGCGCATGCTCGGCCTCTCGCCGCGGCTCGCCGAAGACATCATTCTGTGCCTTGCGGCCATCGCCTGTATCGCCGGCGGCCTGCGCGCGGCTATCGCGCTCGCCGCCGTGCTCGGCCCGGTGGTGGCGCTCTCCTATCTGGTGCCCGTGGCGGCGGTGTCGCTCGGCGAGACCTGGCTGCCCATGCCCTGGATCGGCCTGGTCGAACCCGACACGCTGACAACCGCCACGCGGATCCCTGATGTCGTCATCCTCGCCTTTTCGGTGTCGCTGGTGGCCGGCGTCGCAGTGATGCCGACCCTGCTCTTCCCGGCCTGGACAACCGCCAGACGACCTCCGGCCCGCCGGCATGTGCTTTGGGGCGTCGCCTTCGCGGCCATCATCCTGCTGGCGGCGCCGAGCTATGCCGTCTATGGCCGCCTCGCCGGCATCGACGCCGCGAGCGATCCGCTCGGCCTCGTCGTCAGCTTCCCTGATCGCGTCGGTCTTTCCGCCATGCCGGCCGTGCTGCTGATCGGCGGGCTCATATCGGCCGCGCTGATCACCATCGCCATGGCGCTGGCGACCGCCGCGACGACGCTGGGCCACGACCTCTATGGCGGGTTCATCGAGCGCCGGGCGCCGGCCGGACGGCGGATCTTCATCACCCGCCTCGGCATGATCCTCCTCGGGCTGGCGATCCTCGGCCTCAACCGCCTGTCGATCGGCAGTGTCGCCATGCTGGCCGGCCTGTCTTTGTCGATCGCGGCCGCCAGCCTCGCGCCGGTGCTGCTGCTCGGCTGGCGCCTGCCCGCCACGACCCCGGCCGCGACTTTCGCGGCCATCGCGGTCGGGCTGTGGCTGACAGTCGCCAACGTGCTTCTCGCCCGTTTCGCGCCCGAATTTTCCAGCGCCTATCTCGGCATGAGCACGGTGACGCCGACCGTATTGGGCCCGACCGGCTGGTTCGGCCTGCCCGTCGGGCTTTCCGGCCTGATCGGGCTTTGCTGCGGACTGGCGACCTTGCTCGCCGTCTCGCTCCTGCCGCGGGTGCAATGGCCGCTGCTGTGGCTGCGCGTTCGCTATACGGTACGACGGCTGAAGCGAAAGCTCGCCGCCGCCCGCCCCAGACGAGCCCACGCGCCCGTCGTCTCGCCGCCAGCGGCGTCCGTCCCGGATGCGGCTGCCGAACCCGTGGCGGCGGAGACCGCGCCCGAAACCGAACCCAGGCCCGAACCCGGGACGGAGGTCGCCGCGCCGGCGGCCGCTGTTCCGATGTTCGGCCCGTTCCCCGAATTCGTCGGCCCGACGGAGCCCGGCGCCCCCCACCCGATCCGTCGCCTTCCTGGAGTTTGACATGCCGCCTGATTCATCCGCGCAGAGCCGCCTGCAGCTGTTTCCCGCCATCGAGCCCTATGCGGTCCACCGGCTCAAGGTGTCGGATCTGCACGAGATCCATGTCGAGGAATGCGGCAATCCGCAGGGCAAGCCGGTGCTGATGGTGCATGGTGGCCCGGGCGCCGGCTGCGGCCCTAACATGCGGCGCTATCACGACCCCGCCGCCTATCGGATCATCCTGTTCGACCAGCGGGGCTGCGGCCGCTCGACGCCGCATGCGGAACTGCGCGAGAACACGACCTGGGACCTGGTCGCCGACATGGAGCGGATCCGGACCCATCTCGGCATCGAGCGCTGGCAGCTGCTGGGCGGTTCCTGGGGCTCCTGCCTGGCGCTCGCCTATGCCGAGACCCATCCCGAGCGGGTGAGCGAACTGGTGCTGCGCGGCATCTTCACCCTGCGCCAGCGCGAACTGCTCTGGTTCTACCAGGAAGGCGCGTCCTGGCTATTGCCGGAGGCGTTCGAGATCTACCAGGCACCGATCCCGGAAGACGAGAGGCACGACATGATCGGCGCCTATCACCGACGCCTGACCTCGGGCGACGAAGCCTCGCAGATCAAGGTGGCGCGCAACTGGGCGATGTGGGAGGGCAATGCGCTGTCGCTCTTGCCGGACCCGCTGCGCGTCTCGGCCTTCGGCTCGCCCTATTACGCGCTCGCCTTCGCCCGCATCGAGGCGCACTACTTCGTCAACAAGGGCTTCTTCGAGCGCGACGACTACCTGCTGGCGAATGCCGGGCGGATCGCCGACATTCCGGGCGTCATCGTGCATGGCCGCTACGACCTCTGCACGCCGGCGGCGATCGCCTGGGACCTGGCGAAGGTGTGGCCGAAGGCGGATCTGCACATCGTGCCGGATGCCGGCCACGCCATGTCGGAGCCTGGCAACATTCACGAACTGGTCGCAGCGACCGAGCGCTTCAAGACAGGCTGATGCGATCGCGGCGGCGGCTCAGCTCTTGTCGCCGTCCGCCTCGCGCTTCATCTCGCGCACCATGCCGAAGAAGCGGCTCATCAGCTCCTCGCTGAAATTCAGCGCCTTGTCGAGTTCGGGATCCCCTGTCGGCGCTACGGCGCGCGTGTTGGCGCGTCCCTCGACGTCCTCGAGCCGGGCGCGCAGATCGGCAACCTCGTGTTCGAGTTCCGTGACCTTGGCACTGAGCGCGACGGCGGGATCAGGGCGGGACAGAACGTCCTCGGGAATGGCGGCGCAGGTCCAGACGGAGCCGCTCGCGGCATCTCCTCGCCGGCAATGCGATACCGTGCCGGTTTCCGTGTCGAGGCGGACAAAGCCGCCTTCGGCGGGAACCATGGTGTAGCGCCCGGGGCGGGCCGCGTCGGCGGCAGCCGGTGGCGGCGGCGAGACCGTCGGCGTCTCGGCAAGGGCCGAGGTCGATATCGGCATGACCGCCAGTCCGAACAGGATCAGTCCGGCACGCAAGGCGGTAAACAAGATCCGCATCGGCTTCCTCCCTCTGATTGGCCCCCGAAGCATGCTAGCACGGAGAACCCATCGGGCGAACCCGGCATGGCTTGTCGGAATGCCAAGGCCGGTGCCCGCGGTAGGAGATTTCCGGGCACCGACCTCGGTGGCGCGCCGAAAAGCGGCGCAGCCAGCCAACCTCGTTCCGGCGCCTTAGGCGGCGCCGGCTTCCTTCTGGCGCAGCAGACCGGCGACGACGTCGACGGTGCGGCGCAATTCGTCGAGCGCCTGCTCGATGTCGACCTTCTGGCGCTCCAGAACGTCGATCTGTTCGTTGAACTTGCGCAGCGCCAGGCGCATCTGCAGAACCTGGCCGTCCTTCAGATCATAGAGATCGAGCATCTCCTTGATCTCGGTCAGCGAGAAGCCGACCTTCTTGCCCATCAGCACCAGCTTGAGGCGCGAACGGTCGCGGCGCGAATAGATCCGGTTCAGCCCTTCCCGGCGGGGGTTCAGGAGGGCCTTGTCCTCATAGAAACGCAGCGTGCGAAGCGTTACGTCGAATTCGCGAGACAGATCACCAATGGTGAAGGTGGTCTGCTTGTTGCCATCAGAGGCACCGGCACCATCGATGTCGTCGCGGGAAATTCCCGCAAGTTGGGCCATGCTCATCTTGTCATCCTTATTCTTGATCGTCGCGAAAAACGGCGGGCCAACGGGCGGCCCGTCGAAATGCGTTCTCCAGTCATGCAGGTGTCGCAGCGTCAGGTAAAGCGCTTTAGCGTCACCTAACGGAAATCTCTTTCCTGATAACTGTTAAGTGGGACTTCAAAAGCGGCGGTTTACGGCGAGAAAGGGAGCAATTCGGGGGAAAACCGTTAAGCCTCCTTACCGAAGCGTTGCCGATGGCGCAGAGGGTTAACGCGTTGTTTACCATGTTGCGGCCAATCTTCGTGAACACGCGGGAGTGGGAATCACGCGTCGCTGCAGCCGAATGCGACGGCACGGAGCGCGGCGAGACGATGAAACGGGGACGATGCCGCTGATAACGGGCATCCGGGGGTTGGACGTCATGAAAACTGGCAGCAGGTCGGGTTATGGAGCGAACCGTTCGGGCCCGGACGTGCCGCCGCGTTCCGCGGCCGACCTCCCGCGACGCTCCGAGCCCGATGGCGCCGAACGTCTGGCCGCCCTCTCCGCCCTCGTCGACAGCCTCTCCCAGCAGATCGAAGTGATCGAAGGCACCTCGGCGCGCCAGCCGATCCGGCACGCGACCCAGCGGCCGGCCGCGCCCGCGCCGACCCCCGCCCCGGCCAAGGCCGCCGAGCCCGATCCCCGCATCTCGCTCGAAGGCCGCTTCGACGCCCTCGGCCGCCAGCTCGACGAACGCCAGTCGGAACGGCTGAGCGGGATCGAGACACGGCTCGCCGGCATCGCATCCCAGCTGGCCGCGGCCAAGGCGGCCGCCGCACCGGCGCAAAACCCTGCCTTCCGTGCGCTCCCCATCGAGGAACCCGCCCGCCCGCGCGAAACGCTGAGCAGCCTGCAGGCGGCGATCGCCGAGATCTCCAGCCGTCAGAAGGCGATCGATCACGAGATCAGCGCGCCGGCGAACCAGTTCGACGCCATTGCCATCGAGGACGCCATCGCGGCGCTGCGCGACGACATCGCGCTGCTCGGCCGCCGCGTCAGCGCCGAATCGCGCCGCCATGACGAAGCCGCCCAGACGCTGAAGAACGAACTGGCCGCCCGCATCGAGGCCCTGAGCGGCGCTCGGGCGGCGCCTGAAACCGACGCCATCGCCCAGTTGCGCCAGGACCTCGCCGAGATCCGCCAGTCGCTGGATCTCGCGGCGCGCGAGACGACGCTCGCCAGCATCGAATCCGGCTATGGCCACATCATCGAGCGGCTGGACGACATCGTACGCCGCGAGCCCGAGACCGAACGCTTCGACCGGCTGGCGCGCGAGATCGCGCAGCTGGCCAACTCGATCGAGTCCGTCGCGCCATCGCGCGAGGTCGAGACCGAGCTTGAGGATATCCGCAATGCGGTCGCCTCGCTGTCGATTTCCCGCTCCGACGCGGTCAGCGCCGCCGTCGAGCGGCAGATTTCCGGCCTGCATGCGGCGATCGACACGCTGGCCGCCCGGCCCGCGCCTCCCGTCGACCTTTCCGGCATCGAGCGCGAGATCGACGCGCTGCGCCGCGACATGGACGGCTTTTCGCGCGGTGCCGATCCGCTGGCCCTGATCCGGCTGGAAAAGCAGATCGCCGGCATCCGCTCGACGATCGACGAGATCGACCCGCGTCCCGTGGGCCTCGATTCCACCGCGCTGTCGCGGCTCGAAGACCGGATTGACGCGCTGGCCGGCCGCTTTGACGCGCTCGCCGAACTGCCGACGCTGCGGGCGCCCGCCGCTCCCGACGCGCTGGACGGGCTGCGCTCGGAAATCACGCAGCTGCGCGAGGATTTTGCCCGGCCGACGCGGTTCGACGCCATCGAAGAGCAGATGCAGGCCCTGGTTCGCCGGCTCGACGCAACGACGCGCCAGGACGACAACCAACAGCTGGCGCAGCTCGAAGCGCAGGTCGGCGCTCTCGCCGAGCAGTTTTCCGCCGTTCCCGGCGTGCACACGCTGGCCCGCGTCGAGGAAAACCTCGACCGGCTGCAGGACCTGCTCGGCAATACCCGGCAGGACACGATCGAAGCCGCCCGCGACGCGGCGCGCTCGACCTTCCGCGAATTCGCCAGCACCCTGCCCGCCCGCACCGACGACGCGCTGATCCAGGCGCTGCGCGAGGACATGCGCCAGTTGCAGCAGGCAGCCGAGCGCTCCGACCGGCAGACGCATGACACGCTGGAAGCCGTGCACAACACGCTCGCCAAGGTCGTCAGCCGCATCGCGCAGCTGGAGATCGACGAGGGAGCGGCATCCGGCGCCCTGACCGCGACGCGCGCCCCTTCGCCGCGCGAAACCGCTTCTTCGCTCGCCGATGGCCTGCCCGAGGCGGACCGCCCGCTGGCGCCGGGCTCCGGCCGCCCGGTGCTGCCACCCTTCGTCGAACCCGAAGCGAGCATCGCCCGCACGCAGACCAGCGTCGCGCCGCAAACCACCCGCCCCGGCGACCGCAAGGCCGACTTCATCGCCGCCGCCCGCCGCGCTGCCCAGGCAGCGCAGGCCGAGTCCGCCGAAGCCGTCGCCGAAGACCATGAGGCCCGCCCGAGCACGCTGGCGCGGATCGGCGATGCCCTGCGCTCGCGCCGCCGCCCGATCGTGCTGGCGATCGCCGCCATCGTTCTGGCGATCGGCGCGATGCAGCTGACGCCGCCCCTCTCGCGCCAGGCCCAGAAGCCCGCCACCGACCCGGTCGCCACCGGCTCGATCCCGGCCACGCCGATGCGCGACGTCACGCCGCCGCCGGCCGCGGCCCCGCAGCCCAACGCCATGGTCGCGCCCTCGACCGACGGCACCAGCGCGCTCGCTTTCACGCCGCCCGAAGCGGGCGACAGCGAGATCGCGGCCCTGGCGACCGACCCGCCGCCGGCGACCAGCTTCAGCGCCATTCCCGACCTCGCCGAGGATGGCTCGGCCCTGCAGACCGCTGCCGCCAAGGGCGATCCCATCGCCGCCTTCGAGGTTGCCCGTCGCCTTGCCGAGGGCAGCAACGGCACGCCGCAGGACCCGCGTCTCGCCGCCGACTGGTACGAGCGCTCCGCCAAGGCCGGCTTCGCCATGGCGCAATACCGCATCGGCAGCCTGTATGAGCGCGGCGAAGGCGTACCGCGCGACCTGTCGCTCGCGCAGTCCTGGTATGCCAAGGCGAGCGAGAAGGGCAATGCCCGCGCCACGCACAATCTGGCCGTCCTGCTCAGCGAGGGCGCCACGGCTGAGCCCGACTACGTCCGCGCGGCGCAATATTTCACCCAGGCCGCCAATCTGAATGTCGCCGACAGCCAGTATAATCTGGGCGTGCTCTATGCCCGCGGCCTCGGCGTCGGCGTTGACCTGGTGCAATCCTACAAATGGTTCGCGCTGGCGGCCCAGCAGGGCGACCGCGATGCCGGCAAGCGCCGCGACGAGGTCGCCAAGGCGATGAAGCCCGACGCGCTGGCCGCCGCCCGCGCCGCCGTGCAGACCTTCAAGCCGAAGCCGCTCGACACCACCGCCAATTCGGAACCCGCGATCAAGCCGGAATGGAAGCAGACCACCGCGCGGACGTCCCTGCGCGACACCAAGCCCGGCGTCCCGACGCGCGGCTAGCGGAACCAACGGCTGGCGCGTTCGCCGCTGCCGCCGGAACAGGCGTTGACAGGGCTGGCCCAAGCGGCTTTATCGGCCCGGTCGGCGATCGCGTCATGATTTCGTCAGCGATGCCGCCTATGGCCTTGCCGGGCTGATGCCCGGCCGGGCTTCGTCGGCCGTCCCGGCCCTTGCCTCCACGCCACCCTTCGCCAGCGGTTCGGTCGTCGTGCAGATCTACCTCCCCATAGCCGAGATGCCGGTGAACATGTTCATCATCTTCGGCATGGGCGGCGCCGTGGGCTTTCTTTCGGGCCTGTTCGGGGTGGGCGGCGGCTTCCTGCTGACACCGCTCCTGATCTTCTCGGGCATCTCGCCGGCCGTGGCAGTCGCCAGCACGACAGCGCAGGTCGTCGCCTCGTCCTCCTCGGCCGCGATCACCTATTATCGCCGCCGGATGATCGACATGAAGCTCGCCGGGGTGCTGGTCGCCTCCGGCGTGGTCGGCTCGTCGATCGGCGTCGGGATCTTCAGCCTGTTGCGCCGCTGGGGCCAGCTCGATCTCGTCATCGCGCTTTGCTACGTCACCTTCCTCGGCCTGGTCGGCGGGCTGATGCTGACGGAATCGATCCGCGCCATGATCAATGCGCGCAAGGGCCGCCCGGCGCCGCTACGCCGGCCCGGCCAGCACAATTGGGCGCATGGCCTGCCGTTCAAGATGCGCTTCAAGCGCTCCAAGCTCTATGTCAGCGTCATCCCGATCATCGCCATCGGCGTCGGCATCGGCATCCTGGGCTCGCTGCTCGGCATTGGCGGCGGCTTCATCCTCGTGCCGGCGCTGATCTACCTGCTGCGCGTGCCGACCAACATCGTCATCGGCACCTCGCTGATCCAGATGACGGGCACCATGGCGGTTGCCACCGTGCTGCAATCGACCAGCAACCACACGGTCGATGGCGTGCTGGCGCTGATCCTGATGGTGGGCGGCGTCATCGGCGCCCAGTTCGGCGCGCGGGTGGGCGCTCATGTGCGCGGCGACCAGCTGCGCGCCATGCTGGCGCTGCTGGTGCTAGGCGTCGGCATCCGCTTCTTCGTCGATCTCGTGCAAACGCCGGCGGAATTGTTTTCGCTGGCGACGCTGGCGGGCGACACGCGGTGACGAGGTTCGCCGCCTGGTTCACGCTCTGCGCCCTCGCGCTGGCGGCGACGCCCGCGCGCGCCGAGCAGCTGATCGTCGCGCTTTCGGCCGAGGAAGTCCGGATCACCTCCAACTTCACCGGCACGAGCATCACGGTCTTCGGCGCGATCGAGCGGGACGCTGCAACCGTCTCGCGGGCCGAGTTCTACGACGTCGTGGTTTCCGTCAAAGGACCGCCCGAGACCGTCGTCACCCGCCGCAAGGACCGCTTTGTCGGCGTCTGGCTCAACAGCGCATCGCGCACCTTCGTCAACATTCCCTCGTTCTATGCGGTGAATGCGTCTCGGCCGCTATCCGAGGTGACCACGCCGCAGATCCTGAAACGCTTCCAGATCGGCGCCGACGACCTCGTCTTTCCCGTCTCGGCCGACGACGGAGCGCAGAGCGCCGGACAGGACGATGCGTTTCGCCAGGC
This sequence comes from Kaistia defluvii, assembly GCF_040548815.1. Lineage (NCBI taxonomy): Bacteria > Pseudomonadati > Pseudomonadota > Alphaproteobacteria > Hyphomicrobiales > Kaistiaceae > Kaistia > Kaistia defluvii. The sequence goes on along the minus strand of NZ_JBEPSM010000002.1, from coordinate 207,216 downwards.
CTTCGTTCGCCTAAAGCAGCAGGACGGGCTCTATCGCAGCGAGGCCTATGGGGTGAAGTTCCCCGGCACGGAGATTTTCCAGACCGCCGTGCAGATCCCGGCCAATGTGCCAGTCGGACGCTACGTCGTGACGGTCTATCTGTTCCGCGACGGCGCGATGCTCGCCTCCGACCAGTCGGAGATCCGCATCTCCAAGATGGGCTTCGAGCAGTTCACCTTCGACCTCGCCCACAATCAGGGCCTGATCTACGGCCTGATCTGCGTCATCCTCGCCGTCTTCACCGGCTGGCTGGCCGGCGTCATCTTCCGCAGGGATTGAGCGGGGTCGCGGAAGTCCTCAGCCGCCCTTGCCGAGATTGAGCAGGCGGATGACGATCCAGACCGGGATGACGATCACCGCACCGAGCAGGAAATACTGCCAGACCCATTCGATCGCGCCGAAGCCCATGTTCCAGACGCGCCGGACCATCTGCTGGGCGTTGTGGACGATATCGTAGGGCGAGATGCCGAGCGCCGACAGCACGATGCCGACGATCAGGGAAATGACGATCAGCCGAAGCAGAACCTGGGCGGGCGAGCCGCCCATGAAGCGTTGAAGGCCGTTCATCGTCATCTCCTGTGACGCCGCCCCGACGTGGGGCCGGCGTTCGATTCGGCCGGATGATAGCGGATCCCTGCGGCGGGAAAACGGGCTAAAATCGTAGCCCGCGTTTCACCCCGCCTCGGGCTCGAGCAACGCTTCCAACGTCTCGATGCGGTCCGCCTCGCGGGGCGGCTTGTCCCAGCGCAGCCGGCTGACGCGGGGAAAGCGCATCGCGACGCCCGACTTGTGCCGGGCCGACCGGTTCAGCCCCTCGAACGCGACTTCCAGCACCAGCCCGACATCGGCGTTGTGGGTTACCTCGCGCACCGGCCCGAAGCGGTTCAGCGTGTTGCGGCGGACAAAGCGATCGATCTCGACCAGTTCCTCGTCGGTGAAGCCGAAATAGGCCTTGCCCACCGGTACCAGCTCGTCGCCGCCCTCGCCGGCCTTCCAGACGCCGAAGGTGTAATCCGAATAGAAGGACGAGCGCTTGCCATGGCCGCGCTGCGCATACATCAGAACGGCGTCGACGGTGTAGGGATCGCGCTTCCACTTGAACCACGGACCCTTGGGCCGGCCCGGCTCGTAGACCGAGTCCCAGCGCTTCAGCATCAGCCCTTCGATGATGGGCACCGGCGGCAGGCTGCGCTTCGCCATCAGGTCGTCGGCCGTGTCAAAGGCAACCAGCGGCGACAGGTCGATGCGGCCGGCGAGCGAGCGGGCGACCATTGTTTCGAGCCGCGTCCGCCGCTCGCGGAACGGCAGCGTTCGAAGATCGTCCGTGCCGTCGACCAGGCAATCATAGGCGCGGATGAAGGCCGGATGGCTGGCGATCAGCTTGCCGGAGACGGTCTTGCGGTTGAGCCGCTGCTGCAACTCGGAGAACGAGCCCGGCTCGATCGCCTCGCCCGCGCGCCGGCCGACCAGCAATTCGCCATCGATGGCGCCGTCGAAATCGAGCGCGTCGAGCATGTCGGGGAAGGTATCGCCGATATCCTCGCCGGTGCGGGTATAGAGCCGTCGCACGCCGGCGTCCGACACGGCCTGGACGCGGATGCCGTCCCATTTCCACTCGGCCGCATAGACCTCCGGCACGATGCGCGGAAGGTCGTTTTCCTCCAGCGGCTGCGCCAGCATGACCGGCCGGAACGGACCGCGCGCCGAGGAGATCGGCTTTTCCTCCCGCCCCTCCAGCCAGGCGAACAGCGCCAGATAGGGCGGCTTCAGCCCGTGCCAGAGCTCCTCGATTTCGTTGACCTGCAAGCCCTCGATCTTCTCGGCGCCGAAATCGGCCAGCGCCTGCTTGGCAAGCCGCGCCGAGACGCCGATGCGCAGCCCGCCGGTGACGAGCTTCAGCAGCGCCCAGCGGCCATCGGAATCGAGCGCGTCGAGAAACGCCGCCACCCGCTTCGGCCCATCGGCGCGCGACGAGGCGAGCAGCGTCTCGACGATCGCCGAGATCGACGGGATGTTGCTGCCGGTTTGCGCGGTGGGGTTGGCGCGCATCGTCAGGCCGCCGCGCTCGTCCCACACCAGCGCGATCGTCTCGGCGAGGTCGCCGACATAGTCATAGGAATAGGCGAACAGCACCTCGTCGATGCGCTCGGCCACCAGCGCACGCAGCATGGCCGGCTTCACCGAGGGCACGTCGAGCCCGCCAGTCAGCGCCGCCAGCGCCCAGCCGCGATCGGGGTCGGGGGTGACCCGGAAATACTCCGCCATCAGCCGCAGCTTGGCGTTGCGCGAGGGCGTCAGGATCAGGCGGTCGAGGAGGGCGGCAAAATCCTGCATGGCGCCAATCTAGGTTCTGCAACCGGCTGCGAAAAGCCCCTGCCCGGCCACGGGTTGCGGTGATGCGGCCAAGCGCCTAAATATCGGCGGCTCGGCCTCGCGGCCGGGACTCGTTCTCAGGGCGGGGTGCAACTCCCCACCGGCGGTAAGAAGGTTTTCCTTCAAGCCCGCGAGCGCCTTTCCGTTCCAACGGGAAGGGTCAGCAGATTCGGTTGAATTCCGAAGCCGACGGTCATAGTCCGGATGGAAGAGAACGGCGAAGACGATGCGAACCGGCCGCTTGCGGCCGGCGCGTGCCTATTCGCTCATGCCCTGATTTCGTGTTGTCGAACCCGATGGGAACCAACATGAGTCAGTCTACCCTTACCAAACCTTCCGCTCTCGGAGCGCCCGTGGCGGGCGCCTTCTGGATGATCCTGGCCGGCGTCGCCTTTGCCGGCGTCAACACGCTCGAACAGATCGCCACCGTCACCCTGCACCTGCCGGCGCCGACGGCGGCCTTCCTGCAATATGCCGTCGCCCTCGTCGTCATCCTGCCCTGGGCGGCGCGACGCGGCCTGCCCTCGCTCAGATCCCGCCGTCCCGGCCTGCAGGCGTTGCGTGTGCTGTTCGCCGCCGTGGGCGTGCAGTTCTGGGTGCTCGGCCTCTCGCATGCCGTGCCGATCGGCCAGGCGATCGCGCTGGTCATGACCTCGCCCTTCATCGTCACGCTCGGTGCCGGGATGTTCCTGGGCGAAAAGGTCTCGCTCGAGCGCTGGCTCGCCGTGCTGGTCGGCTTTGCCGGCGGGCTGATCATCCTGGATCCGTTCTCCGCCAGTTTCACCACCGCCAGCCTTTATCCGCTGGTGGCCTCGGTACTGTGGGCCGGCGTCTCGCTGATCCAGAAGAAGCTGCTCGCCGAGGACAGCCCCGAGACCGTGACGGCCTGGCTTCTGCTGCTGCTCGCGCCGGTCAATCTGGTGCTGGCGCTGCCTTCCGGCATCGCCATTCCCTCCGGCGATGCCTGGATGGCGATCGTCGCGGTCGGTGTGCTCACCGCCGCCGCGCAGGGCTTTCTGGCGCTCGCCTATGCCAAGGCGGACGCCGCCTATGTGCAGCCCTTCGACCATGTGAAGCTGCCGCTCAACGTGCTCGCCGGCTGGCTCGTCTTCGGCTGGGTGCCGTCAAGCCAGCTCTGGCTCGGGGCGGCGCTGATCGTCGGCGCGTCGATGTTCCTGCTCTGGCGCGAAACGCGGCACTAGCTGGGGCAAACGCAGGCACCATTCTTCACCTCTCCCTGAGGGAGAGGTAAGAAACCAAGCCTACTCCGCCTCGTCCTCGTAGCCGACCATGTGCAGGGGACGGGCGCGGATGCCGGCCAGTTCGCACCATCGCACCAGCGCCTCCTCGCGGCCATGCGTGACCCAGACCTCGGCGGGAGCAATCTCGGCGATGGTCTCGGTCAGTTCGCCCCAGTCGCAATGATCCGAGATGATCAGCGGCAGCTCGACGCCGCGCTGCTTGGCGCGCTGGCGGATCGACATCCACCCCGAGGCAAAGCACGAGACCGGATCGGGAAAGCGCCGCGCCCAGCGATCGGCGAAGGCCGATGGCGGCCCCACTACCACGGCACCGGCGAAATCGACGGCGTCCTTGGATTTGCGCCCGGTTTCGACGGTCGCCTGCTCCAGCGGGCCCAGGTCGATGCCCTCTTCCTCGTAGAGCCGGCAGAGCTTTTCCAGCGCGCCGTGGATGTAGATCGTCCGGTCGTAGCCTTCCTCGCGCAGCCGCTTGATCACCCGCTGCGCCTTGCCCAGCGCATAGGCGCCGACCAGATGCGCCCGCTCCGGGAAGGCCGCGAGCGAGGCCAGCAGCTTGTGGATCTCGTGGCTGTCATCGGGATGGCGGAACACCGGCAGGCCGAAGGTCGCCTCGGTGATGAAGACGTCGCATTGCACCGGCTCGAACGGCGCGCAGGTCGGATCGCGCCGGCGCTTGTAGTCGCCGGAAGCGACGATGCGCAGACCCTTCGCCTCGACAGCGATCTGCGCCGAGCCCAGCACATGGCCGGCGGGGTGGAACTGCACGGTGACGTCGCCGATGCGCGTGACCTCGCCGAAATGCGCCACCGTCTGGCTGGTGGTGAAACCCTCGCCATAGCGCGCCGCCATGATCTTCAGCGTCTCGCGCGTCGCCATCACGGCCTGATGGCCGGGGCGGGCGTGGTCGGCATGGCCATGCGTGATCAAGGCGCGCGCGACCGGACGCACGGGATCGATATGGAACCCGCCGAGCGGGCACCAGAGACCATCGGGCGTCGGGCAGAGGAGTTCTTCGGGACGGATCATCTCCTTAGGATAGGGATGGAATTTGGCAATGAAAGCCCCTGCAGCCGATCTCGAAAGAGGACGATGGAGCGGATAAGCCTCAAAAACCCTTCCTCTCTTTGCGGTCCAAGACTCCATCCTCATCCTGAGGTGCCCGGCAGAGCCGGGCCTCGAAGGAAGATCCAGACGACACCGTTGGCGAAGGGATCTATTGGAACTCCAGTGAAAGAATGGCCTGCTCCGCTGGACCCTCCTTCGAGGCTTCGCTGACGCGAAGCGCCTCAGGATGTTGGCTGAGGGCGTGGCTGCACGCGTTCGCGCCCGATGCTCAACACCCTCGACTTCCGCCCTCCCCGCTCCTACCTCTAGATCGTGACCGAAAGCCCCGACGCCGGATCCTCCCCAGACCTCCTGCCCGCCCCCTTTCTCGACTGGTTCGCCCGTCGCGGCTGGGCGCCGCGGCCGCATCAGCTCGCCCTTCTCCAAAAAGCGCGCGAGGGGCATTCCGCGCTGCTGATCGCGCCGACCGGCGCCGGCAAGACTCTGGCCGGCTTCCTGCCCAGCCTCGTCGACCTGGCGACCCGGCCGCCGGCGGGCAAAGGCGGGCGCGGACCGCACACGCTGTACATCTCGCCTCTGAAGGCGCTCGCCGTCGACATTGCGCGCAATCTGGAAGCGCCGGTCGCCGAGATCGGCCTCAAGATCGCGATCGAGACCCGCACGGGCGATACGCCGGCGCACAAGCGCCAGCGCCAGAAACTGAAGCCGCCGGAAATCCTGCTGACGACGCCGGAGCAACTGGCGCTGCTGATTTCCAATCCCGATGCCGGCCGCTTTTTCGGCGATCTCGAGACCGTCATCTTCGACGAATTGCACGCGCTGGTGACGGCCAAGCGCGGCGACCTGCTTTCGCTCGGCCTCGCCCGGTTGCGCAAGCTGGCGCCGGGCCTGCGTGCTGTCGGCCTTTCAGCCACCGTCTCGGAGCCCGACGATCTGCGCGCCTGGCTGATGCCGCAGGCGCCGGAAGCGGAACGGGTGCTGGCCGATCTCGTCACCGTCTCCGGCGGCGCCAAGCCCGAGATCACCATCCTCGACACGGAAGAGCGGCTGCCCTGGGCAGGCCACTCGGCCGTGCATGCGATCGGCGAGATCTACGAGGCCGTCCGCGCCAACAGCATGGTGCTGGTCTTCGTCAACACCCGCAGCCAGGCCGAACGGGTCTTCCAGGAGCTCTGGCAGGTCAACGAGGACGCGCTGCCGATCGCGCTGCATCACGGCTCGCTCGAGGTCGGCCAGCGCCGTAAGGTCGAGACGGCGATGGCGGCCGGCAGCCTGCGCTGCGTCGTCTGCACCTCCACGCTGGACCTCGGCATCGACTGGGGCGATGTCGACCTCGTCATCAATATCGGCGCGCCGAAAGGCGCCAGCCGTCTGGCGCAGCGCATCGGCCGCGCCAACCACCGCATGGACGAGCCCTCGCGCGCCCTGCTGGTGCCGGCCAACCGCTTCGAGGTGATGGAATGCACCGTGGCGCTGGAGGCGAGCACATCCGGTGCGCAGGATACGCCGAGGCTGAAGGCGGGTTCGCTGGACGTTCTGGCGCAGCATGTGCTGGGCATGGCCTGCGCGGCGCCGTTTTCGGTCGAGGCGCTGCATGACGAGGTCACCTCCGCCGCTCCCTACACCGAACTGCCGCGCGAGATCTTCGAGCAGGTGATCGATTTCGTCGCCACGGGCGGCTATGCGCTGCGCAATTATGAGCGCTTCGCCAAGATCCGGCGCGGCCCGGACGACCTCTGGCGGATTTCAAACCCCGCGGTTGCCCAGCAGTACCGGCTGAATGTCGGCACCATTGTGGAGTCCCCCATGCTGAAGGTTCGCCTGGCCTCGCGCAGGCGCGGCGGGCCGCTCGGCATGGGCGGCCGGGTGCTCGGCGAGGTCGAGGAGAATTTCGCCGAAGCCCTTTCGCCGGGCGACACCTTTCTGTTTTCCGGCCTGGTGCTGCGCCTGGAAGGCATCCGTGACAATGAAGCGATCGTCAGCCGCACGGTGAACGAGGCGCCCAAGGTGCCGTCCTACCAGGGCGGGAAATTTCCGCTCTCGACCTACCTCGCCGACGGGGTGCGCGGCCTGCTCGCCGACGAATCCGCCTGGGGCCGGCTGCCGCACCAGGTTTCGGACTGGCTCGCCCTGCAGCAATGGGCGTCCGTCCTGCCGAAGCGCGACGAGCTGCTGGTCGAGACGTTCCCGCGCGGAAATCGCTTCTACATGGTCGCCTACCCGTTCGAGGGACGGCTGGCGCACCAGACGCTCGGCATGCTGCTGACGCGGCGGCTGGAGCGGGCCAAGCTGAAGCCCATGGGCTTTGTGGCTTCCGATTATGCGCTGGCGGTCTGGGGGCTCGGCGACATGGGCGCGGCCTTCGCCAAGCAGAAGCCTTCGGTCGGCGACCTGTTCGACCAGGACATGCTGGGCGACGATCTCGACGCCTGGCTGGCGGAGAGCCATCTGCTCAAGCGGACCTTTCGAAACTGCGCGCTGATCTCCGGGCTGATCGAGCGCCGCCACCCCGGCAAGGAGAAGTCCGGCCGCCAGGTGACGATCTCGACCGACCTGATCTACGACGTGCTGCGCTCGCACGAGCCCGACCACATCCTGCTGCAGGCGACCTGGGCCGATGCCGCGACCGGCCTGCTCGACGTGCGTCGCCTTTCCGACATGCTGGCGCGGGTGAAGGACCATATCCGCCACCAGCCGCTCGACCGCGTCTCGCCGCTCGCCGTGCCTGTCATGCTGGATATCGGCCGGGAGCCCGTCGCGGGCCAGGCCAACGAGGAAATCCTGCGCGAGAATGCGGACGATCTGGTTCGCGAGGCCATTGGCGAGATGACCGAAGCGCCAGCCGAAGTGGAGTGAGGTTTCCGTCCGCTCCCTGCCCTTGCCTCCATCCTCGACTCCTCCATCTGGACCGCTGCGGCGATCGGAATCAGGGCTTCGGGGTGTTCGCCGCGTCTTCGAATGCTAAACTCGACGTGAATCGGATGCGTCGGGCGAGATTCCCCGGAGACGAAGGCTGGAATGCAGAGCGAGGCAGTGGCGCGAATCGAGACGGAAACGGCGCAGCCGGGCCTTTCGGTCGCCTCCGTGTCGCTGATCCCGCTCGTCGAGGGCGCCCTCTGGTGGCCAGAGGAGCGGACGCTCATCGTCGCCGACCTGCATCTTGAAAAAGGATCGTCCTTCGCGCGGCGCGGCCAGATGCTGCCGCCCTATGACACGATGGCGACGCTGCAGCGGTTGGCCGCGATCCTCGCCCGCCTGGCGCCTTCCCGCGTCATCGCGCTTGGCGACAGCTTTCATGACCGGAGCGCCGGCGACCGGTTGAACGCCGCCGACCGCGCCTCGCTGCGCGCGATGACCGCCGCGGCGGAATGGATCTGGATCGCCGGCAACCACGACCCCGACCCGCCGCGCGACCTCGGCGGCTGGTCGACGAGCGAGCTTTCGATCGGCCCCCTCACCTTCCGTCACGAGCCCCGTCCTGGCGCGCAGCCGGGCGAGATCGCCGGCCACCTGCACCCCTCCGCCCGGCTTGTCGGCCGTGGCCGTTCGATCCGCCGCCGCTGCTTCGCGGCCGATGGCCGGCGCCTGGTCCTGCCGGCCTTTGGCGCCCTGGCCGGCGGCCTCAACGTGCTCGACGCGGCGTTCCGGCCCCTCTTCGACGGCCGCGCCTTCCACGCCTGGATGCTGGGCGACGCCGTCCACGCCATCGCCGGCCATCGCCTGGTCGACGGCTAGCCTTCCCGATCAGCCAAGAGAAAGTCCCACGCTGCCCCCTCCGCCTGGCCGCGCCCTTCTACGTTCCTTCCGCGACGGCCCCAGTGCACCAGACGGCCCCGGCAACCGCTGCCGGTCGTCGCTGACGCCCTTGAATACCCCTGAAAGGAAACCGCGATGCGCCGCCTGGCCCTGATCCTGCCTGTCCTGATGGCCACCCTGCCGGGTTCTGCGCTCGCGGTCGACCCCGGCCTTGCCGCCAGCCTGAAGGAACTCGACGCAACGACGCGCCTGATCCAGGTCTGCGACATCGCCGTGATGGACAAGACCTCGAGCCGCAAGGACGGCGTCACGGACCGCGCCTTCATCGACATGCTGCACCGTCCGGAGATCAACGGCGATGTCGCCGTAGGCGATGGCGGCGCCTTTCGGCGCAAGGGCGAATGGTACGAGTTTTCCTATCGCTGCGCCGTCACGCCGGACCATATGCAAACAACCAAGCTGAGCGTGAACGGCATCCGGCACGTGCCGCATTCCGAATGGGAAGCGAAGAACTTCTATCCCTGACCGGCCAAGCCCGTCCGGCCCGTGTATGGTGCCGGCGATTGTCCCTGCAACCATGGAAATGCGCGCTTGATACCCTGGGTCCGGCTCGATACGGCAACCATTCCCGGCGCCAGCGGCGAACTGCGGCTGATGCAGCGCGGCGCCGAATTCTCGATCATGATCGGCTCGAACGAGCTGATGAACAGCCGGCTGAGCGGCTCGGAAGAGGCGCTCGCCTCCCTGTCGGCCGCGAAGATCGCGGGTCGGCCCGGGGCCAGCGTGCTGATCGGCGGCCTCGGCATGGGCTTCACGCTACGCGCCGCGCTAGCCGAGTTCGCCCCCGACGCAGCGATCACCGTGGCGGAGCTGGTGCCGGCGGTCGTCGCCTGGGCGCGCGGCCCGATGCAGCCGGTGTTCGGCGATTGCCTCGACGATCCCCGCGTCACCATCCACGAGGGCGATGTCAGCCCGCTGATCCTCGCCGGCCGCAAGGGTTTCGACGCGATCCTGCTCGATGTCGACAATGGCCCGGAAGGGCTGACGCGCGAGTCGAATGACGGGCTCTACACGATGCGCGGCCTTGGCGCCGCCTTTGCCGCGCTGCGTCCCGGCGGCGTGCTCGCCGTCTGGTCGTCTGGCCCGAACGCCGCCTTCACCCAGAGGCTGAACAAGGCCGGCTTCGCCGTCGAAGAGGTCAAGGTCAAGGCCCATCGCGGCCGCAGCGGCGCCAAGCACGTCATCTGGATCGCCGTCCGGCGCGATTGATCAGGCTTGCCGCAGCCGTGATCGCGGCGCTGCCAGCAGCCTCGGCGGCCGGGGCGGCGGGGCCTGAGGGATCTTGGCGGCCATCGCCTGGGCGGGCGGTTGCTGGCCGTGATGCCGGGTCTTTTCCCAGTGATGCGGCGCGACGATCAGCTGGAAGAAGGCGCGATAGCAGGCGAGCGACAGCAGCAGCCAGTAGCCCGGCAGGAAGGGCAGCACGCCCGGCTGCCGCTTCTTGCGCCTCAGCCGCAGCGTGGCGCGCGACAGCATCCCGAACGCGACATAGCCGGCAACGAAATTGAACACGTTCAGGAAGATCACCGCGGCCGCCAGCGGGCTGCCGGACCGCCAGATGATCGTCGGATCGATCACCAGCGCCACCGCCGAGGCGATATAGACCGGGTGGATCGCCGCCGCGACCAGCGTTCCGAAGCCGGTCAGCACGAAGCCGAGCATCCGTCGCGTGCCGATGCCGCGCCATAGCTGGATCGGGTGGCGGGTATGGACCAGGGACGTCTGCATCCACCCCTTGAGCCAGCGCGTCCGCTGCTTCAGCCAGAGCCGCATCGTGCGCGGCGCTTCCTCATAGGTCGGCCGCGTGATCGTGCCGGAACGATAACCACAGCGCACGAAGCGTATGCCGAGATCGGCGTCCTCCGTCACATTGTACGGATCCCAGCCGCCGACCGCGCGCAGCGCCTCGATGCGGAAATGGTTCGACGTGCCGCCGAGCGGCAAGGGCATGTCGAGCGCCGCCAATGTCGGCAGCACGCCGTCGAACTGCATGGAATATTCCATGGCGAAGAAGGCGGTCAGGCCGTTGACGTCATCATTGTCGATCAGCAGCGGCGCCTGGATGCAGGCGAGGCGCTCGTCCCCCGCCTTGAAGACGAGGTAGGCCTCCAGCAACTGGCCGGGATCGGGCCGGTCCTCGGCGTCATAGACGGTGACGAAGCGCCCGCGCGCCAGCGGCAGGGCGAAATCGAGCGCCTTCGGCTTGGTGCGCGGGGCGCGGTCCGGCACGACGAGGATCTCGAAATGCGGGCCGAGATCGAGACGGTCGAGCGCGCGCTTCGTCGAGCGGTCGCGCGCCTCGACGATGAACTTGATGTCGAGCCGGTCCTTCGGCCAATCGAGCCGGTCGAGCGCCCGGGCCAGGTCGGCCACCATATGCGCCTCGTCATAGAGCGGCACGAGGACGCTGTAGACCGGCAGGCGCGACCGATCGACCTCGATCGAGGGCGGCGGGCGGAAGGTGCGCTCGAGCGCGACGCTGATCGAGAGCAGGCGCAGCATGACCAGCGCCAGGAACAGCAGGCCGGCGGCGATGTTGAAGATCTGCACCACCAGCCAGCCGGTCTGCCACAGCGCCAGCGCCACCAGAGCCAGGAACACCAGCCCGCCCAGCGACTGGGCCGGCGTCAGCAGGCGACGGGCCGACCAGTCCGGATGGTTTCGAGCCAGTCCGAACACCGCCTCCTCGACCAGTTGCGGCGCAGCCGCCTCTGTGAGGCAGCGCCGGATCGCCGCGGGCGTGGTGACCGTCAGCCGCGCCGCCAGTTCGGGCTTGCGGGCGAGCGCCTCCGCCAGCCTGTCCGCATCCTGCGGACGGGGCGCGATCACCAGGCGGCGCGACCCGCCATCGTCGAGCATGGCGACACGGCCGGCGCGAATGCCCGCCGCGAGGCGTTGCACGTCACCGACGCCACCCTCGTGCGGCACCACGGTTTCAAAATTCTTCTTCGGCGCGAGATCGAAGGGAAGCCCGAGGCGTGCGGCCAGAACCGCATAGCGCAGCGGCTCGTCCGGCGGCTCCCCGCCCGGCGGATTCCACCCATAGCCCATTGGCTCCCCCGCCACGCCTGTCCGGGCAGCCCGATTGTCCGGGTTCGTGCCCATCGACAATTCGTCTATAGTCCCGCACGCGCCATTCTCATGGCTTACGTAACGGCAACCAGAACGCAGAGTGATACAGGCATGCGACGGCATTTGGCAAGCATCGCAATCTGGACGAGCATCGCGATGCTGGCGGGCCTGATGGCGACCGTCGGCGGGGCGAAGGCCCAGGATGCGGCCGCGACGCCGGCAGTCAATTCTGCGCCTGCCGTCGCCATTCCCAACCTGTGGGACCCTAACCGCCGCCTCGACCGGCCTGCCACGACCGCGCTGACCGGCATCCGCTTCACCACGACCGACGATTTCCCGCCCTTCAACTTCACGGGCCCGGACGGCAAGCTGACGGGGTTCAATGTCGATCTCGCCCGCGCCATCTGCCGCGAACTGAGCGTGCCCTGCACGATCCAGGCGCGCCCCTGGGACGGCCTCGTCGAGACCATTGCCGTGGGCCGCGTCGACGCAGCACTGGCCGGCATCGCCATCACGCCGGAAAACCGGGCGAAGCTGGATTTTTCCGACGTCTATCTCCGCCCGGTCGCGCGCTTCGCCGGCCGCAAGGGCGAATCCGCCGCGCGGCTCAACGCCGAGGGGCTGGCCGGCCGCAAGATCGCCGTCACCAAGGGCAGTTCCCACGAGGCCTATCTCGCCGCCTTCTTTCCGGCGAGCACTCGGGTTGCCGTCGAGACGCCAAGCGCGGCCGAGGAAGCGCTGAAGGCGGGAAGCGTCGACCTCGTCTTCGGCGACGGGGTGCAGTTGGCCTTCTGGCTGCAATCCGAACCGGCGGCGGGCTGCTGCGATTTCGTCGGCGGCGCCTATGTCGAGCCGCATTTCTTCGGCCAGGGCCTGGCGATCGCGCTGCCGCCCAACCGCAACGACCTGCGCCTCGCAGTCAACTGGGCGCTCGACAGCCTCTATGACAAGGGCGTCTTCGCCGAGCTCTATCTGCGCTATTTCCCGGTCGGATATTTTTAAGGGCGGGCGACGGGGGCACGCTTAAGCAAGCAAGCCCCTCACCCAACCCTCTCCCGCGAGCGGGAGAGGGCCAAGCCCGAGATTTTGATGGCTGTTCACGAGGCACCGCCGACCCCCCTCGCCCGCTTGCGGGAGAGGGTTGGGGTGAGGGCCTTCTCCGGTGAGGACATAAACCCTCACAGGAACCTACGGTCCGACCTCTCCCTCAGGGAGAGGTGAAGAATGTCAGATCGTGCGGTGACGGGCGCGGGCGCCGCGCTCGATGGCGGCGGCCGTCAGCGAATCCACGTCGAGCACGTCGCGCAGCAGTTCGAGGAAGCGCAGCTCTTCCTGCTCGACATGCAGGTCGGCCGCCGCGACCTCGACGGCGAGCGCATAGGCCGTCTCATGCAGCTTCTTAGGGAGCGAAGTGGCGATCGTCGCCAGCACGGCGTGCAGGCCGTCCTCTTCCCGGGTGATGGCGGCGCAGGCCTCGGCGATCTTGATCAGCCGGTCGGTATCGAAGCCGCCGAAGATCGGCAGCGTGTTCACGACATCGCCGATCTTGCGCAGTTCGCGATCCGTCATCTGCTTGTCGACCGCCGAAAGCGTCACCATCGCATAGATCAGAGCCTCCTGCGGGGAGACCGTGCTGCCGGTGGGCTTGTCCATGTCGAAACGCTCCTAAGGCGGACGGTTGCCGTCCAGAATTGACGGTCCTTAGGGTAGGATCTCTTGCGTCGCCATTCAACAGGCCGGCATGGCATCGCCAAGGCCGATCTCGCGGGCGGACCATTGACGCGGCGCGGGCCGCTGCCTAGGGTCCGCGCCCACGCGCGCCGTCTCGCGCGCGTTTCCCCAGAAGAGGTTTTCGATGTCGACCGGTACGCTCCCAGTTCTCGATCTTGCGCCCGAACTCGTTCAGGCTGCGCAGGTTTCGAAAGCGTGGCCGTTCGAGGAAGCGCGACGGATCGTCGAGCGGCTGAAGCGGCAGGGACGTCCGGACGGCCCGGTGCTGTTCGAGACCGGCTACGGCCCCTCGGGCCTGCCGCATATCGGCACGTTCGGCGAGGTTGCCCGCACCACCATGGTGCGCAACGCCTTTCGCCTCCTGACCGAAGACAAGATCCCGACCCGGCTGCTCTGCTTCTCGGACGATCTGGACGGCCTGCGCAAGGTACCGACCAACGTGCCGAACCAGGAGATGATGCAGGCCTTTATCGGCAAGCCGCTGACCCGCGTGCCGGACCCGTTCTCGAACGAATATCCCTCGTTCGGCGCGGCCAACAACGCCCGCCTGCGCGCCTTCCTGGATGGCTTCGGCTTCGCCTACGAATTCGCCAGTGCGACCGACTACTACACCTCCGGCCGCTTCGACCACGCGCTGCTGCGCATGCTCGAGGTCTATGACGAGGTGATGGAAATCATCCTGCCGACGCTCGGCCCCGATCGTCGCGCCACCTATTCGCCCTTCCTGCCGATCTCGCCCACCACCGGCGTCGTGCTGCAGGTGCCGATGGTCGACCGCAATGTCGAGAAGGGCACGATCACCTATATCGACCCCGACACGAATGAGCGCGTCGAGGTGCCGGTCACCGGCGGCGCGGTCAAGTGCCAGTGGAAGGCCGACTGGGCGATGCGCTGGTTCGCGCTCGGCGTCGATTATGAAATGAGCGGCAAGGACCTGATCGACAGCGTCAAGCTCTCGACCCGGATCTGCCGGGCGCTTGGCGGCGAGCCGCCGGAAAGCTTCACCTACGAGCATTTCCTGGCCGAGAACGGCGAGAAGATATCGAAGTCGAAGGGCAACGGCCTGACGATCGAGCAGTGGCTGACCTATGCCGACAATGACAGCTTGGCGCTCTACATGTATTCGAAGCCGAAGACGGCGAAGCGCCTTTCCTTCGAGGTGATCCCGCGCACGGTCGACGAATATTTCGGCTTCGTCGACGCCTATCCGCGTCAGCCGGTCGAGCAGCAGCTGGGCAATCCCGCCTGGCACATCCATTCCGGCCACCCGCCGGCGGAAGCCTCGCCGATCCCCTTTGCCATGCTGCTGAACCTCGTCAGCGTCTCGGACGCCACCGACAAGGGCGTGCTCTGGGCCTATATCTCGCGCTACATGCCGCATCTGACCGCGGCGACGCATGAGAAGCTCGACCGCCTCGCCGGCTATGCGATCCGCTACTTCAACGACGTGCTGAAGTCCGGCAAGCACTATGTCGTGCCGGAAGGCGCCATCCGCGAGGCACTCATCGCCCTCGACGCGGCGCTGGCCGAACTGCCGGCGGGCTCCACCGCCGACGAGATCCAGACCATCGTCTTCGATATCGGCCGCCAGTATTTCCCGGACCCGAACAAGAAGGGTCCGGACGGCAATCCGCCGGGCGTTTCGCTCGACTGGTTCCGCGGTCTCTACCAGGTGCTGCTCGGCCAGGATCAGGGCCCGCGCTTCGGCTCCTTCGTGGCGATCTACGGCATTCCGGAGACGCGCGACCGCATCGCCAAGGCGCTCAAGGGCGAACTCGCGGCTGCCTGAAGCGCCAACGACCCATCGCGATCCGATAGTTTTGACCGGATCGTGATGGGTTGTGCATCGCCACTGAAGCAACGATTGCCATAGTCAGTCGTTGCTGTTCGGGAGCGATTGCCATGACCTTGTTAAGAATCCTTGTCCTCGCAGTCCTGTTCAG
Organism: Kaistia defluvii; assembly: GCF_040548815.1. Classification (NCBI taxonomy): domain Bacteria; kingdom Pseudomonadati; phylum Pseudomonadota; class Alphaproteobacteria; order Hyphomicrobiales; family Kaistiaceae; genus Kaistia; species Kaistia defluvii. The sequence goes on along the minus strand of NZ_JBEPSM010000002.1, from coordinate 191,914 downwards.
CCCGGCGGGCCTCGCCTTGGCGGACGAACAGGGCTTTCTGAACCGCTTCACCGGCGACTGGTCGGGCAGCGGCGCGGTTCGGCGCAATGCGCAATCGCCCGTCTTCAACGCCCGGTGCACCGTCGCCGGCGACCACGCCGCCAACAGCATGTCGATTGGCGGCATCTGCCGGGGCGCCATCATCGTCTCGCGCGATATCAGCGCCAATGTCCGCTACAACGCCGCCACCGGGCGCTATACGGGCACCTATGTCGGCGCGCGCGCCGGGCCGGCGGCGATTTCCGGCAAGCGCAATGGCGACCGCGTCAATTTCACCATGGTGTGGCCGAAGCCGGTTAATGGCAGCACCAAGGCGCGGATGACGATCGTCAATGACGGCAAGGGCCTGCTGCGCATCCAGGTCGTCAGCCAGCCGGATCCGAACGGCCCCACGACGACGCTGTCGGACCTGACGTTTCGAAAGAATTGAGCGGCCTACCTCAAGCCTCCCCGGCGGAGACCTTCGCGCAACGCGATGATTGGCTTGCAGTACTCGGTCTCCAACATCCTGAGGAGGTTTGCGGAGCAAGCCGTCTCGAAGGACGCACGACGCCAGGGCAGGTCGTGGTGTCGACGCCGCTCTGCGTGCTTCGAGACGGCCCCTTGGGCCTCCTCAGCATGTTGAGGATGGGGTTCCGCGACGATCTTGCTCGGGAGAAGCTACCCCGCAAACGCCGCCGCCGCGTGGTGCAGCAAAGCGTGGCGGCGGGCGATTGGCTCGACGTCGGCGCCATAGCCGCCGCCGATCACCCCGGCCAGCGGAATACCCCGGCTGCGCACCGCTTCGATCACACGCCGGTCGCGCTCCGCCAGCCCGGCATCGGACAGCGACAGACGGCCGAGCCTGTCCTCCTCATGCGGATCGACACCGGCATTGTAGAAGACGATATCCGGATGGGTGCGATCCAGCAGAGGCGCCAATATGCCGTCGAGCGCCGCGAGATAGGCGCGGTCGTCGGTCCCGTCGGCGAGGCCGATGTCGATCGTCGACTGGCGCTTGCGGACCGGATAGTTCTTCTCGCCATGCAGCGACAGCGTGGTCACGGTGGCGTCGGCGGCGAAGATCTCGGCGGTGCCGTCGCCCTGGTGCACGTCGCAATCCACCACCAGCGCCGTGCCGATCATCCCCTCCGCCATCAGCACCCGGATCGCCACGGCGACATCGTTGAAGGTGCAGAAGCCGGCACCCTGGTCGCTCCGCGCATGATGGCTGCCGCCGGCCGTGTTGCAGGCCAGTCCATGCGCCAGCGCCAGCCGCGCCGCCAGGATGGTGCCGCCCGTGGCGGCAGCGGCGCGTCGCACCACCGTCTCGTTCATCGGCAGGCCGATCTCGCGTTCGATCGCAGGCGGCACGGCCAGCGCCAGCACGGCCTCGACGTAGGACCGGTCATGCGCCAGCGACAATTGCGCCGAGGTCGCGGGCTCCGGGACGACGAAGCCCGCCGGCGCGAGCCCGTCGGCTGCCACGATCTCCGCCAGGCGGCGGTATTTCTGCATGGGGAAGCGATGGTCGGCCGGGATCTCGGCGGTATAGGCGGGATGGTGGACGATGGGCGGGAGCATGCGCCGAACATAGGGCCTCGCAACGAGCGCGTCGACGCCGGCCGGAGAAGCCGCTATCGCTTTTCAGGCCCCACCACAGCCGCGCGCACCCCGATTCCATGACCGCCATCCGCCCTTTCGAAGTCACCCATCGCGGCATCCTGGCGATCGCCGTGCCGATGACGCTCGCCTATCTCTCGACGCCCCTGCTCGGCCTTGTTGGCATGGGCGTGATCGGCCGGCTGGGCGACGCCGCCCTGCTCGGCGCCGTGGCGCTGGGCGCGGTCATCTTCGACTTCGTCTTCGCCACCTTCAATTTCCTGCGCAGCGGCACGACGGGACTCGTCGCCCAGGCGCTGGGCGCCGATGACCGCACCGAGATCCAGGCGACCTTCTTCCGCGCGCTGATCGTCGCCTTCGGCATCGGCCTTGTCGTGATCCTCCTCTCCGGGCCGATCCTATCGGTCGCGCTGGCAGCGCTCGGTGGCAGTCCCGCGGTGCAGGCCGCGACGTCGGAGTATTATTCGATCCGCGTGTTCTCGACGCCCTTCGCCCTGGCCAACTACGTCATGCTGGGCTGGCTGATCGGTCTCGGCCGCTCGACCCTCGGCCTGTTCCTGCAGACATTCCTGAACGGCCTCAACATCGTGCTCAACATCGCCTTCGTGCTGGGCCTTGGCTGGGGGATTGCGGGTTCGGCCTGGGGCACGACGCTGGGCGAGGCGGTGACCGCCATTCTGGGCCTCGCCATCGTGATGCAGCGACTGGATTCCGCGCACCGGCCGTCCATGGCGCGGATCCTCGACCGGACGCAGATCCTGCGCATGGTCGCGGTCAATCGCGACATCATGATCCGCTCCTTCGCGCTGCTGTTCGCCTTCGGCTTCTTCGCCTCGCGCGGCGCCAAGATGGGCGATGTCGTGCTTGCCGCGAACGCGATCCTGATGAACTTCTTCCTGGTCGGCGGCTATTTCCTCGACGGCTTCGCGGCAGCGGCCGAGCAATATGCCGGCCGCGCCATCGGCGCGGGCTACAAGCCCGCCTTCCTGCGCTCGATGAAGCTGACGCTGGGCTGGGGCTATGTGCTGGCGACGATCGCCGCGCTCTGCTTCTGGTTCGGCGGCCCGTATCTGATCGACGCCATGACGGTGAACCCCGAGGTTCGCGAAACGGCCCGCCACTACCTGTTCTGGACGGCCCTGACGCCGCTTGCCGGCGTGCTCGCCTTCGAGATGGACGGCGTCTTCATCGGCGCCACCTGGTCGGACGACATGCGCAACATGATGCTGCTATCGCTTGTCCTCTATCTCGCCGTATGGGCCGTGGCGGAGCCGCTCTGGGGCGCGCATGGCCTGTGGCTGGCCATGCTCGTCTTCCTGTCGGCGCGCGGATTCACCCTGCTATGGCGATGCCGGGTCCGCACGCGGGTCGCCTTCGCGGGATCATGACGGCGAGAAGCGGGCATAGCCCTTGACGAGGATCGGTCCGGTCGGCTTACCCGTCGGCGAACCGGGGCTCGGCTCCAGCGTGATTTCGTAGAGCTGCCCCTCATGCGGCAGCGGCAGGTCCGGTCCCTGCAGGCGCGTCGTCGCCTGCCGCGGCAGCGTGCCGAGGGAGACCGGCCCCGTCTCGCGGTCGGGCAGCGTCCAGACCTGCAGGATCTTGCCTTCCGGGACGGTAAAGGCGCGCAGCGGCCGCAGCGTGACGCTGTCGTCGGCATAGGCCTGCACGATCGCGCCGGGCATCGAATCCGTCTCGTTGAGCAGGACCGCGACGGCGACGGGCTCGCGCGGCGCGCCAAGGCGCGTGCCCGCAAGGTAACCAACGCCCAAGGCCAGGACGACGCTGGCGGCAAGGGCCGCCGGCACCCAGCGCCGCCGCGCCCGCGCCGCTTCCAGGCTGACGACCGTCTCGGCGCGGACCGGGCCAAGCTGCGCCATGCCGGCGGTGCGCGCCTCGATCGCCTTCCACATGCCGCGGGGAATGGCGGCGGGCGTCACGGTGTCGTCCAGCGCCTGCATCGATTGCGCCAGCCGGTCGACCATCGACGCCAATTCGGCATCAGCCTGCATCGCCACTTCGAAATCATCGCGCTCGCGGCCTTCCATCTGGCCGAGCACATAGCGCCCGGCGCGGGCCATCTGGTCCTGGCGGCTCATGACAGGCACTCCTGCAAGGCGATGACGCCGCGCCGGATCCAGGACTTCACCGTGCCGAGCGGCGCCTTCATCGTCGCGGCGACCTCGCCATGGTCGAGCCCGGTGACGTAGCAGAGCAGGATCGCCTGGCGCTTCGGCTCGTCCAGCGCGCCGAGGCAGGATTTGAGCGCGTCGCGGTCGGAAAGCTGGTTCAGCGCCGCCATCGCGTCGGCGGCGCGGTCACCGATGGCGGCGACATCCTCGGCGTCGTGAAATTCGAGGCGGGCATCGTTGCGGATCAGGTTGAGGGCGCGGTTGCGCACGATGGTCGTCAGCCAGGCTCGGGCCGAACCCCGCTGCGGATCGAAGCGCGCGGCCGATTGCCAGGCCGAGACGAAGCCGTCCTGCACCGCCTCCTCGGCCAGATCCTGCCGCCGGACGATGCGGCGCGCGATGGCGATCAGCGGGCCTGCCTCCGCCTCGAACAGCGCGGCAAAGGCGGCGCGGTCGCCGCGCGCCATGGCGAGCATCCATCCGTCCGGTGTCTGATCCAGCATCGGCTCCTGCGGCATGGCGTGGGCGGTCATTCCCTTCATACACATGGCGGCGGCCTCGCGATGCAGGATCGAGAATTATTTTTCGCCGCTGCATCCAGCAGCCAGACTGGTGGGTAACGGACCTGTAGGGCTGCGACCCGCAGTCGTTCCAAAGGAGATGATCGTGCCCAAGAACCAGACCGCCATCCACCAGACCGCCATCCGCCTCGCCGCCACCGCCTTCGTCAGCGTCGCCGGGCTCTCCGCCGCCGCGGCCGCCCCCGCCATCGGCCTGACGGGCGACAAGACGCTGGTGATGTTCGATACCGAGACGCGCAAGGTCACCGGCTCCATGGACGTCGCCGGCGTCGACAAGCTGCATGGCATCGACGTGCGCCCGGCCGACCAGATGCTTTATGGGGTCGCCTCGGATGGCCGCATCGTCACGATCGACCCGGCTTCCGGCAAGGCGACCGACAAGAGCAAGCTGTCGCAAATGCTGCCCGATGGCGTCTCGGCGATCGTCGACTTCAATCCGGCCGCCGACCGCCTGCGCCTGATGGGCACGGACGACACCAATCTCCGCGTCAATGTCGATGACGGCAAGGTGACGGTCGACGGCTCGCTCGCCTATGAGGCCGGGGATATGCATGAAGGCGAGAAGCCGGCGATCGTTGCCGCCGCCTATACCAACTCGGTCGGCAAGCCGGAAAAGACGGCGATGTTCGACATCGACGCCACCATCGTCGCGCTGATCCAGCAGACCAAGCCGAATGACGGCACGCTGAAGGCGATCGGCAAGCTGAAGATCGACGGAGCGCCGGGCTACGCCTTCGACATCCATTCGACTGGGGATCTGGTCAATACGGCCTATCTGGTCGCGGGCGACACGCTCTATACGGTCGATCTCGCCAGCGGCGAAGCCAAGGCATCGGGCAAGCTGGAAGGCCTGACGGGCACGCTGCGCGACATCGCCATCCTGCCGTAAGCGGCGCAAGACAGGGCAAGGGCTCGGGCGAGCCTTTGCCAAGGGGCGGCGGAACGGTCAGGCCGTTTCGCTCGCCCACTTTTCCGTCTCGATGCCGACGGCCTCGGCGATCGAGGGGATGCCGCGACGGTCGAGGATGCGCGACAGCCCGGCCAGCATGGCGGCGGGCAGACCGGGGCCACCATAGACGAAGCCCGAATAGAGCTGCACCAGGTCGGCGCCAGCCGCGATCTTGGCGAAGGCGGTCTCCGCCGACTCGATGCCGCCGACGCCGATCAGCGGCAGGTCGGGGCCGACCAGCTTGCGGAAACGGGCGAGCTGGATCGTCGACAAGCGGAACAGCGGCCGGCCGGAGAGGCCGCCGGCTTCCTTCGCCGTCGCCGCATCGATCAGCTTCGGCCTGGAGATCGTCGTGTTGGAGACGATGACGCCATCGATTCCGCGCGCCAACGCCACATCGGCGACGTCGGCGAGCCCTGCCTGGTCCATGTCGGGCGCGATCTTCAGCAGCACCGGCACGCGCCGCGACTGGGCGTCTCGCGCCTCGAGCACACGGGAAAGCAACTCGTCCAGCGCGCCACGCGCCTGCAGGTCGCGCAGGCCGGGCGTGTTAGGCGACGAGACATTGACGGTGAAATAGGAGGCGAGGTCGGAGAAGGTCTCGATCCCCGCAACATAGTCGGCGATGCGATCGGTGGCATCCTTGTTGGCGCCGATATTGACACCGACGATTCCGCGCTTGCCGCGCCGTGCCTCCAGCCGGCGCCGTGCCGCCGCATGGCCTTCATTGTTGAAGCCGAGGCGGTTGATCACGCCATGGTCCTCAACGAGACGGAACATGCGCGGCTTGGGATTGCCGGGCTGGGCCAGCGGCGTAACAGTGCCGATCTCGACGAAGCCGAAGCCCATCGCCAGCAGCGGATCCGGCACCTCGGCATTCTTGTCGAGCCCGGCCGCGATGCCGATGGGATTGGGAAAATCCAGCCCGAACAGTTTTCGCGCAAGGCGCGGATCGCGGTCCGGACGGACCGACGGGTGCAGCCCCGACGACAGCACCTTGATCGAAAGGCCATGCGCCTTTTCCGGATCGATCCGGAACAGCAGCGGCCGGACGAGGCTGCCGAACGCGCTCATGCGGCGAGCTCGGGGAAAATGTGCTGGCCATCGGTGCCGACCGGCAGCGCCTTGGTCCAGAGCACGGCGGAGAAATCGAGCGAGCCGTAGAGATGCGGGAACAGCGCGCCGCCGCGCGAAGGCTCCCATTTCAGCTTGTCGCCGAGCTTCTCGCCATCGACGGCGACCAGCAGCAGGTTGGTCTGGCCGTGGAAATATTTGTCGGCCGTCTCGCGCGCCTGCTCGGCGGTCGAGAAGTGGATGTAGCCATCGGCGTGGTCGATCGGCGCGCCGGTGAAGACGCCCGCGTCCTTAGCCTCGCTCCAAAGGATGTCTGGTGCGATCTTGAAGATGATGGTCATGTGGAATCCTTGACAAGCTGGCCGCAAACTAGTCACGCGGCCTCGCCGGAACAAGGGCCGCCTTGCCGCAAGCCGCAAAATGCCGAATGGGCGGCTGGACAGGTCTGGCGCGCGGGGATAAAGCTGGTGGAAAGGGATATATTCCTTTCCGCGGCCTTCCAGGCGCGGGACGACGCGGGCGTGGGCCCGCATTCGCAGAGGTGTCCGCCATGTTGTCGCACGAGCGGATCTGGGCGGCGATCGATCGCCTGGCCGCCCGCAATGCCCTGACGACCTCGGGCCTTGCGCGCAAGGCCGGTCTCGACCCGACGACCTTCAACCGTTCCAAGCGGATCGCTGGCGACGGCCGGTTGCGCTGGCCCTCGACCGAGAGCATCTCCAAGATCCTCGACGCCACCGGCGAACCGCTCGACGGCTTCATGGAACTGATCGCGGCCAGGCGAACCACGCCGCCGGAGCAAGCCGGCCCCTTCCGCCATGTGCCGCTACTGGGTTTCGCCCAGGCCGGCGCAGGCGGCTATTTCGACGATGGCGGTTTCCCGGTCGGCCAGGGCTGGGACGAGGTCGCCATTCCGCAGACCAACGCCACCGAAGGCGTCTATGCGCTGGAGGTCTCGGGCGAATCGATGATGCCGCTCTATCGCGCCGGCGACATCATCATCGTCTCGCCGACCGCGACCTGCCGTCCCGGTGACCGCGTCGTCGTGCGCACCCAGGGCGGCGAGGTGATGGCCAAGGTGCTGGCGCGGCGGACGACCAAGGTCGTCGAACTCATCTCCCTCAATCCCGAGCACCCCAATCGCGAGATCGCCGCGCGGGAGATCGAATGGATGGCCCGGATCATCTGGGCGAGCCAGTGAGGACGGCGCTCGCCGTGCTCTGCCTCGCCGCGATGCTCGGCCTCGCCTATATCGTCACTTCCCAGATCGGCGGCCTCGACCGAAAGGAACTTGCGGGGCTGATGGGCGCGCCCGCTCCCGGAACAGTTTCGCCCGCGAAGGAGGAACCAGACCCGACGGACGCCGATCCATTCGACGGCCAGGCTGTCGACGAGGACAAGCCTTTGAGCGCCGCCACGCCGGCGTCTCCGACGATGCCGCCGCCCCAGCCGCAAACGGCCAGCGAGACCATCCCGGAACCGCCCCCGCTGGAACCGACCGAGCCTGTCGCGCGCGCGACGCGAAATGTCACCGCGCCGGGCATGACCCCGGCGCCTTCGGGCACCGGCCCGCTCGAACGCGAGGCGCTGCCGAAAAAGGCGCCGACGCCGCCGCGCTGGAAAGCCTATGCGCCGGTGGTGGTGGAGGAAGCCGGGCTGCTCGATATCGGCCCGCGCAAGGTGCGGCTCGCCGGGATCAACACGCCCACCGCCGACCGGCTCTGCAGCCCGCCCGCCAGCGATGGTACTGAGGCCAGGGTGGCCTGCTCTCATCTGGCGCTGGTGGCGCTCCGCCGGCGGATTCGCGCGTTTGGGGTCGAATGCCGGATTTCCGCCAACGAGACAGCCGATCCGGTCGTTGCGCCTTGCCGCATCGGCCCGACCGACCTTGCGCTCTGGCTGGTCGAACAGGGCTGGGCGCAGGCGGCGAAGCAAGCGCCCGAGGGCTATGTCGCCGCCGAGAAGGAAGCGCGCTGCGCCAGGCGTGGTGTATGGCGGGAAGTCGAGACGCCGCCCGATTGCCTGCAGAACTAGCGAGGCTTGCGGCGGCGCAAGCCGGTTACGCCGGGCTTTGCAAGGGCATTGATTGCTGGAGATATGATGCCGTCCCGGCCCTCAGCACCGGAAGCCGGAAATGCAGCTTTAATCAGTCTCAGACCTTGCGGGCCGGCTTGGCCAGGGTCTGCTTGCCGTCGGAGGGCTGCAGGCATTCCGGGGCGATATAGGGCCAGGACTGAATTTCGCAGCCCTTGCGGCCGCCCACCGAAGCCTTGTCGAACAGCGTCAGCGCGGTCGGATCCTTGGCGCCGCTCGTGCGGCTGATGGCTTGTCCGCCATAGACCGTGACGCCGAACGCGACCAGCGCCGCGGTGGTGATCAGACTGATGGTAGTGCGCGTGGTGACTGCTGTCATTTTCGATCTGCGTCGCGTTAGACGCCCCCTGTTTCCCGTTGCAGGCCCAACGCCCGCTGTCGTGAGTTCGTTCCACCATGACGGCAGGGAACCGTCAGTGATGGCCATCACAAACTGAGGGATATCAGGCGAAAACACGGCCATCGCGCCAAGGCGGGCGGCGGGGGTTTTCCTTTTCAAGAAATGCCGTCGCGGCAACACTCCATTTTCTTGATCAAACTACTCGTCATTCTGTCCAATGGAGCTCCAGGACGCGCCTCGTCCCCCACCTTCAAACGCCTGCGCCTCGGAGACTCGCCATGCTCACACGCCGTCATTTCGGACTTCTCGCCGGCACCGGCCTGGTCGGCCTCGCTGCCACGACCCTCGCGGGACGCACCGCCTCGGCTGAAACGGCCAAGACGCTGCGGATCGGCTACCAGAAGGCGGGGCTGCTCGCCGTCGCGCGGCGCGAGAAAACGATCGAGAAGCGGCTCGAGGCCGATGGCGTTGCTGTCACCTGGGTGGAATTCGCCGCCGGGCCGCCGCTGCTGGAGGCGCTCAATGTCGGCGCCATCGATTTCGGCTGGACCGGCGACGCCCCGCCGATCTTCGCGCAGGCCGCCGGCGCCAATCTCGTCTATGTCGGCGCCGCCCCCTCCAACGGCAAGGGCGAGGCAATCATCGTCAAGGACGGCTCGCCGGTGAAGGCGGTCGCCGACCTCAAGGGCAAGAAGATAGCCGTCACCAAGGGCTCCAGCGCGCACAACCTTCTGGTCGCCGCGCTGGAAAAGGCGGGCATCGCCTTTGCCGACATCACCCCGGTTTACCTCTCGCCCGCCGACGCCGCCGCTGCCTTTGCCAGCGACAGCGTCGATGCCTGGTCGATCTGGGATCCCTTCCTGGCGCTGGCCGAGGCGCGCCAGCCGGTTCGCCTGCTGACGACGACGGCCGATACCATCGCGGTCAACACCTACCTGCTCGCCAACAAGACCTTCGCCGGCGCCAATCCCGCCATCGTCACCAAGACGATCACGGGCCTCGGCGACACCGCCGACTGGGCCAATGCCCATCGCGGCGACGTGGCCGCGGCGCTGACCGAGATCACCGGCGTGCCGAGCGGCCCGCAGACGGTGGCGGTCGAGCGCGCCGTCTACGGCATCCTGCCGCTGACCGACGCGATCGTCGCCGGCCAGCAGGTGACCGCCGACCGCTTCTTCAAGCTCGGCCTGATCCCCAAGCAGATCACCGTCTCCGAAGCCGTCTGGAGCGCACCGAAGGCTTGATGGAGCGTGCTTCGAGACGGCCTGACCGGCCGCGTCTCGAACCACGCACGCGCACCCGAGAAGACCGTGCCCCACCACAAAGGCCGCCGCCATGACCGTCACCACCGATCCGCTCAACTTCTTCTGGTTCATCCCGACCTATGGCGATGGCACCTATCTCGGCTCCGAGACGCAGCAGCGGCCGCCCGAGTTCGGCTATTTCAAGGAGATCGCCCACGCGGTCGATCGCCTCGGCTTCGGCGGCGTGCTGCTGCCGACCGGGCAGGCCTGCGAGGAAAGCTGGGTAACGGCGGCCGGTCTCGCGACGGTGACGGAAAAGCTCAAATTCCTCGTGGCTCTGCGCCCCGGCGTGGTCCAGCCCGCCTATGCAGCGCGGCAGACTGCGGCGCTCGACCGCCTCTCCAACGGCAGGCTGCTGCTCAACGTCGTGGTGGGCGGCAACCCGGTCGAGTTGGCCGGTGACGGCGTGTTCCTGCCGCATGACCAGCGCTACGAGCAGGCGGCCGAATTCCTCAGGATCTGGAGCGGCCTCGTCTCCGGCGAGCGGGTCGATTTTTCCGGCAAGCATTACCGCGTCGAAAAGGGCCGGCTCGACTTTCCACCCGTGCAGAACCCGCCGCCGCTCTATTTCGGCGGCTCGTCGGAAGCCGGCATCGATCTCGCCGCCGAGCAGTGCGAGCTTTACCTCACCTGGGGCGAGCCGCTCGAGGCCGTCGCCGCCAAGATCGAGACGGCCCGCGCCCGCGCGGCGAGCCATGGCCGCAAACTGCGCTTCGGCATCCGCCTGCATTTCATCGTCCGCGAGACCGAGGCCGAGGCCTGGGCCGCCGCCGACAGGCTGATCAGCCGGATCTCCGACGAGCAGATCGAGATCGCATACAAGCGCTTCACCAAGGAAATGGATTCGGTCGGCCAGCGCCGGATGGCGGAACTGCATGGCGGCCGGCGCGACAAGCTGCTGGTCGCGCCCAACCTCTGGGCCGGCGTCGGCCTGGTGCGCGGCGGCGCCGGCACGGCCCTGGTCGGCACGCCGCGCCAGGTGGCGGAACGGCTGCGCGAATATCAGGCGCTCGGCATCGACACGGTGATCGGCTCCGGCTATCCGCATCTGGAGGAATCCTACCGGGTGGCCGAACTGCTGTTCCCCGAGCTCGGCATCAACGTGGCACGGCGCGGCGTCAGCCGGGCGATCCAGAACGAGTTTGGCGTCGACGAGACGGCGCGCAAGCTCGCCTCGGCCTCGTGATGACGATCCCGCGCGCGCTCATCGGCTGGATCCTGCCGGTGGTGGTCCTGATCGTCTGGGAACTCCTCGCCCGCATCGGCTTCATTCCGGAGAACGTGCTGCCGGCGCCGACCGCGGTCGGCGTGGCGCTCTGGCGCGTGCTGCAATCGGGCGAACTGGTCGAGAACATCCGGGTCAGCTTCTGGCGCGCCAGCGTCGGTTTTCTCATCGGCGGGGCGGTCGGCTTCGCCTTCGGGCTCGCCAACGGCCTCTCCCGCTTCAGCGAAGCGCTGACCGACACAACGCTGCAGATGGTGCGCAACGTGCCGCATCTGGCGCTGATCCCGCTGGTCATCCTGTGGTTCGGCATCGACGAGCAGGCCAAGCTCTTCCTCGTCGCACTCGGCGTGTTCTTCCCGATCTACATCAACACGCTGGCCGGCATCCGCTCCGTCGACCCTCAACTGGTCGAGATGGGCAAGACCTACGGCATGAACGGCAACGACCTGTTCTGGAAGGTGATCCTGCCGGGCGCCCTGCCCTCGATCTTCGTCGGCGTGCGCTTCGGCCTCGGCATCATGTGGCTGACCCTGATCGTCGCCGAAACGATCGCCGCCTCCTCCGGCATCGGCCATATGGCGATGCAAGCGCGCGAGTTCATGATGACCGACGTCGTCGTGCTGACGATCCTGATCTATGCGCTGCTCGGCAAGCTCGCGGACACCACGGCCCGGATCCTGGAACGGCGGACGCTCGCCTGGAATCCGGCCTTCCAGAATGTTTGAGGGAAGCCACGCCATGTTCGCCGATACGCTCGCCTTCATCGAGACCGCCAGCCGCACGGCGCCGCGCGACCTGCCGGCCTCCCGCCCGGCCCCGTTCGAGGTCACCAACGAGGCGGCTCCCGGCACGCGCGGCATGGGGCTTTGGATCCGCGGGCTGGTAAAGGCCTTCGACGGCGCGCCGGTGATCCGAGGCATCAACCTTGAGATTCCCGCCGGCCAGTCGATCGCAATCGTGGGAAAGAGCGGCTGTGGCAAGAGCACGCTGCTGCGCCTGATCATGGGCCTGGAAACGCCGACCAGCGGCACGATCACCCGGCTCGGCGAGGCATCACGGGAATCCGCCCGCTTCATCTTCCAGGAGCCGCGCCTGCTTCCCTGGGCGACCGTCGCGAACAATGTCGCTATCGGCCTCGGCCGGGCCGGCACGGCCAAGACCCGTCGCGAGGCGGCGTTGAAGGCGCTGGCCGAAGTCGGCCTCGACGGCCGCGCCGACGCCTGGCCCTCCGTGCTTTCCGGCGGCCAGAAGCAGCGCGTGGCGCTCGCCCGCGCGCTGGTCTCGCGGCCGCGCCTGCTCGCCCTCGACGAGCCGCTCGGCGCGCTCGATGCGCTGACGCGGATTTCGATGCAGGGGCTGGTCGAGCGCGTCTGGCGGGCGCAGCGTTTCACCTCCATCCTCGTCACCCACGACGTCTCCGAGGCGATCGCGCTGGCCGACCGCATCCTGCTGATCGAGGATGGCCGCATCGCGCTCGATCTCGCCGTGCCGCTGGCCTGGCCGCGCCAGCGCGGAACGCCAACCTTTGCCAGCCTGGAAAAGACCGTTCTCGACCGGCTTTTCGGCGGCTTCGAAGGTGGTGCAGCGATCTGACGCGTTCGTTCCGGGAGGCGATCCATACTATGCCGGGCGCAATTCGAACCACCGGCAGGCTTATGATGCACGACCAGACCCAGACGATCCGCCCGCGCCTCTTCCTCGACAGCGCGGACAGGGCGGCCTGGGACGAATGGCTGCCGACCGGCCTGTTCCACGGCATCACCACCAATCCGACCATCCTCGCCAATGCCGGCATTGCCAACACGCTGTCCGAGCTGAGCCGGCTGTCGCACATCGCCTTCGAGGCCGATGTCAGCGAATTCCAGGCCCAGACCTGGGGCCGCAGCAGCGAGGCGCTGGTCGACAATGGCCGCGTCATCGCCGCGCTGGATCCGCGCATGGTGGTCAAGGTGCCGATCACCCGGGAAGGCGCCATCGCGGCCGCGACGCTGAAGGCCGAGGGCGTGCGCATCACCATGACCGCCGTCTATGCCGCGCATCAGGCGCTGAGCGCCGCTGCGCTGGGCGCCGATTACGTCGCGCCCTATCTCGGCCGCATGAACGATGCCGGCCGCGACGGCTTCGGCGAGATCGCCGCCATGCAGGAGATCATCCGCGCCTCGCGCAGCGAAACCCGGGTCCTCGTCGCCAGCCTGCGCGCCGCGGACGACCTGGTCCGCCTCGGCCGGCTCGGCCTCGACACCTTCACCTTCTCGCCCAACGTCGCCGCCTCCCTCTTCGCAGAGGAACTCACGGAAGCCGCGGCCGAGGTGTTCGAGATCGCCGCCGAAGGCTGAGGCTTGCTCCGGCGCGGTTTTTGTCTAGATTTATTCTAAACAACTCCGCGCCAGCGAGGCATGATGCAGCAGCCGGTCACCCGAGGCTATTCGGCCAGTCAGATCGCGTTGCATTGGCTGATCGTCGTCATGGTGCTCTTCCAGCTCATCTTCGGCGAGAGCATGTCGCACAGCGTCCGGGCGGCCCGGCGCGGCACGGCGCTTGACCCGTCCGACGCGACGCTCGCCACGCTGCACATCTGGGTCGGCTTCGCCATCCTGGCCGCCGTCGCCATCCGGCTGGTGCTGCGCCTGCGCTTCGGCGCGCCGCCCCTGCCCCCGAGCTCGGCCCTGCTGGGGACGCTGGCCCGCCTCACCCATATCGCCTTCTATGTCCTGCTGGTCGCCGTGCCGGTGACCGGCATTCTCGCCTACTGGTTCATCCCGTCGCTGGGCGACGTGCACGAGCTTGGCAAGCCGGCCTTCATCGTGCTGATCGCGCTGCATGCGGCGGCGGCCTTGTGGCACCAGCTCTGGCTGCGCGACGGCCTGCTGCTCCGCATGCTCAAGCCCGGTAGCTGACGGGCATCCTCATCCGCTCAGTCTCTACGATTGCTTCGGAACCCGTTTGGGCCGCTCCGCGCCCCAAGGGTGCGCTCCAGATATGCCCGTTGGCGGCGCAACCTCAAGTTATACGCAGCTAACAATACACGACAACTCGAAGTAATCGTCTGGCGCAGTCTCTACTCTCGCCGATTTCGCGGCTAATAAAGATGCAAAAGCGCAACAGCATCCCGTTGGGTAATATGTATATTGGGCTTACAGATTTACTTTCTCGCACCACTGGGAATGTCATGAAGCTCCTTCGTATCCTTTCGGCCACTACCGTCCTCGCCTCTGGCGTCGTTGCAGCCCAGGCGGCTGATCTCACCTACGAGCCCGCTCCGGCGGTCGTGGAAGTTGCCCCGGTTGGCAACTGGACCGGCTTTTATGTCGGCGGCAGCGTTGGCTACGCCTGGGGCAAGACCGACCAGACCGATGGCTTTGACGGCCTGATCACCGCGAATTCGGGCGACCTGAAGCCGGATGGCTTCATCGCCGGCCTGCAGATCGGTGGCGACTACCAGTTCCCGAGCAATGTCGTCATCGGCGCCCTGGTCGACGTGTACTATTCGAACGCCAAGGACACGTTCAACTTCGACGACGGCGATTTCAGCTACACGACCGAATCGAAGATCCAATATTTCGGCACGGGCCGCGTCCGCGCCGGTTACGCGATGGACAAGTTCCTGCCTTACGTCACCGGCGGCTTCGCCTGGGCGAACAACAGGATCGACGACACGGTCTATGGTTCGGACAGCCAGACCCATTTCGGCTGGACGGCCGGCGCCGGCGTCGAATACGCCTTCACGCAGAATTGGACGCTCAAGGCCGAATACCTCTACACGGACTTCGGCTCCAAGACCTACACGTTCCCCGACGACAATGGCTCGTATGACGTCGGCCTGAAGTCGCAGACCGCCACCATCGGCGTGAACTACCGCTTCTGATCGAAGCCCGAATTTCTGGATGCAGAGACCTCGCCGAGACGATCGGCGGGGTCTTTTTTGTTGACCTGCCCGCCTGCGGCGCCCCCGAGGCCAACGCTTTTGCTATCGCATTCGGGATTCGCGTGGACAGGCGAAAGGGCTGGATTGACTCCTGCCGCCATGGGAACAAAATAGGAACATGCCTTTTTGGAGTTCCGCTCATGGCCGAAGCCGCCCACCCGATCGATCCGGCGCAGAGCGCCCTGGACCAGCGTGTCGACAGCCTGATGTTGGCCCATCAGGGCGACGCTCGCGCCGTGATCGAAACCCTGTTGCTGGCCATTGACGCGCGTGCGGAGCGGATTTCCTTCGGCTTCGTCCGGGGCCGATTGCCGGGCCCCGATGGCGGCGAGATCTGAGCGCGCGGAGGGCTGGTTTTGCCCCGGCGGAAGGGAACGACGCCCGGTTGGCGGCGTTGTCGATCGGTGGCGGGCAGGTTGCAATGTGGAGGGCCGGAAAATGGCGACGTCGACGGAATTGAAGGACAGCCTGCAGAGGATCTCTGCGCTGATGGGCCTGCTCCGCTCCGACTTCCTCGAACTGTCGGAGGCCAAGAGCGCCCTGCAGCGCGGCCCCATCGTCGAGCATATCCAGTGGATCGCCGACCAGCTGGACGAATTGCGGGACGAACTGGCTGCCGACAAGCCGCGCCGCTCGCATGCGACGCACTCTCATTCCAAGGAGGCGGAGCCGAAGCACACGGCGCGCCATGACGCCAAGCATCACGCCGAAAGCGTCGAGACGCCGCCCATCCCCGACGATCCGAAACAGCCCGATGTCGGCTTGGACGACGTCGACCTCTTGAAGGGCGAGCCGGCGCCCATGCCGGAAGAACCTCAGCCCGCTGCATCCCATGACGAGGCCGCGGCAATTCCGCCGCCACCCGACGTGCCGAAGCCGCACGATAACGACAAGACCCACTGATTTCCCGACCGCGACTACCCCGGGCGGCCCTTGCGGGCGCTTCGGGAGTGCACCTTGCCAGCGCCTCGCCATGGCGGCGCGCTCTGCCGCCATGACGAGATTGCAATGCCATACCCACGCCAGCCCGGGCGGCCCTTGCCGCTTGCACCGCGAGCAGCCAGACGGACATGACGACGACGCTGCTGATGTCAGAATTGATCATTTGCGAAGTGCTGACCGCCCTCGAGCAGCACGAACCGGTAGACCTTCGCGCTTCCGCCCGCCGCTGCAAGGAGCGGCTGCCGGCGCATCACGAGACCGAGGCAGAACTTTGCGAGCGTCTCGAAAGGCTGGCCATGGAATATGGCGCCGCCATCGTCATCGAAGGTTAGGCTGCCCGCTCGGTTCCATCCCGGTCCTGGCATCTGCCATGCCGCCTGTCCCGCTGCCCTCCTTTGGTAAGAAATCCCCTGGGTCGCATGACGCGGCCTTGATCCCGGCGGGATGAAACGGGTACAACGTTCCAGCCTCTTCGAACCATTGGATGGGCGGCTCATCGCGCCGGACTCATCGATTGGGGGCGGCAGATGCGCGGGCGTAGTTCAGAGGTAGAACGTCAGCTTCCCAAGCTGAATGTCGTGGGTTCAATTCCCATCGCCCGCTCCATTTTCCTCGCAGGACCCGGCCTGCCAGCCCTGTGCTGCAAACCGTGCTACACTCATAAATTGCGCCACGGTCCGAAAACACGTATCGATCGTGGGCGCGTCGCCACGCCTTTGCGCGAGGCGCACTCCATGTCCTGAAGCAAATTCCTCGGGAATAGGTAAGGGCAGATGGAAAATCTAACGATCGCGGCCGTCATACCCCTTTATAACGGCAAGGATTTCATCGCCGAGGCGCTGCGGAGCGTCCTGTCGCAAACCGTTCTTCCGGACGAGGTCATCGTCGTCGACGATGGATCGACCGACGATGGCGCCGACATCGTCCGCGCCATTGCCCTGGAAAACGATCGCGTCCGGCTGCTGACCAAGAGCAATGGCGGCCAGTCGTCGGCGCGCAACCTCGCCATCCGCAGCACGCAATGCACCCATATCGCGCTGCTGGATCAGGACGATGTCTGGTACGACGACCATATCGCCATCCTGAAGGCCGCCGCCCTCGACTTCGACCGGTCCAATCTCGCGCTGATCTATGGCGACCTCGATCAGATGGACGAGACCGGCCGGATGTTTTTGCCGTCCTGCCTGCGCTCCAATCCAAGCCCCCAGCCGAAGCGGTCGCTGTTGGAATGCCTGTCGCGCGACATGTTCATCCTGCCGGGGGCCTCCCTGGTCCTGCGCGAGGCGATCCTGGATGTCGGCATGTTCGACGAGCGCCTGTCGGGCTACGAGGACGACGATCTGTTCCTGCGGCTCTTCCTGAGGGGCTATCGGAGCCTCTTCGTGCCGAAGGGCGTGACGAAATGGCGGATCCATTCGGGCTCAACCTCGTACAGTCCGAGGATGGACCGGTCGCGTCGGATCTACTTCGGCAAGCTGGTCGAGATGTTCCCGGACGATCCGCGCCTCGAACATTACTGGATCCGCGATGCGGTGGCGCCCCGGTTCCTTGGCAAGGGATTGAGCGAGTTCGTGTCGGCCACCCGCGCCGGCGACCGGGCGCGCATGGAGGAAGCCTTGCGCGACATGGACTCGATCCTCCCCTACGCCAAGCGCAAGGTCCGGCGGCGCAGCCGCTGGCTCATGCCCCTCATCCGGGCCCTGGGGCCGACCCGGTTCGACGGGCTCGCCCGGACGCTGGCCCGCCTCTGTTTCCGCGATCGCCCTCCAAAGCCGCGCTACCCGGCCCCCTCCGCCGACGATCGCGGCTACCAGACCTGAGCGCCCGGAAAGCCACTCTTTTAGGTCCGGCACACCCTGCCGGGCGGGGGAAGTCTATCGCCGGGCCAAAGCCTGGCGAGGCGCGGCGGGAACCAATCACCAGCCACCACGTTTCTCGTACGCCGGGGCAAATCTGTCTGCCAGACTGATGATCAGCTGGACAGAGTCAAAGCGTTTCATCTATCCGTAGGCTCGAGTCTTTTGGGTCTGGTCAATTAACGTGACCCGCCTTGGCGCCCGCAGAACCCTGCTTGGGCGCAACAGGCAGGGTCACATGGGAAGGAATACACATGGGTTTGAGCAAATTCAGCACGGCGGCCATGGCGTTCGTTTTCGCCGCTGCGGCCATGCCGGTGCAGGCAGCGCCGCTTATGCGCGTCGATCCGGGCGCGAGCACCTCGTCGGATGTCATCCAGGTCCAGGGCCGGCCCTGCCCGCCGCAGGGTTGCCGTCCGGGCGATCGTCCCGGTCGTCCCAACCATGGCGGCCCGAATCGTCCCGGCCCCGGCGGTCCCGGCTGGAACGGTCCTGGCCACGGTCCCGGACATGGCGGTCCCAACTGGAATCGCCCCAACAACCGTCCGGGCTACTGGAACGGCCACCACGGCTATAACGGTCCGCGCAACGGCTATCGCCGTCACAGCGACGGCTACTGGTACCCGCTGGCAGCCTTCGGCGTCGGCGCGCTGATCGGTGGCGCGATCGCCAACCAGGGCGGCCGCGAAGTGGCTCCGCCGAGCCTGTCGCGCGACCATCTGCGCTGGTGCGAGAACCGCTACCGTTCGTTCCGCGCCTCGGACAACAGCTTCCAGCCGAACAACGGCCCGCGCCAGGCTTGCGTCTCGCCCTACTATTGAGATCGCTCGCCATAGAGTGTTGAAGGAGCCCGCCTTTTGGCGGGCTTCTTTTTTGTCCGCCCGATATCGGACAGGCTGACCGCGTTCAGTTCCGCAGCACAACGCACGCGCCGCCAAGCTTCTGCAAGGCGTTGCAAAGCTGGTTCGCCTTGCCCAGCGTGTCGGCCGGCAGGCGCACCCGGTAGAACGCGCGCCGGCCGCGACCGGCGAGGCGCGAGCCCAGGATCAGGGTCGGCTTGCCCTCCAGCAACGAGGGATAGCGCGCCACCTGGCGGTGATAGGAGGCGATCGCGCGGCTCTTGGAGAAATTGCCGGACAGCTGGACCCCGAACGGCGCATAGGCGCCCTCGATCAGCGCCGGACGATAGGCGCGGATCGCCGCCACCAGCGTGACGCAATCCCTCGCCTTCGGCTCGGCCCTGGCGGCTAAGGATTTCTGCTTAGCCGGATTCGGATCGGCCGCTCTCGCCTCGGCCGGCCGCGGATCGGATGGCCTCGGCTCGACCGCGCCGGGCGGGTCCAGAACCTCGATCTCGCCGGCTTTCCAGTCCTGAACGCTGCGGCCGGTGACGAAGGCGACATAGTCCTCCGTCTCGCCGGGCAGATAGCCGCCGCGCTCGATCCAGCGCGCCAGACGCGTCGGGCCGGCATTATAGGCCGCCGCAGCAAGACCCAGATTTCCAAACCGATCCCTTAAGCTTTTCAGATATTTGGCGGAGGCAGGAATCGCGAATTCCGGATCGAACGGGTCGTCGAGCCCCTGCTCTTCCGCGGTGCCCGGCATGAATTGCGCAATGCCCTGCGCGCCGGCGCTGCTGGTCACATGCGAGCGAAAGCTCGACTCGCGCCAGATCAGCCGTGTGAAATAATCGCGCGGCAGGCCCTGCGCATCCGCCGCCGTCTCGATCAGCCGGCAGATCGTCTGCACGGTCGTCTCCTCCGCCGCCCGCGCCGCAAAGGGAAGCAGCATCGCGCCAACGAAAAGCAGCCCGGCCAGGGCGGAGGGGCGAAGCAACATCAGGCCGCCCTCCACGCCCGGTCAGACATAGGCGGAAGGATGCTTCTGCGCGAAGCCGAGATGACCGCGCAATTTCTCCAGCAGATCGGCGGCGGCTTCGGTGACCGGCGTGCCCGGCGGGAAGATCGCCGCAGCGCCCGCTTCCATCAGCGCCTCGAAATCGCCGGGCGGGATGACGCCGCCGACGACGATCATGATGTCCGGCCGACCCTGCCGGGCCAGTTCAGCCTTCAGTTCCGGCACAAGCGTCAAATGGCCGGCGGCGAGCGACGAGACGCCCACGACATGCACCTGTTCGGCGATCGCATGCGAAGCGACCTCCTCCGGCGTCGCGAAGAGCGGACCGATCACGACGTCGAAGCCGAAATCGGCAAAGGCGGTGGCGATCACCTTCTGCCCACGATCATGGCCGTCCTGGCCCATCTTGGCGACGAGGATGCGCGGCGGCCGGCCCTCGTCCTGGGTGAATTCGGAGACGAGGCCGGACAGCCGCTGGATCGGCGCGGGATCCTGGCCGAACCCATCGCGATAGACGCCGGAATTGACCTGGATGACCGCCTTGTGGCGCTTCCATGCCTTCTCCAGCGCCGCGGAGATTTCGCCCACCGTCGCCTTGGCGCGGGCGGCATCGACCGCGAGCGCCAGCAGATTGCCCTCGCCCGAGCGGGCCGAGCCTGCCAGCGCCGCGAGCGCAGCCTCCACCGCGCCCGGATCGCGCTCGGCGCGCAGCTGGCGCAGCTTCTCGATCTGCTGCGCGCGGACGGAGGAATTGTCGACCTTCAGCACGTCGATGTCAGGCTCGTCGTCGAGGCGGTATTTGTTGACGCCGACCACGGTCTGCTGGCCGGAATCGATCCGCGCCTGCGTCTTCGCTGCGGCTTCCTCGATGCGCAGCTTCGGAATGCCGGCCTCGATCGCCTTGGCCATGCCGCCGAGCTTTTCGACCTCGTCGATATGCGCCATGGCGCGCTCCGCCAATTGCGCCGTCAGCGCCTCGACATAGTAGGAGCCGCCCCAAGGATCGATGATCCGCGTCGTGCCGCTCTCCTGCTGCAGAAAGAGCTGGGTGTTGCGGGCGATACGAGCGGAAAAATCGGTCGGCAGCGCCAGGGCCTCATCGAGCGCATTGGTATGCAGCGACTGGGTGTGGCCCTGCGTCGCCGCCATCGCCTCGATCGTGGTGCGGACGACATTGTTGTAGACGCCCTGCGCGGCGAGCGACCAGCCGGAGGTCTGGCAATGGGTGCGCAGCGCCAGCGACTTCTCGTTCTTCGGCTCGAACTGGCGGACCAGCTTCGCCCAGATCAGGCGCGCGGCGCGCATCTTGGCGACTTCCATGAAGAAGTTCATGCCGATCGCCCAGAAGAACGAAAGACGCGGCGCGAACTGGTCGATGTCGAGGCCGGCCGCCAGACCGGCGCGGATATATTCGACGCCGTCGGCCAGCGTATAGGCGAGCTCCAGATCCTGCGTCGCGCCGGCTTCCTGCATGTGATAGCCGGAAATGGAGATCGAGTTGAACTTCGGCATATGCTGCGAGGTATAGGCGAAGATGTCGGAGATGATCCGCATCGACGGTTCCGGCGGGTAGATGTAGGTGTTGCGGACCATGAACTCCTTGAGGATGTCGTTCTGGATCGTGCCGGAGAGCTTTTCGGGCGGCACGCCCTGCTCCTCGGCGGCGACGATATAGAGCGCCAGGATCGGCAGCACGGCGCCGTTCATCGTCATCGACACGCTCATGCGGTCGAGCGGGATGCCGGAAAACAGCGTGCGCATGTCGTAGATCGAGTCGATCGCCACGCCCGCCATGCCGACATCGCCGGCGACGCGCGGATGGTCGCTGTCATAGCCGCGATGGGTGGCGAGATCGAAGGCGACCGAAAGCCCCTTCTGCCCGGCGGCGAGATTGCGCCGGTAGAAGGCGTTCGAATCCTCGGCCGTGGAGAAGCCCGCATATTGGCGGATCGTCCAGGGCTGGTTCACATACATGGTCGGATAGGGCCCGCGCAGGAACGGCGCGGCGCCTGGGAAGCTGTCGATCGCCTCCAGTCCCTCGCGGTCGGCGGCGGTGTAGAGGGGCTTCACCGCGATCTCTTCCGGCGTGAGCCAAGGCGCGCCATCGGCCGGCGCCGAAAGCGGCGCATCGGCGAAGGGAATGGACGAAAAATCCGGAACACGGGTCATGGCTGGCCCTCGATCCCGTCGAGCAGTTTCGAGGGATAGTCGGTGATGTCGCAACCGGCATACAGGAAAGCCTCGACGCCAGCATGGCGATAGGCTGCCTCGCGCTCGCCAGGCCGACCGGCGAGGGCGACATGCTCGAACCCAGCCTCGACCAGCCGCCGCGCCGCCGCTTCGGCCAGCGTCTCGCCCTCGGAGCCGATCTCGCTCGCATAGGCCTCGTCGGAGGCGCAGAGACAGGCAGCCGCCGCGCCGGAGTCGCGCGCCGCAGTGACCAGTTCGTCGAGCGAGGCGAACCCGTCCGGCATCGGCGCCGCGATGCCCGCGGCCTCGAACACGCCCTTGGCGAAGCCGGCGCGGGCGCCGAACGAAGCAGCCTTGCCGAGCGTCGCCAGGAAGACGGAAGGGCGCCGACCCGTTACCTCGGCCAAGGCATCGGCGCGGTCGCGCAGTTGCTCGAACGGCTCGGCGGTGCGATGCGACACGAGACGCGAGGGGTCATGCGCCAGGGGCGCCGAAGGCCGCGCCGGCGCCAGGATCGTGACCGGCGCCTCGGCAAGGTTGGGGAATTCGCTGGTGCCGGTGATCGGCAGCTTGCGGCGGCGGACGTCTCGATCGCGCTTGGCCGCGACGGTGCGGATCTCGCCCGCCACCCAGCCGGAGCCAAGGGCCGCCGGCAGCCCGCCCTGCCGCTCGATCTCTTGGAAAATCGCCCAGGCCTTGTCGCAGAGCGCGTCGGTCAGCGCCTCGAAGCCGCCCGCGCCGGCAGCGGGATCGAAGACGTGGCCAAGGCCGGATTCCTCGAGCAGGATCGTCTGCGTGTTGCGCGCCAGCCGCCTTGCGCCCGCATGGGCAAGGCCGAGCGGCGCGGTGAAGGGCAGCACGGTGACGCTGTCCGCACCGCCCAGGCCTGCGGAAAATGCTGCGATCGTGCTGCGCAGCATATTCACATGCGGATCATGCCGCGTGGTCATGCGGAAGCTGGTTTCGGCGTCGAGCTGGATCGGCTTCGGCGCCAGGCCGCAGGCGTCTTCGACCCGCGCCCAGAGGCGGCGCAGCGCGCGAAACTTGGCGATGGTGAGGAATTCGTCGGCATCGGCGGCCAGCAGGAACGATATCAGGCCCCGCGCCCGGTAGAGCGGGACGCCGCGCGCCTCCAGCCCGCGCAGGCCGGCGACCCCAGCCGCAAGCGTCAGCGCCAGTTCCTGCGCTTCCGAAGCGCCGGCCTCGTGATACACGCGCCCGTCCGCCCGCAGTAGACGGGATCCTGCCTCCGGGCCGAACAGGCCGGCCAGCTCGACCGCGGCATCGAGCGCCGCGGCGATACCGTCCTCGCCATCGCGCGCCAGCGCCGAGAACGGATCGAGGCCGAAATCGAGAGAGAGGCTGTCGAGATCGAGGCCCTGGCCGCGCACCAGCGCCAGGACGGAGCGCGCCGCCTCGACGCCGGATCGTCCAGCTTCCAGGCGCAGCGAGACGAGATCCAGCATCACGCCATCGAGGGCGGCGGCGACCGTCGCCGCGTCGGCGGCGGCAAGGCCGAAGCCGCGCGCGGAAACGGCATCAGCGAAGACCAGCGCCAGGCCGCTGGCGCCCTGGTTCAGATCCTCCAGCGCCTGAAGGCTGGCCGCGCCGGCCTCCGGCAGATCGACGCGCTGGACGACGCGCCAGGCGCCGAGCGTGGCGCGGACCGGACGGGCGTGATCACCCTCGGCCTTGGGATAGAGCGGTTCGATGCGGATGTCGTCGGCGGTGCGGGAGACCAGCTTCGCCTCGAAATCGGCACCCTGGATCGCCTTCACCGCCCTTTCGCGCCAGGCGGATTCGGCGCTGCGAATCCCGGGTGACGCCTCTGGCCTGCTCATTGCCGCCTCGATCCTTGCCGCTTTCGTCCTGCCGTTTCGACCATGGATAGGCCGTGGCGCGCTTGCGTTCAACGTGCGAACCCGTCGCGCCCGTGCAAGCCACTGGAACAAAGTCGCCGCTTATGAATTGATGCTTCGATAAGCTACTCGGTTCTATTGGGAAATTGTTCGAAAGGATGATCGCACCTTGACCCGTCTCTTCACAAAGATCTGCGCCGGCACACTGGCCGCCGCCTTCCTGTTCTCGGTGCCGCTGCCGGCCATGGCCTTGCCGGCCGTCGCCGATCCCGGGATCCGCCCGGACGCCGCGTCCAACGTGCTCGACGTGCAGTATCGTCACCGCGGCCGCGACTATTATCCGCGCCATCGCCCGGGCTATCGGCCCGGTTATCATCCCGGTTACCGTCCCGGCTATCGGCCGGGCTACTGGAATGGGCATTACGGCTACCGCTATCAGCGGCCGGGCTATCGCTACTACAATGGCTGGTGGTACCCGCTGGCAGCCTTCGGCGTCGGCGCGGCGGTCGGATCCGCCATCGCCCAGCCGACCTATCGCGGCGGCTACTCCAACGCCCATTACCAGTGGTGCGAAGATCGCTACCGTTCGTACCGGGCTTCGGACAACACGTTCCAGCCCTATAACGGCCCGCGCCAGCAATGCGTCTCGCCCTACTAAGGCGCTCCGCCCGCTGAACGACAAAGCCCGCCAATCGGCGGGCTTTGTTTTGCGCGCAATCGGCAGCCGGTCCTATACCTCGCGATGCGATTCCAGGAACCAGAGCGACTTGTCGAGGCTGCGCGAGAAGCCGGTGAGGATATCGGCGCTGTCGGCATCGCCGAGGTCGGCGGCCTTGTCGATGCCCTTGCGGACCTCGTTCGCGACTTGAGCGTAGTGCTCGATCAGCTGCGCCAGGTGATCCTTGATCGCCGAGATGTCGGTCGGATAGGGCTTGAGCTTCGTCGCGGCCGACACCGACTGGACCGTGCCGAGTGCAAAGCCGCCCAGCTGCGCCACACGCTCGGCCACCGTGTCGACATGGTCGTCGAGATCGGCCCGGAACGTATCGAGCATCTCGTGGATGGCGATGAACTGCGGGCCCTTCAGGTTCCAGTGCGCCTGCTTGGTGACCAGCGACAGATCGATGCCGTCCGCCAGCACGGCGTTCAGCAATTCGATCGAGGCGGTCTTCGTATTGGACTTCAGATCAATCGAGGATTTCAGGGGCGCCATCGCGTTTCCTTTTGTCAATCAACTCTGGAGCCTGCGGACAAGGCCCCGCGGGCTGCGATCGCAGCGGCGAAGCGGGCCTATAGATCGCCGCGCCGCCGATTCCGATCGCGTTGTGGACGATACGCCCTGGCAACGCAGGCGGGAAGCACGACGAGGGCGGGCGCGACATTCCTGCCGCCCGCTGCCAACTGTCATCTGGCCGGAAGGCCGCAGCTGCGCTAGGACGGTCGCCACTGGGATGATGTCGAAGAGGACAATATGAAAAGCGTGATCTGCGTGGAACCGGGCCGGCTGGAATTCATCGAGCGGCCCGACCCGGAGGCGCCCGCGGCGGGCTTTGCCGTCGTCGACATCAAGCATGTCGGCATTTGCGGCACCGACTACCACATCTTCGAGGGCAAGCACCCCTTCCTCGAATATCCGCGCGTCATGGGCCATGAGCTTTCCGGCGTCGTCTCGGCGGTCGGTCCCGGCGGCACGCTCAAGGTCGGCACGCCGGTCGTGATCAATCCCTATATCGCCTGCGGCCACTGCGTTGCCTGCCGCAAGGGCAAGCCGAACTGCTGCACCTCGATCCGCGTGCTCGGCGTCCATACCGATGGCGGCATGGCCGAGAAGATCACGATGCCGGAAGGCAATCTCTATCCGGCCGAGGGGCTGTCGCTGCGCGACGCGGCCATGGTCGAGTTCCTGGCGATCGGCGCGCACGCCGTCCGCCGTTCGCAGCCTGAGGGCGGCCGCGCGCTCGTCGTCGGCATTGGCCCGATCGGCCTCGGCGCGGCGATCTTCGCCCGCATCGCCGGGCTCGAGGTGACGCTGCTCGATTCGAGCGAGGAACGGCTCGCCTTCGCCCGCGAGACGCTCGGCTTCCAGAATACGGCGCTGACCGGCCCCGACGCCCAGGCGACGCTGCTGGAGCAGACCCAGGGCGACGGCTTCGACGTGGTGTTCGACGCCACCGGCAATGCGCAGGCAATCGAGGCCGGCTTCGCCCTGGTCGCGCATGGTGGCGCCTATGTGCTGGTCTCGATCGTCAAGGACAGGATCAGCTTCTCCGACCCCGAATTCCACAAGCGCGAGATGATGCTGATCGGCAGCCGAAACGCCACTAAGGTCGATTTCGACCATGTCGTCGCCTCGATCAAGGCCGGCCTGGTGCCGCTCGACGCGCTGGCAACCCACAGCACCACGCTGGACCGGCTCACCACCGACATGCCGGTCTGGAGCCATGACAAGCGCGGCCTGATCAAGGCGATCATCGCCGTCTGACGCGGCGCTTCCCCGGCGAAATCCCGCTTTGACAGCGCTGTCCGAATGCAGGACGGTGCTGTCCCAATTTTCTCCGGAATCAACCGCAACGGCATAGGAGCGGACGATGGAATATCGGCAACTCGGCAATTCGGGCCTGAAGGTCTCGGTGCTGACGATGGGCACCATGACCTTCGGCGCCAAGGGCGATTTCGCCAAGGTCGGCAACATCACCGATGTCGGCGAAGCGCGCCGCCAGATCGAGATGGTGATCGACGCCGGCGTCAACCTGCTCGACACGGCGAACGTCTATTCGGCCGGCGATTGCGAGGCGATCATCGGCGACGCGCTCGGCGGCAAGCGCAAGAACGACGTGCTGATCGCCACCAAGGCGCGCTTCCCCACCGGTGACGGCCCGAACAATCGCGGCCTGTCGCGCTATCACCTGATCCGCGAATGCGAGGCCAGCCTCAAGCGGCTGAAGACCGACGTCATCGATCTCTACCAGGTGCACCAGTGGGACGGCGTGACGCCGCTGGAAGAGACGCTGGAAGCGCTCGACAGCCTCGTGCGCCAGGGCAAGGTCCGCTATGTCGGCTGCTCCAACTATTCCGGCTGGCACATCATGAAGGCGATGGAGATCGCCCGCCGCGACAACCGCATCCCCTTCATCTCGCAGCAGATCCATTACACGCTGCAGGCGCGCGAGGCGGAGCAGGAGCTGGTGCCGATCAGCATCGACCAGAAGCTCGGCATCCTGGTCTGGAGCCCGATCGCCGGCGGCCTGCTCTCGGGCAAGCATCGCCGCAACAAGGAGACGCCGAAGGACAGCCGTCTGTCGCAGGGCTGGACCGAGCCGCCGATCCACGACTGGGACCGTCTCTGGGACATCGTAGACGAACTGGTCTCGATCGCCGACGCGCGCGGCGTTTCCGGCGCGCAGGTGGCGCTCGCCTGGCTGCTCGGCCGTCCTGGCGTCACCTCGGTGATCATCGGCGGCCGCACGGAAGCCCACTTCAAGGACAACCTCGCCGCCGCCGAGCTGAAGCTCACGGCCGAGGAGCGCGCGCGCCTCGACAAGGTGAGCCAGAAGCCGCTGGATTACCCCTACTGGCACCAGGTCGCCGCCGCCAAGGACCGCCTCGGCGCGGCCGACCTCGCCTTCCTGCAGCCCTATGTGAATGGCTGAGGCCAGGCGGCTTTAGAACGGAAGAGGCCCGGCATGACCGGGCCTTTTTTTCATCGCAAGACCCACGCTCCGGTGTCGGACGCCCCCACACTCTGGCGTCATCCTCGCGAAAGCGAGGATCCATGCAGCCGGGGATTCGGGAGGTTCTTGCGGGCCAATCGCACGGCTGAATGGATCCCGGGTCAAGCCCGGGATGACGGCGAGGGTCGTGAGAGGCAATATCTCGCGAGACCAGCGCCGTGGAACGGACGCCGCAACGGCTACCGACGTTGATCCCGCAGCCCCACACACGCGCCGTCATCCCGGCGAAGGCCGGGATCCATACAGCGGAAATTTCGGGAGGTTGGCTCGGACTCGACTGCGCAAGATCTGGAGCGCACCATGTCACGGCCGGTGCTTGGGACCGCCACGGATCCCGGCTTTCGCCGGGATGACGGCGAGGGTGGGGCAACCGGGTCGGCAACCGTCCGCGGTGGAAACCACCCGGCTCCAACGGCCGCCGGCAGCGGCCAACCTCGGCAAAAGCCCTAGAACTTGTAGTTCAGGCCTGCCTTGACCGCGTTGGTGGTCACGCCGGCTTCGGATTGGGCCGGGGTGCCTTCGAAGATCGTCTTCTTGCCGAGATCGACATAGTCGTATTCGAGCCGGCCGGTGAGGTTCTTCGTGAAGCCATATTCGACGCCGGCGCCGGCGGTCCAGCCGATCGCCCACTGGCTGTCCGAGCCGAGCCCGGCCTGCTTGGCCTCGATATCGCCATAGGCGATGCCGCCCTTGCCGTAGAACAGCCACTTGTCATAGGTGAAGCCGATGCGGCCGGTGGTCGAACCGATCCAGTTCAGATCGAGCGCCGCGCTGCCTGCGGTGTCGCTGAGGCCGCTATAGGCGATGTCCGTCTCGAAGCCGACCAGCCAGGGATCGGCCTGGTAGTTGTAGCCCGCCTGCACGCCGAACAGCCCGCCGCTCAGGCTGTCGAGGAAATCGGCGTCCTTGGTGCCGCCACCCCAGCCATAGCCGCCATGCACGCCGGCATAAAAACCGTTCCAGTCGAAACCGGCCGGGGCCGCGGGAGCAACCGGGGCCGGCGATTCATACGCGATGTCCGCGGCGGAAGCCGCGCCCGAAAGCGCCAGCAGGGCAACACCCGCCAAGATCCAATGCTTCATCACGTACCCTCTCGACCGGAAACGCCGTCGATACCCGCCGCCCGGATCCAAAATGCCGCCCAAAAAAGGCGTCACGGTGGCTCATCCAGCCCAGAAATCGGTATCCGCAGCCCTCCCGTCAAGACAAGCGGGCGTGAGCATGACGAAGAGTCATGCGGCGCAGCATCCTTGCAACAGGCATTCGATGGAATCCCGAAGCAATTCGTCCGGGATTGCGACGGTCAGCGGACGAGGATCGCCCTGAAATCATTGACGTTTGTCAGTGTCGGGCCGGTAACAACCAAACGCCCCAGCGCCTCGAAGAACCCGTAGCCGTCATTGTCGGCCAGGCGCGCCACCGGGTCGATCCCCCTCGCCCGTGCCGCCTCCAGGATGCCGGCATCGATCCAGGCGCCGGCATTGTCCTCGGAGCCGTCAATGCCGTCTGTATCGCAGGCGATCGCGGCGATCCCCTTGTGGCCGCCGAGCGCGACGGCCAGCGCCAGCAGGAACTCGGCATTGCGTCCGCCCCTGCCGCGCCCGCGCACGGTCACGGTGGTTTCGCCGCCCGAGAGGATCACGCAGGGCTTTGCCACCGGCTGGTCATGCGCCGCCGCATAGGTGCCGATCGCCGCCAGCACGCGTGCCACGTCCCGCGCCTCGCCTTCCAGCGCATCGCCCAGCACCAGCGGCATAAGCCCGATAGCGCGCGCCGCCTCGGCCGCCGCATCCAGCGCCATCTTTGGCGTGGCCAGCATCTCGACCGTCCCGCCTTCGCCGGCCTCGACCGCGTTGGCGCGGATCGCCTGCTCGATGCGCGGCTCGATGACGATGCCATATTCGGCGAGGATCGAAAGCGCGCCCTCGGGATCGGAGGCTTCCGGAATGGTCGGCCCGGAACCGATGGCGCCGGGATCGTCGCCCGGCACGTCGGAGATCAGATAGGTCACCCGGCGTGCCTTCGCGGCGGCAGCGGCGAGACGGCCGCCCTTGATCGCCGAAAGCGCCTTGCGCACGCGGTTCATGGCGCCGATCGGCGCGCCGCTCTTCAGCAGCGCCCGGTTCAGCGCCTGCTTGTCTTCCAGGCTCACGCCCGGCGCCGGCAGCGCCAGCAGCGACGAGGCGCCGCCCGACATCAGGAAGACGACGAGATCGTCCGTTCCCGCCGTGCCGGCATAATCGAGGATGCGCTGCGCCGCCGCCATGCCGGCGGCGTCGGGGACCGGATGCGCGGCTTCCACGACCTCGACGAAACGGGTTGGCGTGCCATGGCCATAGCGGGTGACGGCCAGGCCCTCGGGCGCCCGGTTGCCGGCCGCCTCCCACGCATCCTCGAACGCCCGTACCATGCGCGCCGCGCCCTTGCCGGCGCCGAGCACGATGGTTCGTCCTTTTGGAGCGACGGGAAGCCGGCCCTCGAACCGGCCATCCGGCAGCGAGGCCGCCAGCGCCGCGTCGAACAGCGCGCGAAGAACCGCCTCGTCGGGCGAATTCGTGTCGAGTGTCATGGTCACATGTCTGTCCGCAAAGAAGCCGAATCGTCCACTTTCATAGCGCATTCCCTCGATCGGGCTGCCGCTGGATCACCGCTCGGCATCAATCCGCAGCGTGCGGATGAGCGCCTCGAACAGCGGACGTGCCCTGTCGAGCGCCGCCGCGGTGGTGGCGCAGGAAAGGCTGATCCGATAGGCCGGGGTCTCGGCGAGGGCGATGTATTGACGGACATTGGCATGGTCCGGCCCGAAATGCGGCGTCATCACCGCCGCGACTCCGCGAACGCCATTGCCGAAATCGAGCGGCTCGATGGAACCGACACGGCCCATCAGCGCCAGCGTCGAGCGCACGGACTCGACCTGTCCTTGCAGCATTTCCGGGTCGTTCAGCGCCCCCTGGTCCAACGCCCGGACTTCTTCCGGCTGCGTCTTCAGCGCGGCGCCGCACAGGCTTTTCGACGTCCCCGCGCGGGGAAGAGCCGGATCGGCGCTATGGATCTCGATGACGAAATCATGCCCACGATGACCGCGCCGCTGGCCGATGACGAGCGGCGATGGCGCGGAGAAGGCGAGCCCGGTTTCGGGGTCGCGAAAATCCATCCGGGCCGGTGTCGCCGATGTTTCGGCGGCCGCGTCCATCGAGCCACCGGCGCCAAGGCCCAACGCACCGAGGCATGCCAGCACAGCGATGCGCCGGCAGGCAGGAAGCCAGGTCGTCCGGTTCGCACAGTCCCCCGGGAGCATCGCGCGCTCAGTCGCGCACGCCGACGACATAGTCCTGGATCTGGTCGACGATGGCGCCGGTCATCGGGATGGCGGCGTCGCTCATCAGGAACAGCGCCAGGCGGGCGACGTCCTCCGGCTTGATCAGCCTGCCCCAGGGCATCATCGCCTCGGCCTCTTCCAGCCAGCCCTCGCCCTTGCCGAGCTTGACCGCCTGCATCTCGCGCTCGCCCGGCGTGTCGGCCCAGCCGAGATTGATGCCGTTGACGCTGATGCGGTCGAAGCGGTGCGAATGGGCGGCGTTCTTGGTCAGGATCGACAGCGCCGCCTTGGACGAGGCATAGACGCCCAGCTCCGGCGTGCCGCCATAGGCATTGACCGAGAGGATGTTCACGATCGTGCCGGGCGCGCCGCGCGATTTCAGGTGCTGGATGACGCCCTGCATCAGGAACATCGGCGTGCGCACATTGGTGGCGAACACCTTGTCGAAGAAGTCGATATCGGCATCGGCGATCGAGCCGCGATCCGTGCTGGCGGCGGCGTTGACGAGGCCGTCGACATGGTCGAACCGGTCGAGCGTCGCGTCCATGACGATCTCGGCCGCATCGGAATCGGCGAGATCGACGGAGACGAAGCCGCCGCCGACGCCAAGCGCCTCCAGCTCGGCCACGACATCCGCGCCGCGCTGAGGATTGCGCCCGACCAGCATCACGCCTTCCGCGCCCGAATGCGCCGCCTCCAGCGCCACGGCCCGGCCCACGCCCTGCGTGCCGCCGGTCACCAGAAGGATCTTGCCGTCTACACGCGCTTCCATCGTCTCATCCCTGCCCGTTTTCGCTGTTCGTCAGCGGATCTGATTGTTCGCTCTTGCCCCCAGCGCGCCGTCGCGGCACGCTGGCCCGAGGGGCGGAGACACGATCTGCGAGCGATCCTAGCCGGGCTCGTTCCGGCGATGCAACTCATGCGCGCCCCGCTTCGAGCCGAAAAGCCGTCACGCGCCAATCCGGAATCGCCCATGCCTCAACCCCTTACGCCGCCAAAGGATGCCGCCGCCGCGCGCATCGCGGACGCCCGCATCGCCCTGGCGGCCCTGGACCTGCTTCCCGAAGCGATCCGGCCGGCGGACGAGGCGAGCGCCTATGCCGTGCAGGCGGCCGTGCACCAGCGCCTGGCGGCGAGCCGCTATGGCCGGCGGATCGGGTGGAAGATCGGCTGCACGACGCCGGTGATGCAGACCTATCTCGGCATTCCGAACCCTTGCGGCGCCGGCCTGTTCGAGGGCACGCGACATGCTTCCGGCGCGACGATCTCGGCAGCCGGGTTCCGCCATGTCGGAATCGAATGCGAGATCGCGGTCCAACTCGCGCGCGACCTGCCGGCGAGCGGCGCGCCGTTCACGGCGGAGCGTGTCGCGGATGCGGTCGGGAGCGTGATGGCGGCGATCGAGCTGGTCGACGACCGCTATGCCGACTGGCGCCAGACCGACACGCCGACGTTGATCGCCGACGATTTCTTCGCCGCCGGCTGCGTGCTGGGCGAGCCGCTTGCGCTTGCTGACGCGCCGGATCTCGCCGCCGTCGTCGGCGTGACGCGGATCAACGATGTCGAGGTCGGCCGCGGCGTCGGCGCCGACGTGCTCGGCCACCCCTTCAAGGCGCTCGCCTGGCTCGCGGACAGCCTGGCGGCCCGAGGCGAGATGCTGCGGGCGGGCGAGATCGTGCTGACCGGCAGCCTGGTCGAAACCCGCTGGCTCAAGGCCTGCGACCGGGTGGAGATCGAAATCACCGGGCTTGGCGGGGTGGCACTGACGGTTTCGGAGTAGGCGGCGGACGCGCCATTCCTTCACCTCTCCCATCGGGAGAGGTCGACGCACGAAGTGCGGCGGGTGAGGGGTTCAGGCCTCACCGGTCAGATCGCATCCCCTCACCGGGAGCTTCGCTCCGACCTCTCCCCATGGGAGAGGTGAAGGAAAAAGCTCAGACCGTCGCGATCGCCCCCTCTCCCGCTCGCGGGAGAGGGCTTTGTCGAATACCCTGACCGACAGGCTGCTGCAGTCCCTTCACCTCTCCCTCAGGGCGAGGTGAAGGAAGCACCCTTATCCGGCAATCCTACCGAAAATGCTTCGAGAGCTTCAGGCCCTGGGCCTGGTAGTTGGAGCCGAGGTCGCTGCCGTAGAGCTTGGCGGGACGTTCCGACATCGTCTCGTAGACGAGGCGGCCGACCGTCTGGCCATGTTCGAGGATGAACGGCACCTCATGGCTGCGCACTTCCAGCACGGCACGGCTGCCGGCGCCGCCGGCTGCCTGATGGCCGAAGCCCGGATCAAAGAAGCCGGCATAGTGAACGCGGAATTCGCCGACCAGCGGGTCGAAGGCGACCATTTCGGCGGCGTAATCCGGCGGCACGTGCACGGCTTCGCGCGAGACGAGGATGTAGAACTGGTCGGGATCGAGGATCAGCTCGGCCTTGCCGCGGACCGGGATCGGCTCCCAGTAGTCGAGCACGTCGCAGGCGGCGCGCTTGTCGACGTCGACGACGCCCGTATGACGCTTGGCGCGATAGCCGATGATGCCGTTCGAGCCCTCGAGATCGATCGACAGCAGCAGCCCGCCCGAAGCGCGGAACGCGCCATCGACCAGCGGCTCACGGGCATTGAGGGCAGCCAGTTCGGTATCATTCAGATGGGTGTCGCCGCGGCGAAACCGGATCTGCGACAGGCGCGAGCCAGTGCGCGCGACGATCGGGAAGGTGCGCGGGGAAACTTCGAGATAGAGCGGGCCGTGATAGCCGGCGGGAATCGTGTCGAAGGACTGCGCCCGGTCGGTGATGACGCGGGTGAAGATGTCGAGCCGGCCGGTCGAGGATTTCGGGTTGGCCGAAGCCTGGATATCGGGCGGCAGCGCCAGCCCTTCCAGCAGCGGCACGATGTAGACGCAGCCGGTCTCCAGCACCGATCCGGCCGATAGGTCGATCTCGTGCAGGGTGAGCTCGGCGAGGCGGTCCTTCACCAGCACGTTCGGGCCCGGCAGGAAGCTGGCGCGCACCCGGTAGGCGACGGCGCCAAGGCGCAGGTCGAGGCTCGCCGGCTGCACCTGGTCGTCATCGAGCGGCCGGTCGATGACGATTTCGCCCAAGGCGAGGCTCGCCCGGATCTGCTCGGCCGAGAGAATTCCGATTGCTGCGTTACCCGTCATC
The DNA here is from genome assembly GCF_040548815.1 of Kaistia defluvii. Lineage (NCBI taxonomy): Bacteria > Pseudomonadati > Pseudomonadota > Alphaproteobacteria > Hyphomicrobiales > Kaistiaceae > Kaistia > Kaistia defluvii. The sequence continues at coordinate 157,742 of NZ_JBEPSM010000002.1, read as the reverse complement.
CGCTCCGGTCCTGCCTAATCTTCACCTCTCCCTGAGGGAGAGGTCGGCCCGCAGGGCCGGGTGAGGGTTTACGCCCTCTCCGGAAAATTCCCTAACCCCTCACCCGCCGGCTACGCCGTCGACCTCTCCCTCAGGGAGAGGTGAAAACGCGCCGCGGGACCGAAGGAAGCACTTAGCTCAACTCGCCGTTGACGCCAAGCCGCCAGAGGCATATCAGGAAACGCACCATCCGTGGTCTATTTGAGCCGACCGGCTTGCCGCCACGTTAAACAATGTCGCTAAAAGGTCGGTTGCCGGAAATCCGACATCCGATTTTTGCCCGACCTCGCGTCGGGTTTTTCTTGATCGGGATCAGAGCCAAATGTCCGAAGACAAAGCCAAGCGCCCCCGCCGCCCCGCCACCCAGCTCGTGCATGGCGGCACCCTCCGTTCGCAATTCGGCGAAATCTCGGAAGCGATGTTCCTGACCCAGGGCTTCGCCTATGACACGGCCGAAGCCGCCGAGGCGCGCTTCAAGGGCGAGGATCCGGGCTTCATCTATTCGCGCTTTTCCAACCCGACCACCTTCATGTTCGAGGAGCGCATCCGCCTGCTCGAAGGCGCCGCCGCCGCTCGCTCGACCGCCAGCGGCATGGCCGCCGTCACCGCCGCGCTGATGTGCATGCTGAAGGCGGGAGACCACGTCGTCGCCGCCAAGGCGCTGTTCTCATCCTGTCTCTATGTCGTCGAAGACCTGCTGCCGCGCTTCGGCGTTCAGTCGACGCTGGTCGACGGCACCGACCTCAACCAGTGGCGCGACGCCGTGCGGCCGAACACGAAGGCGTTCTTCCTGGAGAGCCCCACCAACCCGACGCTCGAAGTGATCGACATCGCCGAGGTCGCCAAGATTGCGCATGAGGCCGGCGCTCTGCTCATCGTCGACAACGTGTTCGCGACGCCGATCTGGCAGCAGCCGATCAAGCTCGGCGCCGACGTCGTCGTCTATTCCGGCACCAAGCATATCGATGGCCAGGGCCGGGTCCTGGGCGGCATCATCCTTTCGGCCGATGAAGCCTATGTCACCGACCACCTGCACAATTTCCTGCGCCAGACCGGCCCGACGCTGTCGGCCTTCAATGCCTGGGTGCTGCTGAAGGGGCTGGAGACGCTGGATATCCGCGTCCGCCGCCAGACCGAGAGCGCCGCGAAGATCGCCGACGTGATGGCCAGGCACCCGAAGGTCGCGAAGCTGATCTATCCCGGACGCGCCGACCATCCGCAGGCCGATGTCGTCAAAAAGCAGATGGGCGCCGGCTCGACGCTGATCGCGTTCGAGGTCGAGGGCGGCAAGGAAGCGGCCTTCCGCGTCGCCAGCGCCATGGAGGTCGTCACGATCTCCAACAATCTCGGCGACGCCAAGAGCCTCATCACCCATCCCTCGACGACGACGCATCAGCGCCTCTCGGAAGAGGCGCGGCTCGGCTTCGGCATCACGCCGGGCATGCTGCGCCTGTCGATCGGCCTCGAAGACGCGGACGACCTGATCGAGGACATCACCCTGGCGCTCGACCAGGCCTGATCCCGCCGACAGGAAGAAAGCCGCCGGAGGCGCCCGCCCAGGCGGCTTTTTCGCATCCCGAAACGCGGTCAAGGCGTTGCTGGAATAAGAAAAGTTGCAAGATGCGCTAAATTGCGCAGTGGCGGCGCAGGCGCGGCCATGATTATTGACGCCAAGTTGACTGCCGCCAAAGCCAAACGTCGTTGGACTCGCTGTGATTCCCGCGCTAGTTTGGAACCCATCCAAAAAGCGGGCGCTGCTGATGGACTATCAATCTTTCTTCGTAGACGCGATCGACGCTCTCCATTCCGAGAAGCGTTATCGGGTCTTCGCCGATCTCGAGCGGATCGTGGGCCGCTTCCCGCATGCGATCTGGCGCTCCGAGCGCGGTCCGCGCGAAATCACCGTCTGGTGCTCCAACGACTATCTCGGCATGGGCCAGCATCCGGACGTCGTCCGCGCCATGGTCGAAACGGCGCAGGGCATGGGCACCGGCGCCGGCGGCACGCGCAACATCTCCGGCAACAATCACCCGCTGGTCGAGCTGGAGCATGAGCTCGCCGACCTGCATGGCAAGGAAGCCGGCCTCGTCTTCTCCTCGGGCTTCGTCTCCAACGACGCAGCGCTGTCGACGCTCGGCAAGTTGCTGCCCGACTGCCTGATCCTGTCGGACGAACTGAACCACGCCTCGATGATCGAGGGCATCCGCCGTTCCGGCGCGCAGAAGCGCATCTTCCGCCACAACGACCTCGAGCATCTCGAAGAGCTGCTCAAGGAAGCCGGCCCCGGCCGCGCCAAGCTGATCGCCTTCGAGAGCGTCTATTCGATGGATGGCGACATCGCGCCGATCGCCGGAATCTGCGATCTGGCCGAGAAGTATGGCGCCATGACCTATCTCGACGAAGTGCACGCCGTGGGCATGTATGGCCCGCGCGGCGCCGGCATCGCCGAGCGCGAGGGCGTCATGCACCGCGTCGACGTCATCGAGGGCACGCTGGCCAAGGCGTTCGGCACGTTCGGCGGCTACATCACCGCCAGCCGCGCCGTGGTCGACGCCGTGCGTTCCTATGCGCCGGGCTTCATCTTCACCACCGCCCTGCCCCCGTCGATCGCCGCCGCCACCACCGCCTCGATCCGCCACCTGAAGGCTTCGCAGGTCGAGCGCGACCTGCAGCAGCATCACGCGCAGCGGACCAAGGAAGTGCTGATCGCCGCCGGCCTGCCGGTGATGCCGTCCGAGACGCATATCATTCCGCTGTTCGTCGGCAATCCGGACCTTTGCAAGAAGGCCTCGGACATGCTGCTCGACGAGCATGGCATCTACATCCAGCCGATCAACTACCCGACCGTGCCGCGCGGCACGGAGCGGCTGCGCATCACGCCGACGCCCTGCCATGACGAGACGCTGATCCTCGGCCTGCGCGACGCGCTGGTCGATGTCTGGCACCGTCTCTGGCTGCCGCTCGGCCGCACCGCCCCGGCCAAGACCGCCCGCCTGGTCGCCAATGGCGGCAGCTCGCATTTCGACGTCTTCCCGCCCGCCGGCGGCTGACGGTTTCGAGTTCGATATTCAAAAGGCCCGCCGAGCGATCGGCGGGCCTTTTTTGTTTGGTATCCTGCTGGAGCCCCTCTCTCACCTCTCCCATGGGGAGAGGTCGACGGCCGCAGGCCGGCGGGTGAGGGGTTGCGATCCCTTCTGCAAGGCCTGATCCCCTCACCCGGAGCTCCGCTCCGACCTCTCCCCTTGGGAGAGGTGAAAGGCATGGCTCCACCCGCCCCCTCCCCCGCTTGCGGGAGAGGGTTGGGGTGAGGGTCTCACGCAGCGACCTCCGCCGCCTCGGGCTCACCGATCTTCGCGATGTCGAACGGCACCGTCTGGTAGATCTCGTTGATCCAGTTGCCGTAGAGGATATGCGCATTGCCGCGCCAGCTGTTGACCGGCGGCCGGGTCGTGTCGTTCTTCTGGAAGTAATCGACCGGCAGGGCGACATCGATCTTGGCGTTGATATCGCGGAAATACTCGTCGCCCAGCGAGTGCGTGTCATATTCGAGATGGTTGAACATGTGCAGCGCGCGGTGGCGCGTGTCGTCGAGCAGGCAGAGGCCCGTCTCCTCGCTCTCGGCCAGCACGACCACGCCGCTATCGGCCGGGATCTCGCTCTTGCGCACTTCCGACCAGCGCGACACCGGCACGGCGAACTCGTCGGCGAGACCGCGCAGATAGGGCGATGTCGCGGCGGGGCCGGGGATCTGGTGGCGGAAGATGCCGAACGCCTTGCCCGGCAGGTCGTATTTCTGCATGCCGTGGAAATGGTGCACGGCCGCCTGCGCCGCCCAGCAGATGTTGAGCGAGCGGTGCACATGCGTCTGCGTCCAGTCGAAGATGCGGCGCAGCTCGTCCCAATAGGTCACGTCCTCGAACGGCATGCGCTCGACCGGCGCGCCGGTGACGATGAAGCCGTCGAAGCGCTCATGCTTCACCTCCTCCCAAGGGCGGTAGAAGGAGAGCATGTGCTCGGCCGGCGTGTTGCGCGGCGCGTGGTCGGTGATCTGCACCAGCGACAGCTCGATCTGCAGCGGCGTCGCGCCGAGGAGGCGGGCGATCTGCGTCTCGGTCGAGATCTTGTTGGGCATCAGGTTGAGCAGGCCGATCCGCAGCGGACGGATATCCTGGCGTACCGCATCCGCCGCGCGCATGACCATGACGCCTTCGGCCTCAAGCTTGCGGCGGGCTGGCAGGTCGTCGGGGATCTTGATCGGCATCGGGCATCGTCCTGTACTGGAAGAGCCGACGCTGTGTGACTGGGTCCGTATTCTTGCCGGATCGGCCACATCCTCCCTTGCAGGAGTGCCACCTTGCCCGGATAGGCAGGTTGGCGTCGGGCGTCGGCCCAACTCTTGATGTATGCGCCTGATTTAGCCGAGCCAAGGCCACTTGGCAATAGAATCTGGGGGGCCCATCGGCGGCGGCGCGGTGGGACAAGAGGCTTGCGATGGAAAGCGGCGTGAAGTTCGGCTTCGCCCGCACACTCGCGGTCATCCTCGCGAAAGCGAGGATCCATACAGCAGCGGCTTATCCCGACAACCAGAATCCTTCGCCACGAACGCTCCACAACCCGGACGCATGGATCCTCGCTTTCGCGAGGATGACGGCGGAGGGAGGCGAGACGTCTCGAGCGAAAGCTGCTCAGGAGAAGTGTCTGGCAAGACCGCCGGACGCCTCCCCTGAAGCGAAAGGCCCCTTACTTCGCCAGCCACTCGGCCAGCCGGCGGGTGGCTTCGCGGATCTGGTCGAGGTTGCGCAGGTAGCAGAGGCGCATGAAGCCGGCGCCGCCCGCGCCGAACGCGTCGCCCGGCGCGAGGCCGACATTCGCCTCGTCGACCAGCCGCAGCGCCAGCTTGCGCGTGTCGGGCTCGCCGTCGACGGAGAAGAAGGCATAGAACGCGCCGGCCGGACGCACGAGACGGATGCGCCCCGTCTTTTCCAGCCCGGAACAGACGATCTCGCGCGCTTCCACGGCACGCTGGCGCTGGAAGTCGATGAAGGCGTCGCCCTGCTCCAGCGCCGCGACCGCGCCGCGCTGCAGGAACTTTGGCGTGCCCGAGCTCGAATATTGCACCAGGTTCTCGATTACCTGGCCGAAGGCCGGCGGCGCCGACAGCCAGCCGACGCGCCAGCCGGTCATCGCCCAGTTCTTCGACATGGTGTTGACGTAGAGGATGCGATCGTCCGGCTCGGCGATATCGTAGAAGGAGGGCGAACGCTCGCCCTCGTAGAAGAAGCGCGTATAGACCTCGTCGGAGATGATCCAGAGGCCCCTGGCGCGGGCAAAGTCGAGAATGGCCTGAAGCTCGTCGCGCGTCGCCGTCCAGCCGGTCGGGTTGCAGGGCGAATTCAGGAACAGCGCCTTGGTGCGCGGCGTCACCGCCTCGAAATAGCGGTCCAGGTCGAGCGTCCAGCCGGCATTGCCATAGGTGAGCGGCACCTCGACCACCTTGGCGGCTCCGACTTCCGCGGCGGCGGCGAAATTCGGCCAGGCCGGGGTCGGCACGACCACCTCGTCGCCATGGCCGGCCACCATGCGCAGAGCGATCTGGATCGCCGGCATGCCGCCCGAGGTGACGAAGAAGCGCTCGGGGTCGAACGGCCGGCCATAGAGGCGCGCGTGATAGCCCGCCAGCGCCTGCCGGAGCTCGGGAATGCCACGCTGGTGGGTGTAGAAGGTCTCGCCCGCCGTCAGCCCCGCCTGGGCCGCCTCGCTGATGAAGCCCGGCGTCGGCAGGTCGCCCTCGCCGACCCAGAGCGGGATCAGCCCCTGGCGGTCTCGGCCATAATTGAAGACCTCGACGATGCCGCTTTCGGGAGCCTGGCTCGCTTCGGGGCGCAGCGTATTCAATGCGGGATGGACGGGCACGCACGTTTCCAATGTCTGCAGGCGCCAAATCCACGGGCGGGCGACGCCATTGGGGATGATGTAGCGGATTTTAACGGCCAACCAAGACAAAACGGCGGCCAGGAAGCCGCCGTTTCACTGCGCGCTGGCGTGGCAGCAAGGCCGGCCGGATTACTTCTTGGCGAGCAGGTCGCGGATCTCGCGCAGCAGGGCCACGTCTTCCGGCGTCGCGACCGGGGCTGCCGCGGCGGCGGCCTTCTCGCGCTTCATGCGGTTCATCCCCTTGACGATCAGGAACAGGATCCAGGCGACAATGATGAAATTGATCAGCAGCGTCAGGAAGTTGCCGTAGGCGATTGTCGCGCCGGCCTTGCGCGCGGCGTCGAGCGTCGGCTGCGGGTCGCCGGCCAACTGGATATACTTGTTGGTGAAGTCGATGCCGCCCGTGATCACGCCGACGATCGGCATGATGATGTCATTGACGATCGAATTGACCAGGCCGCTGAAGGCGGCGCCGATGATGATACCGATGGCCAGGTCGACCACGTTGCCCTTGAGGGCAAACTCTCGGAATTCCTTCAGCATTCAATGTTCCCTTTTCGCCCGGCTCGATGCGAACCTGTCTTCACAACCCACGCGACTATAGCGCAGCGGATTCGCAGGCGAAACGTGCCGGCAGCAACTGTCGCGCGGTGTTGCCAGGCTGCACTGCGCGGCGGCGAACGCGCGCGATGCGGCGCAGCGCGCAATTGACGCCCTGCCTCCCTTGGCGTTATGAGCCACGGATCATTTTCGAAAAGAGCGCCGATGTATCGAACCGTCACGCGATCGATCCAGGTGACCGTGCGGCCCAGCTTCGTCGAGGACGATTCCTCGCCGGGCGAGAACCGCTACGTCTGGGCCTACACGATCGAGATCGTCAATCTCGGGCTTGAGAACGTCCAGCTGCGTTCGCGCTTCTGGCGGATCACCGATGGCAAGGGCCGCACGGAAGAAGTGCGCGGCGTCGGCGTCGTCGGCAAGGAGCCGTCGCTGAAGCCCGGCGAGAGCTTTGAATATACCAGCGGCTGCCCGCTCTCGACGCCGTCGGGCATCATGGCCGGCACCTACCAGATGCAGACCGAGAGCGGCGAGATGTTCTCCGTCGAGATCCCGGCCTTCTCCCTCGACGTCCCCAACGCGCCCCGAGTGTTGCATTAGGATCTGGGCCGGCACGCGCTTTCTCGAATGCGCTGCTGCTCACCTCTCCCCGCGGACACCTTCGCACAACACGATCCTCGACATGCTGAGGAAGCCCGCAGGGCCGTCTCGAAGCACGCAGGGCGTGGCAGTATGAAGATTTGCCCTTAGGCAGTGCGTCCTTCGAGACGGCTTGCTCGCGCAAGCCTCCTCAGGATGTTGGGATCGAGATTGGCGCAACCGCTTTCCAGGTTCCGCGAGAGTCACCTCAGGGAGAGGTGAATGGCACCCCACCTCCGCCGTCATCCTCGCGCAGGCGAGGACCCATGCAGCAGGGTTTTGGGGCGTCGGCGGTCTAGCCAGTCCTTGGCCAATCCCAAGCTATCGGCTCGAATGGATCCTCGCCTGCGCGAGGATGACGCCGAGTGTGGCAGTAGCCGCGGGCTCGTCGCCCCGGCGAAGGCCGGGGCCCATACGCTCAGTCTTGAGAATGGGGCGCAGCCCTAAGGCCAAGCGCCGGTGTGTCCGGATCCCGGCCTTCGCCGGGATGACGCCGAGCGGGTGGAAGTCGCCGGCGCCTTTCCGGAGCTAAGCGAGCAGAGGACTCGTCGCCGGGCATCCCCTTGCCCGATCCCAACCCCTGTCCCGTCATCCCCATCTCCGCCGTCATCCTCGCGAATGCGAGGACCCATCCAGCAGTGTTTTGGGGCGTCGACGGCTCAGGCGGTTCGGGCAGTCCTTGGCCACTCCCAAAGCATCGGCTGAATGGATCCTCGCCTGCGCGAGGATGACGCCGAGCGTGGCAGTAGCCGCGGGCTCGTCGCCCCGGCGAAGGCCGGGGCCCATACGCTCAGCCTGGAAAATAGGGCGCAGCCCTAAGGCGAGGCGCCGGTGTGTCTGGATCCCGGCCTTCGCCGGGATGACGCCGAGCGCGTGGAAGTCGCCGGCGCCTTTTCCCGCGCGGATCCCGCCGGTGACTCGCCTCAGGGGACATTCTCCTGCCCCTTCCAAGCCTCAGGCCCGTCATCCCCACCTCCGCCGTCATCCTCGCGCAGGCGAGGATCCATGCAGCAAGGTTTTGGGGCGTCGGCGGTCTAGCCAGTCCTTGGCCACTCCCAAGGCATCGGCTGAATGGATCCTCGCCTGCGCGAGGATGACGCCGAGTGTGACAGTAGCCGCGGGATCGTCGCCCCGGCGAAGGCCGGGGCCCATACGCTCAGCCTTGAGAATGGGGCGCAGCTCTAAGGCCAGGCGCCGGTGTGTCTGGATCCCGGCCTTCGCCGGGACGACGCCGAGCGGGTGGAAGTCGCCGGCGCCTTTTCCGGCGCGGATCCCGCCGGTGACTCGCCTCAAGGGACTCTCCTGCCCCTCCCGAGCTTCCGCAACATCATCCCCACCTCCGCCGTCATCCTCGCGTAGGCGAGGATCCATGCAGCAAGGTTTTGGGGCGTCGGCGGTCTAGCCAGTCCTTGGCCACTCCCAAGCCATCGGATGGATGGATCCTCGCCTGCGCGAGGATGACGCCGAGCGTGGCAGTAGCCGCGGACTCGTCGCTGGGCATTCCCCTGCCCGATCCCAACCCCTGTCCCGTCATCCCCATCTCCGCCGTCATCCTCGCGAATGCGAGGACCCATCCAGCAGGGTTTTCGGGCGTCGACGGTCCAGCCAGTCCTTGGAAACTCCCAAGCCATCGGCTGGATGGATCCTCGCATTCGCGAGGATGACGCCGAGTGTGGCAGTAGCCGCGGGCTGGTCGCCCCGGCGAAGGCCGGCGCCCATACGCTCAGCCTTGAGAATTGGGGCGTGGCCCTAAGGCCAGGCGCCGATGCGTCTGGATCCCGGCCTTCGCCGGGATGACGCCGAGTGGGTGGCTGCCGCCTTCCCTCAACGGGAGAAGGCCGGGCGCGGCGCTTGCCTACCCCCGCCCTCAACGTCGCAAAGACACCTCAGCCAAGGAATTCCTGCGGATCAAAACTGTATTTTTGGCCGCAGAACTCGCAGGTCACGGAGATCTCGCCGTCCTCGATGCTCGCCGTGATTTCCTCGGCCGAGAAGCTGCCGAGCACGCCCTGGATGCGGTCGCGCGAGCAGGAGCACTGCTCGCGGACAGCCATCGAGTCATAGACGCGCACGCCGCGCTCGTGGAACAGGCGATAGAGCAGCCGTTCGGCCGGGACGTCGGGATCGATCAGCTCGTGATCCTCGACGGTGGAGACCAGCGAGGTCGCCTCCGCCCAGGCATCCTCTTCCTCAGCGTGGTGCTCCATGCCTTCCGGCGCGTCGCCACCCGGCAGGTCGCGCTGGACGCCAATCGAGGCTTCCGGCAGGTACTGCACCAGCAGGCCGCCGGCGCGCCAGCTATGCGCGGCGCCGCCATCCTCGCGCGTCATCATCTCGGCCACCGCCAGGCGGACGAGGGTCGGGATCTGTTCCGACTGCGAGAAGTAGAGATGCGCCACTTCCTCGAGGCTGACGCCATCGAGCTGGACGATGCCCTGGTAGCGGCTGGTGAACTCGCCTTGGTCGATGGTCATCGCCAGAATGCCCTTGCCGAGCAGAAGCTCGGGCTTGGACAGACCGTCAACATCCATCTCGGCCACCCGCTCCTTGTTGAAGCGGGCATAGGCGCGGATATCGCCCGAAGTGCGATAATCGACGACCAGCATGTCGACCGGGCCGTCCGTCTGCGTCTGCAGCAGGAACTGGCCCTCGAACTTCAGCGACGAGCCGAGCAGCACGGCGAGCACGACGGCTTCGCCCAGCAGCTTCGACACCGGCAGCGGATAATCGTGGCGCGCCAGGAGGGCCGACAGCGCCGGCCCCATCTGGATCGCGCGACCGCGCACGTCGAGACCGTTGACCTCGAAAGGCAGCACGGCGTCATCACCCGCCGGATCGATCGATCCGGGGCCGAACGGGATTTCTTCCATCAAAGTGCCTCCGGGCCGCCCAGGCACCAGGCAAGGATGCCCTTCTGTGCGTGCAGCCGGTTTTCGGCCTCGTCGAAGACGACCGATTGCGGTCCGTCCATGACTTCGGCCGTCACCTCCTCGCCGCGATGGGCGGGCAGGCAATGCATGAACAGCGCATCCTTCTTGGCGCGCGACATCAGGCGGGCGTTCACCTGGTAGGGCTTCAGCAGGTTGTGCCGGCGCTCCGCCTCGCTGTCGCCCATCGACACCCAGGTGTCGGTGACGATGCAGTCGGAATCGGCCGCCGCATCGTCCGCGTCCTCGCCAGCGATCACCTCGCCGCCATTGGTGCGCGCCCAGTCGAGCAGCTTGTGCGACGGCGCAAGCTCCTCCGGCGTCGCGATCTTCAGGCGGAAGTTGAAGCGCGCGGCGGCGTGGACCCACGACGCCATGACATTGTTGCTGTCGCCCAACCACGACACCGTCTTGCCGGTGATCGGGCCGCGATGCTCCTCATAGGTGAGGATATCGGCCATGATCTGGCAGGGATGCGAGCGGCGCGTCAGCCCGTTGATCACGGGGACGGTGGCGTTGGCCGCCAGTTCCTTCAGCGAGTCATGGTCAAGAATGCGGATCATGATGCCGTCGACATAGCGCGACATGACGCGCGCCGTGTCGGCGATGGTCTCGCCGCGGCCAAGTTGCATCTCAGCGCCGGTCAGCATCAGCGTCTGGCCGCCGAGTTCGCGCATGCCGACGTCGAAGGAGACGCGCGTGCGGGTCGAGGGCTGCTCGAACACCAGCGCCAGCACCTTGCCGGCCAGCGGGCCGACACCGTCGCGCGCGCCATTGCGCACCGACTTGATGCGCTTGGCGCCTTCCATGATCTGTCTAAGGGTGGCGGAATCGAAATCCGTCAGGTCGAGAAAATGCCGAACCATAGGTCTGTCCTGTCCGCTCAGGCGGATTGCCGTGCCGCTTGCGCAGCCTCGGCTTCGATTGCGGAAAAGGCGGCATCGAGCTTGTCGATCGCCGCGTCGACTTCTGCCTTGCCGATGTTGAGCGGCGGCAGCAATCGCAGGACATTGTCGCCCGCGCCGGCGGCCAGCATCTTCTGCTCGCGCAGCGCCGCCACCACTTCGGGCACCGGCTTCAGCGCGTGCAGGCCGATCAGCAGGCCCTCGCCGCGAATGTCGTCGATGACGCCGGGATGGCTGTCCATCAGCCCGCCAAGGCGCTGGGTCAGATAGCGCGCGGTCTCGCGCACATGCTCGAGGAAGCCATCGCCGAGCACGACGTCGAGCACGGCATTGCCGACCGCCATCGCCAGCGGATTGCCGCCGAAGGTGGTGCCATGCGTGCCGGGGGTCATGCCCTTGGCCGCCTCGTTGGTGGCGAGGCATGCGCCGAGCGGGAAGCCGCCGCCAATGCCCTTGGCCGCCGTCAGGATGTCCGGCGCGATGCCGGTCCATTCATAGGCGAACAGCTTGCCGGTGCGGCCGATGCCGGTCTGGACTTCGTCCATGATCAGCAGCATTCCCTCGGCGTCGCAAAGCGCGCGGAGCTCGCGCAGGAAGGCGTTCGGGAAGGCGCGCACGCCGCCCTCGCCCTGGATCGGCTCGATCATGATGGCGGCGGTCGCCGGCGTCACCGCGGCCTTGATCGCCGCCATGTCGCCGAACGGCACCTGGTCGAAGCCGTCCGCCTTCGGGCCGAAGCCGTCGAGATATTTCTGCTGCCCGCCGGCGGCGAGCGTCGCCAGGGTCCGGCCGTGGAACGCGCCCTCGATGGTGAGGATGCGGTACCGGTCGGGCTGGCCGTTGACGTAATGATAGCGCCGCGCCGTCTTGATGGCGGCCTCGTTGGCCTCGGCGCCCGAATTGGCGAAGAAGACCCGGTCGGCGAAGGTATTGGCGACCAGCGTGTCGGCAAGCTTCTCCTGGCCCGGGATCCGGAACAGGTTCGAGGTGTGCCAGAGCTTGCCGGCCTGTTCGGTCAGCGCCTGCACCAGGATCGGATTGGCATGGCCAAGCGTGTTCACCGCGATGCCGGCGGAGAAATCGAGATAAGCGTCGCCCTCTCGCGTAAAGACCCAGGCCCCCTCGCCTCGCTCGAACTCGAGCGGCGCACGCGAAAAGGTGTCATAGAGGCTGGACGAGGTCTTTTTAACGCTGGTATCGGGGGCGCTCATATCCCCTCCTTCGGATGAAACCACGGAAATGGGTGCTTAAAAATCAAAGGTGCCGCCCGAGGCCAACGCGCCGGGCAGCACCTTTATGCGTTGCCCTTATATCACGGTCGTGACGATTTGTGTCAATGAAAACGCCGCTCGCGCGCGGTCATGACGGCTAAGCGATTGACGAGACTCATGGATCCGAAATCCGTCGCAAGTTGGGGAAAACAGCCCGATCGGCCGCTACCCATCCCTCCGACTCTTGTCACCGAGTCACGCCATATAGTATCTTAATTTTCGTTAAGACACGAAATATCGAGCAGGTACCTCCCCCTGACCCTTGTATGGCGTCCGCAGTCGTCCGGCATCCCGGCTGAACGACCGCGACAGGATTCCGGGTATCGCTCCGACCGACAAGGACACGCTATGACTTGGACGGACGAACGGGTTGAGTTGCTGAAAAAACTCTGGACCGACGGCTTGAGCGCAAGCCAGATCGCTTCGGAACTCGGCGGCGTAACGCGCAATGCGGTCATCGGCAAGGTACACCGGCTGAGCCTTTCCGGCCGTGCCAAGCCGGCAACGGCGCCGGTCGCTCGCGCCCGCAAGCCCGCGGCTGCCACCAACGGACGCTCGGTCACGACAGGGCGCCCCAATCCCGTCAGGCCACTCGTCGCCGGCAACACGGCCCTGAAGCCGATGAGCCAGATCGCACCCGAGCCGCGGCGCGTGCCCCGGGCAGTTGGTTCGGACGACGTCGTCGTTCCGATCAGCCTGCACGCGACGATCCTCACCCTGACCGAGCAGACCTGCAAGTGGCCGATCGGCGATCCGAGCACCGAGGATTTCCACTTCTGCGGCCAGCGCTCGAATTCCGGCATTCCCTATTGCGAATATCATTCGCGGGTTGCCTATCAGCCCGTGCATGATCGTCGCCAGAAGAAGGCTGTCGGCGCCTGATTGCGCCGCGCCGCGGCTGACGGCCTCCTCCCACCGTCGGACTGCGATGCAAGTCTGGCCGTGTCGCCTCCCCCGGGGCGCACGGCCTTTTTTTCTGCCCTGGCTCGTTGCATGCAAAAAGCCGCGTGGAGGGCCACGCGGCTTTTTGGTTGGGCTGAATTTTCGGAAGACTGCCCCGCCCCTCCCATCAGGAAGCGGCCACGGGATCCCCTCACGCCATCGCGAACTGGTCGTCGAAGGAGTAGCCGGAGCCGCGCACCGTGCGGATCGGGTCCTTGACGCGGCCGCGATTGACCGCCTTGCGCAGCCGACCGATATGCACGTCGACCGTGCGCTCGTCGACATAGACGTCGCGGCCCCAGACGCCGTCGAGCAGCTGCTCGCGGGAAAACACGCGGCCCGGGCTCTTCATCAGATATTCGAGCAGGCGGAACTCGGTCGGGCCGAGATGCAGCTCGCGGCCGGAGCGGCGGACGCGGTGCGTCTCGCGGTCGAGCTCGATGTCGCCGGCGCGCAGCAGCGAGGCGATCACCTCCGGCTTCGAGCGGCGCAGGATGGCGCGCACGCGGGCCATCAGTTCCGGCACGGAGAACGGCTTGACGACATAGTCGTCGGCGCCGGTGGCGAGGCCCCGGATGCGTTCCTGTTCCTCGCCGCGCGCCGTCAGCATGATCACCGGCAGGGTGCGGGTCGCGTCGCGTGCCCGCAGGCGGCGGCACAGCTCGATGCCGGAAATGCCCGGCAGCATCCAGTCGAGCAGCAGCAGGTCGGGTACGGTTTCGAGCAGGCGCATCTCGGCGTCGTCGCCGCGCGGCACCACCTCGACGGCATAGCCCTCGGCTTCGAGGTTGTAGCGGAGGAGGAGGCTCAGCGCCTCCTCATCCTCAACGATCATAACGCGTGGCGTCATTCACGGATATCCCAGTAAACCTGACGCAGGGGTCAGTTCTTCTCATACGCGACGGCGGTCGTGCTGGATTCATCCTGCTTGGGACGATCCTCGGCCAGGACCTGGCCGGTGACGACATAATAGACCGTCTCGGCGATGTTGGTCGCATGGTCGCCGATGCGCTCGATGTTCTTGGCGCAGAACAGGAGATGCGTGCAGAAGGTGATGTTGCGCGGATCTTCCATCATGTAGGTCAGCAGCTCGCGGAAGAGCGACGTGTACATGGCGTCGATTTCTTCGTCACGCTTCCAGACCTGGTAGGCCTGGTCGACGTCGCGGGTCGCGTAGGAATCCAGCACGTCCTTGAGCTGCGCCAGCGACAGCTGCGCCATGTGCTCGACGCCGGTGTTGAAGCGCTTGGACTGGATGTGGCCGTCCAGCGCAATGACGCGCTTGGCGATGTTCTTGGCTAGGTCGCCGATGCGCTCGAGATCGCTGGCGATGCGCTGCGCGGCGATGACTTCGCGCAGGTCCATCGCCATGGGCTGGCGCCGGGCGATGATCATGATGGCGCGCTCTTCGCATTCGCGCTGCAGCACGTCGAGCTTCTTGTCGTCCGCGATGACGGTGCGGGCGGTCGCGGCATCGACGCGCATCAGCGCGCCGACCGCGACGTCGACGAGACGCTCGGCCATGCCGCCCATCTCGGCGATGCGGCGGGCGACGTCGTTCAGTTCTTCGTCGTACTTGGAAACGATGTGTTCGGACATGTCGTGCTCCTACCCGTGGCCCGGCTTAGCCGAAGCGACCGGTGATGTAGTCCTGCGTGCGCTTGTCGCTCGGGGCGGTGAAGATCTTCGTGGTCTCGTCGAACTCGATCAGCTCGCCGAGATACATGAAGGCCGTGTAGTCCGAGACGCGGGCGGCCTGCTGCATGTTGTGGGTGACGATGGCGATCGTGTAATCGGTCGTCAGCTCGTCGATCAGTTCCTCGATCTTGGCGGTCGAGATCGGATCGAGCGCCGAGCAGGGCTCGTCGAACAGCACGACTTCCGGCCGCACCGCGATGGTGCGGGCGATGCAGAGGCGCTGCTGCTGGCCGCCGGAGAGGCTGAGACCGCTGGTGTGCAGCTTGTCCTTGACCTCGTTCCAGAGCGCGCCGCGCGTCAGCGCCGCCTCGACCCGGCCGTCCATCTCGGAGCGCGAGATGTTTTCATACAGGCGGATGCCGAAGGCGATGTTGTCGTAGATCGACATCGGGAACGGCGTCGGCTTCTGGAACACCATGCCGACGCGGGCGCGCAGCATGTTGCGGTCCTGGTCGGGGTCGAGCACGTTCTTGCCGTCGAAGATCACCTCGCCCTCGGCCCGCTGGCGCGGATAGAGGTCGTACATCCGGTTCAGCACGCGCAGCAGGGTCGACTTGCCGCAACCCGACGGGCCGATGAAAGCGGTGACCTTCTTCTCGAACAGCGGCAGGTTGATGGTCTTCAGCGCGAGGTTGTCGCCGTAGAAGAACTTCAGATTGCGGATCGAGATCTTCTCGGCCATGCCGGCCGTGTTCATCGCGGACTGGGTCATTTTTGAGCCTTGGGGCTGAGGAAGGCGCGAGCGACGATGTTGAGCGCCAGCACGGTAAAGGTGATGAGCAGGGCACCGGTCCAGGCCAGCTTCTGCCAATCCGGATAGGGCGACAGGGCGAACTGGAAGATCGTCACCGGCAGCGACGACATCGGCGCGTTCAGGTTGGTGCTCCAGAACTGGTTGTTCAGCGCGGTGAAGAGCAGCGGGGCGGTTTCGCCGCTGACGCGGGCGATCGCCAGCAGCACGCCGGTGACGATGCCCGACATCGCGGCCTTGTAGGCGACGTGGCGGATCATGATCGAGCGCGGCAGGCCGAGAGAGGCGGCAGCCTCGCGAAGCTGGTTCGGCACCAGGTTGAGCATGTCCTCCGTCGTGCGGACGACGACCGGGATGACCAGGATGGCGAGCGCCGCCATGCCGGCGAAGGCCGAGAAGTGCCCCATCCGGACGACGACCACCTCATAGACGAACAGGCCGATGACGATCGACGGCGCCGCCAGCAGGATGTCGTTGATGAAGCGCACGACCATCGTCAGCTTGTTGTTGCGGCCGTATTCCGACATGTAGGTGCCGGCCAGGATGCCGATCGGCGTGCCGATGATCACGCCGCCGAAGGTCATGACCAGGCTGCCCATGATGGCGTTCAGAAGGCCACCGGCCGAGCCCGGCGGCGGCGTCATTTCGGTGAAGACCGCCAGCGAGAGACCGCTGAAGCCCTGATAGAGCAGCGCGCCGAGGATCAGCACCAGCCAGGCCAGGCCGAAGATGGTGGCGCCGACGGAGAGCGTCAGCAGGATCTTGTTGCCGCGACGGCGGCGACGGTAGATCGCCTGGGCGGCGGGCGTCGAGGCGGCGGAAAGGCCGCCGGAGCCGATTGTGCCGAGATTGCTTGCCATGATCGGGCGCCTCAATTGCCGGCTTTGACGTTCATGCGCATCAGCAGCAGACGCGCCGCGGCGAGAACGATGAAGGTGATGACGAAGAGGATCAGGCCGAGCGCGATCAGCGACGAGGTG
Source organism: Kaistia defluvii (assembly GCF_040548815.1). NCBI lineage: Bacteria > Pseudomonadati > Pseudomonadota > Alphaproteobacteria > Hyphomicrobiales > Kaistiaceae > Kaistia > Kaistia defluvii. Next base: position 141,098 of record NZ_JBEPSM010000002.1, on the reverse strand, counting down.
TAGAGATCGCCGACGGCTTCCGTGAATTCGTTGGCGATCGAGGCCGAGATGGTCGTGCCCGGCGACAGGATCGAGGCGGAGATCTTGTGGGCGTTGCCGATCACGAAGGTGACGGCCATGGTTTCGCCGAGCGCGCGGCCAAGGCCCAGCATGACGCCGCCGATGACGCCGACGCGGGTATAGGGCAGCACCACCTTGGTCACGACTTCCGAGGTCGTGCAGCCGAGGCCGTAGGTCGCTTCCTTCAGAACCGGCGGCACCGTGTCGAACACGTCGCGGGTGATCGAGGTGATGAAGGGCAGCACCATGATGGCCAGGATGAAGCCGGCGGTCAGGATGCCGATGCCGTAGGGCGGGCCGGCGAAGAGATTGTTCAGCACCGGGATGGGCGCGAAGATGTCGATCAGGAAGGGCTGGATCGTCGTCTGGAAGAACGGGGCGAAAACAAACAGGCCCCAGATGCCGTAGATGATCGAGGGAATGCCGGCGAGCAGTTCGATGGCGACGCCGATCGGACGCTTCAGCCAGGGCGGGCAGAGCTCGGTCAGGAAGATGGCGATGCCGATGCCGACGGGAACGGCGATCAGGAGCGCGATAAAGGAGGTGATGACCGTACCGTAGATGGGCGCCAGCGCGCCGAACTTCTCGGTGACGGGATTCCAGGACTGGCTCGTGATGAAGCCGAAGCCGAAGGTCGAGAGCGCCGGGATCGAGCCGTGCACCAGCGAGATGATGACGCCGCCCAGCAGCACCAGAACCATCAGCGCGGCGCTCAGGGTCAACGCCCGGAAGGTGGCATCCCCGGCCTTGAACCGTCTCATGCGTTTCAGCTTGGCACTATCCATGCCGGCGCTGATCGCGCCTGTCATCGCAGCATCGACCATGTTGTTTTCCCGGTTCCGCATTGGGAGCCAATATTGTGAAGGAAGAAAGAGGGGCAGTGCGCCCCTCTTTCCGTCTGATCGAGCCTAGTTTGCAGCGAAGACCGGCTTGCCGTCGGCGCCAAGGATTTCCTTGGCCCAGGTCGCCTTGATGTTGGCGACGACCGAGTCGGGCAGCGGGATGTAGTGCAGCTCTTCCGCGGCTGCGTCGCCCTTGTCGTAGGCCCAGCTGAAGAACTTCAGGGCCTCGGCGACGTCGGCGGCGTTGTCCGGCTTGGCGTGCACCAGGATGAAGGTCGCGGCGGTGATCGGCCAGGAGGTCGCGCCGGGCTCGTTCGTCAGGATGACGTAGTAGCCGGGAGCATTGGCCCAATCGACGTTGGCGGCGGCGGCGGCGAAGTTGGCCGCTTCCGGAGCCACGATCTGGCCGTCCTTGTTGACGAGCTTGGTGTAGGACATGCCGTTCTGGGCAGCGAAGGCATACTCGACGTAGCCGATCGAACCCTGGGTCTGGCCGACATTGGCGGCGACGCCCTCATTGCCCTTGGCGCCGAGGCCGACCGGCCATTCGACGGCCGAAGCGGCGCCGACTTCGTCAGCCCAGGCCTTGGAGGACTGCGACAGGTAGGTCGTGAACACGAAGCTGGTGCCCGAACCGTCCGAGCGGCGCACGACGGCGATCGCCATGTCCGGCAGGTTGACGTTGGCGTTGAGCTTCTTGATCGCCTCGTCGTTCCACTTGGTGATCTTGCCCTGGAAGATGTCGGCCAGCGTCTGGCCGTCGAGGGTCACTTCACCGGGCTTCAGGCCGGGGACGTTGATGATCGGAACCACGCCGCCGATGACGGTCGGGAACTGGACCAGGCCGGCCTTGGCCAGCTCTTCCGGCTTCAGCGGCGCATCGGACGCGCCGAAGGTCACCGTCTTGGCCTTGATCTGCTTGATACCGCCGCCGGAACCGATCGACTGGTAGTTCATGCCGACGCCGGTTTCCTTCTTATAGGTGTCCGCCCACTTGGCGTAGACCGGATAAGGGAAGGTCGCGCCGGCGCCGGAAATGTCCGCTGCCTGGGCCGAACCGAAGCCGATGGTGGCGGCGAAAAGGCCGGCCGCGAGTGCGAATTTCTTGAATGTCACCTGACGTCTCCCTGACGGGGTTCCGGAACTTGCGAGTTGCTTGCCCCGACGACTTGCGACCGGGACGCGAGCGGACCCTAGTCACCACAGGTAATGGTTCTATGACGGTATCATCACTCTTTTATGACAGTCTAAATATAGGAAACATCACGGCTTTTTCCTTCAGCGGGCAATGAAGCCCCGGAGAAGGCAACGTTGAATGCGACAGTGAAGCTCGACCCCTCGCCTGGGCGGCTCTCGATCAGCAGGCGGGCGCGATGGCGATTGAGGATGTGCTTGACGATGGCGAGGCCGAGGCCGGTGCCGCGCTGGGCGTGACTCGCCTGGATGTCGGCGCGGTAGAATCGCTCAGTCAGGCGCGGCAGGTGCTCGGCCGGGATGCCGGCGCCGAAATCGCGCACCGTGACCACCGGCCCGCCGCGTCCGCCGGGCGGCGGCGTCGCCGTCACCTGCACGCGCTGGCCGAGCTTTCCATATTTGCAGCCATTCTCGATCAGGTTCTGGAAGACCTGCACCAGCTCGTCGCGGTCGCCCGGCACCACCAGCGGCGTCTCCGGCAGCTCCGTCTCGATGGTGACGCCGAGATCGCGCGCCAGCGGCTCCAGCGCATCGACCACGCCGCGGATGACGCCGGTCAGGTCGACTGGCGCCTCGGGGCGCATATGCGCCTTCATCTCGATGCGCGACAGCGACAGGAGATCGTCGATCAGCCGGCTCATGCGCGTCGCCTGGTCGTGCATGATGCCGAGGAAGCGCTGGCGCGCCACCGCGTCGTCCTTGGCCGGGCCCTGCATCGTCTCGATGAAGCCGGAGAGCGAGGCGAGCGGCGTGCGCAGTTCGTGGCTGGCGTTGGCGACGAAATCGACGCGGATCTTCTCGCTCACCCGCTGCTCCGTCAGGTCGGAGAAGATCAGGATGATGAAGCCGGAGCGGTCGCTGGCGCCGCCGGCCGGCTCCAGCGCCGAGAACCAGGCCAGGTACCAGCGCTCGGTCGCGCCGCGCTCGAGAAACTGCACCTTCTCCGCCGCGCCGCCGGCGGCGACGCGGTCGAAGGCGCCGACGAAATCGGGATTGCGCAGCCGGAAGGTCAGGGGATCGCCCGGCCGTATCGGGAAGGTCGCCTCGGCGCGGCTGTTGGCATAGCGCACGACGCCGCGCCGATCGAGGATGACGCAGGGATCGGGCAGCGCGTCGGCCATGCGCTTGATGCCGGTCTCGGGCCAGATCGACGGCGGCGGGCGGCTGCTGAGGCGGACCGGCAATTCGTCCGGCCCACGCAGGAAGAGCGCGAAGAAGCCGATCGTCGCAGCCAACACCAGGCCGGCGGCGACCGCGCTGGCCTGGTCGATCAGCACGAGGAAAAGAAGCAGCGCCGCCATCGTCAGGAAAAACGGCCGCGCCTCGACCAGCCGGGCCATCGCCCCGCGCTTCGCGGCCTCCTGCGCCTCGTCCTCGACGATCCGGTCCCTGTCGCTCATTCCGTTTCCGCTTCCCAAGATGGCGCTCCCCAAGCGGGAGATCCGCCATGACTATGCCGGCTCATCATCGCATGTCGTACAGGACAAGCAGATGACAGCATGGCAGTGTCGTCCTCCAAACGGCTCCTATGTAAGAGATCGGGATCGACATGGCGAATTCAGACAAGAAGAAGTCCAAATCCGACAATCTGAAAGCGGAAGCGGGCAAGTCCGACGAGCCGAAGACCGGCAAGGACGCCGGCAAGAGCGACGAAGGCAAGAACGGCAACGGCAAAAACGGCGACGCCAAGAAGAACGGCAAGAATGGCGACAAGGGCAAGCCCGAAGAGGGCAAGGCCGCCGCGCCGCTGCCCAAGCAGCTGGAGCCCAGCGTCGACTCCCCGCCGATCGAAACCAAGCTCGGCAGCTTCGACCTCGACGATCCCGTCCTGCCGGCCTGGGTCGAGGAGGCAGCGTTCCGATCGGGCGGCTATCCCTACGACAAGTCGATGAAATCCGACAAATACGAGGAGGAACTGACGGCGCTGCAGATCGAGCTGGTCAAACTGCAGCATCACGTCATCGAAAAGGGCCTCAAGGTGGTGATGCTGTTCGAGGGCCGCGACGCCGCCGGCAAGGGCGGCGCCATCTTCGCGCTGCGCCAGTATCTCAATCCGCGCAACGCACGCGACGTCGCCCTGCCGAAGCCCTCCGATACCGAGCGCGGCCAGTGGTATTTCCAGCGCTATATCGAGCAATTGCCGACCGCCGGCGAGATCGTCACCTTCGACCGCTCCTGGTACAACCGCGCCGGCGTCGAGACGGTGATGGGCTTTTGCACGCCGGACGAGCGCAAGGTGTTCCTCAGCCAGGCGCCGCTGCTGGAGGCCGGGCTGATCGATGCCGGCACGATCCTGTTCAAGTTCTGGCTCGATATCGGCCAGGAGATGCAGCTGAAGCGCTTCCACGAGCGCCGGCATAACCCGCTGAAGATCTGGAAGCTGTCGCCGATGGACTATGCGGCGCTCGGCAAATGGAAGGACTATTCCAAGGCCCGCGACTCGATGCTGGAATCGACCCACACCGACAAGTCGCCCTGGATCATCGCGCTCGCCAACGACAAGCGCCGCGCCCGCCTCAACATCATCCGCTACGTGCTGAGCAAGATCGACTATCCCGGCCGCGACAAGAACGTGGTGCGCGAGCCGGATCCGCTGATCCTCGGAGCCGGTCCGCGCTTCCTGAAGAAGGGTTGAAACACGCGGCTCCTTCGGGATTCAGCCCCTGAAGGAGCCGCGCGCTTGCCGAAGTTTCGCCTTCAGGCGGTGCTATCAACCGTTCGTTCACCCTTTTCCGGTCATTCCCGAGCGTTATGAGCCAACTCCAAACGGTCCTGCGCCGCTCCGTCGCGCACCTCGCCCCATCGGACCACGACGGTCGGGAGCGCATGTTCACCAGCGCGCGCGAAGCGATGATCCGGCTTCTGTGGTCCTACGACCCGCCGCTGACGCCGAGCGAGATCGACAGCAAGATCGACGAGTTCGACGGCGTCGTCGCGTCGATCCTCAGCGAACACCGGAACGCGGACGGCGATGCGCCCGAGGACGACGAGGCCGAGGACGAACCGTCCAGCCTGGTCACGCCCGAGCCGGGCGTGCTGGCCAAGCCGGAAGCCCTGCCCTTTTCGACCGCGCTGGCGCTGCCGCCGCGCGAACCCGCGCGCAAGCTGGCGCGCTTCGAGCCGCTGTCGCAGATCGGCTCGCCGACGCCCGCCCGCAGCGACGGCGAGAACAGCGCGAGCACCGCGCAGCGCGCCGATGCCGCCCTGTTCGCCGCCCTTGCCGCGCTCGACGGCACGGTTTCCGACAAGCCGGCCGGCCGGCGAGACAGCGCCATTCTCTCCAAGTCGACCCAGGCAGCCCCCGCGGCCGCGCCCGGCGCGACGCAGGGCTGGCGCCCGGAAGAAGAGTCCGACTCCGCCGATGAGGAAGCGTCGCGCCCCTGGGACGAGCCTGCCGAGGACGAGCCCGCCGAGGACGCCGAGGACGCCGAGGACGATCGGCCGTCCGAAGAGGAGCAGACGGAAGAACTTTTCGAGGAAGAGTCCGCGGACGACGCGGATTCCGACGAGGCCGAGCTTCTGGACGAGGAAGAGACCCGCGACGACGAGCCCGACGAGGAAGAACCGGCGGACGACGATTCCGGCCGGGAATCGGCCGAGGACATCCTGCGCCGCCACCGCGAGCGCTTCGACGTTCGCGCCGCCTCCCGCGCCCAGCCGCTCCCGGCTTTGGAAGACGAGGTCGAAGAGGACCGCGACGAAGACGCCTTCGACGCGGATGCGCAGGACGAAGACCCGCTCGACGAAGACGAGCCCCGCCGCGGCCTTGGTGACAGGCTACGCGATTTCGCCGGCGCGGTCAGCGGCCGGATGATCGGCATCATTGCCGGCGTCATCCTGCTGCTCGTCGCGGGCCTCGGCGGCGCCGCCTTCCTGCTGTCGCGCAGCCCGGCACCGAGCGCGACCGCCACGCAGACCGAGCCTTCCACCCCCGACCCGGCGCAGCCCGCGCCGCCGACCGATATTGCCGGCGTCATCGCCGCCGCCCCCCCGGAAGAGGCCCCCACCCCCGCCACGCCTGCGACCCCGGCGCCGGTGGCGGAGATCCCGGCCGGCGCGCTGGCGCTCGAGACGCTCAACCTGTTCGATGGCCGCGATCCGAGCGTGTTCCAGTCGCTGCCGGACAATCCGGTCCGCTTCGAGGGCGACACGCAGGGCGGCTTCGCGCGCGTCTCCTCCTCGATCCATTCGACGGGATCACGGATCACGGTCGGGCGCGGCGTCTATGAACGCCTGGCCGGCCGCACCATCCGCATCGTCGTCGTGGCGCGCGCCGCCGCAACCAGCCCGACCCACTCGCTCCGCTTCGCCTATCAGAACGGCCGCAGTCTCAGTCCCTGGAAGGACGGCGAACTGGGCAAGGACTACGCCCCGCTCTCGGCGACCTGGACGGTGCCGAAAGAACGCGGCGGACCCGAGACGGACGCGGTTCTGATCGAACCCGGCATCCCCGGCGATGGCACGGCCGCCGACATCAAGTCGGTGCGGATAGAAGTCCTGAAATAGGAAGCCCCTCGTTCCGCTGGATCCTCCTTCGAGGCTTCGCTGCGCGAAGCACCTCAGGATGATGGCGGAGATTGTTCAAATGTCGGTGAGGCGAACTCCACACGACGATCCGACCTCGCCGTCATCCCGGCGAAGGCCGGGATCCAGACACTCCGTCTTGCACCAGACAATTCGCCAGGGTTTGCGCGGCCGGTGTTCATGGGCCCCGGCCTTCGCCGGGGCGACGGACTTTCCTGCCCCCGCCATTTGCGTGGGAATCTTCTAGGCGGCTCCCTCACCTCTCCCTGAGGGAGCGGTGAGAGTTTGTGGCCTCGCCCGATGGTTCCCTACGCCCTCACCCGTCGTCCTGTGGCCGTCGACCTCTCCCAACGGGAGGGCCGGTCGAGCGCGAATTTTCGCGCTATGTCCGACGGCAAAAACCCTCCCCAACCCTCGACCATCATCCTGAGGTGCCCGGCGAAGCCGGGCCTCGAAGGAGGGTCCAGGGAGCGCCCATGATCATGACCGCCAAGCGGCCTTCGTTCCGCTGGATCCTCCTTCGAGGCTTCGCTGCGCGAAGCACCTCAGGATGATGGCCGAGAGTGTCCAACGGACGGTGGGAAGCGGCTCCCTCACCTCTCCCGGTGAGCGGGGGGAATCAACCCCCGGCTGTCCTACCCCGCCGAATAGCCCTTCGCCACCAGATAGGCGACGATCTCATCGGCGAGCTGTTCGCTGTCGCCCGAGGTCGTGTCGAGGTGAATGTCGGCGGCGAGCGGGGCTTCATACGGGCTGTCGATACCCGTAAAATTCTTGATCAGCCCTTCGCGCGCCTTCTTGTAGAGGCCCTTCACGTCGCGCGCCTCGGCGACCGCCAGCGGCGTATCGACGAAGATCTCGATGAACTCGCCCTCTTCCACCAGGTCGCGCGCCAGCTGGCGCTCCGAACGGAAGGGCGAGATGAACGAGACCAGCACGATCAACCCGGCGTCGACGAACAGTTTCGCCGACTCGGCGACGCGGCGGATGTTTTCGACCCGGTCGGCGTCGGTGAAGCCGAGATCGCGGTTCAGGCCATGGCGGACATTGTCGCCATCCAGCAGGTAGGTGTGCCGCCCCATCAGGTGCAGCTTCTTCTCCACCAGATTGGCGATGGTCGACTTGCCCGCGCCCGAAAGGCCGGTGAACCAGAGAATGCCTGGCTTCTGGCCCTTGGCGGCACTGCGCGCCGCCTTGTCGATGTCAAGCGCCTGGCGATGGATGTTGGTGGCCCGACGCAGGCCGAAGCGGATCATGCCGGCGGCGACCGTCTGGTTGGTGAAGCGGTCGATCAGGATGAAGGCGCCGGTGGCGCGATTGTCCTCGTAAGCGTCGAAGGCAATCGGCTCGGCCAGCGAGAGATTGGCGAAGCCGATGTCGTTCAGCGCCAGCGTCTTGGCGGCGAGCGGCTTCAGCGTGTCCGCCTCGACCCGGTGCTTCAGCTCCGTCACCGCCGCGCCGACCGTGCGCGTGCCGATCTTCATCAGATAGGGCCGGCCGGGCAGCATCGGCTCCTCGGCCATCCAGATCAGATGGGCGGCAAGCTGGTCGGACACCTCCGGCCGCGCCTCGGCCGCCACGAGAACGTCGCCGCGCGAAACATCGATCTCGCGGTCGAGCGTCAGCGTCACGGCCTCGTCGGTGCCGGCGACGGCGAGGTCGCCATCATGCGTGACGATGCGCTCGATTTTCGCGACCTGGCCCGAGCGCGCCACGACCAGTTCGTCGCCCGGACGCACCGTGCCACTGGCGATCGTGCCGGCATAGCCGCGGAAGGTCAGGTCCGGCCGGTTGACCCATTGGACGGGAAAACGGAACGGCCGGTCGATGCCGGGTTCCAGCTCGACATTTTCCAGATGCTCGATCAGCGTCGGGCCGCGATACCAGTCGGTGTTCGGGCTGAGCGCGCTGACATTGTCGCCATGGCGGGCTGACAGCGGGATCGCGACGCGGCTGCCGAAGCCATAATGGGCGGCATCCGCGTCGAAGGCGGCGACGATGGCGTCATAGACGCCGCGATCGAAGCCGACGAGATCGATCTTGTTGATCGCCAACACGACATGGCGGATGCCGAGCAGCGAGGCGATGGTGGCGTGGCGGCGCGTCTGGGTCAGGATCCCCTTTCGCGCGTCGATGAGCAGCACCGCGAGATCGGCGGTCGAGGCGCCGGTCGCCATGTTGCGGGTATATTGCTCGTGGCCCGGCGTATCGGCGACGATGAACTTGCGCTTGTCGGTGGCGAAGAAACGATAGGCGACGTCGATCGTGATGCCCTGCTCGCGCTCGGCCTCGAGGCCGTCGACCAGCAGCGCCAGATCCATGTCGTCGCCGACGGTGCCGAACTTCTTCGAATCCTTTTCGAGCGTGACCAGCTGGTCCTCGAACAGCTTCTTGGTGTCGAACAGCAGCCGGCCGATCAGGGTCGACTTGCCGTCGTCGACGCTGCCGCAGGTCAGGAAGCGCAAAATGCCCTTGTCGTCCGACGCGGCGAGGAAGCTGGCGCCGTCATCGGGAGCGACGGCATGGGCGGAAAAGATCTCGGCCATTAGAAATATCCCTCGCGCTTCTTCTTCTCCATCGAACCGGATTCGTCATGGTCGATCAGCCGACCCTGACGCTCGGACGTGGTGGCGAGGAACATTTCGCGGACGATTTCGGGCAGGGTGTCGGCGTCGGATTCGACCGCCGCCGTCAGCGGATAGCAGCCGAGCGTGCGGAAGCGGACGCGGCGGTTCTGCGGCACCTCGCCGGGCAGGAGCCGCATCCGGCTGTCATCCGCCATGATCAGCTGGCCGTTGCGCTCGACCACCGGCCGCTCGGCCGAGAGGTAGAGCGGCACGATCGGGATCTCCTCGGCGAGGATGTATTGCCAGATGTCGAGCTCGGTCCAGTTCGACAGCGGGAAGACGCGGATCGTCTCGCCGGGCTGGATGCGGGTGTTGTAGAGCGACCAGAGCTCGGGCCGCTGGTTCTTCGGGTCCCAGCCGTGATTGGCCGAGCGGAAGGAGAAGATGCGCTCCTTGGCGCGGCTCTTCTCCTCGTCGCGGCGGGCGCCGCCAAAGGCCGCGTCATAGCCGCCGGCGTCGAGCGCCTGCTTCAGCGCCTCGGTCTTCATCACCTGGGTATAGTTGGACGAGCCGTGATCGAACGGATTGATCCCGGCCGCCTTGCCCTGCTGGTTGGTATGGACGCGAAGCTCCAGCCCCAGCCGCTTCACCGTCTCGTCGCGAAACGCGATCATCTCGCGGAACTTCCATGTCGTATCGACATGCAGCAACGCGAAGGGCGGCTTGGCCGGATAGAAGGCCTTCATCGCCAGATGCAGCATGACCGACGAATCCTTGCCGATCGAATAGAGCATCACGGGATTTTCGAAATTCGCCACGACCTCGCGCATGATGAAGATCGCCTCGGCTTCGAGGCGGCGAAGATGCGACGGGGCATGCGGCGATGGGGGGCGTGGCGACATCGGGGAACTCCGGACTGGAGCCGAAACCTAGTCTGCCGGGGGCCTTCGCCTCAAGCAACGGGGATGCCGTATATCCGCGCGGATGCCGCGATCCGTGCCGCGATCGGCCCAAATCCCGCAACCTGATTTCAGTAAACTAGATCGATTTAGTCGTCTAAGGCCCGGATCCAACCCTTGCGCCGCGGGCGACGAACCACGGATTGGCATAGGCCCGCACGCCCTCGCCCGGGCCGGGGCCATAGGCCAGCGCGGCGCCGCCGACCGTCTCGACCGCACCGCCGGCCGCCCGCAGCACGGCGTCGCCCGCCGCCGTATCCCACTGCATGGTCGGCCCCATGCGCGGATAGAGATCGGCCTCGCCGGCGGCCATCAGGCAGAATTTGAGCGACGATCCCGCCGCGACCAGCGACGCGCCGGGGAAGCGGGCGATGAAATCATCCGTCTCGGGCGTGCGGTGCGAGCGGCTGGCGAGGATGCGCGGCGGACTTTGCGCGGGATCGGCAACCTGGATGCTCCGGCGGGCCGAAACCTCGAAATCGACGATGGAAAGATGCTCGGCGCCAAGGCCGATCCGGCCGGCATAGAGATCGCCCCGCGCCGGCGCATAGACGAGACCGAGCACCGGCACGCCATTCTCGACCAGGCCGATATTGACCGTGAAATCGCCGTTGCGGCTGATGAATTCGCGCGTGCCGTCGACGGGATCGACCAGGAAGAACGAGCGACCGACCGTCGGGATGCGCCCCTCGGCGCAGGATTCCTCCGCCACCACCGGGATCTCCGGCGTCAGGCGCGCCAGATCTGCGAGGATGACGATCTCGGCCTGCTTGTCCGCCTCGGTCACCGGCGAGGCATCGCCCTTGTGCTCGACCGCGAAGGCGCCGTCATAGACCTGCATCACGACGCGGCCGGCGGCGATCGTCGTCGCGATCAGGGCTTCGTAGAGGGCGTCGTCGAGCGCGGGCATCGGATCTCGCTGGGCTGGCGAAGGAAAGTCTCCGCGGCTCGTAGCCCGATGCGCGGCCTTCGACAAGCGCCAAGCGCGGTCGCGATTGCCAGCCGGCCGCGCCGACGCCATGATCGTGCCGACCCGAGAGGACACCGACATCGCCACTTCGCCGCCGACCCCTGGCCATCCCGCGCGCAAACCCTTCGCGCTGGCCCCCCTCCCCGTCTTTCTCGCCGCCTTCGCGCTCTGCCTGGTCATCCGGCTGTCGACGCTGGGGCATCTGGGGCTCTGGTTCGACGAGACGATCACCGCCGACGTCATCGCCGGCTCCTGGCGGGACCTCGTCGCCGACCGGCTCGCCAACGGTCATTTCCCGACCTATTTCGCGCTGCTGAAAATGCTGGGGCTGGCCGGGGCCGACGAATTCTGGCTGCGTCTGCCCTCCGCCATCCTCGACAGCCTGGCGGGCGGCCTCATCGCGCTGGTGGCGCTCCGCCTTTCCGGCGGGATCGGCGCCGTCGCGGCGGCGGTTCTCTACGCGCTTTATCCGGCGCTGATCCAGTATGGCCAGGAGGCGCGGCCCTATGCGCTGATGCTCGCCTTCATCGCCCTCGCCATTACCGGCCAAATCGGGCTGCTCACCCGGCGCGCCCCGCCGCGCCGGCAGGCAATCCTCGCCACGATCGGCACCATCGGCGCGGCACTGGCCATGCCCGCTGGCATCGTCTCGGTCGCCATGCAGCACTTCGGCTTGCTCGCCTGCGGCTTCCGCCGGTTCGAGCCGGCCGAGAAGCGGCTCTGGATCCGGCATATCGCCGTGACCTGGGCCGCCATCCTCGCCGCCGCGTTGTGCCTGCTTCCCGCCATCCTCGACCAGGCGGCCAAGCCGGTCGGGCTGATGAAGTGGCAGAGCCGGATCCCCTCGGCGTTCCGCATCCGCGAGGCATTCGGCGAGACCTATGGCCTGGCCGTGCCGCGCGACCTGCACCGCTTCCTGCCGGAGGAATGGACCGCGCCGCTGGCGCTCGCATTGCTGGCACTGATGGCGATCGGCCTAATCGCCAACCGCCAGCGCGCGCCGCACCGGATGCTCGCCGTCTCGGCCTTCCTGACGCCGCTGGTCTTCCTCGCGCTCGGCGCCTTCTCCGCCAGCGCCGGGCGCTACCTGATCGGAATGCTGCCGGCCGCGATCCTGCTCGCCGCCGCCGGCGTCGCCGCCCTGCTGGCCGATCGGGGCATGCGGCTTGCCGTCGGCGCCACGCTGGCGCTGCTCGCAGCCGGGCTACTGCTGCAGGCGCTCGACATGCTGGTTTCGCCGCGCAAGTTCGACTGGCGCCCGGTCGCCGCCCTGCTGCACGAGAAGGGGGTGCGCGACACGACGATCCTGGCCGATGCGCCGCCGATCGAAAAGGCGCTGCGCCACTACGCCCCGGCGTCCGACCATCTCGCCTTCGAAACGCTCGACCCCGACACCGACCCGATCGCCATGCTCTGGGCCAAGGCGGCGGACCGGCCGATCGCCTTCCTCGTCCTCGGCGCCTACCAGACGATCCCGGCGGCGATCGCCAGGGACGCCACCGTCTGCGCCTTCCCGCTCGGCGACGTGCAGCTCGTGATGGTCGCCCGCGACGCGGCCCTCATTCCGCTGGCGATGCAGGGCTGCACTCGGGTTGAGTGAAGACGCTCTTCACCTGTCCCTGCGGGAGACCGTCGCTTCCTCGACAATGGCTTTGAGTGCCCCGGCGCATGGCAGTGTGCGTCGCCCCGGCGAAGGCCGGGGCCCATGAACACCGGCCCCACAAGCCCTGGCCGGCCACTCCCCGGCGAGCCTGCGCTTATGGATCCCGGCATTCGCCGGGATGACGGCTGAGGGAGGCAGGCTTAGGCGCTCTACAGACGAGCCGCGAAGATCTACCTCCGGGAGAGGTGAAGGGATGGCTCCGCCTCTGACAGTCGACATCCTGCCCCCATATTTCGGCCGCCGCCGAAACGTCCTTCGATGACCGCCTGCGCGGGGCGGGTTATGCTGGCGGCATGAGCAACCTCGTCTCCGGCACCACGCTTGCAGAAATCGCCGCCCTGATCGGCGATGTCGCCCGCGCCAACATGCTGTCCGCGCTGATGGACGGGCGGGCGCTCTCGGCCGGCGAACTCGCCTTCCATGCCGGCGTCGGCGCGCCGACCACCAGCGGCCACCTCGCCAAGCTGACCGAGGCAAAGATCCTCGCCGTCGAGAAACAGGGCCGCCACCGCTATTACCGGCTGGCGACGCCCGCCGTGGCCGAGGCGCTGGAAGCGCTGATGTCGCTGGTCGCCGATGGCCCGAAGCGACACCGCCCGACCGGCCCGCGCGACGAGGCGATGCGCGCGGCGCGCACCTGCTACGATCATCTCGCCGGCCGCCTCGGCGTCGCCATCGCCGACAGCCTGGTGGCGCGCGGCCATGTGAGGCTCGCCGATGGCGCGGGGCTGGTGACGCCGGAGGGCGACCGCTTCCTGTGCGATTTCGGCATCGATCTGAACCGGAAATCGGGCAGCGCCCAGGCAAACGCCTTTGGCGCTCCGGTCGCCAGGACTCTCGACAAGGGCTCGCGCCCGCTCTGCCGGACCTGCCTCGACTGGAGCGAGCGCCGCCATCATCTGGCCGGCCGGCTCGGCGCCGAGCTCTGCCGACACCTGCTCGAGCGGGGCTGGATCGAGCGGATCAAGGACAGCCGCGCGATCGCGGTCACGCCCATGGGCTCGGCCGGCTTCGCCGAGGTGTTCGGCTTCGTGCTGGAGTAGGATTCTCCCGCGCCAGTCCGGCGAAGGGACTCCGGCGCCGCCCCAGCCTCGCCGGAATCCCGGGCTGCTTCTCCATGGAAGCTTCCGGGCGCGCAGATGCCTGGATCTCCCGGCTTGCGCAGGGATGGCGGCGGAGCGGGGCTCCAGCGTGAATGGCCGGGAAGCTCCTGCCCGCCCCTGCCGACGACGGCTCGCAGAGGCCAGATCGTCGCGTCAACTAATAAGCCTGCCTTCGCAACTTAACGTAGTCCCTGCCAACGCCTATCTTGGATAGGCCGGCATGGGCGCGCGTTGCCGATCCGGCGATCAAACAGGAGGATCATCATGTCCGATACCAATCGTCTCGACGGCAAGATCATCATCATCACCGGCGCGGCCGGCGCGATCGGCGCCGCCGCTGCGCGCGTCATGCTGGCGCGCGGCGCCACCGTTGTCGCCGTCGACTATTCCGCCGACGCGCTGGCCAAGCTCGCCAAGGAACTCGGCGCCGGCGACAAGCTCGTCACCCTGACGGCCGATGTCAGCGACGAGGCTGCCGTGAAGGCCTATGTCGACGAGACGGTGAAGCGCTTCGGCCGCATCGACGCCTTCTTCAACAATGCCGGCATCGAGGGCGAGACCCACCCGATCCCCGATTATCCGCTCGCCGCCTTCCAGAAGGTGTTGGCCGTCAATGTCGTCGGCGTCTTCCTCGGCATGAAATACGTGATCCCGGTGATGGCGAAGGCCGGCAAGGGCAGCATCATCAATACATCGAGCGTCGCCGGCCTTTCCGGCTCGCCCAACATGGTCGCCTACAACACCTCGAAGCATGCCGTGATCGGCCTGATGCGGGTCGCCGCGGTCGAATGGGGCGCCAAGGGCATCCGCGTCAACACCATCAACCCCGGCCCGATCGAAAGCCGGATGATGGATTCGCTCGATTCGACCCGCGCCGCCAATGCCGACGCCATCCGCAAGGCGACCGAGGCGGCGATCCCGGCCGGCCGCTATGGCAAGCCCGAGGAGGTTGCGGCGCTTGCCGCCTTCCTCGCCTCGGACAACGCCAGCTACATCAATGGCGGCATCCACACGGTCGATGGCGGCCTGACCGCCGGCTGATCGCCCCACGAACCGAGTGATCCAAACGACGAACGGGCGCCCAAGGGCGCCCGTTCCTGTTTCCGCGATCCGGCGTTGTGCAGCCCGCCTACTTCAGGCCCGCCGCATCGGTCACGGCATGCGTCCAGGCGCCGGTCGGCTCCTTGGTGATGACGGGCGATTCACCGCCGGCTGCCAGCAGCGTCGCGACGGTGCGCTTGTAGTCGGCTTCGTCGAGCGCGCCGGTCGTGCCTTCGGTCAGCTTGTTGACCTCGCCCATCATGAACTTCTGGTGGGCTTCGGTCTGCGCGCCGGTGTCGTCGTTCTCCAGAACGATCTTGGCGGCTTCGTCGGTATTGTCGCGAGCATAGGCCCAGCCCTTCATCGAAGCGCGGACGAACTTCGCCATCTTCTCGACGAAGGCCGGATCCTTCAGCTTGTCTTCCATGACATAGAGGCCGTCTTCCAGCGTCGCGACGCCCTGGTCCTCATATTTGAAGACGATCAGTTCGCTCTCCGGGATGCCCGCGTCCAGCACCTGGCCGAACTCGTTATAGGTCATGGTCGAGATGCAATCGGCCTGCTTCTGGATCAGCGGGTCGACGTTGAAGCCCTGCTTCAGCACGGTGACGCCGTTGGGACCGCCCTCGGTCGAAAGGCCGAGCTTGGCCATCCAGGCGAGGAAGGGATATTCGTTGCCGAAGAACCAGACGCCGAGCGTCTTGCCCTTGAAGTCGTCCGGCGACTTGATGCCGGTTTCCTTACGGCAGGTCAGCATCATGCCCGACTTCTTGAAGGGCTGGGCGATGTTGACGAGCGGCACGCCCTTTTCGCGGGAAGCCAGCGCCGCCGGCATCCAGGTGGTGATGATATCGGCGCCGCCGCCGGCGATCACCTGCTCGGGGGCGATGTCGGGACCGCCCGGCTTGATCGTCACGTCGAGGCCTTCCTCGTCGTAGAAGCCCTTCTCCTTGGCGACATAGTAGCCGGCGAACTGGGCCTGCGGGACCCATTTCAGCTGCAGCGTCAACGCATCGGCCGCATGGGCCGAGACGCTGGTCATGAGCCCCGCCGCGATCGCGAGCGCTCCAATCATAAGCTTCTTCATTGACCCCTCCAGGTTCTTCGTTAGCTGGCCCCGCCCTCAGGTGCGGAAGGACGGATGCCAGAAGGTCGAGGCGCGCTCGATGAGCGCGATCACCCCGTAGAAGACGGAGCCGGCGAGCGCCGCCACCGCGATTTCCGCCCACACCATGTCGATGTTCATGCGCCCGACTTCGGTGGAGATACGGAATCCCATGCCCACGATCGGCGTTCCGAAGAACTCGGCCACGATGGCCGCGATCAGGGCGAGTGTCGAATTGATCTTGAGTGCATTGAATATGAAGGGCAGCGCCTCGGGAAGCCGGAGCTTGAAGAGAGACTGCCAATAATTCGCGGCATAGGTGCGCATCAGGTCGCGCTGCATCGGCTGCGAGGCGGCAAGGCCCGTGACGGTATTGACCAGCATGGGGAAGAAGGTCGCCACCACGACCACCGCCGCCTTGGACGGCCAGTCGAAGCCGAACCACATCACCATGATCGGCGCGATGCCGATGATCGGCAGCGCGGAGACCAGATTGCCGACCGGCAGCAGGCCGCGCTGCAGGAAGGGAACGCGGTCGACCAGGATGGCGACGAGAAAGCCGGAGCCACAGCCGAGCACATAGCCGGCGATCACCGCCTTCAGGAAGGTCTGGCGGAAATCGGCGGCAAGGATCGGGATCGACGAGATCAGCTTGCTCCAGATCGCCGAGGGTGGCGGGATCAGCACGAACGGCACCTGGAGGGCGATGACGATCACCTGCCAGAAGACCAGCAGCCACGCGCCGAAGATCAGCGGTATGGCGAGCTTGAGCGCGAAGCCGGCCGGGCCTGCGCGCGGCTTGATGGCGGCGAGTTGCGACACCAGCGCCCAGGCGAGCAGCCAGGCCGTGAGCAGCAAGGCCCAGAAGCCGGGCCCCGTATGGCCGGCAAGGCCGGGGAGGATGTCGAGCGCCGCCCAGGCGCCGGCGCAGGAGGCCAGCGCCAGCAGGATGGCGGTGACGGGGCTGCGCTCCGCCTTGACCGCGGCATAGGCAGCGGCCGCCAGGAGAAGGATCACGATCCAGCCGAAAGCGCCCTCCCGCGGCAGCAGACGCCAGCCATCGGCGGAATCCAGCGGCAGGCCGACGGCCGCCAACAGGCCGAGAAAGGCGATCCAGGGCTGGAGATGCCCGCGCTGGTGGGTGGCGCCCATGGCCCTCATGACCGGCCCTCCGCGTGCTCAGAGTGCCCTCGCCCACTTGCGGCAGAGGTTTGAGTAAGGGTCTTGCTTGCTTCGAACTTGCGGGCGGCTTGGGTGAAGGAAAGAAAGCCCCTCACCCCCGCCCTCTCCCGCAAGCGGGCGAGGGAGCGATCCGCGCTCCGTCCGGCTCGAAAAAGCCCTCTCCCGCCCGCGGGAGAGGGTTGGGTGAGGGTCTTGCTTGCGCGGGTTTTGCGGAGGCTCTCGTTCATCGCGCCATCCCCATGCGCCGCACGACGAGCCGGTTGGCATAACCGACGATCGCCACCAGCACGGCGGCGAGGATCGAGGCGGCAAGAAGCGCCGCCCAGATCTGCACCGTCTGGCCATAATACGAGCCGGCCAACAGCCGCGCGCCGAGGCCCGCCGCCGCGCCGGTCGGCAGCTCGCCGACAATGGCGCCGACCAGGCTGATCGCGATGGCGATCTGCATCGAGGTGAAAAGGTAAGGCAGCGAGGCCGGGAAGCGCAGCTTCCAGAAGGCCTGCCAGCCCGTCGCCGAATAGGTCCGCATCAGATCGAGATGCATCGGATCCGGAGAGCGCAGCCCCTTCACCATGCCGACCGTGATCGGGAAGAAAGACAGGTAGGTCGAGATCATCGCCTTGGCGAGGAAGCGCGACGTATCGGTCGAGAGGCCGAGCTGGCCGTTCATGAGGTTGTAGCCGACCACGACGATCATCGGCGCAATCGCGACAATGGGGATGGTCTGCGAGGCGACGACCCAAGGCATCAGGCTCTTGTCGAGGCTCGAGACATGGACGATGCCGACGGCGAGCAGCAGGCCGAGCAGCGTGCCGATGACAAAGCCGGCGAGCGTCGCCGAGAGCGTCACCCAGCCGTGATAGACGAGGCTGCGCTTCGAGTTGATGGCGTAGCCGGTCGTGCTCTTCCAGAGCTCGGTCGCGACCTGGTGCGGCGCCGGCAGTAGCGGCCGCTCCATCGAATAGGTGGCGCCGATCATTTGGCTGAGGGTCGGCTCGACCTTCTGGCGGGCGAAGACGTCGCGCGCCAGCTGGGCATTCAGGAAAAACGCGCCGACATACCAGATGGCGAGGATGGCGACGACGACGACCATCACCGGAAACAGCTGGCCGGGCTTCTTAAGCGGGCGGGGTGCAGGGACGGCGAGCGTAGTCATGCCGCGAGCCCCTCCTCATATCTTGCGCTACCATGAGACAAAGACGCAGCCAGCCGAGGGAAACCCAGATGAGCACCACGACCGCGACCCGGCCGACCTGCCGGATCATCCGACCCAACGAGGCCTATGCCGGCAAGCAGGGCTTTTCCTATCTGGAGGGCATCTCCGCCCAGTCGGTCGGCTCGACCGGCCTGTGCATGGTGCTGCTCACCATCCCGCCCGGCGGCCGCGCCAGCGCCCACAAGCATGAGCACCACGAGACCGCGATCTACGTGATCGCCGGCGAGGCCGAGACCTGGTTCGGCGAGCGGCTGGAGAGCCATGTCGTCGTCAAGGCCGGCGAGATGTTCTACATCCCCGCCGACATGCCGCATCTCGCCGCCAACCGGGGCACCGAACCCTGCGTCGCGGTCATCGCCCGTACCGATCCGAACGAGCAGGAAAGCGTCGTCCTGCTGCCGGAGCTGGAAAGCCTGGTGCCGCGCTGACGAGAGGATAACGGATGGGTAACGCGCCGGGTGCGTGTTAACCCCCTCCCCGGCGGTGCGCGCGACGTCAGTCCTCATAGGAGTGCCCCGCCCGGAGACCGTTGCGGACGCGGGCGGCGACCTCCAGGAATTCCGGCGTCTCGCGGATGTCGAGCGTCCGGTCGCGGGGAAAGCCGCAATCGATGATGTCGGTGACGCGGCCCGGGCGCGGCGACATCACGACGATCTTGGTCGAGAGGAAGACGGCCTCGGGGATCGAATGGGTGACGAAGACGACGGTTTTCTGCGTCTTCGCCCAGAGCTTCAGCAGCTGTTCGTTGAGGTGGTCCCGGACGATTTCGTCAAGCGCACCAAAGGGTTCGTCCATGAGCAGCAGCTCCGGCTCGACCGCGAGGGCGCGGGCGATCGAGGCGCGCTGCTGCATGCCGCCGGAAAGCTGCCAGGGATATTTCTTCTCGAAGCCGGCCAGGTTGACCAGCGCGAGGTTGTCGGCGATCCGCCGTTCGCGCTCCACCCTGGGCAGGCCCATGATCTCGAGCGGCAGAGCGACGTTCCTGGCGATGGTGCGCCAGGGATAAAGTGCTGCCGCCTGAAACACATAGCCATAGGCGCGGGCCTGCCGCGCCTCCTCCGGCGACACGCCATTGACCGTGATCGACCCGCCGGTCGGCTGCTCGAGATCGGCGATGACCCGGAGCAGCGTGGTCTTGCCACAACCCGATGGCCCGATGAACGAGACAAAATCGCCCCGCTTCACATCGAGATCGATGTTGGACAGTGCCTGGACCGGCCCGTCATTCGTCTCGAAAGTGAGCGAAAGCCCACGGATATCGATGACGGATGCGGCGTTCCCGGCTGCAGGCTGACCGTCGGCTCTCTCCTCGAAAGGCTGGAACACGGCGCTCATCCCCGCCTCAAACGCCGATCGGCATATGCTCGGGCGAGCGGGTCACGGCGCGCGGCGCCGTCACTTCCTTCCACTTCGAAAGGGCGGCGTTGACCGCCGGGAACGGCTTGCGCTTGATGAACTTGCCGCGGCCGGGCTGGGGCTGCGAATTCTGCCCGTCGGCCCAGACGATCTCGCCGCGCGACAGCGTGTAGCGCGGCAGGCCGTTGACCGTGAAGCCCTCGAAGACATTGTAATCGATGATGGATTTCTGATTGGCCGCGGAGATGGTCTTTGAAAGCTTCGGATCCCAGACGACGAGATCGGCGTCCGAACCCGGCAGGATCGCGCCCTTCTGCGGGTAGATGTTGAGGATCTGCGCGATGTTGGTCGAGGTCGCGGCGACGAACTCGTTCGGCGTCAGCCGGCCCGTCTCGACTCCCTTGGTCCAGAGCACGGAGAGCCGGTCCTCGACGCCGCCGGTGCCGTTCGGGATCTTGGCGAAATTGCCGAGGCCAAAGCGCTTCTGCTCGGTGGTGAAGGCGCAATGGTCGGTGGCGACCACCTGCAGCGAACCGGCGGCAAGGCCCGCCCAGAGGCTGTCCTGGTGGATCTTGTTGCGGAAGGGCGGCGACATCACGCGGCGAGCAGCATAGTCCCAGTCGCGGTTGAAGTACTCGCCCTCGTCGAGGGTCAAATGCTGGATCAGCGGCTCGCCATAGACGCGCATGCCCTTCTGCCGGGCCCGGCGGATCGCCTCGTGGCTCTGCTCGCAGGAGACATGCACGATGTAGACCGGCACGCCGGCTGCGTCGGCGATCATGATGGCGCGGTTGGTCGCCTCGCCCTCGACTTCCGGCGGGCGCGAGAAAGCGTGGCCTTCCGGTCCGGTCGTGCCTTCGGCCATGTATTTCTGCTGCAGGGCGGCGACGATGTCGCCGTTCTCGGCATGGACGAGCGGCAGCGCACCCAGCGCCGCGCAGCGCTGGAACGACGCGAACATCTCGTCGTCGTTCACCATCAGCGCGCCCTTATAGGCCATGAAGTGCTTGAAGGTGTTGATGCCGCGATCGACCACCTTGGCCATGTCGTCAAAGTGCTTCTGCGACCAGCCGGTGACGCACATGTGGTAGGAATAGTCGGAGGACGCCTGCCGCGTGGCGCGGCCTTTCCATTCCTCCAGAGCCGCCAGCATGCCGGCTTCGCCCGGAATGACGAAGTCGACCACGGTGGTGGTGCCGCCGGAAAGGGCGGCGAAGGTGCCGCTTTCCCAGGTTTCGGCCGCCGTCGTGCCCATGAAGGGCATTTCCAGATGGGTGTGCGGATCGATGCCGCCGGGGATGATATAAGCGCCCGACGCATCGACGACCGTATCGCCGGAGAGACCCGGCCCGATCGCCTGGATGGTCTCGCCTTCGATGAGGATGTCGGCTTCGTAGCTGCGGTCCGCCGCCACGATCGTTCCGCCCTTGATAACCGTCGACATGGTGAAATTCCCTCTGGTCTCTCGGCCGACTTTGCCAGCCCTTTTGTTCTTTTGCCGGAGGTTAGAGCCTTTCGCCGTTTCGTTGAACGGCGAAAGGCTATAACGCCCTGACTGGTCGCGTTTTCTTCACGCGAACCGGAATCCACTTCGCTCGAAAACGCGCTAGCCGGCGATCTCGGCAGTCTCCAACACGGCGTGGAACAGCACGTCGGCGCCCGCCGACGCCCATTCCGGACTAATTTCCTCGGCCTCATTATGCGACAGGCCGCCGACACAGGGGCACATGATCATCGTGGTCGGCGCGACCTTGGAGGTCCAGCACGCATCGTGGCCCGCGCCGGAAATGATATCCTTGTGGCTGTAACCGAGCCGTTCCGCCGCGCTGCGCACGCGCCCGACCAGGATCGGATCGAAGGTGACGGGGTCGAAATGGCCGACGGCCTCGATGGCGCAGCCGACGCCCAGCGCATCGGCGATCTTGGCGGCTTCCGCTTCGATGCGGGCGCGCATGGCATTCAGCTTGGCGAGGTCGGGCGTGCGAATGTCGATGGTGAAAACCACCTTGCCCGGCAGCACGTTGCGCGAATTGGGCGTGAAGAACATCTGGCCGACGCCGCCCACGGCGCCCGGCTGATTGTCCATCGCGACGGCCTGGACCATCTCGAGGATGCGCGCCATGGCGAGGCCGGCATTGACGCGCAGGTTCATCGGCGTCGAGCCGGTATGCGCCTCGCGGCCGGTCAGCGTCACTTCCAGCCACCAGAGCCCCTGGCAGTGCGTGACGACGCCGATCTGCTTCGACTCGGCCTCGAGGATGGGTCCCTGCTCGATGTGATATTCGAAGTAGGCGTGCATCTTGCGGGCGCCGACTTCCTCGTCACCGACCCAGCCGATCCTCCTCAGCTCGTCGCCGAAGGTCTTGCCCTCGGGATCCCTGCGCTCATAGGCGTAATCGAGCGTCAGCGCGCCGGCGAACACGCCGGAGGCCAGCATGGCGGGAGCGAAGCGCGCGCCCTCCTCATTGGTCCAGTTGGCGATGGCGACCGGATGCTTGGTCCGGATGCCGAGATCGTTGAGGCTGCGGACAACCTCCAGCCCGGCCAGGACACCCAGCACGCCGTCATACTTGCCGCCGGTCGGCTGGGTATCGAGATGGCTGCCCATATAGACCGGCAGCGCGTCCGGATCCGTGCCGGGACGGACGGCGAACATGCTGCCCATCTTGTCGACGCCCAGCGTCATGCCGGCCGCCTCGCACCAGGATTTGAAAAGGTCGCGGCCCTCGGCATCGGCGTCGGTCAGCGTCTGGCGGTTGTTGCCGCCGGCAATTCCCGGCCCGACCTTGGCCATCTCCATCAAGCTTTCCCAAAGGCGCTCGCCATTGATGCGGAGATTGTCGGTCGGGCCAGTCATGCGTTCATCTCTCTACAGGAAGGCTTTCAGCCGTCATTACGGTCAGAGCCGGGACATTCCCGCGTTGCATCCAGCCGGAAGAAGCGCCGGCCGGATGCGTCCCCGGCCAAGCGGGGATCGCGGCAGCAAGATTCTGTCCCGACAACACCTTAGCGTCACATCGTCGGGAAATTGAAGACCGCGCCGGACTTGATCCCGTCCGGCCAGCGCGTCGTCACCGTCTTCAGACGGGTGTAGAAATGGACGCCCTCCGGTCCGTAGATGGCGTGGTCACCGAAGATCGACCGCTTCCAGCCGCCGAAGGAATGATAGGCGACGGGGACCGGGATCGGCACGTTGATGCCGACCATGCCGGCCTCGACCTTGTCGGCGAAGGAGCGCGCGGCGTCGCCATCGCGGGTGAAGATCGCGGTGCCATTGCCGAATTCGTGGGCATTGATGAGTTCGAGGGCATCGGCATAGGAGTTCGCCCGGAGCACGGAGAGCACGGGACCGAAGATCTCCTCGCGGTAGATCGTCATGTCCTTGTCCACATGATCAAAAAGCGTGCCACCGACGAAGTAGCCGTTCTCGTAGCCCTGCAGCTTGAAGCCGCGGCCGTCGACGACCAGCTTGGCGCCTTCAGCCACTCCCTGGTCGATATAGCCGAGCACCTTTTCCATGTGCTGCTTCGTGACCAACGGCCCCATCTCGGCGTCGCGGTCGGTGGCCGGGCCGATCTTCAGCGCGCGCACGCGCGGCGCCAGCGTCTCGATCAGCGCGTCCGCGGTCTTCTGGCCGACGGGCACCGCCACGGACACGGCCATGCAGCGCTCGCCGGCCGAACCATAGCCCGCGCCCATGAGCGCGTCGGCCACCTTGTCCATGTCGGCGTCAGGCATGACGACCATGTGGTTCTTGGCGCCGCCCAGCGCCTGGACGCGCTTTCCGGCCGCCGTTCCGGTCGCATAGACATATTGCGCGATCGGCGTCGAACCGACGAAGGAGACGGCCTTGATGTCGGGATGATGCAGGATCGCGTCGACGACTTCCTTGTCGCCATGCACGACGTTGAGCACGCCGGCCGGCAGGCCCGCCTCATGCAGCAGTTCCGCCACCAGCATGGCGGCGCCCGGATCGCGCTCCGACGGCTTCAGGATGAAGGTGTTGCCGCAGGCGATCGCCACCGGATACATCCAGAGCGGCACCATGCAGGGGAAGTTGAACGGCGTGATGCCGGCGACGACGCCGAGCGCCTGGCGATCGGAATAGGTGTCGATCGCCGGGCCGACATTCTTCGAATATTCGCCCTTGAGCAGATGCGGGATACCGCAGGCGAACTCGACCACTTCGAGGCCGCGCTGCACTTCGCCGAGCGCATCGTCATGCGTCTTGCCGTGCTCGGCCGAGATGGCGCGCGCGATCCGGTCGGCGTTCTGTTCCAGCAGGTCCTTGAACTTGAACATCACGCGGGCGCGCTTCATCGGCGGCGTGTCGGCCCAGGCCGGAAACGCCGCCTTGGCCGAGGCGACGGCGGCGTCGAGCTCGGCCGCGGTCGAAAGCGGCAGCGTCGCGGACGGCTCGCCGGTCGCGGGATTGTAGACCGGCTGGCTGCGGGTCGACGTCGAGGGCGACGGTTTGCCCCCGACGAGATTGGTGATGGTATTCAAGGCGATGGCGTCCATGGTTTCCTCCACGAGCCTCAGTCGATCTGCTTCAGCACGCTCGAAAGCGTATCGAAGATCTCGTCGATCTGACTCTTCTCGATGATCAGCGGCGGCGACAGGGCGATGATGTCGCCGGTCGTGCGGACCATCAGATTGCTTTCATAGGCCTTCAGGAAAGCCTGGAAGGCGCGCTTGGTCGGCGCACCCGGGATCGGCTCCAGTTCGATCGCGCCGATCAGGCCGAGATTGCGGATGTCTATGACATGCGGCAGGCCCTTCAGGCTGTGCAGGCCGTCTTCCCAATATTGGGCGATCTCGGATACCCGGGTCAGCAGGCCTTCCTCGGCATAGACGTCGAGCGTGGCGAGCGCCGCGGCGCAGGCCACCGGATGGGCCGAATAGGTGTAGCCGTGGAACAGCTCGATCGTGTTTTCGGGCGCGTTCATGAAGGCTTCGTAGATCTTGCTCGACGCGAACACGGCGCCCATCGGCACGACGCCGCTGGTCAGGCCCTTGGCGGTGGTGACGAGATCCGGGATGACGTCGAAATAATCGACGGCGAAGGGGGTACCGAGGCGGCCGAAGCCGGTGATGACCTCGTCGAAGATCAGCAGGATGTCGTGCTTGTCGCAGATCTCGCGCAGGCGCTTCAGATAGCCCTTCGGCGGCACCAGCACGCCGGTGGAGCAGGCGACCGGCTCGACGATCAGCGCCGCGATGTTGGACGCGTCATGCAGCGCGATGACCTTTTCCAGATCGTCGGCGAAATCGGCGCCATATTCCGGCTGGCCGCGCGTGAAGGCGTTGTGCGCCAGGTCATGCGTGTGGCGGATGTGATCGACGCCGGTCAGCATGGTGCCGAAAGTCTTGCGGTTGCCGGAGATGCCGCCGACCGAGATGCCGCCGAAGCCGACGCCATGATAGCCACGCTCACGGCCGAGCAGGCGATACTTGGTGCCGTTGCCCTTGGCGCGGTGATAGGCGAGCGCGATCTTCAGCGCGGTGTCGACCGATTCCGAGCCCGAATTGGTGAAGAACACATGGTCGAGCGGCTTCGGCATCATCGCCGCGAGACGCGCCGCCAGCTCGAAGGCCTTGGGGTGGCCCATCTGGAAGGCCGGCGCATAGTCGAGTTCCGCGACCTGCTTCGACACCGCCTCGACGATCTTGGGACGGCCGTGGCCGGCGTTTACGCACCAGAGGCCCGCCGTGCCGTCCAGGATCTGCCGGCCATCCGCCGAAGTGTAGTGCATGTCCTTCGCAGCGACGAGCATGCGCGGATTCTGCTTGAACTGGCGGTTGGCCGTGAAGGGCATCCAGAAGGCTTCGAGATTGTTCGAATACTGCGCGCTGGTCATTTTTTCGGGGGTCCTCATACGGCCGACTTCCCTGTACGGCCGATCATTTTTATGAACGTATCCGCAGGGTATGGGCCGGTCAATTCGTTGCTACCGTTAAGAATGTTCTTTATATTGAACGGATGAACGCTTCGAATTTCGATGTCGACGTGGGCGCCCGGCTGCGCGAACTGCGCGTGCGCCACGGCCTTTCGCAGCGCGCGCTGGCCAAGCGCGCCGGGGTCTCCAACGCGACCGTATCGATGGTCGAGGCGAACCGCATGAGCCCTTCCGTCTCCGGCCTGCGGCAGATCCTGTCGGGCATCCCGTTCAGCTTGTCCGAGTTCTTCGCCGAAGCGAAGCCGACGGTCGAGCAGGTGGTGTTCCGCGCCTCGGAGCTGAAGGAGATCGCTGGCGGCAAGATCTCGTTCCGCCAGGTCGGCAGCAATCTGGAAGGGCGCTCGCTGCAGATGATCCATGAGCGCTACAAGCCGGGCGCGGTTTCGGGCAAGGCGATGCTGTCGCACCAGGGCGAGGAAGCCGGGCTGATCATTCGCGGCCGCATGGGGCTGGAAGTGGACGGCGCCCGCTACGAGCTCAATCCGGGGGACGCCTATTTCTTCGACAGCCGCAAGCCGCACGCCTTCAAGAATATCGGCGATGAGGATCTGGAACTCGTCTCGGCCTGCACGCCGCCGAGCTTCTAGCCGCCGCGCCAGAGGCGAAACCATTGAAGTCGAGCTAGAATCGACCGAAAGTCGAGTGGGGATGGTAAGTCGGCGTCGCGACGCTCCGCGAAGGAAGGCCGGAACTTGCCGGGTGGTCGGGCGCGCCACGGAGAACCAACGGGAAAATCGGCCACCACCATGACACCTGCCAACACCGCCCGCGCCGGCCAGACGAAGAAGCGGACGCGCATCCAGGAAGAAAACGAGGAGCGCATCCTCGACGCGGCGCTGGAGATCTTCTCGAGCTACGGCTTTCGCGGCGCGACGGTCGACCAGATCGCTGAGCTGGCGGGCATGACCAAGCCGAACCTGCTCTATTATTTCCGCCGCAAGGACGACATCTATCTCGCCATCCTGCGCCGGACGCTGGAGCTCTGGCTGCAGCCGCTGGAATCGCTCGGCGACGGCGACGACCCGGCGACCGAGATCCGCGCCTATATCGACCGCAAGCTGGAGATCTCGCGCGACAACCCGAAGGCGTCGCGGCTCTACGCCATGGAAATTCTGCAGGGCGCGCCGGTGATGGGGACCATTCTGAACAGCCGGCTGAAGACCCTCGTCGACAGCAAGGCGGAGGTGATCCGGCGCTGGATCGACGAAGGCCGCCTGGCGCCGATCGATCCCTACCATCTTCTGTTCATGATCTGGGCGACGACGCAGCATTACGCGGATTTCGATGTTCAGGTCCGTGCCATGCTGGGTGACGAGACCGATGACAACCGCCATTTCGCGACGGCGACGCGGACGCTCGAGGACCTGTTCCTCAAGGGCATTTTCCGCAGCTAAAACAGCAGGGCCCTCGCCGCTTCTCTCGACAGAGGCAAGGGAGGCCGACGCCCCGCTCTAAAACAGACGCCCAATCCAGGAAGCACCCTCTCCCGCTCGCGGGAGAGGGTTACCCTTGTTATTCGGCGGGCTCGACGACCGCGACGGGAGCGGCCATCGGGTTGTTCTTGTGCGTCGTCCAGTTGGCATATTCGCCGGTGATGGCGTAGCCGGTGCGCGGATCGACGCCGTCGACCATCTGCTCCATCGTGATGCAGTTCTCGACCGGGCAGACATTGACGCAGAGATTGCAGCCGACGCATTCGGCGTCGATCACCTCGAAATGGCGGACGCCGTCGAGCATCGAGGTGATCGCCTGGTGCGAGGTGTCCTCGCAGGCGATGTGGCAGCGACCGCACTTGATGCAGGCATCCTGGTCGATCTTCGCCTTGGCCACGTAGTTCAGGTTCAGATACTTCCAGTCCGTGACATTGCCGACCGCGCGGCCGACGATCTCGTCGACTGAGGTGAAGCCGTGCTTGTCCATGTATTCGGACAGGCCGGTGATCATCTCCTGCACGATGCGGAAGCCGTAGGTCATGGCAGCGGTGCAGACCTGCACATTGCCGGCGCCGAGCGCCATGAACTCGACCGCGTCGCGCCAGGTCGTGATGCCACCAATGCCGGAGATCGGCAGTTCGCGGGTCTGCGGATCGCGGGCGATCTCCGCCGTCATATTGAGGGCGATCGGCTTCACCGCCGGGCCGCAATAGCCGCCATGGCTGCCCTTGCCGTCGACCGTCGGGATCGGCGCGAAATTGTCGATATCGACGCCGATGATCGAGTTGATGGTGTTGATCAGCGATACCGCATCGGCGCCGCCATTATGCGCGGCACGAGCCGAGGTGCGGATGTCGGAGATGTTGGGCGTCAGCTTGACGATGACCGGCATGCGCGTGTGCTGCTTGCACCAGCGCGTGACCATTTCGACATATTCCGGCACCTGGCCGACGGCGGCGCCCATGCCGCGCTCGCTCATGCCGTGCGGGCAGCCGAAATTCAGCTCGACGCCATCCGCCTCGGTGTCCTCGACCTTGGCGAGAATGTCTTTCCAGTAGTGCTCCTCGCAGGGAACCATCAGCGACACGACCAGCGCCCGATCCGGCCAGTCGCGCTTAACCTCCTTGATCTCGCGCAGATTGACGTCGAGGGGACGGTCGGTGATCAACTCGATATTGTTGAGGCCGATCAGCCGGCGGTCGTTGGAGTGGATCGCGCCATAGCGCGGACCGGAGACATTAACGACCGGCGGATCGGTGCCGAGCGTCTTCCAGACGACGCCGCCCCAGCCATCCCGAAACGCGCGGATGACGTTATAGGCCTTGTCGGTCGGCGGCGCGGAGGCCAGCCAGAACGGATTGGGCGACTTGATGCCGACGAAACTGGACGCGAGATTGGCCATGGGTTCCTCCTAGGCCGCGACAGACGAGAGCGCGCGATGGATGGACTCGGCGGCGATGCGGCCGTCGGCGACGGCAGCGACCGTCAGATCTTCCCCGGTGGCGGCGCAATCCCCGCCGGCCCAGACGCCGGGAAGCGTCGTGCGTCGCTCGTCGTCGACGCGGATCTTGCCACCATCCAGCGCGATCGTCTCGGCCGATCCGTTCAAAGCTGCGGGAACGAGGGTCTGGCCGATCGCCTTGAACACGGTGTCGGCGGGAAGCGTGAAGGTGACGCCGGTGCCGACCAGCCGGCCGGCCTGCTCGATCGTCTCCTCGAACTCGATCGCCGCGACGCGGCCATCCTCGGTCAGGAGACGGCTCGGCTTGGCGTTGTGGCGGATGACCACGCCGTCGGTCTGGGCGAGATCCTGCTCATAGCCGGATGCGCCCATTTTCTCCTGGCCGCGCCGATAGACGACGGTCACGTCCCGGGCGCCGAGGCGCTTCGATTGCACGGCGACGTCGATGGCCGTCATGCCGCCACCCACCACGACGACACGAGCGCCGACCGGCAGGGTCGAGAGATCGGTCGCCTGGCGAAGCTCGGCGATATAGTCGACCGCATCGGCCACGCCGTCGAGATCCTCGTTTTCGAGGCCGAGCGCATTGACGCCGGCAAGGCCCATGCCGAGGAACACGGCATCATAGCTGTTGCGCAGGTCCGACAGTTCGACGTCGCGGCCGATCGCCTTGCCATGCTCGACGGTGATGCCGCCGATCGACAGCACGAAGTCGACTTCCTTCTGGGCGAAATCGTCCGGTGCCTTGTAAGCGGCGATGCCATATTCGTTGAGGCCGCCGGCCTTGGGACGCGCATCATAGATGACGACGTCGTGGCCGTGCATGGCGAGGCGATGGGCAGCGGCAAGGCCGGCAGGTCCGGCGCCGACCACGGCGACGCGCTTGCCCGTGGAGGGGGCGCGGGCAAATGGCTGCTCGCCCTGCTCTTCCATCAGCACGTCGGTCGCATAGCGCTGCAGCAGGCCGATCTTGACCGGCTTGCCCTCCGCTTCCTCGCGAACGCAGGCTTCCTCGCACAGCGTTTCAGTCGGGCAGACGCGGGCGCACATGCCGCCCAGAATGTTCTGCGACAGGATCGTCTCGGCCGAGCCGATCGGATTGTCGGTCATGATCTGGCGGATGAAGAGCGGGATGTCGATCGAGGTCGGACACGCCTTCACGCAGGGCGCGTCATAACAGAAGTAGCAGCGATCCGCCTCGACCACGGCTTGGTGGTGGTCGAGCGGCGGATGGATATCGAGAAAATTGGCGGCATATTCGTCGGGCGCAAGACGGCCCGATGCGATGCCCGGCAGATGCGACGGCATGCGCTGATCCCTCCCTACCGGCCAAGCGTGGCCCTGGGTTCCCATGGTCCGGCAGGCGCTCCGCCCACCGGTCGAAACTGCTGCCGCGACCACCCCTCATTTTTTGATTTTTGGGGTCGCGGCTCAAAAGCTTGATCATTTGGACAAATTCTAGAAATTTCGTCAAGGCTTGATTTGAGCCATTCCAAAGTGTGCGCCGCACAAGATCGAGGCAGTGGCGCTGCGCCCCGGAAACGCGCGGATTCGCTTCTGCATGGAAATTGCGCAGCGCCCTGAAAACGGGCTGCCCATCATTCGTCAGCCAATCGGACTGCTTAAAAATTCGGCAGGCATCTTATTTCGCCATGCCAAACAGTCGCGCCCTCTCTAACCTCCAGCCTTTCCCAATGGGAAAACCGCGGAATTCCGCCGCTGGCACGCGATTTGCCACTCTCTCCGCAGGTTCCATTGGAGACGATGATGGCACGACCCGCAGATCTGGAATTGGCATCGGTCACCAAAAGCTATGGCGGCACGATCGCCGTCGACGCGATCAACCTCAAGATCAAGGCCGGCACCTATTGCTGCCTGCTTGGCCCCTCGGGCTGCGGCAAGTCCTCGACGCTCCGGATGATCGCTGGCCACGAGGTCGTCTCCGATGGCGACATCGCGCTCGGCAACGAAATCGTGAACAAGCTGCCGCCCGCCAAGCGCGGCACCGCGATGATGTTCCAGTCCTACGCGCTGTTTCCGCATCTCTCGGTGCGCGACAACGTCGCCTTCTCGCTGAAGATGAAGGGGGTCGGCAAGGTCGATCGCTCGATCAAGGCGACCGAGGCGCTGAAGCTCGTGGACATGGAGCGCTATGCCGAGCGTCTGCCGGCGCAGCTTTCCGGCGGCCAGCAGCAGCGCGTGGCGCTGGCCCGCGCGCTCGTCACCGATCCGCAGATCCTGCTGCTCGACGAACCGCTCTCGGCGCTCGATCCGTTCCTGAAGATCCGCGTGCGCGCCGAACTGAAGCGCTTCCAGCGCGAGCTCGGCATCTCCTTCATCCATGTGACGCACAGCCAGGAAGAGGCGATGGCCCTCGCCGACCTGATCGTCATCATGAACAACGGCAAGATCGAGCAGGCGGGCACGCCGCGCGAGATCTTCAACGCCCCGGCGAGCGAGTTCGTCGCCCGCTTCATCGGCGGCCATAACGTCCTGCCGGTCGACGGACGCACGGTCAGCGTCCGCGCCGACCGGCTGAGCGTCTCGCCGGGTGGCGGCGAAGGCGTCGCCGCCGCGGTGCGCGACGTCGAGTACCAGGGCACCGCCGTCTATCTGAGCCTCGCGACCGACGCCGGCATCGAGATGACGGCCATCGTCCCCGAGCGCGCCTTCTACCAGCAGCCTTTCGAGACCGGCGACACCGTCACGGTGCACTGGGATCCGAACGATGTCCACGAACTCTCCGCCTCGGCCTGAGCGCGGATCACGGCAACAAACCCAGAGGAGAACAGGGAATGAGCGACAAGACCAAGAGCGGGATCTCCCGCCGTACGCTGCTGAAGGGCTCCGCGATCACCGCCGGCTTCCTCGGCACCACGGCCGTGACCGGCTTCCCGGCCGTGCATGCCGACGAACCGATCACGCTGCGCTACCTCTCGACCGCGACCAACCAGTCGCCGGCCATCGCCGCCAAGGCGAAGGAAATCACCGGCATCAACATCGAATACGTCACCGTCACCACCGATGACGTCACCAAGCGCATCATCACCCAGCCCGACTCGTTCGATCTGGTCGATACCGAATATTTCTCGCTGCGCAACCTGATCCCGTCCGGCAACTTCCAGGCGATCGACGCCAAGAAGGTCAAGCTGGTCGACAAGCTCGCGACCGCCATCACCAAGGGCGAGATCGACGGCAAGAAGATCGGCGACCAGGGCACCGCGCCGCACAAGGTGATGTATCTCGAGAAGCAGCGCGGCAAGGAGTTCGCCAAGGAGCAGACCGAGTGGATCACCCTGATCCCGACCACCTACAACGCCGACACCCTCGGCATCCGTCCCGACCTGATCAAGCGCCCGATCGAGAGCTGGGCTGAGCTGCTCAACCCGGAATTCAAGGGCAAGACCTCGATCCTCAACATCCCGTCGATCGGCATCATGGACGCCGCGATGGTCAACGAAGCCCTCGGCACCGTGAAGTACGGCGACAAGGGCAACATGACCAAGGAAGAGATCGACAAGACGATCGCGACCCTGATCGAAGCCAAGAAGGCCGGCCAGTTCCGCGCCTTCTGGTCGGACTTCAATGAGAGCGTCAACCTGATGGCCTCGGGCGAGACGGTCATCCAGTCGATGTGGTCGCCGGCCGTTACCGCCGTCCGCCTGAAGGGCATCCCCTGCACCTTCCAGCCGCTAAAGGAAGGCTATCGCGCCTGGGCTTCGGGCTTCGGTCTGCCGAAGACGCTGAAGGGCAAGAAGCTCGACGCCGCCTACGAGTTCATCAACTGGTTCCTCGACGGCTGGGCCGGCGCCTACCTGAACCGCCAGGGCTACTACGCCGCCGTGCTCGATACCGCGCAGAAGAGCATGGAACCCTATGAGTGGGCGTTCTGGATGGAAGGCAAGCCGGCCGAGAAGGACATTCTCGGTCCGGATGGCGGCCTGCTCGAGAAGGCCGGCTCGATCCGCGACGGCGGCTCCTACAACACCCGCATGGGTGCCGTGGCCTGCTGGAACTCGATCATGGATGAGAACGCCTACATGATCCAGAAGTGGAACGAGTTCATCGCCGCCTGATCGGCCATGACCTTGCCTGCGGGCGGGATCCCACCCCCCGCCCGCAGGCAAACCGCGATCCCAAGCGCTCGCGCCCGCCCTTCTCGCCCAGTCGCAATGTCCCCGCCCATACGCGGCATGAACGATGCGATCTCCGGCTTTCCGCCTTCTTCCATCGAAATGGAGCCTGCCCGACCATGCTGGAAATGAAATCGCGCTGGGCACCCTATTGGCAGGCCGCGCCGCTCGCGATCGTCTTCCTGATCTTCTTCGTGCTGCCGCTCCTGGTGACGCTTGCCGTCAGCTTCTGGACCTATACGGGCTACTCGATCGAACCGGCCTTTGTCGGCGACAATTACGCCACGGCGTTCGACAAGTGCCTGGCCTCGCTGCCGGACCTCTGCACCACCTTCCGCACCTATCTTTCGACGCTGAAATTCTGCCTGATGGTCTGGCTGATCACGCTCGTGCTCGGCTTCACGATCGCCTATTTCCTCGTCTTCGAGATCAAGTCCAACAACATGCGCCTGATCCTGGCGCTGGTGACGACGATCCCGTTCTGGACCTCGAACGTCATCCGCATGATTTCCTGGATCCCGCTGCTGGGGCGCAACGGTGTCGTCAACCAGTGGCTGATGAGCGTCGGCCTCACTTCCGAGCCGCTCGACTGGCTGCTCTATTCGAATTTTTCCGTGGTGCTGGCGCTCGTCCACCTCAACACCGTCTTCATGATCGTGCCGATCCTGAACTCGATGTCGCGCATCGACAAATCGCTCGTCGAGGCTGCCTATGACACCGGCGCTTCCGGCTGGCAGACGCTGTGGAACGTCATCATCCCGCTATCCAAGACCGGCATCGCCATCGGCTCGATCTTCGTCATCACGGTGGTGATGGGCGACTTCATCTCGATCGGCCTGATGGGCGGCCAGCAGATCGCCTCCGCCGGCAAGGTGATCGAAAGCCAGATCAACGCGCTGCAATTCCCGATCGCCGCCGCCAACGCCGTCGTGCTCCTGGCCATCGTGCTGATGATCATCTGGACGCTGCTGCGCTTCGTCGACATTCGCAAGGAGCTCTGAGCATGACCGAAGGACGCTCCCGCGCATTCTACGTGCTGTCGGCGGTTTTCGCCCTCTATGTGCTGTTCCTCTACGGCCCGACGATCACCATCCTAGTGCTGTCGTTCCAGGGCCCGAACGGCGGCATGACCTTCCCGATGAATGGGGTCTCACTGCACTGGTTCCACAATCTGTGGGCCGGCATCGGCGTGCCCAATGTCGTTGACGCGCTGATCAACTCGCTGAAGCTGGGCCTCGTGGTGACGCTGGTCACCGTGGTGATCTCGGTGATGGCCGGCTATGCCTTCCGGCAGAAGTTCAAGGGTTCCAACATCCTGTTCTTCACCGCGATCGCCAGCCTGATCCTGCCCTCCATCGTCGTGTCGCTCGGCATCGCGCTGGAATTCCAGCTGTTCAACCAGACCATCACCGGCCTCGGCGACCGCCTCGTGGAAAACTATGTCGACATCCCCGACCCGACGATGTGGACGAACTTCCTCGGCAATATCGGCATCCTGATCCAGGACAATTTCCAGACGCTGATGGGGCTGTTCACCTCCGGCCTCGGCGCGCACCTGACCTGGACGCTGCCCTTCGGCCTGCTGATCATGTTCGCCGTCTTCAACCGCTTCAACCCGGCCTATGAGGAAGCGGCGCGCGACCTCGGCGCCTCGTCCTGGCAGACCTTCCGCTATGTCGTGCTACCGATGATCGCCCCGTCGCTGGTCGGTGTCGCGCTGTTCGGCTTCACCCTGTCCTGGGACGAGATTGCCCGCTCCAGCCAGACGGTCGGCTCGGTCAATACCCTGCCGCTGACGCTGCGTGGCCTCACCACCACGGTGACCACCCCGGTCATCTACGCTCTGGGCACGGTGACCACGGCGGTTTCCTTCGCCGTCATCGGGCTCGCCATCATCGCCATGCTGGTCGTCCAGCATCGGCGCAAGCGCCATGGCTCCGACGCAGGCAAGGGCACGACCTGAGTCGCCCGGCCGGGCGCGAAGAGCGCTCGGCCTATTCAAAGATTGACACGTTTCCGCCGCGTCCGGGCCCCCCGGGCGCGGCGGATTGCATTGGGCAGGCCATGCACGAGCCGTGAAGTGCGGCCGCGATCCTACTGGAACCATTGGCGATTTGGACCGTTCTCCTTGCGGGTCGCTTGGAATGAAACCAGGATGGAACAAATGATCGCATATCAGGGATATGCCGGCTTTTGGCGGCCCGGGGACATCGTCGAGGATAAGGTTCTCTCGGACAGCCAAAAGGCGGAAACGCTTCTGCATTGGCGGAGGGCGGTCAGCCGGCTGGCGCCCCTTGCATCAGCCGAAGAGCGGGAAGCTTATCAAAAGCTAACCATGGAACTCTCCACCGCGCTGAAACATGTCGACAACTCGACCCCCACGCCGCATATACTTCCGGGTAGATCTCTCAAGCCTTCTTAAACTTGAGCAACGCACAGGAGTGCCAAAATGGTGACCAAGACAGACGGTTCGGACCTCTCCGACCAGGTGAAGGCCATTCAGGCCGAATTGGCCTCGCTGACGGATACAATTCGCAAATTCGGCTCGGAACAGGCGAGCGCCGGTGCTGACGCGCTGCACAACGCCGCTGGCCGCGCCAGCGAAACCTTCCGCGCCTCGGCCGACGAGGCTCGCCGCCGCGGGCAGCGGGTCGCCGAAGATATTGAAGGCCAGATCACCGGCAATCCGGTTCCCGCCGTGCTGATCGCAGCCGGCATCGGCCTCTTCATCGGTGCGCTCATAGGCCGGCGATGAGCGGCCTGTTCCAGGCCCTGACAAGCGTGGCGGCAGCAGCCGCCACGCAAACCACCGTGCGCACCCTTAAGCGGGTCGGCCTTCTGGCGATCGCGGGGGTGTTCATCACCGTTGGCGTATGCTTCGGCGTCGCGGCCGGCTATCAGGCGCTTGCCTACAGCTACGGCTCGCTGGTGGCCAAGCTGGTCGTGGGCGGGGCTTTCCTGGTGGTCGGATTGATCATCCTGCTGGTGGCGAACTGGCGCAAAGGCCGCCGCCAACAGCAGGAGGTCGGCACCACGAGCGTCGCCCTCGCCTTCGCCATGGGCCTTCTGGGTGGCTTGGCGCGCAAGCGCTGAATTCCCCCGGGCATGAGCCCCGGCTGACATCCAAATCGCGGTAACAGAGAGGAGCCTTTGACGGGCTCCTTTTTTGTTGGGCGGTCGGCAAGCAGCCATGCCGCCGAGACCCCGACGGGCCTCAGTCCAGCGCGTGGCTCGAGGGGATGTCGATCTCGCAGACGACGCCGCCCGGCGTGAACTCCAGCGTGACGATGCCGTCGAGCGCCTGGCCGACGCTGCGCTCCAGCAGCGTGACGCCGAAGCCGGTCTTCTCCGGATGCTGCACCATCGGCCCGTTGGTCTCCTCCCAGCGGAGGTGAAGCCGATCGCCGTTGCGGATGCCCCAATTCAGCGAGATCCGTCCGTTCGGAACCGACAGCGCGCCATACTTGGCCGCGTTGGTCGTCAGTTCATGCAAGGCGAGACCGATATTCTGTACGGCGTCCGGCCGAAGGCTCAGCGTCGGCCCTTCGATGACCAGCTGATCGGAGCCTGGATCGATCGCCTGCGAAAGCTGGGCGCTGACGAGGTCGTTCAGCGTGGCGCCGTGCCATTCGCGGGCGACCAGCAGATCGTGCGACGCCGCCATCGCCCGCAACCGCGCGGAGAAGCGGGTGACGAAGGTCTGGGGATCGTCCGAGCGGGCGGCGGTCTGGCGCGCCATGGCCTGGATCACCGCAAGCAGGTTCTTGGAGCGGTGCGTCAGCTCGCGCATCACCAGCCGCAGATGCAGTTCCTGCTGATGCGCCTCGGTGACATCCACCGCCACGCCCGCCAGTCCCTGCACGCTGCGATCGCGCCCGAGGATCGGTTCCAGCCGGAGCTGGAAATAGCGCTGCTTGTCGTCGAGCGTCATGACGATTTCGCCATGCTGCGCTTCGCCGGATGCCACCGCCGCCTTCTTCATCTCGACGATCGGCTGGCTGCCCTCGCCCTGCCAGAACTCTTCGTCGGTGCGGCCGATCATGTCATCGGCATTGAGGCCGATCGCCGGGTTGTAGACCCAGTTGTAGCGGAGGTCACGATCGTGGCTGAACACCATGATCGAGGAGCCGCGCAGCGCCATGTCGAACCGGGCATTGGCCTCGGCCAGGCCGGAGGTCAGCGCCGACAGGCGCGTCTCGTAGTCATGGCGCTCGGTCAGGTCGACGACGGCGGACGTCAGGCCGATGATCTCGCCGGCACTGTCGCGCATCGGCTCGATCGAGAGGCGCAGATATTGGGAGGCGCCATCCGTCTTGACCACCACGTTGAGCGAAGTCCCCTTCCCGCTCTCCAGGACGCTGCGCTTGGCATCCATCACGGAAGGCGCGACATCTTCCGGGAACAGGTCGGCATCGGTCTTGCCCACAACCTCCTCCGGCGTCAGGCCGCGCCGCGGGTCATAGGCCCAGGTAAAGACCAGGTGCGTGTCCTGGTTGAAGACAGCAATGTCCGAACCGGAAAGCGCCGCCTCGAAGCGCTGCTTGGTCGCCGTCAGCTCGCGCGTGCGGACATGCACCTTCTCCTCGAGATCGCTGCGGATGTCGGTCAACTGCCGCATCGTGTCGATATGCGCATCGATCTCGGATTTGAGATGGCGATTGTTGCGCTCCAGCAGCCGGGGCGACGGCAGGGCGAGCAGCTCCGGAAGGACGTAGCGGATGAGGAACACTGCCACGAGCGCGCTGAGGGCCGCGACGATCTCGAAGACGCGGGCATAGAAGGACGGGCGCAGAACCGGGAAGGCCGCGATCAGGTAGGAGATCGAGATGCCGAACAGCAGCAGGATAAGGGACAGCGCCACGCGCCGATAGACGGGGGGGAGATCGCGGCGACGCCACAGGAACGATATCGCGGCCACCGCGATCGCAAACGTGCTGACCGAAACAATCAGTCTCGGAATCGATCGCAACAGATTTCCGCCCAGCGCATCCGAACCCTGAGAAAGGATGTTGAGCAGCCAATCCATGGAATGGTCCTTTTGCGCGCTGCGTAGATGCGGGAACGATCCGGCCGACCCACCATTGATCTTCCACTACTCCACCCGAAAGAGGAGACGGACAATGAACCGGGACGCAGTCCAAGGCAATTGGAAGCAGTTCAAGGGCTTGGCCCGCCAGCAGTGGGGAAAGCTCACCGACGACGACCTAGCCGTGGCGGCTGGCAAGCGCGAGGAACTGGCCGGCCGGCTTCAAGAGCGCTACGGCATCGCCCGCGAAAAGGCAGAGGCCGAAGTCGACGAATGGATGAAGCGGCTTTCATGATCCGGCGGGAGAGGCCCGGCTTCGCGCCGGGCCTTCGCCTCAGGCTGCGACCGATGCCGTCGAGTTGAAGAACAGAGCCTGGCTGATCGCCGCCTTGACGGTGCGGGGATCGAACGGCTTGGTCAGCAGGAACGTTGGCTCCGGACGCTCGCCGGTCAGCAGGCGCTGGGGGAACGCCGTGATGAAGATGACGGGAAGCGTGAAGCCGGAGAGGATATCCTTGACGGCATCGATGCCGGAGGAACCGTCGGCCAGTTGGATATCGGCGAGCACCAGACCGGGCTGCTCGCGTGCAGCGGCCTCGACGGCGTCGGTGCGGGTGCGCGCCACGGCGGCAACCTCGTGACCGAGTTCCTGCACGATGCCGGTCAGATCCATCGCGATCAGCGGCTCGTCTTCGATGATCAGAACGCGGGTGCGGGTCTGGCGATCGATTTCCGCGAGCGCGTCGGTCAGCAGCGGCTGGATGCGCTCGGCGGGGATGCCCATCACGGAGGCGGCATCCTCATCCGAGAAGCCTTCCATCGTGGTCAGGAGCAGGGCCTGCCGGCTTTCCGGCGTCATGGCGGCAAGACGCTGCTGCGCCGTCGTCTCCTGACGGCTCAGGCCGTCGATGACAACGTCGTTTCCAAGCTGCGTGCCCGACCAGATGGCGTGAAACAGGCGATAGAGAGCGATTTTGGGATGGACCGTGCGATCGATGATCGCGGGTGCATTGACGATCGCGAGCAGGCAAGCCCGGACATAAGCGTCGCCGCTGATCTGGCCGCCGGTCAGGGCACGCGCGTAGCGCCGCAGAAACGGCAGATGCGGCGCAAGCGCCTGCGACAGACTTTCGGGCATCTATTCCCCCTTCAAAAGGATCGTTCCAGCCAAGAGAACGCGGTGCGTTCAATTCGGTTCCAAAAATTCCGGAACCTTTTTTAGGGTCCCGCATTGCCACCGACAGAGAGACGCGCCGCACTCACCAACGGAGCGCAAATTGGGCACAGCCAGGACAAGAAACGTGGATAATAACGATAGCAACGCGAAAAGCGCCGAGTTTCGCTCCGCGCCTCCTTCGGCCAACAGCCAGGGCGAGAAAGAGGACTGGATCGGCCGGCAGTTGCGCCGCGTCTTCGACAATTCGTTGAGCGAACCTCTTCCCGACGACATCATGTCGCTTCTCGACCGGATCGACGACGAGCCGTCGAAGTCCGAGCAGTCGCCGCCGAAAGGCGCCGAGTGAGACTGCTGCCGCATATCCTGAAACTGCCCCAAGGCATGGATTGCCACGGAGACAGACATGAAGAATGAACTGGTCGACGCACTGCCCATGCTGCGCGCCTTCGCTCGCTCTCTCAGCGGCAATCGCGATCGCGCCGACGACCTTGTGCAAGAGACTGTCATGCGTGCCTTGGCCAACAAGGACAAGTTCCAGGTCGGGACGAACCTGCATGCCTGGCTGGTGACCATTTTGCGCAACCAGTACTATTCGGAAGGCCGCAAACGCCGGCGCGAAGTCGAGGATGCGGAAGGCACGCACGCCGCCCGTCTGTCCGATATCGGCGCCCAGCACGGCCATCTAGAACTGGACGACTTCCTGCGCGCCATGCAGCTTCTGCCCGACGAACAGCGCGAAGCACTCGTCCTGATCGGCGCCAGCGGCTTTTCCTATGAAGAAGCGGCCGAGATCTGCGAAGTGAAGGTCGGCACGGTGAAGAGCCGCGTCTCGCGCGCCCGCGCCCGGCTGGAAGAAATCATGAGCGGCGGCGTTCCCTTGCCCCCGGCCGAAACCGCGAAGCGCTCCGCCGACGAGATCGAACAGGCGATGGCTTTGCGCACCGGCTGAGCCATCCACCTCAATAGTCCAACAAAAAACCCCGCGATCCGAGATCGCGGGGTTTTTTCGTCTGGCGCGCTCTAGAGCGTCAGGCCCGACGCATCAGGTGCATGACACCGGAGATCAGGAACAGAACGATCGCGACAACGAAGATGATCTTCGCGATGCCAATGGCCGTACCGGCAATGCCGCCAAAACCAAGAATGGCAGCCACAAGCGCGACCACAAGAAAAAATATCGCCCAGCTCAGCATCAAACCCCTCCATGGGTGTACGCGGTATCACACCGCTCACGCATCTAATGCGGACGGAGGCTGGCGGTTCCCTCCCCTGGGCGAGGCTTGCGAGGTCAGCCCGTTGAAATCATTCGTCGGATGCTTCGCGGCCCGTGATCGCGATGCCAAAGCCCTGCAGGCCGACATATTGGCGCTCCTGCGAGGACAGCAGGCGGATCGAGCGGACCTTGAGATCCCGCAGGATCTGGGCGCCGACGCCGATCTCGCGCCAGCGCTCCTTGCGCTGCCGTGCCGACATGTGACGCTCCTCGCCGTCGCCAGCGGCCGAACCATCCGGACGCACCACCGCGGGATCGCGGATCAGCACGAAGACGCCGCGATCGGCGGAGCCGACCTTGCGCAAGGTCGTTTCGAGCCAGCCCTTGGAGTCCGGGCCGCGCGAGATCAGGTCGGAGATCGGATTGGCGCGATGGATGCGGACGAGCACGTCGGGCTGCTCGGCGACATCGCCGAAGACGATGGC
Organism: Kaistia defluvii; assembly: GCF_040548815.1. Taxonomy (NCBI): domain Bacteria; kingdom Pseudomonadati; phylum Pseudomonadota; class Alphaproteobacteria; order Hyphomicrobiales; family Kaistiaceae; genus Kaistia; species Kaistia defluvii. The sequence goes on along the minus strand of NZ_JBEPSM010000002.1, from coordinate 100,427 downwards.
CAGATGCTGCAGCGGATCGAACGGGGTCTCGTAGACGAAAGCCGTCGCGGTGCGGCCGCCGACCGGAACCTGGAAACTGTCGACCACCTTGACGAAGTTTTCCGTCCGGGCGCGATAGGCGATCAGATCCTCGATCGAGACGATCTTCAGGCCATGCTCCTTGGCGAACTCCAGCAATTCCGGCAGGCGCTTGACGGTGCCATCGTCATTGACGACCTCGGCCAGCACGCCGGCCGGCTCCAGTCCGGCCAGGCGCGCCAGGTCGGTCGCCGCCTCGGTATGGCCGGAACGGATCAGCACGCCGCCCTCGCGCGAGATCAGCGGGAAGATATGGCCGGGACGGAGGAAGTCCGACGCGGTGCAATTATCATTGGCAAGCGCCTGAATCGTATTGGCGCGCTCCTCGGCCGAAATGCCGGTGGTGAGGCCCACCTTGTAATCGACCGTGACGGTGAAGGCGGTGCGCATCGGGTCGCGGTTGTTGGCGACCATCGGCGGCAGATGCAGCGCCTCGGCGCGATCGGCGTGGACGGGAACGCAGATGATGCCGCTGGTATGGCGTATCATGAAGGCCACCTTCTCGGCGGTCGCCTTCGACGCGGCCATGATCAGGTCGCCCTCATTCTCGCGATCCGTATCGTCGACGACGACAACCAGTTCGCCGGCAGCGATCGCGGCGACGGCTTCTTCAATCGTATTGAGGGCCATGAACCATGTCCGTGAGCAGAAAAGATCCTGTCCTTATAAGCAATCGACCGCCGAGTGCCACTCCGCAAGCGCGCAAAACGGGTTGTCTGATGACCGTATGGGCCTTACCAGTATCGCCACCGTAGAAGCGGCGTTGTTCGGACGCGGACAGAGGAAGAATAGACGAATGGCAGATATCAAGCGTTTTTCCGGTCGGGGAGCGATCGTTACGGGCGGCGCTTCGGGAATCGGGTTCAAGACCGCCGAGCGCATTGTCTCCGAGGGCGGAACAGTCTGTATCTGGGACGTGGACGCAGCCCGGATCGACGCTGCCAAAGCCGCGCTGGGCCCGAACGCGCATGGCGTGCAACTGGATATTTCCAAGCCTGACCAGGTCGAAGCCGCCGCCAGGACCGCCGAAAGCCATCTCGGCAAGATCGACATCCTGATCTGCTCGGCCGGCATCGCCGGCAAGAACGCGCTCGTCGTCGATTATCCGATCGAGGAATGGCAGCGCGTGTTCGAGATCAACGTCCACGGTCTGTTCTACTGCAACCGCTTCGTCGCGCCGCTGATGAAGAAGAACGGCTATGGCCGCATCGTCAACGTCGCCTCGATCGCCGGCAAGGAAGGCAATCCGACGGCCTCCGCCTATTCCGCCGCCAAGGCCGCGGTGATCGGCTTCACCAAGTCGCTCGGCAAGGAACTGGCCAAGGACAACATCACGGTCAACGCCATCACGCCGGCGACGATCGACACGCCGATCCTGAAGCAGGTCAGCCAGGCGCATATCGACTACATGCTGTCGAAGATCCCGATGGGCCGCTTCGGCACGGTCGAGGAAGCCGCCGCCATCCTGACCTGGCTCGCCAGCGAGGAATGCTCCTTCACCACCGGCGCCGTGTTCGACCTCTCGGGCGGCCGCGCGACCTACTGATCCGAACCCGAAGGGCCCTCTGGCCGACGCATCGCGCTAAGCCGGAGGGCCTTTCTTCACCTCTCTCTGAGGGGGAGGTGGGGAGATTCCCCCGGTCTACCTGCTCTCAGCCAGCCTTGCGCAGGCCCAGCGCCGCCTTGCCGGCATAAACGGCTTCGGCGCCGAGCGCTTCCTCGACGCGGAGCATCTCGTTCCACTTCGCCATCCGCTCGGAGCGCGAGAAGGAGCCGACCTTGAACTGCCCGGCATCCCAGCCGACCGCGAGATGGACGATGGTGACGTCCTCCGTCTCGCCGGAACGCGCCGAGACGATTGTGCCGAAGCCCGCCTTCTTGCCGGCATCGAGCGCCGCCTTGGTCTCGGTGACCGTGCCCGCCTGGTTCGGCTTGACCAGCACCGCCGTCGCGGAGCCCTTCGCCGCCGATGCCTCGACGCGCGCCGCGTTGGTGACGAGGAAGTCGTCGCCGATCACCTGGCAGCGATCGCCATAGCGCTCGGTGAAGGCGAGGAAGCCTTCCTCGTCATCCTCCGCTACCGGATCTTCGATCGAGAGGATCGGATAGGCGTCGAGCCAGCGCCCGAGCAGGTCGATCATGCCGCCCGTGTCGAGTTCGCGGTCGTCCAGCGCCAGCTTGTAGCGGCCGTTGCGGCCGAATTCGGATGCGGCGATATCGAGCGAGATGCCGATATCGGGGCCGGGCGTGAAGCCGGCATCGGTGATCGCGCCGACCAGTTCGTCGAGCGCCTCTTCGTTGGAATGGAAGGCCGGCCAGAAGCCGCCCTCGTCGGCGACGCCCTGCAGCTTGCCGGCCTTCTTCATCCGGAGACCCGCGGCGCGATAGACCTCGGCAGTCCAGTCGAGCGCCTCGGCGAACGAGCCTGCGCCCGGGCAGATCAGCATGAAATCCTGCACGTCGACCCGCCGTGCCGCATGCGCGCCGCCGCCAAAAATCTGGATTTCCGGCACCGGGATGCGAACCTTGTTGCTACCCGCGAGATAGCGCCAGAGCGGCCGGCCCTCCCCCGCCGCCGCCGCATGCAGGACGGCCATCGAGGTGGCGATCAGCGCGTTGCCGCCAAGGCGGGCCTTGTTCGGCGTGCCGTCGAGCGCGATCAGCGCCGCGTCGATCCCGGCCTGATCGGCAGCCTTCATGCCGACCAGCGCCGAGGCGATTTCGCCCTGCACCGCCGTTACGGCGCGAACCACATCCAGGCCCCCAAAGCGCTCGCCGCCGTCGCGGAGATCCACCGCCTCGCCGGTGCCAGTCGAGGCGCCCGCCGGCGCGATGGCCCGGCCGATGGCGCCGGAGGCGAGATGGATCTCCGCCTCGACCGTCGGACGGCCGCGCGAATCCCAGACGCGGCGCCCCAGCACCTTGCGGATCGTGGTGTCGGTCACTTCGAAAGTTCCTCTTCCCAGGCGTCGCGGATGGCGGCGAGTGTCGTTGGCGGTGTGGCGATCAAGGGCCGGGCGACGCGACGAACGCGGTCCCGATCCGGCTCGGTGGTGACGTATTCGACCGGCGATTTGCCATCGACCCGGGCCAGGAATAGGCCGGGCAGCAGGCGGGCGGCGCGCACCTCGACCTTTTCCCTGGGTTCCCAGCCCACGGCATCGAGGTAGGCTTTTGCGAGCGTATCGAACGCGGCGAGGTAGTCGTCGCGGGACGTCGGAACCCAGAGGCATTTCAGCAGCAGATGGTTCAGGCAGAAGGCAAGGTCGAAGGCCGGGTCGCCATACCAAGCGCATTCGGCATCCAGGAAGATGGGCCCCTTTGGCCCGACCAGGATGTTTTTCGGGCTGACATCGCCATGCACCAGCGCGATCTTGGTCGCGAGCGTTTCGCGCGACAGCGCCATCAAGTGTGACGCGAGATCGGGATGCGCTTCTGCGGTCGCCTCCAGATAGGGCTCGAGCCGGATCGAGTGGAAGATCGCGTCGGTGTCGAAACGGGCAGCGATCTCGGCCGAATGGGCGGTTGCGCCATGGATGGCGGCTATCACGCGGCCCACCGCCGCGGCGAAAGCGGGATCGGCCCGGCCGGCGCGCAGTTCCGCCTTCCAGACCGGATGGTCCTCGGGCCGCAGATATTCCATGGCGAAGGCGCCAACCTCGGCGTCCTGCGCCAGCACATGTGGCACCGCATCCGGGACGATCCGACCGGCCTGCAGAAGCCATTCGACTTCCTTGCCATTGCGCGATATCGGGGCGTGCCAGTCGCGCGCGACGCGGAGCTTTTCTAGCGCCCGCTTGACCGCGAAGCTGCGCCCTCCCGCCTCGACCCGCCAGATGTCCGATGCCACGCCACCGGTCAGCGGTTCCGCGATGATCGCGTTCGGGTCCTCGACGAGACCGGCGCGCGCCAGCCACGCCGCCAGTTCGCGGTCGATTGTCTCCACCCTCGCCTCCCCAGGCCTCTCGGATCTCCGACCATTCCTCAGCGGAAACCAGCGGTCCTGTCTAAGGGATTTGCCAGGCAAATGCACCGGGAGAGGAACCGCAGCCGCGCGCGGTGGAGCCATTCCCGCCCTGCTGTGTCGTCAATATCTCACCCCACGTCGGCCGACGACCTTGCAGACGGCCGGGTCGCTCCCGATCTCTGCATCCTGCGCGACCGTGTCGGACGAGTTGTGACGGATTTGCCGCAGATTTGCGGTGCCGACGAAGATTCGGCAGCGGCGCTTCCAGCCGCATCTTGACTTAAGGGCATGGCGACGGCATCTGCTGCGAGCGAACATTCATTCGCAAGTCAGTCCGGATGCTAATGACCCAGCTCGCGCAACCTGAAATCACCGAACTCTCGCCGCGCGAAAGCGCGCAGGATGCGCGACGCACGCAGATCCTCGACGCGGCGCGCACCTGCTTTGCCCGCTCCGGGTTTCGCGGCGCCTCGATGCAGGAGATCTGCCTCGAAGCCAAGATGAGCCCCGGCGGCCTCTATCGCTATTTTCCTTCCAAGGAAGCGATCATCGAGGCCATCGCCCAGGAGGAACGCTGCGGCGCTGCCGAGCTGATCGAGACGATGCGCGGAACCGGGCCGCTGCTGGACCGGATGATGAGCTGCGCCATGGGCTATTTCGCCTATATGCGCGATCCCGGCGCCTGCGAGCTGATGGCGGAAATCAGCGCGGAAAGCCTGCGCAATTCCGAGATTGGCAAGCGCTTTGCCCAGATCGACGACAGCGTGCGCGACATCATGCGCGAGGTCTTCCTCGAGGCGATCGAGACGGGCGAAATGCCGCCGAACGCCGATCTCGATGCGACGATCAGCATGCTGCAGGCCGCCGTCGACGGCATTGCGCTGCGCCAGATTAACGACCCCGACCTATCGCTTGCCCGGGTGGAGCCGCTGCTGCGGCGGCTCGTCGCCGGTGTTTTGGGAATGAAAGCCTGAGCGGCATGACGGCGGCGTGAGACCGCCCGTGCCAACCTGACCAGAGGGGCCGCTTGAGGCGGCCGAACGAACATGAAGCGTATGACCCGTCTCGCGGCCTCTGCCGCTTTCGTCGCCGCCATCGCCGCCGGGGCCCTCGCCCTGCCGGACTCGATGTTTTCGGCGTCGGCCAACGAACCCAAGCCCGCCGCGGAAGCACCCAAGCCGCCGGCGATCACCGTCATTCCGGCTGCGCGCAAGGAGGTCGTCCAGACCGCCATCGTCATCGGATCGCTGGTGCCGCGCGAAGAGGTGCTGGTCGGCGTCGATCTCGACGGCTACCGGCTGACCGAGCTTTCGGCCGAGGAAGGCGACCACGTCAAGGCCGGCCAGGTTCTGGCACGGCTTTCGACCGACATGCTCGATGTGCAGCTCGCACAGAACGCCTCGTCGCTCGCCCGCAATGACGCGGCGATCGCCCAGGCCAAGAGCCAGATCGCCGAGGCCAGCGCCGTCGAGGCGCAGGCCAACGCCTCCTTCGATCGCGGCCAGTCGCTCAAGACCAAGGGCATCGTCGCCCAGGACACGCTGGACCTGCGGGAATCGACCGCCAAGACGGCCGCCGCCCGCCGCGACGCCGCCGCCCAGGGCCTGGCGCTCGCCGAGGCCGACAAGACGCTGACTGAGGCGCAGCGCCGCGAACTGGAGCTGCGCGTCGCCAAGACCGAGATCAAGGCCCCGACCGACGGCCTCGTGCTGTCGCGCTCGGCCCGCATCGGCGCGATCGTCTCCGGCGGCGGCGAACCGCTGTTCCGCCTGGCCGAAGATGGCGCCATCGAGCTCGAAGCGCAGGTGCCGGAAGCCGAACTGGCGCAGATCGCCGTCGGCCAGCCGGTCCTGGTTACCGTCCAGGGTGTGCCGGAAGGCATTCCGGGCACGGTGCGCCTCGTTGCCCCGCGCATCGACAATGCGAGCCGGCTTGGCCGCCTGCGCGTCGCGCTGCCGGCCGACGTCAAGGTCAATGCCGGCGCCTTTGCGCGCGGCACGGTTGAACTCGCCCGTCATGAAGGCGTGACGATCCCCGTCTCCGCCGTCGTCACCACTGCCGGCGAAGCCACCGCGCAGGTCGTCGTCGATGGCAAGATCCAGACGCGGCCGATCAAGACCGGCATTTCCGGCAAGGGACTGGTCGAGGTCGTCGAAGGCATTTCGCTGGGCGACGCCGTGGTGCTGCGCGCCGGCACGTTCGTGCGCGATGGCGATGCGGTGACCCCGGTGGAAGCCAAGCGCGAAGGCGACAGCGAGGGAGCGAAGGGATGAGCTGGAACTTCTCAGCCTGGGCGATCCGCAATCCGGTTCCGCCGATCCTCCTGTTCGTCGTGCTCTGCGCCTTCGGCATCGTCTCGTTCATGGGACTGCCGATCACGCGCTTTCCCAACATCGACGTGCCGATCATCTCGGTCACCGTGACCGATGCCGGCACGGCGCCGGCCGAGTTGGAAACCCAGATCACCAAGAAGGTCGAGGACGCGGTTGCCGCCATCACCGGCGTCAAGCACGTCTCCTCGACCATCACCGACGGCCAGTCGACGACCGCCATCGAATTCCGCCTCGAGGTTAATACCGACCGCGCGCTGAATGACGTCAAGGACGCGATCGCCAAGATCCGCGGCGACCTTCCGCGCACGGTGGACGAGCCGATCGTCCAGCGCATCGACGTCGAAAGCCAGTCGATCATCACCTATGGCGCGCTGGCGCCGACCATGTCGCCGGAACAGCTCTCCTGGTTCATCGACGACAGCGTCATCCGTGACCTGCAGGCGCTGAAGGGCGTCGGCCGCGTCGAACGCATGGGCGGCGTCACCCGCGAAATCCAGATCCGTCTCGATCCCGACCGCCTGATGGCGCTCGGCGTCACGGCGGCGGACGTCAATCGCCAGCTCCAGATCACCAATGTCGACCTCGCCGGCGGCAAGGGCGAAGTCGGCAGCCAGGAGCAGACCATCCGCACGCTGGCGGGCGCCAAGTCGATCGAGGATCTCGCCAACGCCCGCATCGTGATTTCCGGCGGCCGCGAGGTCCGGCTCGGCAATCTCGGCACGGTCGAAGACCATTGGGAAGAGCCGAAATCCTTCGCCCGCCTCGACGGCAAGCCGGTCGTGGCGCTGGCGATCTATCGCGCCAAGGGCGCGAGCGACGCCTCCGTCGCCGAGGTCGTGGACGCCAAGATCGCCGAGATCGGCCAGACGCATCCCGACGTCACCTTCTCGGTCATCGACAACACCGTCCACTACACCTACGGCAATTACGAAAGCGCGATGGATACCCTCTATGAGGGATCGATCCTCGCCATCCTCGTCGTGCTGCTGTTCCTGCGCGACTGGCGCGCGACGCTGGTCGCGGCGATCGCGCTGCCGCTTTCGGCGATCCCGACTTTCTGGGCGCTGTCGATGCTGGGCTTCTCGCTCAACCTCGTCAGCCTGCTCGGCATCACGCTGGTAACGGGCATCCTCGTCGACGACGCCATCGTCGAGATCGAGAACATCGTCCGCCATACCCGCATGGGCAAGAAGCCCTATCGCGCGGCGCTGGAAGCAGCCGACGAGATCGGCCTCGCCGTCATCGCCATCTCGGCGACGATCATGGCGATCTTCGCCCCGGTCTCCTTCATGGGCGGCATCGCCGGCCAGTACTTCAAGCAGTTCGGCCTGACGGTCGCCGTCGCCGTGTTCTTCTCGCTGCTGGTCGCCCGCCTGATCACGCCGATGATGGCCGCCTATTTCATGCGCGCGCCCTATCTCGGCGATGGCTCGGACGGCGAGCCCGTCTATGGCGGCTTCGTGAACGATCTCGGCCGCAAGCTCCGCGCGATGATCCCCATCGCCGTGGTGATCGGGCTCGGCGCGCTCGTGCTGCAGATCACCGGCGAAGCGCTGGTCGGTGTGCCACTGCTCGGCACGCTCGCCGAACGCGTCGCCTCGATCGGCTGGACCAGGATCGCGCTTGGGGCGCTGGCGCTGGCCGCCGGCTTCGCCCTGGTGCGCGCTTGGCTCGGCCAGCCGCACCCGGCCGAGGAGCATGATGGCCTCATCATGCGGATGTATACCGGCCTGCTCCGGGCGACGCTCGCCCGCGGCATGCGCTGGGTGACGCTCGGTATCGGCATCGCTACCTTCGCGGTCTCGATCTGGGCGACCGGCCTGCTGCCGTCCGAGTTCATCCCGGAAGGCGACGAGGGCCGCCTGATGGTCTCGGTCGAACTGCCGCCGGGCACAGGGCTCGACGAAACCACCGTCACCACCGACAAGATCGCCGCGGCGCTCGGGCAATTGCCGGAGATCCAGCGCGTGTTCGTCATGGGCGGCACCTCGCCGACCGGCACGCTGGAAACCCGCCGCGCCGCCGTCATCCTGGAGCTCGTGCCAAAGAAGGAGCGCAGCGTCAGCCAGAAGGACATGAAGCCGATCGTGGCTTCGGTCCTCTCGACCATTCCCGACATCCGCTTCTACGTCGTCAACGAACGCGGCGACCGCGAAACCACGATCGCCGTTACCGGACCGGATGGCGACGGCGTCGCCAAGGCATCGGGCGACCTCGAGGCGGCGATGAAGGCCGACCCGATGTTCCTGAACCCGGTCGCGCTCTCCTCCTTCGCGCGTCCGGAAATCCGCATCGTGCCGAAGCTTGACGAGGCTTCCGCGCTCGGCATAGCCCCGGACCGGATCTCGGAGACGATCCGCGTCGCCACCACCGGCGACGCCGACGCCAACCTCGCCAAGTTCACGGTCGATGGCCGCCAGGTGCCAATCCGGGTCGAACTCGACCGCGTCGCCCGCTCCGATCTTTCGGTGCTGTCGGCGCTGCGCGTACCCTTGCCGGCCGGCGGTTCGGTGCCGCTTTCGACGGTTGCCGATGTCAGCTTCGGCCAGGGTCCGGCAACGATCGAGCGCTATGACCGCGAACGGCTGGTCAAGGTCGGCACCGACATGGCGCATGGCTTTACGTCGGGCCAGGGCACCGAGCGCATCAAGACGATGGACGCCGTCAAGAACTTCCCCGAGGGCGTCCGCCTGCAGGAAACCGGCGATGCCGAGGCGCAGGCCGAGGTGTTCTCCGCCTTTGGCGTCGCCATGGGCTCGGGCATCCTGCTGGTCTTCGTCGTGCTGATCATCCTGTTCAACAGCGTGTTCCAGCCGCTCACCATCCTCGCCTCGCTGCCGCTCTCCATCGGCGGCGTGGTCGCGGCGCTGCTGCTCACCAACAACGCCTTCTCGATGCCGGTGATCATCGGCATGCTGATGCTGATGGGCATCGTCACCAAGAACGCGATCATGCTGGTCGATTTCGCGGTCGAACAGGTCAAGCACGGCATGGACCGCAAGGAGGCGATCATCGACGCCGGCCGCAAGCGCGCCCGGCCGATCGTGATGACCACCATCGCCATGGGCGCCGGCATGCTGCCGGCGGCGCTGGCGCTTGGCGAGGGTGGCGAATTCCGCGCGCCGATGGCAATCGCGGTGATGGGCGGGTTGTTCCTGTCGACGATCCTGTCGCTGGTCTTCATCCCGTCGGTCTACACGATCATGGACGACCTCTCCCGGCTTGTCGGCCACCTGTTCCATCGTGCCTTCGCACCGAACGAGGTCGACGAAGACGAGCCCCATGCCGGCCACAAGCCGACCCCGGCCGCGCCGCCGCTCTCGAAGGAACTGCGGATCGCGGCGGAATAAGGCTGCGATTTCGGCTGTTCAAAGCCCCTCACCCCAACCCTCTCCCGCGCGCGGGAGAGGGAGTCTTCCCTCCCCGGCGCCGCATCGACCTTCCGGTTCATGGCTGGCGCCTGGACCTCACCCTTTGGCCGCCTCGGGCCAGAGCCTTGGCCCGCGCGCGGGAGAGGTTGGGCAAGGGTGCTGCTTCTGGCGGCATGCGGCTTCGAAACAGCGTGACGCCCTGTCCTCCGACCGCCTATCCTGCGGGCCACGGAGGAAATCCAGAATCATGATCACCCACTGCGTCTTCATCAATTACCGCGCCGACACCACCGCCAAGACCAAGGTGGCGATCCTCGACGCGCTGCTGGCGCTGCGCCCGCGCATCGACGGCCTGATCAACATCATCGTCGGCAACAACATGAGCCCGGAAGGGCTCGACAAGGGCTTTTCCGAAGGCTTCATCGTCACCTTCCGCGATGTCGCGGCGCGGGACCAGTATCTGGCTGACGAAGAGCACGCCAAGGTCGGCGCCGCCATCGTCGCCGCCGCCGAAGGCGGCCTCGACGGGATCCTGGTCTACGATCTGGAGCACTGAGCGCGGCCGAGGTTTCGGATAGTTCCTGGGCCTCCCAGGCTAAACGCGTCGCCATCTAGCTCTCGCCTTCATTCCGGACTCAGCGAAGCGGAGATCCGGAATCCATTCAGCCGAGGCGTTGGGAGGCTCGTGACGGGCAGCCTGCCGGATACCGTCCCCCATCATCCTGAGGGGCTTGCGCAGCAAGCCGTCTCGAAGGACGCACGGCTTCGCTGCAAGGCTTCGAGCGGATGGCATGAGCACCCTGCGTCCTTCGAGACGCCCCTTCGGGGCTCCTCAGGATGATGGGTGGAGAGCATGGCATGCCGGCCGGTTGCCAGACGGTGCCGGCATGCCGCGCAGAGCATCATGGGCCCCTCAGTGAAAGTCCCGCGATTTCGGGATGATGCGGACGTTGCGCGGGTGGCTGCCGCCGGGGTGGCGGGGCTGTTGCGGGTGGACGAATTCGTCGGCCCGCGACAGAGCCAGGTTCGGGCGACGGTCTTCGTCGAGGTGATCGAGGTCGCCCGTGCGGTCGATCAGCTTCTTCGCCACGAGATGGACGATGCCTTCCGCGCTCTTCTGGATGTTGCCCTCGACCAGCACCAGCTTGGCGCCGATGATGGTGCGGCGGAACTCGTCGAACAGCCGCGTCCAGACGACGACATTGACGATGCCGGTCTCGTCCTCGAGCGTCATGAACACGACATTGCCCTTGCCGGGACGCTGGCGGACCAGAACGACGCCCGCCGTCCGCGCGAAGGCGCCATCGGCCAGCGCCGTCATCGCTGCGGCGGACAGGATGCGCTCGCTCGTATAGCGCTCGCGCAGGAAACGCATCGGATGCGCCTTCAGCGACAGGCGAAGCGTCTGGTAATCGGCAACGACATGCTCGGAAAGCGGCATGGCGGGTAGCGGCATATCCTGCTCGCGGCCCAGTTCGGCCGCATCGGCGGCGGCGAAGAGCGGCAGGATGTCGGAACTCGGCAGGCGGCGCACTTCCCAGAGCCCCTGCCGCCGGTCGAGCCCGAGAGAGCGCAGCGCATCGGCGTCGGCAAGCTTTTCGTAAGCCCGCCGCTCCAGCCCGGTATGGCGGACCAGATCGTCCATCGCCGCGAACCCGGCCTCGCCCCGCCTTGCCGCGATCATCTCCGCCCAATCCTTGCGAAAGCCGTCGATCTGGCGAAAGCCGAGCCGCAGCGCCAGCCCCCTTTCGGTCGGCTCCAGCGTGTTGTCCCAAAAGCTCGCATTGATGTCGACGGGATGGATCGGCACGTCGTGATCGGCGGCGTCGCGCACGATCTGCGCGGGGGCGTAGAAGCCCATGGGCTGCGAATTCAGCAGCGCCGCGGCGAAGGCGGCCGGATGGTGGCACTTGATCCAGGCCGAGACATAGACGAGCCGGGCAAAGCTCGCGGCATGGCTTTCGGGAAAGCCATATTCGCCAAAGCCCTTGATCTGCTCGAAGCAACTGTTGGCGAAAGCGGGGTCATAGCCGCGCGCGATCATGCGCCCGACCATCTTCTCCTCATATTGGTGGATGGTGCCATTATGCCGGAAGGTCGCCATGGCACGGCGCAGGCCATTCGCCTCGTCGCCGGTGAATTTCGCCGCGACCATGGCGAGCTTCATCGCCTGTTCCTGGAAGATCGGCACGCCCAGCGTCCGCGACAGAACTTCCTTCAGCTCGTCGGGATGGCCATGCTCCGAAGATGGCGAGGGATAGGTCGGCTCTTCGAGGCCGGCGCGGCGCTTCAGATAGGGATGCACCATATTGCCCTGGATCGGGCCCGGCCGGACGATCGCCACCTGGATGACGAGATCGTAGAACCGGCGGGGCTGCAGGCGCGGCAGCATGTTCATCTGCGCCCGGCTCTCGACCTGGAAGACGCCGATCGAGTCGCCCTTGCAGAGCATGTCGTAAACGGCCGGATCTTCGGAGGGCAAGGTGTGGAGTTCGTGACGCTCTCCGCCCGCCTCCGCGATGAGGTCGAAAGCCTTGCGGATGCAGGTCAGCATGCCGAGGGCCAGGATATCGACCTTCATCATGTCGACGGTATCGATGTCGTCCTTGTCCCATTCGATGAAGCTGCGATCCTTCATCGCCGCCGGGCCGCTCGGCACGAGGTCGTTCAGGAGGCTCTCGGTCAGCACGAAACCGCCGACATGCTGCGAGAGGTGGCGCGGAAAGCCGCGCAGTTCCATGGCCAGCTTGACCGCGCGCTCGATCTCCGGGTTTTTCGGATCGAGGCCGGAATCGGTGATGTGCTTGTTCTGGATGTCCGAGCCCCAGCCGCCGCCCCAGACCGTGCCGCCGAGCGCAACGATGACATCCTCCGGAAGCCCCAGCGCCTTGCCGACCTCGCGAATGGCGCTTTTCGTCCGGTAGGAAATGACGGTGGCGCAGATCGCGGCGCGGTCGCGGCCATAGCGCTCATAGATAAACTGGATCACCTCTTCGCGCCGCTCATGCTCGAAATCGACGTCGATATCGGGCGGCTCCTCGCGCTCCGACGACAGGAAGCGCTCGAACAGCAATTGATGCTGGACCGGGTCGACCGAGGTCACACCCAGGCAATAGCAGACGGCGGAATTGGCGGCGGACCCACGTCCCTGGCAGAGAATGCCGACGCTGCGCGCGAAGACGACGATGTCATGCACGGTGATGAAATAGGCGGCGTAGTTACGCTCCCGGATCAGTGCGAATTCCTTGGCGAGCGTCGCTCGGACCTCGGCGGGGATGCCCTGGGGATAATGACGCTCCGCCCCCTGCCAGGTCAGGATCTCGAGATAGTCCTGCGGGCTCATGCCTTTCGGCACGGCCTCATGCGGATATTCGTATTTTATCTCGTCGAGGGTGAAGGTGATGCGCTTCAGGAAGCGCATCGTCTCGCCGATGGCGCTTGGAAAATCGCGAAACAGCCGCGCCATCTCGAAGCCGGGCTTCAGATGCCGCTCGGCGTTGGCCTCCAGCAAGCGCCCCGCCGTCTCGATCGTCGTCTTGTGGCGGATGCAGGTCAAAACGTCCTGCAACGGACGCCGCTCGGTCGCGTGATAGAGCACGTCGTTGACGGCGATGAGCGGCAGCCGGCATTCCCGCGAAAGCTCCGCAAGGGCGGCGAGCCGGCGGCGGTCGTCGCCCTTGCGGTAGAGCACGGCGGCGATCCACGCCCGGCCGGGCGCGAGAGCGGCGAGCTTTCGCGCCGTCGCGCCAAAATCTCCCGGCACCCGAGCGGGCGGCATCAGGATGAAGAGCGAGCCCTCTGCATGATCGGCCAGATCGTCGAAATCGAGATGGCATTCGCCCTTCGGCGCGCGACGCTTGCCAAGGCTCAGCAACTGGCAAAGCCGACTATAGGCGGCCAGATCCGCGGGATAGGCGAGGATATCCGGGGTGCCATCGCGAAACACCAGCCGGACGCCGACGACGAGGCGGAATCCGGCAGCCCGCGTGTTGCCATAGTCCTCGCTGGACCACGCATCATGCGCCCGGACGATGCCGGCAAAGGTGTTGCGGTCGGCGATGCCGATGCCTTTCAGCCCCAGCGCATGCGCCTGGACGATGAGCTCATAGGCATGCGACCCGCCCTCCAGGAAGGAGAAATTCGACATCACGGCGAGTTCGGCATAGGGGCTCATGCAGCCTCGCAGAACGCATAGGGTTCACACGGGCCCGTCGCCCCGGCGAAGGCCGGGGCCCAGGAACACCGGCCCAATCGCAGGATCGCCAACCGATGGATCCCGGCCTTCGCCGGGATGACGGCCTCTGCGGGCCTTTCTCCGATCCTCATGCGAACAGCCCATGCAGGAACCAGCGCGGCTGCGGCCGGTCGGCCGCATAAAAGCCTTCCCGGTAGAGCCAGAAACGGCCGCCATTGCGATCTTCGACGCGGAAGTAATCGCGGTCGGGCCCATCGCCGCCGGCGCGCCACCATTCCGGCGCGATCCGCTCCGGTCCCTCGGCGCGCGCCACCTGGTGCAGCACGCGGCGCCAGCGAAAGCTGAGCGGCGGCCCGTCCGGCACCTCGCCCAGCGCCTCGACCGGCTCGGGCGGGTCGAACAGGCTGAGCGGCCGGAGCGGCGGGTCGCCGGGCGCCAGTTCGTCCTGCCAGGGGGCCGTATTGCCGCCCATGGCGAAGACCGGCACCCGCCGCGTGCGCCGCTCGGGAATATGCGTGTCTTCCCGCAGGAACCCCTGCACCCGCTCGGGCCCGAAACGGGCGCCAAGACGATCGACCAGATCGGCAACCGCCTCGTCGTCAAGCGCATGCCCCTCGAGGCTCGATTGCGCGGCCAGGAAAGGTTCGGTGCGAAAGGCGCCGAGGCGGATCAGGTCGAAGCCGAAGCCGGCGTCGAGCGGATCGGAAAGCGCGTCCAGTTTCTCATGGAACAGTCTGGCGATTGCCTTCGGCGCCCGGTTGGGCCGCGCGGTCGTAACATCGATCCGCCGCACGGCGCCGTCGACGCGATAGAAGCTCGCCTCGAAATGGCGGCCGCCCTCGCCGCGCGCCTCCAGCAGCGAGGCCACATCGGCGGCGAGGCGGGCAAGCGTGGCGGCGATATCGTCCTGATGGGCGATCGGCTGGAAGAAGATGCGTTCGGCCAGCGCCGCGGGAACCGGCCGGCGCGGCGAAATCGGGTGCTCGGCAATGCCGGCCAGCCGTTCCAGCCGTTCGACGCAATCGGCGCCGAAGCGGGCGGCGAGCGGGGCGCGCGGCCGGTCGATCAGATCGGCGACGATCTTCAGCCCGGCCCGACGCAGCGCCTGCACCCGCGCGGCGTCCAGCCCCAGCGCCGTGATCGGCAGGGGCCGGACCGCCTCCGCCTCGCGGCCCGGCGGCACGATCACGCGATCCCGGCCGCGCGCCAGCGCACGGGCGGTTGCCGGCGCGCCGGCGATCGCGCCATGGGCGGTAAGGCCAAAGCCGGCAAGCCGCGTCAGGAGGTCCTCGAGCAGCGCCGCCTCGCCCTGGAAGAGATGGGCGACGCCGGTGATGTCGAGCATCAGGCCGCGCTCGCCATGGCGGGCGACCAGCGGCGTATAGCGATCGCACCAATCGGCGATCCGCTCCATCAAGGCCTCGTCGGCGGTGGGGTCGTGCTCGGCCACCACCAGATTGGCGATGCGCGCCCGTGCCTCGGCCAGCGTCAGGCCGGGGCCAAGTCCCTGCCGCAACGCCGCCGGGTCCGGCGCGGCCAGAGCCAGCGCGCCCTTCGCCTTTTCGACGATCAGCAGCGGCGCTTCAGCCGGCAAGCCGGAATGGGGCGCGTTCGGCAGGTTTCGGAGCCGGTTCGATGCGAGGAACGGCAGCCGGATCGCGCAATAGCGCCGGGCGCTTGAAGAGTTTTTCATCGCGGTTCCACTCCAGCCGCCAGGGTCCGCCGGGCGGTCCGTGGCGATGGCGCAACAAGGTCAGGTCAAAGGTCGGATGGCCCGGCGCGTTCATCGCCAGTGGCACGGCCGGTTCGGAACGCACGAGCCAGCGGGTCTCCGCCCCGCCCGGCATCGGCCGCGCGCCCGGCCGCAGCAGCAGGACGGTGACGCCCGAAGCCTCCGCCGCCAGCGAAAAGCGGCGCTGCGTCGTCAG
Source organism: Kaistia defluvii (assembly GCF_040548815.1). NCBI lineage: Bacteria > Pseudomonadati > Pseudomonadota > Alphaproteobacteria > Hyphomicrobiales > Kaistiaceae > Kaistia > Kaistia defluvii. The sequence continues at coordinate 84,555 of NZ_JBEPSM010000002.1, read as the reverse complement.
GTCGAGCGCCTTCGGTTCGCCCCAGGGCTCGATGATCACGGCGCCCAGCGCGCCGCAGCGGGCCGCCTCGCCGCCGGCGCGCAAGACGGCCAGCGCATCCCGCAACTGCACCAGGATCAGCGCGGAGGGATCGAGACCCAGCGCCTGCAGGCCATCGGCATGAAGGTCGCCGCCCTCGCGGGCGGCATAATCCTGCCGCACCCAGACGATCGGTCGCCCGGCGGGGGCCGCGGCCAGCGCCAGGGCCAGCGAAAAGCCCGACGCCGCGATGGTGTCGGCGCCCGAAGCGGCATGGATCTCATGCAGCGCGCCGCGCGCCAGCCCACCCCCCAGCGCGGCATCGACCGCATCCCGGTCGAGCGCGATCCGGGACGCGCGCGCGGTTGCCCTCGGCGAAAGAGCCTCGCCCGGCGGCGCGGGCCGGGCCGTCGTCTCCAGCGCGGCAATGCGCTGCCGCAATGCGGAAAGGGTCGTCCTTGCGGTATCCATCCTGGTCGTCGCTATCCGATCCGATCGCCATTGTTCCTGTTTTGTTCTATCCAATACGACTCCAAATCAGGCAAGAGTCAATCGCGCGGCAAGCGAACTACCCAGCCTGTCGCGTATCAGAACGGGTACCGTCATCCGGAGGGGGCGATCGCCTGCGGGGGAGATCCTGGAGCGTCACGAAGAGGCGAAGGACCGGGGATCGCCGTGCCAATGCTGCCAGTTTATGGCATCATGGGATGAAAGGGATGCCCCATGTCGCGATCGCAACGCCTGCTGGACCTGATCCAGATCCTGCGCCGTCACCGCCGGCCAGTGAGCGGCCAGGTGCTGGCCACGGAACTCGGCATCAGCCTGCGCACCCTCTATCGCGACATCGCCACGCTCCAGGCGCAGGGCGCGTCGATCGAGGGCGAAGCCGGCATCGGCTATATCCTGAAGCCCGGCTTCATGCTGCCGCCGCTGATGTTCTCCGAGGACGAGATCGAGGCGATGGTGCTGGGCTCGCGCTGGGTTTCGAAACGCGCCGATCCCCGGCTGGCGCTCGCCGCCAGCAATGCGCTGGCCAAGATCGCCGCCGTTCTGCCCGCGGATCTGCGCGAGGATCTCGACAGTTCGACGCTGCTGGTCGGCGCCAGTTCGACCGAGACGCCCGGTGTCGACCTTGCCGCCATCCGCGCGGCGATCCGCGGCGAGCGCAAGCTTGCCTTCGCCTATGTCGACGCGGTCGGCGCCGCTTCGCAGCGTACGGTCTGGCCGTTCGCACTCGGCTTCTTCGAGAAGGTGCGCGTGCTCGTCGCCTGGTGCGAGACACGGGAGGATTTCCGCCATTTCCGAACCGAGCGGATGGCCGATCTCGTCGTCACGGAAACGCGCTACCCGCGCCGGCGGCAGGCGCTGCTGAAGGAATGGAAGATCGCCGAGGGCATCAGCCATCCGACACTGCTGCCATAAACTGACAGCAGGCTCGACTACACCTGCCTCCATCGACAACGGAGGCAACACCATGACGACCCCGAACATGATCCTGCTCTATGTGAACGACACGGCCGCCAGCGCCGCCTTTTATGGTCACCTGCTCGGCCATCCGGCCGCGAGCCTGTCGCCCAACTTCGCCGCGCTGCCGCTCGACAACGGCCTGACGCTCGGCCTCTGGGGCCGCGCCCAGGCCAACCCCGCCACCACCGCCGCGGCAAACGGCGCCAATGGCGAGATCGTCTTCATGGTCGAGAACAAGGACAGGATCGACGCGCTCTATGCCGACTGGCAGCAGCGCGGGCTCCAGATCGAGCAGGCCTTGACCGTCCTCGATTTCGGCCCGACCTTCGTCGCCCTCGACCCCGACGGCCACCGCCTGCGGGTCTGCCTGCAGGACGAGTAAGGTCGTCGCTTGAACCCACCCCTCGAGGGAGGGTTCAAAGGCGAGGCGTTCCCTATTTCCACATGCCCCGCATCCGGGCCGCTATGTCGACGGGGACGCGCGGCATGGCGGCGGCTCCCGCCACTTCGCTCGGCGCCGGAGGCCAGATCACCTGCTGGAACAGGCCGATGATGGCGGAAGGAATGAAGCGGGTACGGGTCGCGTAGATGTGACGGTCGCCGCCGCGCGTCTGCTGCGTGACGAAGAAGCGCTGCGGCATGACGAGGTGCAGTTCGTCCTTGGCGCGCGTCATGGCGACATAGAGCAGCCGCCGTTCCTCCTCGATCTCCTCGGCCGTGCCGGTCGAGAGATCGATCGGCATGCAGCCATCGACGACGTTGAGCACGAACACCGATTTCCACTCCTGCCCCTTGGCGGAATGGATGGTCGAGAGGATCAAATAGTCCTCGTCGAGCAGCGGCACGCCCGCCTCGCCGCTGGTGGCGTCCGGCGGATCGAGCGTGAGTTCGGTCAAGAAGCGCTCGCGCGAGGCAAAGCCGGCGGCGATCTGCTCCAGCTGCACAAGGTCGGCCAGCCGCACTGTCGCGTCCTCGTGGATGCGCTCGAGATGCGGTTCGTACCAGCTGCGCACCGCCTCGATCTCGGCCGGCCAGCCCAATTTCGCCTGGCGCAGATGGCCCACCAGCTCGACAAAGGCCGGCCAGTCGGCCGCCGTCTTCTGGGGCGGCTTGAACTCGGCCAGCGCCGCAACCGGATCGACGGCGCCGGCCATCGATTCCAGCATCTTGCCCGCTGTGCCCGGCCCGACGCCCGGCAGTAATTGCGCGACACGAAAGCCCGCGACGCGGTCGCGCGGATTTTCCACGAAGCGCAGGACGGCGAGCAGATCCTTCACATGCGCCGCGTCGAGGAACTTCAGCCCGCCAAACTTGACGAAGGGGATGTTGCGCCGGGTCAGCTCGAATTCGAGCGGGCCCGAGTGATGCGAGGCGCGGAACATCACCGCCTGTTCCTTGAGCGCCACACCGCGCTCGCGCGCCTCCAGCACCGTCTCGACGACATAGCGCGCCTGCTCGGCCTCGCCGCGCACGGTCACCAGTTGAGGCTTGTCGCCGCTTTCGCGTTCGGTCCAGAGGTTCTTGGTGAAGCGCTCGGTTGCCAGCGAGATCACGCCATTGGCGGCGGCGAGGATCGGCTGGGTCGAGCGGTAATTGCGCTCCAGCGTGACGATCTCGGCGGCCGGCGAGAAATGGCCGGGGAAATCGAGGATGTTGCGGACGGTCGCGGCGCGGAACGAATAGATCGACTGCGCGTCGTCGCCGACCACCGTCAGCCCGTCCCCCTTCGGCTTCAGACCGAGCAGGACGGAGGCCTGAAGCCGGTTGGTGTCCTGGTATTCATCGACCAGGACATGGTCGAAGCGGGCGGCGATCTCGCCCGAGATCGAGGGCTCGGCCATCAGATAGGCCCAGTAGAGCAGCAGATCGTCGTAATCGAGCACGTTCTGCGCCTGTTTCGCCTCGACGTAAGCGGCGAACAGCGCCTTCAACTCGTCTTTCCACATGGCGCACCAGGGGAAGACCCGGACCAGTACCTCGTCGATCGTCGTCTCGGAATTGACCACGCGCGAATAGATGGCGAGGCAGGTGCCCTTGGCGGGAAACCGGCTTTCTTTCTTCGAGAGCCCGCGCTCGTGCCGGACCAGGTTCATCAGATCCGCGGAATCCTCGCGGTCATGGATCGTGAAGGCAGGATCGAGGCCGATCCATTGCGCGTGCTCGCGCAGGATTTTGGCGCCGACGCCGTGGAACGTACCGGACCAGGCGAGCGCATCGGTCAGCACGCCACCCTTGGCGCCGAGCACGCTCGCAGCGATGCGCTCGACCCGCTTCGCCATCTCGCTCGCCGCGCGGCGCGAAAAGGTCATCAGCAGGATGCGGCGCGGATCGGCGCCGTTCAGGATCAGGTGCGCAACCCGGTGCGCCAGCGTGTTGGTCTTGCCGGAGCCGGCGCCGGCGATCACCAGCAGCGGGCCACGCTCGAGCGTGGTGACCCCGAATTCGACGGCGCGGCGCTGGTCGTCGTTCAGCCGGGCGAGATGGGCAGCCGTCATGGAAATGGGTGGTTCCGTCGAATCAAGGGCGGGATCGTCCCGGATTGGAGCATGTTTCCCGTTTTGTTCGCAATGCGGACGACCGCCGCATGGGCCGGTGTTGACTCGCCATTTCCGTTACGTCACCTTGGGTTGTGCGGCCGACTTCCTGCATCCAGGACCGCCGCGCCCAGCATCTGCGAAACGGATCGGCTTCGACGGGGGAAGTCAGGATGTCGGACGGCAGGGGCCTGCGCCTCGCCTCGGAGGATGGCCAGGCCTCGCCTGCGCCGCCGCCCCCCGGGCCATGGGCCGCATCGCGCGCGGAGCCTCCCGATCCGTGGCGGCTGTTCCGCCTGCTGCGCCGGCAGGCTTGGACTTTTCTCGGCGTCGTCATTGCCATCAACCTGCTGGCCGCGCTTTTCCTCTGGCAGGCAACGCCGGCCTACAAGGCCTCCGCGCTGGTCATCGTCGATCCCTGGCAACGCAGCATGCTCGACGCGGACCGGCCCGAAGGCGGCAGGCCGGCCGATGCGGCGCGGGTCGAGAGCGAGGTCGAGATCCTGCGCTCACCCTCTGTGCTGCTGTCAGTGGTCAACACGCTGGACCTGGTTCGCGACCCAGAATTCGCGCCGAAGCGAGGCTTGCGGGCACGTCTGGCAAGCCTGCTTGGCCTTGGGCCAGCCACGCTGTCGACCGAACAGGCGACCCGGCTGACGCTGAAGCGGCTGAGCCAGGCGATTACGGTCACCCGGCGGGGGGCGACCTATGTCATCGAAGTCGCGGCCCGTTCCCGGGATCCCGAAAAGGCGGCGCGGATCGCCAACCAGCTGGCCGCCGCCTATATCGACGCGCAGATCCGCGCCAAGGTCGATTTCGCGGCCGATATGCAGAAGCGGCTCGCCCAGCAGCTCGAAAGCGCGCGCGCCGCGCTGCGCGAGATCGACCGCAAGCTCGACAGTTTCCTCGACGACAATATCCTCCAGATCGAAGACGCCGAGCTTCGCGCCGAGCTGCGGGAAATCCGCTCCGCCATCAAAGAGCAGGAGGCGAACCGCCTTCGCTACGACGCGCTCGCCGGCCGATCGCGCGAACGCGCCCGCAAGCGCGAATGGGACGCCCTGATCGCCGAACTGAACTCCGAGCGGATGGTGCGGCTCCAGGCGCAGGCAGCGGCGATCCGTCAGGGACCCGCTCCCGCCGACAGCGCCGACACGCAGACCCGGCTCGCCCAACTCGACCGGCAGATCGACAAGGAGGCCCAGGCGGTGATCGCGCGGATCGCCGCCGAGGCGAGCACGGCGCAGCAGAACGAGGCCGAGTTGCGCAACCGCCTCAGCCAGCGGCTGACGGGGCCCGACGTGCCGGCCGACCTTGTGCTGCATTTTCGCGAGGTCGAGGGGGATGCAGCGGCGCTGCGCCTGGTCGTCGATAAGCTCACGACCAATTCGACGACCGCGACGGCCGAAATCGACCTGCAGCTTCCCGACAGCCGGATCGTTTCGGCAGCCCTGCCCCCCTCCACCCCGACCTATCCGGACACGCCGCTAATCGCAGGCCTCGCCATGGCTTTCTCCCTGCTGCTCGGCGTATCGGCCGCCATCCTGCGCGACAGCCTTTCTGGAGGTTTCGCGGACGAGAGCGCGCTCGAGGCGTTCTCCGGCGTGCCGGTGCTCGCTTCCCTCCCCGCTATCGAGGTGCGACGCCCGGGCGACAAGCCGGCGGGCGAAATCCTCGACAATCCAGCCGGCCCTTATCCCGAAAGCGTGCGCCGATTGCGCCTCGGGCTCGATCTCGCCCCGTCGGTTCCGCGACCGCAGGGAACCGCTCGCGTGGCGCTGGTGACGGCGGCTCTCCCCGGCGAGGGCGCAACGCTGACCGCGATTGCGCTGGCGCGATCCTTCGCGCTGTCCGGCCGCAAGACCCTCCTGATCGATGGCAATCTGCGCGAGCCCGGCATTCACGCCGCGCTGGATCGCGATCGCCGGCATGGCCTCGCCGATCACCTGGCCGGACGCATCGCCGCGGTCCTGCCCGCCGACGCCTTCCTGTTCGACGACGTGACGCCGCATCTCACCGTCGCCGCCGGCCCCGGCGATGCGCGCCTCCGGGTGGATGCGCTGCTGCAATCCGGCCGGCTCGGCAACTGGCTGCAGACGGTGCGGCCTGCCTATGACCAGATCGTCATCGACAGTTCGCCCGTACTGGGCGTCGTCGACACGCTGCTCTGGCTGCGCCATGTCGACGATGTCGTCCTGGTCGTCGAGGCCGCGACGCGGGCCCGCGATGTCCGCGCCGCGCTCCGGGCGATGGCGCGCGGCGGGCGGGGCACGGCACATCTCTGGCTGGCGCTCAATCACGCGGCCCGCCCCCGACACCGCGCTTTCCGAACGGCCCGCATCGCTCCGCCGACGCAACCATTCGGAAAGAATGTTCCAAACTGACGGGTCCGAACCGAACTCCTGAGAGACCCGCGCGTTGAATTGGTAACCCCCGCCATGCAACATCCCCGCAAAGCGAGGGGGCATCCCCGGCAAAAGGCGCATGAAGCGCAAGCTGCGTTTGAGAGGCTATCACTATGGCAGGTTCGAAGATTGTTCCGGTTATTCTGGCGGGCGGATCGGGAACACGACTCTGGCCGATCTCGCGCGACAGCATGCCGAAGCAGTTTTTGGCGCTCGGCTCCGATCGCACCTTCTATCAGGACACGCTGCTGCGCGTGCCGCCGAAGAGCGCCGGCGGCACCGACCCGATCATCATCACCGCCGATGCCTTCCGTTTCTTCGCCCGGCGTCAGGCGGCGGAAATCGGCGTCGACGTCACCATCATCCTGGAGCCGGCACGGCGCGATTCCGCGGCGGCGCTGATCGTCGCCGCCCGCTACGCGCAGAAGATCCATGGCGATGATTGCCTGGTGCTGGCGCTGGCCGCAGACCATCTGGTGCCCGACGTGGCCCTGTTCCAGCAGGCCTGCCTGGACGCCGCCGCGGCCGCCGAGGAAGGCCATATCGTCACCTTCGGCATCACGCCGACCGAGCCGCGCACCAGCTATGGCTATATCAAGCCGGGCAAGCCGCTTGGCACGCCGGGCGCCTTCGCCGTCACCTCCTTTGTCGAGAAGCCGGACCGCGAGACCGCGGAACGCTATGTCGCCGACGGCTATCTCTGGAATTCCGGCAATTTCATCTTCCCGGCCGCGCTGATGCTGTCCGAGGCCGCCAAGTTCGAGCCGGAGATCGCCGCCGGCGCCGAGAAGACGATCGCCGGCGCGATCGAGGACATCGGCTTCATCCGCCTGGATGAGAAGAGTTTCGTGGCGATGCCGGCCAAATCGATCGACTATGCCGTGCTGGAGCGCACCGACCGCGCCGCCGTCATCGAGGGCCGCTTCAGCTGGTCCGACATCGGCAGCTGGGACGCCGTGCGCGACAGCCGCGAGGCCGGCGAACATGGCAATGTCACGTCCGGCCCCGTCGCGCTGATCGACAGCCACAACGCCTTCATCCACTCCGAGGGTCCGCTGATCACCGGCATCGGCCTCGACAACATGACCGTCGTCGCCTCCGAGGATGCGATCCTGATCATGCCGTCCGACCGGGCCCAGGACGTCAAGCATCTGGTCGCCAGCCTCAAGGCGGAGAAGCGCCACGAGGCCAACGAGCACATCAAGATCCACCGGCCCTGGGGCACCTACCAGACGATCTGCCGGGGCGACCGCTTCCATGTGAAGAAGATCGTCGTCGAGCCCGGCGCCAAGCTGTCGCTGCAGAAGCACCACCATCGCGCCGAGCATTGGGTCGTCGTGCGCGGAACCGCCGAGGTGACGCTGAACGACACCGTCAAGACAGTGAACGAGAACGAGTCGATCTACCTGCCTCTCGGCGCGATCCACCGCGTTTCCAACCCCGGCCTGATCCCGCTCGAACTGATCGAGGTCCAGACCGGCTCCTATCTCGGCGAGGACGACATCGTCCGCATCGAGGATATTTACGCGAGGGTGTGAGGGGCGCCAAACGCCCGCATGGCCGGAAGCGTGGACCACCACGCCTACCCACCATAGCCTGGGAACGGAGACGCCCCCGCGCTCCCCCACCTTGCCGTCATCCCGGGCGGAGACCCGGGATCCATTCAGCAGGGTTGCCAGCCGTGCCAAACGCCCAAGTTCACGGCTGGATGGGTCCTCGCCTTCGCGAGGATGAGGGCGGAGGTTGGGCGTTGGCGGGAGCGCGGGCCCAAAAAGGCCCCTACTTTTCCAGCCGGGCGATGAGGCTCGACGTGTCCCAGCGGTTGCCGCCCATGGCCTGGACGTCGGCGTAGAACTGGTCGACCAGCGCGGTCAGCGGCAGCTTCGCGCCGTTGTTGCGCGCCTCATCGAGGCAGATGCCGAGATCCTTGCGCATCCAGTCGACCGCGAAGCCGAACTCGAACTGGCCGGCATTCATCGACTTGTAGCGGTTCTCCATCTGCCAGGACTGCGCCGCGCCCTTCGAGATCACCTCGACCACGGCCTCGACGTCGAGGCCGGCGCGCTTGCCGAAATGCAGCGCCTCGGCCAGGCCCTGGACGATGCCGGCGATGCAGATCTGGTTCATCATCTTGGCGAGTTGGCCGGAGCCCACGGGTCCGAGCAGGCGGCAGGCGCGGGCGTAGCTGGCGATCACCGGCTCGACGCGGGCGAAAGGCTCGGCGTCGCCGCCGCACATCACCGTCAGCAGGCCGTTCTCCGCACCCGCCTGGCCGCCGGAAACGGGCGCATCGATGAAGGCGAAGCCGCGGCTCTCGGCCTCGGTGTGCAGTTCGCGCGCCACCTCGGCGGAAGCGGTGGTGTGATCGACAAAGACGGCGCCCTGGCCAAGCCCGGCAAAGGCGCCGTCCGGCCCGATGGTGACCGAGCGCAGATCGTCGTCATTGCCGACGCAGGCGAAGACGATGTCCTGCCCCCCGGCAGCTTCCTTCGGGGTCGCGGCGGCGCGACCGCCAAATTCGGAGACCCACTTCGCGGACTTGGCGGCATTGCGGTTGTAGACGGTGACCTCGTGGCCCTTCGCCTGCAGATGCCGCGCCATCGGATAGCCCATCACGCCGAGGCCCAGGAACGCTACCTTCGTCATCTCGATCTCCGTCCAATTCAATCCTGCCGGCATCGATCCGCGACGCCCTGGCACAGGCCTAACATGGCACCCGCTTCCTGACACCCCGCCTCGGCCGAGACACCGCCCTGCCCCATGAAAAAAGCGGGCGCCGGTGAGAGCCGCCCGCTTCCTTCCTTCTCATAGGTGTCCGGCGCCGCGCCGTTCAGTGGCGCGAGCTCTTCAGGAACTCGTTGAGACGCTGGCTGCGACCCTCGCCGAAGATCTCCGCAGGCGTGCCTTCCTCAGCGATCCGGCCCTGCTCCATGAAGACGATGCGGCTGGAGACCTCGCGGGCGAACCGCATCTCATGCGTGACGATCAGCAGGGTCGCGCCATCATCGGCGATGCTCTTGATGGTGGTCAGCACTTCCTGCACCAGTTCTGGATCCAGCGCCGAGGTCACCTCGTCGAGCAGCACCAGCTTGGGGTTCATCGCCAGCGCGCGGGCGATCGCGACGCGCTGTTGCTGGCCACCAGAAAGCTGGCTCGGATAATGCTCGAGCCGCGCGCCGAGCCCGACCCGGTTCAGCCATTTCTCCGCGATGACAAAGGCTTCCTCCTTGCCGAGCTTCTTCACCTTGCGCAGGCCCAGCATGACGTTGCCGGCGGCGGTCAGGTGCGGAAACAGGTTGAAGCTCTGGAACACCATGCCGGTCATGGCGCGTTGGCGCGACAGTTCGGCGTCGCGGAGCCGAACCCGCTTGCCGCCGATCGTCTTGTAGCCGATCGTCTCGCCATCGAGGATGATGTCGCCGCCCTGGAATTCCTCCAGCAGGTTGACGCAGCGAAGCAGCGTCGTCTTGCCGGACCCGCTCGAACCGATGATCGAGACGACGTCCTTCGGACGGAGGCTGAGATCAACGCCCTTGAGGATTTCCACGGCGCCGAAGTTCTTCCGGAGCCCGCGAATGTCGAGCAGCGGTCGCGCGGTGTCTGTCGTGGTCATTGGCGGGCTCCGAGGCGGCGTTCCATCGACTTGCCGAGCAGGTCCAGGGCGATATTCACCACCAGATAGAGGACGCCGGCGAAGACGTAGAATTGAATGGTCATGAAATTGCGGCCGATCACTTCCTGCGTCTTCAGCAGCAGTTCGCCGACTCCGATCATCGAGAGCAGGCTGGAGCCCTTGATCAGCTCGACGCCGGTGTTGATCCAGGGCGGCAACGACGTGCGGAGCGCCTGCGGCAGCAGCACGTTGGCGAGGATCTGCGGGAAGGTGAGGCCGATGGAACGACCCGCCTCGATCTGGCCGGGCGGGATCGCCTGCAGCGAACCGCGCAGCAGCTCGCCAATATGGGCGCCGGCGAACAGGCCGAGCGCCAGCGTGCCGGCCTGCGCCGCCGACAGCGATAGCCCCAGCACGGCCGGGATGTAGAAGGCGGCGAGGATGAGGACCAGGAGCGGCGTGCCGCGCATGATATCGACATAGGCGCGGAACGGAAGACGGAGCCAGAGCGGCGCGAAGACGAGCTGGATGCCGACGATGCAGCCGAGGATCGTGCCGAACACGATCGCTCCGACCGAAATGCGTAATGTCATCAGGAAGCCGTCGAATATCGGCCATCGGGCGATCCAGAGCTGGGCGAGAAAAGCGTCCATTGGATAGGTGTGACCCGATCAGAATTTGGGGAAGCGGCGCTCGAGCCTTCGCAGCAAGGCGGCGATCGTGAAGCAGGCGGCGATGTAGAGGCCGCTCGCGACGGTCCAGGTCTCGACCACACGGAATGTGTCGACATTGATCTTGCGGGCTTCGAAGGTCAGCTCGGGAATGGCGATCGCCGCGGCGATCGAGCTGTCCTTGAACATGCCGATGAAGGTGTTGCCGAGCGAGGGCAGCGAGTTGCGCAGCATCACCGGCATGACGACCGACAGATTGGTCTGCATCCGCGTCAGGCCGATCGCCCTTCCCGCCTCGACGATGCCCTTCGGCACCGAAAGCAGCCCGGCGCGGAACACCTCGGTCAGATAGGCGCCGGCATAGAGCGCCAGCGAGCCAATGAAGCTTTCATATTTGTCGAGCCGGATCCCGGTTGCCGGCAGGGCGAAATAGACCAGCAGCACCAGAACCAGCAGCGGAATGTTGCGGATCAGCAGGACATAAGTCCCGCTGATCCCGCGCAGCACGCGTGATTTCGACACGCTGGCAAAGGCCGAAAGCAGCCCGAGGACGGTGCCGACCGCCACGGCGGCGACGGCAAGAGCCAGTCCGATGGCGAGCCCGGCCAGAAGATGGTCGAAGCTCGCCCAGACGGCACCGAAGTGCAGCGTGTAGTTCACGGTGGAAGCGGTCCCCGACTAGCGGAATTCAGCCGGGAAGCCGATCGTCGGCTCGGACGGCGACGTGCCGAACCAATGCTCATACGCCTTCTTGTACATCGGGAAGGTCGTGCCGGTCATCGACTCGCGCAGCGCGACATTGACGAAGTTCAGCCAGTCCGGATCGCCCTGCTTGACGATGCAGGCATAGGTCTGCGGGTTCCAGCTGAAGCCGGAGTCGACGTAGCGACCCTCATTCTGCTTCATATAGTAGGCGAGCGACGACGTGTCGGTCGCCGCGGCGTCGGCACGGCCGGAGTTCAACGCCTGGTACATCAGGTCGACGCTCTCGAACTGATCGACCTTGGCGTCGGGCAGCGCGGCCTTGACCATGCCCTCGGCGAAGACGTTCTGCAGCACCGAGACGGTCACGGCATTGCCGGCAGCCTTGAGCGCGGCATAGTCGGGATACTTGCCGCCGGCCACCATCATCAGGCTGACGCCCTCGCGATAATAGGGAACGGTGAAGGCGACCTGCTGGGCGCGGGCGGCCGTCACGGTGATGAACTGGCAGCTGATGTCGACCTTGTCGGTGACGATGTTCGGGATGCGGGCGTCGGACGCCTGGTTCACGAACTCGATCTTGGTGTCGTCGTCGAACAGGCCCTTGGCGATGATCTTGGCGACGTCGATGTCGAAGCCGACCAGTTCGCCCGCTTCATCGCGGAAATGCCAGGGCGGATTGGTGCTGCCGGTGCCGACGACCAGCTTGCCTCGGCTCAGCACGTCCTGGAGCTTGCCGGCGGCGGAAGCCACCTGCGTGAAAGACATCGCCAGCGAAAGGGCACCAAGACCCGCCGCAACCTTCAATGCAGTAGAGCGCATATTATTCCCCTTTGTCAGGCAGCGCGACAAATCCGAAGACTTTCCCTGTCGCGCGGCGATTGGATAAGATTGCGTGGCGAATTAAACTTCACCTACCCAAAATTTCACTCTCGATTTTGCTGGCGCGGGCACGGCTTGGCGCCGTTTCTCTGCGCCGCAGTTTCGAAGCTGCGGCGCACAACGTCCCCTGCGGATGGACGCAAAGCAAGACGGCATCGTTTCACGTGGTGGAATTTTTCCCGACCGCCGCGCTTTACAACCTAAAGGATACCGCGGCCCTTCAGCTCGCCCACAGCGCCGTCGACGGCCGCCAGGGTGGCGTCGATAACGGCCTCGTCATGCGTCACCGAGAGGAACCAGGCGCCGCGTTCGAGCGCGCGAACGCCGCGCTGCAGCAGCGCCGTGGTGAAGGCGACATAGGCCTTCTTGTCGGAGCGGGCGAGATCGCGATAGTCGCGCGCCGGCGCATCGAGGCCGAAGGCGACGTGGAAGATTTGCGGATAGCCGGTGACGACCGCCTTGACGCCGGCCTTGTCGAACACGGCGCGCATGCCTTCCATCAGCCGCGTGCCGTTGCGGCCGATCGTGGCATAGAGCTCCGGCGTCAGCGACTTCAGGGTCGCGACGGTCGCCGCCATCGACAGCGGCTGTGAGTTGTAGGTGCCGCCATGCACGACGCCGCCGGACACGAACATGTCGAGCAGGTCGGCGCGGCCCGCGATGGCCGCGACCGGGAATCCGTTGGCGATCGCCTTGCCGAAGGTGGAGAGGTCGGGCTTGACGCCGAAATGCGCCTGCGCGCCGCCGGCGCCGAGGCGGAAGCCGGTGATCACCTCGTCGAAGATCAGGATCGTGCCGGCCTTGGTGCAGGCCTCGCGCACGCCTTCGAGATAGCCGGGCGCCGGATGAATGGCGCCGGCATTGCACATCGTCGCTTCCATGATCACGCCGGCGACGTCGCCCTTGGCGAGACGCTGCTGCAGCAGCGCGAGATCGTTCCAGGGCAGGACTTCGAGGCCCTCGACCGATTGCGGCAGCTGGCCCTTGCTGCCGGCGAAGGGCACGGGCTTGTCGGCCGGGCCGGCGGCGTCGAGCGGCGGCGCGGTCGACCACAGCACATTGTCGAACCAGCCGTGATAATGGCCTTCGAACTTGATGATGACCTGGCGGCCGGTGGCGGCACGCGCCAGCCGCAGCGCGGCCTGGTCGGCTTCCGAACCGGACGAGGCGAAGCGCATGCGCTCGGCGCTGGGGACCATCTCGCAGACAAGGCGCGCGGCCTCGACTTCGACCTTCGACTGGCCGCCGAACAGGATGCCGTGCTGCATCTGCTCGGTGACGGCGTCGGTGAGCGCCTTCGGATTGTGGCCGAGGATCATCGGCCCCATGCCGAGGTAGTAGTCGATGAGCTTGTTGCCATCGACATCGAACAGATAGGGGCCTTCCGCCTTCTCGAAGACGAGCGGCGTCGGCGAGATGTTCAGGCGGAAGTTGCTGTTGACGCCACCGGCGATCCACTGGGCATTGCGGCGGATTTCCTCCGCGGAACGCTCGAAGGTCAACGGCTTGGACGACTGGGCGGTTTCGGTGGACGTGCTGGCCGCCTGGTTGTGGATGGTCAACGCTAGCTCCTCTGCTTGGTATGCCCAGCACCAAGCCAGAAGGCCCGTTTCATGTAAACGAGCGCTTGTTTCGCGTGACGGAAAAAAGCTAGTTTCCGGGCGGCGGAAGCAGGAATGGAACGACCGGCGATGAGCATGGAAACAGACGACCGCTATATTGTCGGCCCGGTCCTGAAGGCCCTCAAGGTGCTCGATGCGATCGCGCAGAAGGGCCATCCGGCCTCGCTGACGACGATCGCCAGCGAACTGGGCCTGCCAAAGACCAGCGTGTTCCGCTATCTGCGGACGCTGAGCGCCGCCGGCTTCCTCACCTATGACGCCAATCGCGACCGATACAGCGTCGGCATCCGCTTTCGCGCGCTGGCGACCGCCGACAAGAGCATCCAGAGGCTGCGCGAATGCGCCCTGCCGGCGCTGACCGAGATCAACCGCGAATTCAACGAGACCACCAACCTCGCGGTCCTCGCAGACAACCACGTCGTGTATATCGACATCATCGAATCGACCCGCGCGCTGCGCATGCAGGCGCGCATCGGCAGCCGCGATCCCGTGCACTCGACCGCGCTCGGCAAGGCCATCCTGGCCCAACTGCCCCTCGCCGAACGCACGCAACTGCTCTCCGACGCACTGCCGCAACGCACGCTGCGCACCATCACGCAGTTGAAGACGATCGAGAAGCAGCTCGTCGAAGCCGCGGCGACCGGCGTCGCCATCGAGATCGGCGAGAACGAGGAAGGCACGATGTGCATGGGCGTCGCCATCCTCAACGAGACCGGCTATCCCGTCGCCGCGATCAGCATCTCGGCGCCCGAGCGACGTGTCACCGCAGAAATCCGGCCCCGCCTCATCGCCAGGTTGCAGGAAGCGACGGCGCAGATTTCGCAGAAGTTGTCCTCGTCGCAATTGCAGCGCCAGACCGCCGACTGACCCCGTCCGTTGCGACCGCCCCGGCAACGCCGAACGGCGTCGCGCACCTTTGTGGATCGGTCCTGTCGCGGCGCTCGAACGTGCTGCGACGCGCAGAAAACCGCGATTCTTTTTGTGCATCGCAGGCCCGAGTCGGGCGAGAATCGGCGATCTGCCCATTTCCGCCGCCGCTCGTGTCACGCTAGAGTGGCGCGGTAACCGGCCGGTCGGCGACGCCAAGATCTGCTCAAGCGGACGGACGGACAACGGAGGGACTCATGCTGAAATCGATCAACCCGCTTTTGAACGCGGACGTGCTGTACGCCCTCAGGGCGATGGGCCATGGCGACGACCTCGTCATCTGCGACACCAATTTCCCCGCCGACTCCGTCGCCCGCGAAACCGTGCTGGGCGAGCTCCTGCGGATCGACAACGTCTCGGCCGCCGAGGCGGCGCGCGCGATCCTCTCCGTCCTGCCGCTCGACAGCTTCGTCGACCAGCCGGCACTGCGCATGGAAATCGTCGGCAGCCCCGACCAGCTTCCCGACGTGCAGAACGAAGTGCAGGCCGAGATCGACGCCGCCGAAGGCCGCTCCTGGCCGATGGGCTCAGTCGAGCGCTTCGATTTCTACGAGCGCGCCCGCAACGCCTATTGCGTCATCCAGACCGGTGAACGCCGCTTCTATGGCTGCTTCATCCTGAAGAAGGGCGTCATTCCGCCCGACGCGCGCTAGGCGGAGGCGCAACATGACGGATACGAGGCGCGGCGTCGCCATTCTCGGAATCTTCGTGGCGGATCTCGCGTTTCGTGCCGGCCGGATGCCGGGCGTCGGCGAAACCATCGCCGGCTCCGGCTTCAAGATGGGCCCGGGCGGCAAGGGGTCCAACCAGGCCGTCGCGGCGGCCCGCGCGGGCGCCCCGGTCACTTTCCTGTCCAAGATCGGCAAGGACGCCTTTGGCGCCGTGGCGCTCGACACCTGGCGGGCCGAGGGCATCGCCGCCAATGTCACGGAGATGGCGGACCAGCCAACCGGCGCCGCCTTCATCTATGTGAATGATGCGACGGGCGAAAACGCGATCATCGTCGTTCCCGGCGCGGCGGCGACGATCAGCGCCGTCGATGTCGAGGCGGCCGCGGACGTGATCCGCGAGGCGGCGGTGTTCATCACCCAGCTCGAACAGCCGGTCGAGGCAGCAAGGCGGGGGCTGGAGATTGCCCGCGCCGCCGGCGTGGTGACGATCTTCAATCCGGCCCCGGCAGAAGCCTTCGACGACGCGCTCTACGCCCTTTGCGACTATGTCACGCCGAACGAGAGCGAAGCGGCACTGTTGACCGGCATCGCCGTCACCGACCTCGCCAGCGCGCGCCAGGCGGGCGATGCCTTCCTTGCCAAGGGCGTCGGCACGGCGTTGATCACGCTGGGCGAAGCCGGGGTGCTGCTGCATAGCCGCACCGGCTCGATCCATATCCCGGCGATCAGCGCCGGCCCGGTGGTGGAGACGGCCGGCGCCGGCGATGCGTTCAATGGCGGCTTCGCTGCGGCACTGGCGAGTGGGGCCGATCCGGTCGCCGCCGCCCGTTTCGGCTGCGCCGTCGCCGGCATTTCCGTCACGCGCGCGGGCACCGCGCCCTCCATGCCCTATCGGGCCGAGGTCGAGGCGCAGCTTCAGGCGGCTGCCCCATGAGGTGGAGAATGCGGCGCCGGCGATGACCGCACGGGCACCGGGCAAGGGAGGATAGCAACAGTCTTGGAATATCGCAGAGGCAGATAGTATAGCTTCCATACTTTTTTGATTTTTCGCATATGAAAAACAAAAAGCAAGGAAGAAAAACTTACCCGTTGACGCCGAGTGCGATTGCCGCTTTTGTTGCTTCCAAGCCCCGCGGGCGCAGACTTTGCGCCACGCCGGCCGGATAGGGAATTGTGCCGCCGCAAGGCGGCATGGAGGAAGGTGAATGCACGCGCTCGCCAGATGAACCGTCAAACGGTCCGGCATCAGCAGCGGCAATCACCGAAACGTCATCTCAATCGGGAGGATTTCATGAAGACGCAGGACTACGAACAGCATTCGAAGTGGCTGGCCAGCCGCCGCGGCATCCTGAAGGGCGCCGCTGGCCTCGGCGCGCTCGCTGCTACCGGCGCGCTCGGCATGGGCGGCGCCAGCCTGTTCGCCCAGCCCGCCATGGCGCAGGCCGGCGACCTTCGCGCCCAGCTTCTGGCGGTTCCCGGTGTC
Organism: Kaistia defluvii; assembly: GCF_040548815.1. Classification (NCBI taxonomy): domain Bacteria; kingdom Pseudomonadati; phylum Pseudomonadota; class Alphaproteobacteria; order Hyphomicrobiales; family Kaistiaceae; genus Kaistia; species Kaistia defluvii. The sequence goes on along the minus strand of NZ_JBEPSM010000002.1, from coordinate 67,560 downwards.
GGCAAGGGTTCGCCCACCGACGCGGACTGGCAGAAGGTCGGCGAGATGGTGCTCGACGCCACCAAGAAGAACGTCAAGGAAGGCGAGTTCGCCGGCGTTGAGCTGACCTTCATGGGCCTCAACAACCAGAACCTGCACAACATGCTGTTCCGCGGCTTCCTGAAGCCGTGGGAGGCCTATACCGGCGCCAAGATCAACTGGATCGATCTCGCCCAGGCCGATTATAACGCCCGCCTGCAGCAGTCGATCGCCACCGGCACCGTCGATTTCGACGTCATCGAGATGGGCGCTCCCTTCGAGGGCGACGTCTGCGGCAAGGGTCTCGCTTCCGAGATGCCGGACTGGGTCAAGGCCCAGATCGACATGGACGACTATGTCGGCTACCTCAAGGCACCGGTCGGCACCTGGAACGGCAAGACCTATCGCGTCTCGATCGACGGCGACTGCCACACCTTCAACCACCGCACCGACGTGTTCGCCGATGCCGACCTCGCCAAGGCGTGGAAGGACGAAGGCCACGAGGGCGAATGGGGCGTGCCCAAGACCTGGCAGCAGGTTCAGGCCGCGACCAAGTTCCTCAAGGGCAAGAAGCTCGGCGGCCAGGACCTCTACGGCTATCTCGACGCGCCGAAGGCCTGGGGCGGTTTCGGCTTCTACTTCCTCGGCAGCCGTGCGACGGCCTACGCCAAGCATCCCGACGACAAGGCCTGGCTGTTCGACGCCGACACGATGAAGCCGCGCATCAACAATCCGGCCTGGGTGCGCGCCATCCAGGACGTGATCGACGCGCTGCCGTCGGAGCCGGCCGACCAGATCAACGCCGACCCGAACACGACCGCCTTCCAGCAGTTCCTGGGCGGCACCGGCTCGATGGTCTCGTGGTGGGGCGATGTCGGCTCCAACGCCAAGACCAGCGACACCTCGGTCGTCGGCGACGTCACCGGCTTCTCGATCCTGCCGGGTTCGGACGACGTCTACAACGCCAAGACCGGCCAGTGGGACAAGCTCGCCTCCGGCCCGAACTATGCGCCCAACATGGCCTTCCTCGGCTGGGGCGTCTATGTCATGGCGCGCGTCGATGCCGACGAGAAGAAGAAGAAGGCAGCCTGGTCCGCCGCCGCCCATCTCGGCGGCAAGGACATCGCGCTCTGGATGTCGGCCTATCCCTCGGGCTTCCAGCCCTACCGGAACAGCCAGTTCAACATCCCGGAATGGGTCGCTGCCGGCTATGACGAGGCGTTCATCACCGCCTACCTCAATGCCAACAAGGACAGCTACAACCACCCGAACGCGGCGATCGAGCCGCGCATCCCCGGCATCTTCCAGTACTACTCGATCGCCGAGGACGAACTGGCCAAGACCTTCGCCGGTCAGGGTACAGCCCAGGAAGGCGCCGACAAGATCGCTGCTGCCTGGGAGAAGCTGACCGACCAGATCGGCCGCGACAAGCAGATCGAGCTCTACAAGGCCTCGCTCGGCGGCTAAGCCTGGTACACGCCGGTTCCGGCGCCAGCAGGCGGTTCTTCGGGCCCCAGGGCCGGGGAAACGTTCATCGGCCGCAAGCCGGCGGACATGCCAGCGGAACGTAATGGGCTGGCGGCGCGAATGCGTCGCCAGCCGGTTTTTTTCTGGGAGCGTCGTTCGCGACGTTCATTGATGAGCAAACCTCTATGCAGACGTCCCAAGTTGCCGCGCCGCAGGACCTGATCGCCACGCACGACATACCGCCGGCGCGCCGCGCGGCGGGCAAGTGGCTGATCACGCTGGCGACCCTCGCGCTCGCCGCGATCGTGCTTTTCCAGATGCTGTACGCCGCCGGCCAGACGGAAACCGGCTTCGCCAACTGGCGTCCGGTCCTCTACGCCTATCTCGCCTGGGGCGTCGCGCTCGGCGCCGGCCAGGTGATGATCCGCGGCGAGGGCGGCAAACGGGCGCTGTTCGTGCTGCCGGCCATCCTTTTCACCGTCGCCGTGGTGATCTTCCCGACGGTCGCCGGCCTCTATATCGCCTTCACCGACTGGAACCTCGCCTCGTTCGAGGGCCGCTCGTTCAACGGCCTCGCCAATTTCTGGGCGCTGATGCAGGACGGCTACTTCTGGAACGCGCTGCGCAACATGGGCTATTACGTGCTGGCCGTGCTGGTGCAGTACGCCATCGCCTTCGGCCTCGCGCTGCTCCTCAACGCCGAAATCCGCGCGCGAAAATTCTTCCGCGTCGCCTTCCTGATGCCCTTCATGCTGAGCCCGGTCGCCGTCGGCTGGATGGTCGGCAAGTCGCTGATGGAATATCGCTTCGGCCCGGCCGCCACCCTCGCCCGCCATCTCGGCTGGGAGAATCCCGCCTTCTTCGCCTCGCCCTGGATCGCCCGCTTCTCGATCATGGCGATGGACGCCTGGGTCTGGATCCCGTTCGTGATGATCCTGCTGCTTGCTGGCCTGCAGGCGCTGCCCAAGGAAATCATGGAGGCCGCCAAGGTCGACGGCGCCAATGGCTGGCGCTCGTTCTGGCAGATCGTCTTCCCGCTGATGCTGCCGGTTTCCATCACCGCCATCATCATCCGCATCATCTTCCAGCTGAAGCTCGCCGACATCGTCATCACCGTGACCTCGGGCGGCCCGGGCGGCTCGACCGACACGGTGTCGAGCTTCATCTTCCGCGAATATCGCGACCGTTCGAATGTCGGCTACGGCACCATGGTGGCTGAGTTCTACTTCATCCTGATCGCCCTGTTCATCGCCCTGCTGCTCTGGGGTTCCAGCCGCTGGATGAAGCGGGTGACCGGATAATGGCCACGAGCATGAAAGCACAAACCGCCATGGCCACCCGCTATCAAGCCTATCGCGAACCGCCGAGCGAGCTCGTCAGCAATTCGAAGCGCATCGCCGGCAAGGTGGCGATCTACACCCTGCTGATCCTGTGGACCTTCATCGCGCTGTTCCCGATCTACTGGACCATCACGACGTCGTTCAAGGTCGCCGTCGACGTCACCCAGGGCCATATGATCCCCTGGTATGACTACACGCCCGACTGGCGAGGCTGGCGCTCGATCGGCCTGTCGCCGGACACGATCTTCAGCACGTCGACGGTGCGCGAAGAGTTCATGAAGCGCTTCCTGAACTCGGCCATCATGTCGATTGGCGCCTCGCTGCTGGCCGTCATCCTCGGCTCGCTCGCCGCTTACGGCCTGGTCCGCTTCGACTACAAGTTCGCGATATGGCGCAACCGCGACATCTCGTTCTTCTTCCTGTCGCAGCTGATCCTGCCGCCCGTCGTGCTCGCCATGCCTTTCCTCGTTCTCTACAAGGAGCTGGCGCTGCTCGACACCCGCATCGGCCTGATCGTCGTCTACACGCTGATGGTGCTGCCGATCGTGATCTGGATCATGCGCGACCAGTTCCGCGGCATTCCCGTCGAGCTGGAACAGGCAGCCCTCGTCGATGGTTGCTCGACCTGGGGCGCGTTCATGCGCATCGTGCTGCCGATCTCGCTGCCGGGCATGGTCGCCGCCTTCATCCTGTCGGTGGTGCTGTGCTGGAACGAGTATTTCTTCGCGGCCCTGCTGACCTCGACCAACGCCAACACGCTGCCGGTGATGGTAGCGAGCCAGACCGGCTCGCAAGGCATCAACTGGTGGTCGATGGCCGCGCTATCGACGGCCGCGATCGCGCCGCTCGCCATCGTCGGCATCTTCCTGGAGCGCTACATCGTTAAGGGCCTGACGGCCGGCGCGGTGAAGTAGCGGAGCGAGCTTCAAGCAAGCCCCTCACCCCACCCTCTCCCGCTCGCGGGAGAGGGCTTTTCGGTCGGCGGGCTTCACCAACTGCAGTTTATCCAGCGCAGCTCTATCCCCTCTCCCGCACGCGGGAGAGGGCTAGGGTGAGGGTCTTTCTACCCAGCTGCTAGAGCCCAAGAGAGACGCTACTTCTTGGCCGCCCGGGCCTTCTTTTTGCCGGCCGGAGCAATTTCCAGCGGCTTGGCCGCCTTGCGGAAATCGGCCCAGGGAACGGTGCCAAGCGAGGCCAGCCGGGTCGGCATGTTGAGCACCGTGAAATAGGCCGGGCCGATCGCCGGGCTCAATTCTTCCCAGGCGAGCGGCGCCGAAACCGGCGCGCCAGGGCGCGCGCGGGTCGAATAGGGCGCCACCGCCGTCTGGCCGCGCTGGTTGCGCAGATAGTCGATCAGGATCTTGCCGGGGCGCTTGGCCTTGCTGATGGTCGAGACGTAGAGGTCCGGGCTGTCGGACGCCATCGCGTCGGCGAGCCCCTTGGTGAAGGCCTTGATATCGGGCCATTCGGCCTTCGGCGCCAGCGGCGCCACGACATGCAGCCCCTTGCCGCCGGATGTCTTGACGAAGGCGGCGAGCCCCGCATCGGCCAGCCTCTGCCGGACCTCCTGGGCCGCGTCGATCACCGCCTGCCAGTCGGTACCCTCGCCGGGATCGAGATCCAGGATGATCATGTCCGGCTTCTCCCAGGCGTCGAGCGTCGAGCCCCAGGGATGGATTTCGAGCACCGCCGATTGCACCAGCGCCGTCAGCCCGTCGAGATCCTCGATGCTGATCAGCTGCTCGACTTCCTGTGTCGACGGGTCGTCGACCAGGACGATTGCCTCGTTCAGCCCCTTCCAGGCGTTCTTCTGGAAGAACTGCTCGCCCGTGATGCCGCTCGGACAGCGCAGCAATGACAGGGGGCGATGAGTGATATAGGGCGCGATCGAGGGCCATATCTCGGCATAGTAGTCGGCCAGGCCCTGCTTGGTGACGCCCGCATCCGGCCAGTAGACGCGGTCGGGATGGGTCAGCTTGACGGTGGAGCGCGCAGGTCCTCCCCGCGCAGGCTTCTTCTTGCTCGCCGGCTTCTCATCCATGGCAGCGGTCTCCCGGGTAATCTCGACGGCCGGCTTGTCCTCCCGCAGTCCGCGAAAGGACGCATGCCGGAGATGGCCATCCGCAGTCCAGGCGCGGAACTCGACTTCGGCGACCAGATCCGGCCGGACGAACCGCACCTGACGCCCCTCCTCCGCCGTCAGCGGCGAGCCGAACGGACTTTCGCTGGTCCGCATCCTTTCGAGCGTCTTGAACAGATCCTCCGCCACGCTCACGGAAAAGCCGGTGCCGACGCGGCCGACATGCTGAAGCGCCCCGCCGTCCTGAACGCCCAGCACCAGCGAGCCAATGGCGCGACGCGAGGTCGTCGACGGTACATAGCCGCCGATGACGAATTCCTGCCGCTTCGAACTCTTCGTCTTCAGCCAATTCTTGTTGCGGCCGGAACGATAGGGCGAATCCGCCACCTTGGAGACGATGCCTTCGAGGCCCAGCCGGCTCGCATGACGGAACACGACCGCGCCATCATCCTCGAAATGCTGGCTGAGCCGCAGGCATGGCGCGCTCTGGGCCACGACTTGGGCCAGCAGTTGCTGGCGTTGGGTAAGCGGCAAATCGCGAAGATCGTATCCGTCGAGATAGAGCAGGTCGAAGACATAAAACACGAAGCGATCCGAGCGCCCCTCGCTCAGATCGGCCTGCAGCGCCGAAAAATCCGACGCGCCGCCATCCGTCTCGACCACCAGTTCGCCATCGATCCAGGCCGTGCCGATCGGCAACGCCTGCAGCGCGCCGGCGACCTCCTTGCCAAACTTCTTGGTCCAGTCGAGGCCCGTGCGGGTGAGCAGCTTGACCCGCCCGGCCGCGACATGCGCGAGCAGCCGGTAGCCGTCGAACTTGATCTCGTGGATCCAGCGCTCGCCGGCGGGCGGCGTATCGGTAAGCGTCGCCAATTCCGGCTCGATGGAGGCCGGCATGGCCATCTTCTTGGCGCCCTCGAACTGGGCCGGGTCCGGCAGTGGCGGCGGAGGCTCGGCTTCGTCCTCCGACGCCGCTTCGGCCTTTGCGGAAGAATCTTTTCCAGCCGCCTTGGCCCTGGCCGGCGCTTTGGCTTTGGTCGGAGGCTTGGCCTTTACCGCCGGCTTTGCCGCGGCCTCGGGCTTTGCCTTCGCCCCCGCCTTGCGGGCAGGCTTGGCCTTTTCCGCTTCGTCCTCGCCGTGCTCGATCTTGCCGGTCTTGGACGACCAGCCGGGCTCTTCGCCCGCGACATCTTCCAGCGCACGGCCGGTCTTCACCGAATCCGGCATTTCCTCGAGGATATCCGGCGCACCGGGCGGACGGGCGGCCTCGTCCTCGGCCTTGATCAGCAGCCAGTTCTCGCGCTTCTCACCCGGCCGGCCATGCATCTTCACGAGGTGCCAGCGGCCATGCAGCTTCTCGCCTTTCAACTCGAATTCCAGATGCCCCTTGGCGTAGCCCTTGTGCGGGTCACCAACCGGCTCCCAGTTGCCGCGATCCCAGACGAGCACGGTGCCACCGCCATACTCGCCCTTCGGAATAGTCCCTTCGAAACCGCCATATTCCAGCGGGTGGTCCTCGACGTGCACAGCGAGGCGCTTTTCGGAAGGGTCGAGGCTTGGGCCGCGGGTCACAGCCCAGCTTTTCAGGACGCCGTCCATCTCCAGGCGAAAATCGTAGTGCAGCCGCGTGGCGTCGTGCTTCTGGATGACGAAGCTGTGGCCCGCCTCTTCGACCTTGGCCGCTTTGCGATTCCTGGGGGCCTTGCCGCCTGCCGGCTCCGAGGTGACCTTGAAATCGCGCTTGCTGCGATAGACTTCGAGCGGCGCGGCCATATCAGCTGGCCTTGCGGCGCGGCGCGGCCGCGGGCTTCGCCGTCTTGCTCTTGCTCGCGGTCTTGGCCTTGCCCTTGGCCGGGGCGCTCTCCTTGGCCTTCACGCCCGCGCTTTCGCGCAGCGCCGCCATCAGGTCCACTACCTTGGCAGTCTTGCGCGGCGGCGGCGCCTTGAAGGTCTTGCCTTCGAGCTTCGCCTTGACCAGATCAGCAAGGGCCGCCTCGTACCGATCGTCAAAGGCGGCTGGGTCGAAGGTGCCGCGCTTGGTTTCGATGATGTGCTTGGCGAGTTCGAGCATCTCGCCTTCGATCTTCAGCTTCGGGATCGGATCGAACGCCTCCCGCGCCGGGCGAACGGCATAGTCAAAACTCAGCGTCGTTGCGACCAGGCCCTCCTCATCGGGCCGGATCAGGACGCTGCGCATGCGGCGGAACAGGACGGCCCGGGCGATCGCGACGGCCCCGCTCTTGCGCATGCCGTCGCGGATCAGCACGAAGGCCTCCATCGCCGCCTTGTCGGCGGGGGTCAGGTAATAGGGGCGATCGAAATAGACGTCATCGACCTGGTCGAGTTTAAGGAAGGTCTCGACGGCCAGCGTCTTGTCGCTCTCGGGCGTCGCCGCGGCGATCTCCTCCGGGTCGATTTCCACATATTCGCCGGCGGCGATCTCATAGCCCTTGATCTGCTCGTCGGTCTCGACAGGCTTGCCGGTATCCTGATCGACGAATTGCCGGCGGATTCGGTTGCCGGTGGCGCGATTGAGGGTGTGGAAGGCGATGCGTTCGGAGGTCGAGGCGGCGGTATGCAGCGCCACCGGACAGATGATCTCGGCCACCTTGAGGTAGCCCTTCCATACAGCCCTTGGAGCCATCTGCCGTACTCCCACGCCACCACCACACGATCCGCCAACCCTAGCAAGGGGTGCGAACGGAGAGTCCAATGACCATTGCGTGATTCAGTTCCGGTTCAGCGAAGCCCTCCGGGTAGAGGGCGGCACCGGGCACCGCCCCCGATGGATGACGGCGGAGCCAAGACTCCGCCGCCCTGTCCCGTCAGACGAAAGGCGTCTCGTCCAGGAAGCGCTCGAGCACGTTCCAAGTGATGCGCGAGACGTTGTTGTCATAGTCGTTGTGCGAGAGCGAACCGCACCAGGCGATCGACGAAGTGGCGAACAGCGCGCCGCCCGATGGCGTCTCGCCGAAAGCGAGATCGGCGTGGACGCGCTCGTTCTGGTCGCCGCCGAGATTGGGCGGCACCACGCCGAATTCCTCGTTGACCAGCATCATCATGGCGCTGTGCCCGTCCGACGAGGCGAGCCGCAGCATGTTGGGCGGGCCGCCAAGATTGGCCGAGATGCAATCGAGCTCGATGCCGGCCGCGCCGCCGCCAACCAGGCCGAAATCGCCGATGATCTCGTCCGGCACATCCTTGAAGATGAAGGCCGCGCGCGGATTGTCCGCGTCGGGTGCGCGCCGGTAGAAGGTCGAGATGTCGAAGCCTTGGGCGATGAAGCCGACGCCGGCCATGACGTTCGGCGCCCGACCGATGCGCCGCCACAGGCCGCCGAACTCGCCGTTGAACGACTGGTAATATTCGCCAGGCTCGGCCGCCCAGGTGCGGATACCGTCCTCGGCGCGCCGCACCTCGATGACGCCCGGCTCCGTCTTGTGGAAGCCGATGCGCCAATACCAGCCATTGCCGCCCATATACATGAGCCGGCCGCCGCGATCGATCCACGCCTTCATGCCGTCCCACATCGCCGTGGAATGGTATTCGGGATGGGTGCCGGTGATGACGATGCGATAATCGGCGAGAAGGTCGTAGCCCTCCTCGTGCAGATCCTCGTCGGTGATCAGGTCGTAGTCGACCCCCTTGTGGTCGAGCCAGTCGAACAGATGCGTGTCGGCATTGTACTGGTAGAGCGCCGAACCGGGACCACCGAGCCAGGAATGATAGCGCGGCGAGAAGTTGAGGTTGGGCCGCAGACGGCTGGAATAGCAGACGCCCGATCCGTCGGCATGGGTGTCGTAGTGGGAACCGCCCAGTTCGGGGTGGTCGTACATGTAGAGATCGGTGTGGCCGAAGGTCAGTAGCCGGCCCATCTGCCGCTCCGCGCCACGCGCCGTGATGTGCTCGGCGTGGTTGCAATAGGAAAGATAGGACATGGTCGGCGCCAGAACCAGGACGGGCGGGCGCTTGCCGCGCTTGGCCTTGTCGCGCGGCGGGCGGACGAAGAAGGGAATGTAGGTCTCGCGCGTCGCGGTCTCGTCGCTGTCGCCCGACCAGGCATGCAGCGCATAGGCGCCGCTCTTCAGATCGTCCGGGATGCTCAGCGAGACCGAGGTCTCCCACTGGGCATCATAGATGTCGTCATGGTGGAAATGCACCGCGCCGTAATGCTCGGGCTTGTTCGGCCAGGCCTGTTCCTCGCCGGTCCAGTTATGGCCCTTCATGGCGCGGGCCGGCATCTGCATCAGTCGGCCATGCCGGCCGGACGGGCCGACATCGATCGCGTTGACGCTCTCGATCTCGCGGGAAAAATCCCAATGGGCGATCCGCGCCGTCACCACGTCCTGCGGCGCGCTGCCGGCCAGCAGGCCATCATGATCGGCATGGGTGCGAACGCCCGAAAGCAGGATCGGGCCGTCGATCTTGCCATCGAAATGATGGCCGACCGTGCCGTCGGTGTTGGGCCGGCCGGCGAGATAGAAGGCGACCGGCGGCGCCTGCACTTCCAGGCGGATGCGGCCGCGATACTGGCCATGGTCGCGGACCACCGCATAGGGGATGAGCGGACGCTGGTCGAGCGTGACCTCGCCGCTGGCCGGATCGAAGGTGACGGCGATCTGGTACCACTGGCGCTCCAGCATCGGATGGTCGACGCGCACCGTCTCGGTGCCGCCGCTGCCGTCGCCGACCGTCAGCGAAAGCCGGCCCTCGTCGCCGATGCCGATCTGGAAACCGGCCTGGGTCGCGGGATCCCATTGCGCCGCGATCACCTGTTCGTCGCGCCTGGGCATTGTCGGCCAGACGAAGCCGAGGAAGGAGAAGGTCTGCGCGGCCACCGCCGGCAGGTCCGTCGCGACCATGTAGGAGCCGGCATCGATGCGCTGCGGCTTGCCGGCATGGATGCCGTCGATCTCGGTCGGGATGTGGGGGAACTTCAGGCCGGGGCCGGCGGGATTGCAGTCGCCATTGACGACGCGGACCAGCCGAGCCTCGAAGGTCTCGCCTTCCTCCAGAGAAATCTTGAAGGCGATCTCTTCGCCCGGGGCGACGCTGTAGCGGTCGGGATAGCCGACGATCTTGAGCATGGAATGAAATCCGGATTGGCGCATGAAACGGGACCGCCGTGGCGGCGATCTGCTTTTCGAACGGGAAGGATCAGTCGCGCAGCGGCCGATTGATGCTTTCGCCTGTCAGCAGGCGCCAGCGGCGACGGAAGACTTCCCATTCCGCCTCTTCGATGTCGGTGAAGACGGGACCGTCCTCGATCGCGATCGGTTCGCGACGATCGGCCGGCATCAAACCCAGCACCCATTCCTCGAACGGACGCTTGCAGACCAGCACCACCTGCTTGCCGGAAGGGTCGTGGCGCATGGTGTTGAGAAGCCGCTGCAGGCCGGGGCTGTGCGCGCCGATCGGCTTCTGCCGGAACTCCTCGATGTAGTGTCGATCTATCTCCGGATCGATCTTGTAGACCATGAGCACTCCCCCTGCGTCGAACCTACAATGGAAACTGAAGCAACTCCGACAAGACAAGACCGGCCGCGCCCAGCAGGGCTGCGCGGTCTTCCGTCTCGCCGATCGCGAAGCTGATTTCTCCCCCGCTGCGCGATGGTACGAGGGCGCGGACATGTCCCGCAATCGCCTCGGCCATGATTTCCCCGCCACCCACGACATCGCCGTGCAAAACGTAGAAATTCGGCGCCACGGTCTGCTGCAGATTGGCGATGCCGACGGCGACGTTGCGGGCGTAGAGATCGAGCAGGTCGCGCGCGCCCGGCACGCCCGCGCCGGCCAGGGCGACCAGGCGGCGCGAATTGATCTCGTCGGGCGTGTCGAGGCCGATGGCGCGCGCCTGGCGGCGCAGCCAGCCCACCGTCGCGATCGTCTCCCAGCAGCCGCGCCGGCCGCAGGAGCAGACCTCACCGTCGACCTGCACGAAGGTATGGCCGAGTTCGCCGCCGGCGCCGCTGCGGCCGCGATAGAGATGACCGCCGAGATAGAGCGCGCCGCCCAGCACCTCGCCGGTGTAGACGGCGGCGAAATTCTGCATGCCGCGTCCCTTGCCGAACCAGCGATCGCCGACCAGCAGAGCGCGCGGATGATGATCAAGCAGGGCCGGCAGGCCGTAGCGCCGGGTCAGCATGTCGCCGAGTTCGAAGCCGTTCAGCACCGGCGCCAGATTGACGGCGATGATGGCCCGCCGATCGGTGTCGACCATGCCGCCGACCGCGACCCCGATGCCGAGCGGCTCACGGCGGGCGGAAGCGAGGGTGCGCGAGGTGCACGTTTCGATGGCACTCTCTATGTCGGCGATCCTGGGGTTCTCGACCGGAAACCGCACGCTGTGCTCGGCCGAGATGGTGCCGGCCAGGGTGACGAGGCAGGTATGGACGGCGTCCGGCATCAGCATCATGCCGCAGATCGGCCGGGCATCGGGCGAGAACCAGAGCGGTCGCGCCGGCTTGCCGCCCGCCTCGCTCGGACGGATCGGATTGCCCTCGACCAGCACCTGCTGGTCGAGCAAAGGCTGGACGATGCCGGATATCGTGGTGCGGTTGACGCCGGCCAGCCGCGCCAGCTCCGCCCGGCTTGTCGGGCCGAGGTCGAACAATGTCTGCAGGACCCGGCCGCGATTGGCGGACCCGACCATGGAGGACGACAGCAGCGACCGACCGTGCGGCACCGTCCGCACGTCGCCGGAGACATCCTCCTCGTCCATGGACCAACGCTGGGTGGAAGGTTCGCGCTCCAAGCTGCCCTCGTTGTGCTCGCGGCGGGGTATGTCCGCCCTCCGCTTCCTATACGGAAACTCGGCTGGGTGCGCGCGCTGCCAGTCCGACCTCCGAATTAATTCTTAGCCGATCATCGGGTCGTTGACGAGTTAAAATGTTTGTGCGAGCCTCATACTAACAAGACGATCCGGACGCCGCCACAGCCTTCGATGGGAACCGAGGCTGCATCGGCCAGTAAGAACCCGTGCTCGTCGTGATCAACGAGCGCCAGGCATGGATCTGGCGCCGGACAATGCTTCCAAGAGGAGAGTGGGGACATGAAGTCTGGATTCGATTTCAATCTTTCGCGTCGAAGCCTACTGAAAAGTGGTGCGGCGCTTGCTGGCACCGCGGCCGTTGGCGGCGGGCTGATGCCGCGCCGTGCCATGGCTGCCGACAAGACCTTGCGCGTTCTGCTTGCCGGCGACCCGTTCTACTATGCGATCGAGGGCCTGAAGGACCAATTCGAGCAGGAGACCGGCATCAAGCTGCAGATCGAAGCGATCTCGCTCGAAGCGCTGCAGGCGCGCCTGACCTCGTCCTTCATCAGCAACGAGCCGGACGCCGACGTCATCTCGGTCGACCAGATGTGGCTCGGCCAGTATCTCGAGAGCAAGTGGATCACCCCGCTCAACGAGTTCATCAAGGCGGATAGCGACACCCATATCGAGGATTACATCCCCGAGGTGCTCTATTCGCTGAATACCTGGCGCGGCCAGATCGGCACGCTGCCGGTCGCGGCCTATGGCCAGATGGTGCTCTACCGCAAGGATTTCGCCGACAAGGCCGGCATCACGGTGCCGGAGGATGGCAGCTGGTCGTGGAACGACTATCTCGCAGCCGTGCAGAAGATGAACGGCCAGGATTTCGACGGCCACAAGATGAGCGGCACCGTGCTGGCCGGCCAGCAGCCCGCCCCTGTCGTGCACATGTATTCGCAGCTCGCCGCCAGCATGGGCACCCGCTGGTTCAAGGATTTCCCGGCCGCGACGGCCTGGGACTTCCAGCCCACCATCAACAGCCCGGAAAACCTCGCCGCGCTGAAGATCTTCGCCGAGCTCTACAAGAACGCGCCGGCTGAATCGGTCGGCTACAACTGGTTCGACGCCGGCATGCGCTTCGCCAAGGGCGATGTCGGGATGTTCTACTGGTGGACGCCCTATGCCTACCTTTGCAAGAAGGACGGCTATATGAGCGGCAAGGACTCGGTCGTCGCCGATAAGCTCGGCATCGCCCGCCTGCCCAAGGGTCCGGGCGAACAGGTCGTCTCGCTCGGTGGCCACAGCCTCGGCATCACCGCGAACACCGCCAATCGCGACGCTTCCTGGCAGTTCGTCAAATGGGCGACCTCGGCCAAGACGCAGAAGGCCATGGGCCTCTACAACAAGTATGGCTACCAGTTCTCCGACTTCGCCCGGCCGTCGCTCTACAAGGACGCCGAGCTGCTGAAGATCTACCCGCATCTGACCGCCCAGCTCGGCGATCTGGAGCGCGGCAACGGCAAGATCGTCCGTCCGCCGGTGCCGGTCTATACGACGCTCGAAGGCATTTACGGCCTCAACCTCAACAAGGTCCTGACCGGCCAGCTGACGCCCGAGGCCTGCCTCTCGGATACCTCGACCTTCTTCGAGACCATCCTCAAGGGCAACTTCCTGATCCCGTACCAGCAGGCATCGTTCAACGATACGCTGGATGCGACCAAGAGCCTGCTCAAGTCGCTCGCCTGAGTCTGGCGGCCGGCCGGAACCTCCCTGCCAGGCGGTTCCGGCTTCAAGCAGACCCTCTACCTGAGAGCAAAGAGCCCAAGATCTTTGCTTGACCAAGAGCGGACGGGGCTACCCTCCCGGCCCCGTCCGCTCTCTTTTCCATTGGAGCGTCCATGTCCGCAGTATCCATCGCCACGCCGCCGCGGGCGCGACGGCGCTTGCCCGATTACACCCCGTGGCTGCTGATCAGCCCGTCCATTCTACTGCTGGTGGCGCTGATCGCCTTCCCGCTGCTGTTCGCGCTCAAGAACAGCTTCTATTTCTGGAACCTGCAGATGGGCCCCTCGCCGATGGGCTTCATCGGCTTCGACAATTACAAGATGGCGTTGTCGAACGGCATGTTCCTCGACTCGCTGAAGACGACGCTGATGATGACCGTCGTCGGCACGGCGGTGGAATTCACGCTCGGTCTCGCCATCGCGCTCCTGCTCCTGCGCAAGCTGCGCGGCATCAAGCTCACTCGCGTGCTGCTGATCATGCCGACGACCATCGCGCCGATCGTCGTCGGCTTCCTGTTCCGCTACATGTACGACCCCAATGGCGGTCTGATCCCCTGGCTGCTCACCTCGGCCGGCATCCCCCTGCCCGCCGCCGGCCTGCTAGGCTCGCCTTCGACCGCGCTCTGGGCGGTGCTGTTTGCCGATATCTGGCAGTGGACGCCGTTCTTCGCCATCGTGCTCTACGCCGCCCTGCTCGCCGTGCCCGGCGAGATCGTCGAGGCGGCGAAGATCGATGGCATCACGCCCTGGAAGCAACTGCTGCACATCAAGCTTCCGCTGATCCGCAAGACCGCGATGATCGTGGTGATGCTGCGCTTCATGCAGATCTTCAATACGTTCGACCTGGTCGTGGTGCTCACCAAGGGCGGGCCGGGAACGTCGAGCCGGACGCTTGGCTACAGCCTCTATCAAGCCGGCATGGTCGATTTCAACATCGGCCTCTCCAGCGCCATGACGTGGATGATGGTCATCGTCGTCAACGCGATCATCGGCCTCTTCGTCTTCTTCGCGTTCAAGGATTGGGATTGATATGGAAGGCTCGGAAAGCGTCGCCGGCCGGCTGCTCGGCTATGCAGCCATGGGGCTGCTGCTGCTGATCTTCATCGGCCCGATCCTGTGGTTCGTGCTGCTCGCCATCCGGCCGGCGGAAACCTATTTCGCCATGCCGCCGGTGCTGTCGTTCACGCCCAACTGGGAATCGATCCGGTACACCTTCTTCAACCCCGGCAACAACGCGCCGCAGCTGATGAACAGCCTGATCGTCGCCGTGGGCGCGGTCGCGCTGAACCTGCCGTTCTCGTTTCCGGCCGCCTATGCGCTGTCGCGCTACAAGATCCGCGGCCGCAAGCACATCATGCTTTGGTATCTCGGCCTGCTGATGGCGCCGCCCGTCGCCTTCCTGATCCCCTACTCGATCCTGGCGAGCCTCGCGGGCGTCAAGGGCACCTATTTCTCGATGATCCTGATCTCGCAGACCCTGACCATCCCGTTCTCGGTCTGGCTGATGCGGAGTTTCATCGATGAGGTGCCGATCGAGATCGAGGAGGCCGCGCGCATCGACGGCGCCGGCACGACGACGATCCTGCTCAAGTTCATCCTGCCGATGGTGATGCCGGGCCTGATCGTCACCTCGATGTTCGCCTTCGTGTTCTCGTGGAACAACGCGGCCTTCCCGCTGGTGCTCGCCAACCGCAGCACGACGACGCTGCCGGTCGGCACGCTGCAATATTTTGGCACCGCCGGCGTCACCTGGGGCTTCATCGCCTCGGCGGCCGTCGCTGCGATGATCCCACCCATGCTGATCTTCCTCGTGCTCGACCGCTATGTCGTCCGAGGCCTGACCTTTGGTTCCGTGAAAGGATGAAACGGAAATGACGTCATCGCGCAAAGTCCGCTTCGGCGTAGTGGGAGCGGGCCTCTGGGGCTCGTTCCATTGCAAGACGCTCAGCGCCATCGAGGGCGCGGAGCTCGCTGCCGTCTGCGATCTCGATCCCGCCCGCGTCGCCGACATGCAGAAGCAGTTCGGCGCGGCCAAGACCTATACGGATTACCGCCAGCTGCTGGCCGATCCCGATATCGACGCCGTCACCGTGGCGACGCCCGATTTCGCCCATGGCGACATTGTCCTGGCCGCCATCCAGGCCGGCAAGCATGTGATGAGCGAGAAGCCGCTGGCGACCACGCTGGCCGAGGTCGAGGCGATCGCCGCCGCGGCCGACAAGGCCGGCGTCAAGGTGATGGTCGACTTCCACAACCGGGTGAACCCGGCCATCGTGGCCGCCCGCGAGGCCATCGCTGCCGGCGAGATCGGTATGCCGCTGCACGCCTCCGCCAAGCTGTCGAACACCGTATTCGTGCCCTATGACCTGCTGTCCTGGGCCGGCCGCTCCTCGGCACTCTGGTTCCTGGGCAGCCATTCGCTCGACGCGCTGCGCTTCATCATGGGCGCCGAGGTCAAGCGCGTGCAGGCGATGGTCCGGCGCGGCTATCTTGCGTCGAATGGCGTCAACACCGCCGACGTGCATCTCTCGATCCTCGAATTCGACAATGGCGCCATCGCCCAGATGGAAAACAGCTGGGTGCTGCCGCGCGACATGCCCGGCGTCGTCGATTTCCGGATGGAATTCATCGGCGAGAAGGGTGCGATCCAGACCGACACGGCGCAGAACAGCGCCTTCAGCAAATATACCGGCTCCGGCCGGCGCGCGCATGACCTGCTCGGCGTGACGCCGGCGGCAGGTGGACGCATCGGCGGCTTCGTCATGGAGGCGATCGCCCGCTTCATCGATTCGGTCGCGGATGACGCGCCGCTGCTCGCCGACGCGCAGGACGGCCTGCGCGTGACGCGCGTGCTGACGGCGATCGAAGAGGCTGCAGCGACGGGCAAGATCATTACGCTTGCCGACGGCGTCTAGGCGCGACGAACACAAAAAAGGCAGCGCGGATCCCTCCGCGCTGCCTTTTGATTCCGGTTTGGGCTCAGCGCCCCTTCGGCTTTGGCTTGGACTCGGAAGCGATGCTCTTGCGCAGCGCATCCATGATGCTGACCACATTGCCGTGGCTTGCTGGCGCTTCCTTGCGGGCCGGGGGCTTCTTGCCCTTCTTCTTCGCCGCGATGATATCCAGCAGCCGATCCTGCACGGGATCGCTGACCATCACCGGCGACCAGGGCTTGGTGCGCTCCTTGATCAGCGTCTGCATCATTTCCATCAGCTTCGGGTCCGCCTTGGCATCGCCGATCGCCTCGAAATAATCGTCCTCCTGGCGGATTTCGTCGCCGTAATGGAGGGTCCAGAGCTCGATGCCATTGTCGCGTGGTTTCAGCATCACGGCCCGCTCGCGCCGATAGAGCACCAGCCGGGAAATGCCGACCGTGCCCGTCGCCGCCATCGCGTCGCGAATGACCGAGAAGGCCTCCTCGCCGACCGGATCGTCGGGCACGAGGTAATGCGGCTTGTCGTACCAGATCCAGCCGATGTCATCGGCCGGCACGAACATCTCGATATCGATCGTCCGCGTGCTTTCCAGTGCGACGGAATCGATCTCGTCGTCCTCCAGCATCAAGTACTCGTGCTCGCCGCGCTGGTAGCCCTTGACCTGCTCGTCATCCTCGACGAGGTCGCCGGTTTCCGTGTCGACATACTGGCTGACGACGCGGTTGCCGGTGGCGCGGTTCAGCGTGTGGAACCGGACCTTCTCATTGTCCGTGGTAGCCGGGATCATCGCCACCGGGCAGGTGACAAGCGAGAGCTTCAAATAGCCTTTCCAGAACGAACGCGGCGCCATGATGCTCTCCGACCTCGGCGGCTACTGGATCATGAAATAGACGGCGAGGAAGCCGAGCACCACCGCCGCGATGCCGGCCACCAGCATGTAGCGCAGTCGATGCGGCGCAACGGCCTGCCGGGCTTCGGTGGTGGTCGCGTGTTCTTCGGTAGACTGTCCTACTCGCCGGTCCATGATTGCCTCTTTCTGTCGTGGGGAATTGGGACCGATAACCGTGCGCTCAACCATGCGCCCGATGCTCCGCATTGCGCTTTCGGGTGGCTGCGGCCTTCCTGGCAGCGGCCGATCGATCGGCTGCTGGACGGGCTGCCGAAGCGGCCCCGCCTTTTTCGCCGCCCTTATGCGCGGCGGGATGGCCGGTGTCGGCCCCGCGGCCGGAGCCGGATTTCTTGCCGCCGCCATCGTCCTTGTTGACGGTGGCCCAGGCGCGGCGCTCCGCTTCCTTCTCGGGAACGCCGCGCTCTTCATAGCCTTCGGCGATATGATCGGCCTTGCGTTCCTGCTTGTCGGTGTATTTCGATTTGTCGCCCCGGGGCATGACGCACCTCCGTTTGCTTCAACCGGGGGTCAACGCAGCGGCGCAGCGGGGGTTCCGGCCAGGGCCGCCTGCGGTCAGGCCGCCTCGTCGCACAACGCGGCATAGACCTGCTCGGTCAGCACCGCCTGGCGGATCGACTTGACCACCTTGGGCGAGCGCAGCTTGCGCGCCATGGAGGCCAGCACGTTCAGATAGGTCGTGGAGCTCTGGCCCGGCATCAACAGCAGGCAGACGATGTCGACCGGGATATCGTCGATCGACTCGAAATCGATCGGCTTCTTCAACCGGATCACCATGCCGAACGGCGTCTCGAGGCCGGGAACCGGCGCATGCGGAATGGCGATGCCCTCGCCGACGCCGGTGGAGCCCAGCTTCTCGCGATTGTGGATCGCCTGAAAGATGTCGTCCGCCGGCAGGTCCAGCGCCAGCGCGGCCTGGTCGGACAGGCTGCGCAGCAGCTTCGTCTTGGACGGGGCCGGAAGGTCAATCATCACGCTTTCGGGCTTGATGAATTGGGAAAGGATCATCGTCTCACTCGCATCGGCGCCAAAGGGCGCTTCGGATCACGGCACGGCCTGTGCCAGTTCGGTTCATTCGACGTCGCGCAACCGGTAACCGACACCCGTTTCGGTGGTGATATATTCGGGCTGGTCCGGCTGACGTTCGATCTTCTGGCGGAGCTGGCGCACATAGACGCGCAGGTATTGCACATCTGTCGACCCACCCCAAACCTGGTTCAGGAGATATTGGTGGGTCAGCACCTTGCCGGCGTGCTGAACGAGCACGCGCAGGATGTCGTATTCCTTCGGCGACAGCTTGATCTCCCGGTCTGCGACCTTGACGATCCGCTTGACGAGATCGACAGAAAGCTCGCCCGTCTGGAAGATCGGCTTCTCGCCCTGCTGCTGCAACTTGTGGCGGAGGGCAACGCGAATGCGCGCAACCAGTTCCTTCATGCCGAAGGGCTTGGTCATGTAGTCATCGGCGCCGAGCTCCAGCGCGCGCACGATACCGGCCTCGTCGGTGCGGCTCGATAGCACGACGATCGGGAGATCCGGCAGCTCCGTCCGCCAGCGGCCGATCAGCTCATGCCCAGGCATGTCCGGCAGGCCGAGATCGAGCAGGATCAGGTCCGGCTTTTCGGCCGCGACATGCTCGATCGCGGTGCGGGCATTGGTCGCCTCGTCGATGGCAAAGCCCTCGGATGTGAGCCCGACCCGAAGCAGGCGGCGGATCGGCGGTTCGTCGTCGACGATCAGGATTCGTACCATCGGACTGGTCATGGCAGCTCTTCCAGCGTGGCGGCGTCGGCCGGGACCGGCATCTTGATGGTGAAGACCGCGCCCGAGCGGTCGGTACGGTTGCTGGCCTCTATCGTTCCGCCCATCGCCTCGACGAAGCCACGGCAGATCGAAAGCCCCAGCCCCGTTCCGGCCAGCACATGGTCGGTCTTGCGCACCCGATAGAAGGTATCGAAGACGCGTTCAAGGTCGGCGGGCGGGATGCCCGGCCCCTCGTCCATCACCTGAAGAAGCACGGAGCCGCCATCGGCCCAGCCCTGGATCCGTACCGTCGAGGCCACCGGCGCGTATTTGGCGGCATTGTCGAGCAGGTTGAACAGCACCTGCTCGAACAGAACGGGATCGAGCCGCACCATCGGCAGGTCCGAGGGAATCTCGACCTCGACGACGTGATGCGACAGGATCTTGGCCGCCCGGCGCAGCGCGGTGCCGACGACGTCGCCGACATATTGCGCCGAGGCATTCGGCGCCATCGCGCCGGATTCGATCCGCGTCATATCAAGCAGATTGGCGATGAAACGATGCAGCCGCTCGGACTCGTCGATGACGGTCGAAAGCAGCTCGACCCGGTCGGCCTCGGGAATGGTGTCGGGATAGTCGCGCAGCGCCTCGGCCGCGCCCATGATGGCGGCGAGCGGCGTCTTCAAGTCGTGCGAAATCGAGGTCAGCAGCGCGGAGCGCAGCCGGTCCGCCTCGGCCGCGAGCCGAGCGCGATCGACATCGGCGACCAGTTCAATCCGCTCGATAGCGAGCGCCGCCTGGTCGGCGAGCGAGTCGAACAGCCGCTGTTCTTCCGGCGTCAGCAAGGGCCCCTGCCCGTCATCGTCGAGCCCGACGACGCCGACCGCCGTTCGGCCGGTGCGCAGCGGCAGATAGAGCCGCCGGGCCCCGGGCAGCGTATCGGCGCCCCGCCCGGCCGGGCGATCGTGCTCCCAGGCCCAGCGCGCGGCGGCGATGTCGGCGTCGACCAGCGTGTCATCCGGCGGATAGCCGGCGCGCACGGCAATCGTGCCGCTCTCCGGCAGCAGCACGACAACGCGCACCTTCAGCATCGAGGCGATCTGGTAGACCGTCGCCCACAGCACGTCTTCGAGCGTGCCGGCGCCGGCCAGCTTCTTGCTGAAGAGATAGAGCCCTTCGGTGGTGCGGGCCCGCTGGCGCGCCGCTGCCGCCTGGCGCTGCACGCGGGCGGTCAGGTTGCTGGCGATAACAGCGACGCCGAGGAAGAAGACGAAGGCGATCACGCTCTCCGGATCGCCGATGTTGAGCGTGTAGAGCGGCGGCAGGAAGAAGAAGTTGAAGGCGAGCGCGGCGACGGCCGAGGTGAACAGCGCCGGCCAGAGCCCCGCCGTCACCGCCGAGGTCAGCACCGCCATCAGGAACACCAGCGCCAGGTTGCGCACGTCGAGCACATGCAGCAGCAACATGGCGAAGCCCAGCCCAATGCCGACATAGCCGACGCCGAGCACATAGGGGCGCAGGCGGAACCGGGACGGCGCAGCCAGCGCCACGCCCCGGGCCGGTGGCGCTTCGCGATCGTCGCCGGAGATGACGTGAACGCTGATGTCGCCGGCGAGCCGGATCAGCTCATGCGACACCGAGCCTTCGATCGCCTCGCGCCAGCGCGACTTGTCGGGCTTGCCGACGATGATGTGCGTGACATTGTTCGCCAGGGCGTGGCGGACGATGTCCCGGGCGACGTCCTGGCCCGGCAGCGTGATCGCCTCGCCGCCCAGTTGCTCGGCCAGCCGCAGCGTCGCGGCGATGCGGTCCTTGTCGGCTTCCGACAGGCCGGCGGAGCGCGCCGTCTCGATATAGATCGCCGCCCAGGGCGCCCGCAGCCGGTCCGCCTGGCGGCGTGCATAGCGCACCAGTGAGACGCCGCGCGGCTGCTCGTCGATGCAGACCAGCACGCGATCGCCCGCCGCCCAGGGGCCGGAGATGGCGTGCGCCTGCATGTGGCTGACGAGTTGCTCGTCGACCCGCTGCGCCGTGCGGCGAAGCGCCAGTTCGCGCAGCGCCGTCAGATTGCCGGGCGAAAAATAGTTCTCGATCGCCCGCTTCGCCGTGCCGGCGAAATAGACCTTGCCCTCATGCAGGCGCTTGATCAGGTCGTCGGGGGTGAGGTCGATGACCTCGACGTCGTCGGCGCGGTCGATGATCGAATCCGGCACCGTCTCGCGCACCCGGATCCGGGTGATCTGGGCGACGACGTCGTTCAGGCTCTCGACATGCTGGATGTTGAGCGTGGTGTAGACGTCGATGCCGCGCGCCAGAATCTCCTCGACGTCGAGATAGCGCTTGGGGTGGCGGCTGCCCTCGGCATTGGTGTGGGCGAGCTCGTCGACCAGTACCAGCGCCGGCCGGCGCGCCAGGATGGCGTCGAGGTCCATCTCTTCGAGCACGCGGCCGCGATAATCGACCGTCTTTCGCGGAACGACCTCGAAGCCCTCGACCAGCGCCTCCGTCTCGGCCCGGCCATGCGTCTCGACCACGCCGATGACGACATCGACGCCGTCCGCCTTGCGGGCCCGGCCGGACATCAGCATCTCGTAGGTCTTGCCGACGCCGGGCGCGGCGCCGAGGAAAATCTTCAGCCGGCCGCGCGTCTCGCGCGTCGCCCGCTCCAGCAGCGCCTCCGGCGATGGCCGGTTCGGTGCGTCTCGACTGTCGTCAGGCATCCAATCTTGACCCATCTGTCCAAACGGCCGGAACCGGCGCCGGGGCGCTGGTACCGGCCCCTGCCTGTCATTGCGCGCCGGCTGCGTCCAGCGCAAGGTTCAAGGCGAGCACGTTGACGACCGGCTCGCCCAGGAAGCCGAGCTGCCGGTCCTCGACATGCGCCGTGACCAGCGCCTTCACGGTGACCTCGTCCAGCCCGCGCGCCTTGGCGACGCGGGGCACCTGGAACAGGGCGGCCTCCGGCGAGATATCGGGGTCGAGGCCGCTGCCCGAGGTGGTGACCAGGTCGATCGGCACGGCGGCGCCGGGGTTTTCCGCCTTCAGCTTTTCCGCGTCGGCCTGGATGCGCTCGATCAGCGCCGGATTGCTCGGGCCGAGATTAGATCCGCCGGAAGCCGCTGCGTCATAGCCCTTGCCGGCGGCCGAGGGGCGGCCGTGGAAGTAGCGGTCGGTGGTGAAACCCTGGCCGATGAGTTCGGAACCGACGACCTTGCCATCGCGCTCGATCAGGCTGCCATTGGCCTGGCGCGGGAACAGCGCCTGGGCGATGCCGGTCATCCCCAGCGGATAGATCAGGCCGGTGATCACGGTGAGCGCGACGATCATCAGGATCGCAGGGCGTAGCTGTTTCAACATGACAGATATCCTTCAGACGAGGCCGAGGGCCGTGATGGCCATGTCGATGGCCTTGATGCCGGCGAACGGCACAATGAGACCGCCGACGCCGTAGATCAGCAGGTTGCGCGACAGCAGGGCTCCGGCGCCGACGGCCCTGTATTTGACGCCGCGCAGCGAGAGCGGGATCAGCGCGACAATGATCAGCGCGTTGAAGATGATCGCCGACAGGATAGCGCTCTGCGGGGTGGAAAGACCCATGATGTTGAGCGCGCCCAATTGCGGGTAGAAGGCCAGGAACATCGCCGGGATGATAGCGAAATACTTGGCGACGTCGTTGGCGATCGAGAAGGTGGTGAGCGCGCCGCGCGTCATCAGCAACTGCTTGCCGATTTCGACGATCTCGATGAGCTTGGTCGGATCGCTGTCGAGATCGACCATGTTGCCGGCCTCGCGCGCCGCCACTGTGCCGGTATTCATCGCCACGCCGACATCGGATTGCGCCAGCGCCGGGGCGTCGTTGGTGCCGTCGCCGCACATCGCCACCAGCTTGCCCTTGGCCTGCTCCTCGCGGATCAGAGCGAGCTTCATCTCGGGCGTGGCCTGAGCCAGAAAGTCGTCGACGCCGGCCTCGGCCGCAATGGCCGCTGCCGTCATCGGGTTGTCGCCGGTGATCATCACCGTGCGGATGCCCATCCGGCGAAGCTCCGCGAAACGCTCCCGGATGCCGCCCTTGACGATGTCCTTGAGGTGGACGACGCCCAGCAGGCGGCCATCCTTGACCACGGCCAGCGGCGTGCCGCCGGTCTTGGCGATCTCGTCGGCGATGGTCTGGAGTTCGCGGATCGTGCTGGTGCTGGCGCGGTTACCACCGGTAGCCGCGCTCGCCTGGTCGACATGCTTCAGCACGGCGTCGACCGCGCCCTTGCGGATGGACGACCCGTCGAGATCGACGCCGCTCATCCGGGTCTGCGCCGTGAACGGCACGAAGGTCGCATGCAGGCTCTGCATGTCGCGGGCGCGGATGCCGTATTTCTCCTTGGCGAGCACGACGATCGAGCGGCCCTCTGGCGTCTCGTCGGCAAGCGAGGCGAGTTGCGCCGCGTCGGCCAGTTCCGGCTCGGTGACGCCGCGCACCGGGCGAAGCTCGGTCGCCTGGCGGTTGCCGAGGGTGATCGTGCCGGTCTTGTCGAGCAGCAGCGTATCGACGTCGCCGGCCGCCTCGACAGCGCGGCCCGACATGGCGAGCACGTTGAAGCGTACCAGCCGGTCCATGCCGGCGATGCCGATCGCCGAGAGCAACGCGCCGATCGTCGTTGGGATCAGGGTGACAAACAGCGCCACCAGCACGACGACCGGAATGTAGCCGCCGGCGTAGTTCGCAAAACTCGGGATGGTCACGACGGCGAGCACGAAGATCAGCGTCATGCCGGCGAGCAGGATGTTGAGCGCGATCTCGTTCGGCGTCTTCTGTCGTTCGGCGCCCTCGACCAGGGCGATCATGCGGTCGATGAAGGTCGAGCCGGCGGCCGCCGTGATGCGGACGCGGATCCAGTCGGACAGCACCTGCGTGCCGCCGGTGACGGCCGAGCGGTCGCCGCCGGATTCGCGGATCACCGGCGCGGATTCACCTGTGATCGCCGCCTCGTTGACCGAGGCGACGCCCTCGATGACCTCGCCATCGGACGGGATGATGTCGCCGGCTTCCACCAGCACGACGTCGCCGACCCGAAGGCTGGTGCCGGGCACCAGCTTGAAGGTGGCGGGGTCGTTGCCCGAAAGCAGCTTGGCCTGCGTCTCCGTGCGAGTACGACGGAGCGATTCCGCCTGCGCCTTGCCGCGCCCTTCGGCGACGGCCTCGGCGAAATTGGCGAACAACACGGTGAACCACAGCCAGATGACGATCTGCAGCGAGAAGCCGAGATTGGCGCCGCCGGTGGCGAGATCGCGCAGGAACAGCACCGTGGTCAGGGCCGAGACGACGGCCACGACGAACATCACGGGATTGCGCGCCAGGCTGCGCGGATCCAGCTTGCGGAACGCGCCGCCTATGGCGGGAACGAGGATGCGAGCGTCCATTATGCTCGCGGATTTGGACTGGCTCATCAGAGACTCCAGCATGAAGTTCCGGGACAGGCGGTTGGACCTTCAGGTCGCCGCGATCCACCGGATGAAAAGGTCAACGACCAGCGCGAGCACGAACATCGCCACGGTCAGCCCCAGGATCAGGGACGACGCGCGGGGCGCCCTCCGCTTCCCCCGCGCCAAACCGGCGCGAGGAGATTGGAGCGAGAGGGCGAGGTGCGGGCTGGCCAGCCAGGAACGGTAGCTCATGATGCTTCCTCACAGCCCCGGCGCCTGGATCATGGCGAGGTGTTCGACGATCGGGCCGAGCGCCAGCGCCGGGAAGAAGGTCAGGCCGCCGACGATCAGGATGACGCCGACCAGCAGGCCGACGAAGAGCGGCCCATGCGTCGGGAAGGTGCCAGCCGAAGCGGGGGCGACCTTCTTGGTCACGAGCGAACCGGCGATCGCCATGGCCGGGATGATGACCAGGAAGCGACCCATGAGCATCGCCATGCCGAGGGTGACGTTGTACCAGGGCGTGTTGCCCGACAGGCCGCCAAAGGCCGAGCCGTTATTGGCGGCTGCCGAGGTATAGGCATAGAGAACCTCGGAGAAGCCATGCGGGCCGGGATTGGCGATCGAGCCCAGGCCCGTCGGCAGGACGATCGCGATCGCCGTGAAGCCGAGCATGGTCAAGGGCAGGCAAAGCACGGCGAGCATCGCCATCTTGACCTCCTTGGCCTCGATCTTCTTGCCGAGATATTCCGGCGTGCGGCCGACCATCAGGCCGGCGACGAAGATGGCGATGACGATGAACAGCAGGATGCCGTAGAAGCCGGCGCCGACGCCGCCAACGATGATCTCGCCCAGCATCATGTTGATCATCGGGATCATGCCGCCCAGCGCCATGAAGCTGTCATGCATGGCGTTGACCGCGCCGCAGGAAGCGGCCGTCGTCACCACGGCGAACAGGGCAGAGAGCACGATGCCGAAGCGGGCCTCCTTGCCCTCCATGTTGCCGCCCTCGATGCCGAGCGCATGGACCAGCGGGTTGCCCGACGCTTCCGCCCAGTAGCAGACGACGACACCGGCCAGGAACAGCACGCCCATGGCGGCCAGGATCGCCCAGCCCTGCTTCTCGCTGCCGACCATGCGGCCGAACACGTTGGTCAGCGCCGCGCCGATGGCGAAGATCATCACCATGTGGATCAGGTTGACGAGCGCGGTCGGGTTCTCGAAGGGATGCGCGGCATTGGCGTTGAAGAAGCCGCCGCCATTGGTGCCGAGATGCTTGATCATCATCTGCGAGGCGACCGGCCCCTGCGCGATGGTCTGCTGCGCGCCTTCCAGCGTGGTCGCGACGGTATAGGCGTTGAGGTTCTGCGGCACGCCCTGCCAGACCAGCACCAGCGTGCCGATGACGCAGATCGGCAGCAGGATGTAGAGCGTGGCCCGGACGATATCGGCCCAGAAATTGCCGAGCGTTTTCGCCGACTTGCGCGAGAAGGCGCGGATCAGCGCGACGGCGATGGCGATGCCCGAGGCGGCCGAGACGAAGTTCTGGACGTTCAGCCCCGCCATCTGCACGAAATAGGACATCGTGCTTTCGCCGGCATAGTTCTGCCAGTTGGTGTTGGAGACGAAGCTCGCGGCGGTGTTGAAGGCGAGTTCCGGCGGCACGGCGCCCATGCCGGCTGGATTGTAGGGCAGCCCACCCTGCAGCCTTTGCATCGCATAGAGCAAAAGCAAGCCGGCTAAGTTGAACAGCAAGAATGCACCGGTGTAGGTCGTCCAGTGCTGCTCCTCGCGGTCGCTGGTGCCGGCAAGCCGGAAGAGCCCGCGCTCGAGCGGCCCGAAGACAAAGGAGAGGATTGTGCGCTCGCCGTTGAAGACGCGGGTCATGTAACCGCCGAGCGGCTTCACGAGCGCGAGGATGATCCCGCAGAAGAGCAGGATCTGTAACCAACCGTTGACGGTCATGGGACGTGCTTTCCGAGAATGGCGTCTCGAACGGGGATCGCGCTGGCGATCAGAACCGTTCCGGGCGCACCAGCGCGTAGGTGAGATAGACGAGCAGGAACACCGTCACGGCGCCGCCCAGAATGTAATCGACAAGCATGGTCGGCTCCGGCTCTACAATTTCTGGCAGAGTTTCACGTAAGCGAGGGATGCGGCGAAGAACAGGACGCCCATCCCGACGACGATGAAATCCATAATCATGACTCCTTGCAGTGTTCAGCCCATCCCCCTGCCAATTTCGAATATCGATGCCGTGCAACGACAGGCAAAGCCTGCGCATCCACGTTTGCCGGATCGCTCGGCTGGATCGAAGGACGACGGGAATATGGCCCCGAACCGCATAGGCGTTCGAGAGAGGCCGGGGAGCCAAGATATAAAGATCCCATAGGAATCCGGCCCCGCGGCACTGCCTGTCCGGTCGCATTGGCGTGCGTCGCCGCGGCGTCGCCGAACCTTGGCGAGTCGAGCCGGCGTTCAGCCGGTGAGGCAGAACATCAGCAGGGCCATGCCGCCGAAAAAGGCCATGACCGCGAGAAGGCGGAGGGCAAGGCCGAGTTCTTCTGGATGCTGGCGCGCCAGGGCTACCGCCCTGAAGCGTCCGGCGGCGCGATGGCCGGGACGCGGCGACGAAGCGTCCGAACCGCGCCAATCGTGGCTGGAGGGCAAGACGTCAAAGGGGCTGCGAAGCTGCATGATTCCAATCCTTGTCCGGTCGGCATGCCAACGCGCTTCGCGCCGAAGGCGGCCGGAGGATCCGGACGCGAAATCGGCGGCGCGTCGCTGCGACACAGAAAAGGTAGATCGAACCGCATAGGTTCTCGATCGGGCTGGCGCAGCAACTCTATAAAAATATCATATAGAAAAGATTCGACTTCGTTAATTTTACATCCCGGAATCACGGTTCGACTTGCCAGCGCCATAGCAAGCGCGGCTCGCATCTTGCGGAGGCGACATCCCGAGACGGAACGATCTTGCCAAGCCGGCCGCCTGGTTCACCGCCAGGCGCTTCCTCGGCCGATCGGCCGATATCCGGTTGAACATGGCAGGGTCCATCGCCAAACTATAAGCGAGCCGGATCAACGGGAGGATTTTCGATGTCGCATAATCTGCAGTTCTATATTGACGGCGCCTGGGTCGACCCCGTCGTCCCCAAGGTCATCGACGTGATCGATCCCTCCAACGAGGACGCCTTCGCGCAGATCTCGCTGGGCTCGAAGGCCGATGTCGACAAGGCCGTGGCCGCCGCCAAGCGCGCCTTCGCCACCTTCGGCTTCACCAAGCCGGCCGAGCGGCTCGAATTGCTGCGCAGCATCCTCGCCGTCTACAACAAGCGCGCCGACGACCTCGCCGATGCGATTTCGCGCGAGATGGGCGCGCCGCGTCCCTTCGCGCTCGACAGCCAGGTCGGCATCGGCCGCGCGCATCTCGAAAAGATCATCGAGGTTCTCGGGGACTTCCAGTTCCAGCATCCCAAGGGCACCTCGCTGGTGGTCAAGGAGCCGATCGGCGTCGTCGGCCTGATCACGCCCTGGAACTGGCCGCTCAACCAGATCACCTGCAAGGTCGGCCCGGCGCTGGCCGCCGGCTGCACCATGATCCTGAAGCCGAGCGAGATCGCACCGCTCGACGCCATCATCTTCGCGGAGATCCTCGACGAGGCCGGCGTTCCGCCGGGCGTGTTCAACCTGGTCAATGGCGACGGCCCGACCGTCGGCGAGGCGCTTTCCAGCCATCCCGACATCGACATGATGTCATTCACCGGCTCGACGCGCGCCGGCATCCTGGTGGCCAAGGCCGCAGCCGACACGGTGAAACGCGTGGCGCAGGAGCTTGGCGGCAAGTCGGCCAACATCCTGTTCCCGGACGTCGATTTCTCCGTCGCCGTGCCGAAGGGCGTCGCCAATTGCTTCGGCAATAGCGGCCAGTCCTGCAACGCGCCGACGCGAATGTTCGTGCCGCGCGAGCGCCAGGACGAGGTGATCGGCTACGCTCGGGAAGCGGCGGAAAAGTTCGTCGTCGGCCCGGCCGATGCGCCGAACACCAAGCTCGGCCCGGTGGTCAGCCAGGTGCAGTACGACAAGATCCAGAACCTGATCGAAAGCGGCATCGCCGAAGGCGCGACGCTGGTGACCGGCGGTCCCGGCCGTCCGGCCGATCTCAATCGCGGCTATTATATCCGCCCGACCATCTTTGCCGACGTGACGCCGGACATGCGCATCGCCAAGGAAGAGATCTTCGGGCCGGTGCTGTCGATCCTGCCCTATGACAGCGTCGAGGAAGCAATCGAGGAGGCCAACAACACGGTCTACGGCCTCGCCGCCTATATCCAGTCGGCCGATCTGCAGACGGCCCGTGACGCCGCCGCGAAGATGCGGGCCGGCGCCGTCCACATCAACTATCCGGCCTGGGATTCGGGCATTCCGTTCGGCGGCTACAAGCAGTCCGGCAATGGCCGCGAATATGCCGAATACGGCCTCGAGGACTTCTTGGAGACCAAGGGCATCCTCGGCTACGAGGCGGCTTAAGCAAAAGGGGGAGCCGATCGCATCGGCTCCCCCTTTTCCGCTAAAGATCGGTCCGCTCTACCCGCTGCTGGCGGCCAGCGAAATCAGGGTTAGCCCGCTTTCCGGATCCTCGCGCTTGCGCAGATGGGCGGGCGATTCCGTCAGGATGATCTCGAGAGTCGGGCGCACGACGCCGCTCTTCAGATGCCCCGCGAGGGCGGATCCGTCGGCGCGTCCCAGCACCGCATGCAGATGCAGGGCGGGCTTTCCATCCGGCCCAAGCGCGACGTCGCCGATCAGCGAGGCAACCTCGACCTGCTCCTTCACGGGGATGGTCGAATATTCCTTGGTCTGCCAGTCGAGAAAAGCGAGTTCCGCGCGTTCGAACGCGCCGATTGCCTTCAGACTGGCGGCGGAAAGACCGGCTTCCACGGCGAAGGCCTGGAGGCAGGCCATCACCTCGTCGCCCGCCGAAAGGATCACGGCGTAGGTTTTCTGGCCGTCCGCCTCATGGATCAGTTTGCTTTGCAAGCTCGCCTCCTTTTCCGGCTTAGCACACGCCCCGTTCGGCCAACGCCAGCGGGCCAGGGAACGTTGCCGCGCTGAAGATCGCGCGGCGGGGCGCGGAACCCTGCCCCGCGCTCTCCGTTGCCTCCCATAACCCTCGCGAAGGAGGCCATCATGTCCAATATGCCGCTGGTACCGCCGATTCTCCCGTTGGTGGAAGACGAAGCGAACAAGCCCGAGCCGGGCAGCGAAGCCGAGGCGCGCGAAAAAGCCGAGCGGATCGACCGCCTCGAAAAGGGCGAAGGGACCGTCGGGGACGACCCGTTGGGCGAGCCCGTCGCCGATACGGTACGCCGTGAGATCGAGGAAGCCGAGCGCCTCCAGCGGAACGAACGCGACTCGTAGACAGGGTTGGGCATTGATTCAGAGGCCTGCCTTACCGAGGGAGGGCGGGCTTTAATTGTCCTGATACAACCCCGCGCGCATCCAATCCTCGGATACGCTCGTAAAACCTCTCGGACGACGCTTATGATGTACCGTTGGACGCCTGCCCACCGGCCCATCACGACGACCGAACGGCAAGGTTCAGACTGAATGAATGTATATCCGATTGGAACCATGGATCTCGAAGAGCGCCGGCTCGCGGCGCTCGCGAGCTATGACGTTCTGGATACGCCGCGCGAACGCGAATTCGACGAAATCGCACGCCTGGCATCGGATATCTGCGAAACCCCGATTGCCGTGGTCAACCTGATCGGCACGTCGCGCCAGTTCTTCAAGGCCGAGGTCGGCCTCGGCGTCCGGGAGACGCCTTTCGAGAGTTCCTTCTGCGCCCGGGCCATTCTGGAGGACGACTTCCTGCTCGTCCCCGACGCGACCAAGGACAAGCGCTTCGACTGCAACCCACTGGTCACGGGCGAGCCGCATCTGCGCTTCTATGCCGGTGCGCTGCTGAAGACATCCGACGGCCTGCCAATCGGAACTGTCTGCGTTCTCGGCTACGAGCCGAAGACGCTTACCGAACTGCAACAGCGCACCTTGCGGGTGCTCGCCGGCCAGGTCATGGCCCAGCTGGAGCTCCGCAAGATCCTGCGCACGCAGGCGCGCGAGCTCGCAATCGAACGCCGACTGAGCGCCCGCCGCCAGGCCCAGGCTTCCAAGCTCGGCCGGGTCAGCGACGAGGCGCGGCTGGAGGAAGAACGCTACCGGGCGGCGCATGGCGCCGGGCGCGTCGGCGTGTTCGAGATCGATGTGCCGACCGGGCAGATGACGGTCTCCGAAGAATTCTGCCGCATTTTCGGCGTGCCCGTGCGCCGGCACTATCCGGCCTCGACCTTCGAGAACATCGTGCTGCCGGAAGACCGGCGGGCGATTTCCAGCGACGATAGCCGGCGCGAGGGCACTGCCGAGCTGGATGTCGAATATCGCATCCGCCGCGAGAACGATCAGAGCCTTCGCTGGATATCGCGGCGCGCCCGCTTCACCGTTGGCGAGACCGGCGTCGACCGCATGATCGGCATCATTCTCGACATCACCGAGAGCAAGCAGAAGGACGTGCGGACCCAGGCGCTGCTCTCGCTCGGCGACCGGCTTCGCGTTGCCCAATCGACGCAGGAGGCGGTGCGCATCGCCGCCGAGACCCTCGGCGAAGGCCTCGGCGTGAACCGCGCCGGCTATTCGACGATCGACCTGCCCGCCAATGCCTTCGTCATCGAGTTCAACTGGCTCGAGCCCGGGGCAAGCTCAATGGAAGGGCGCCACCCGCTCACCGCGTTCCAGTCCACCATCTCCCGGCTGGAAAACGGCGAGACCCTGGCGGTCCCGAACATTCCGGCGGCGCCCTGGCTGGGCGAGGACGCCCTTTCCTATGAGGCGGAGGGCATCCGGTCCTTCATCAAGGTCCCCATACTCGAAGCGGGCACGCTGATCGGCATTCTGTTCGCGCATGACGATACGCCGCGTTTCTGGACCAATGACGAGATGGCGTTCGCCTGGGGCGTCGCGGACCGCACCTATGCGGCGCTCGGCAAGCTCAGGGCGGAAGCGCAGCAGCGGCTGCTGAATGAGGAGTTGAGCCACCGGCTGAAGAATACGCTGGCCATGGTGCAGGCCATCGCCGGGCAGACGCTGAAGAACGTTACCGAGCAGGTGGCAGTGAAGGCATTCACCAGCCGCCTCCAATCGCTGAGCGCAGCCCATGACGTGCTGCTGCAGCAATCCTGGACCGCCGCCGACATGCGCGAAATCGTGCAGGCGGTGCTTCGTCCGCATGCCGAGCCGGAACGCTTCTCCATCTCGGGTCCCGAGCTCAAGATCGGGCCGAAGGCGGGCCTGTCGATCTCGCTCATCTTGCATGAGCTCGCGACCAACGCGCTCAAATATGGCTCGCTTTCCAACAGCGAGGGCCATGTCGACATCTCCTGGGAAATCCAGGGCGAGGCAGGCGACAGCCGGCTTGTCTTCACCTGGGCCGAAAGGCTTGGCCCGCCCGTCACCGAGCCGTTGCGCAAGGGTTTTGGTTCCCGGTTGATCCGCATGGGAATTATCGGAACCGCCGACGTGGATAAAAGTTACTTTCCCACGGGTCTCGTAGCAGTCTTCCGTGCCCCGCTGGGGTTGGTCCGGGAAGTCGGATAGAAAGAGCAGACGTGGCATCAGCGCAAAAACCAGTCGCCGCCGTTCTTGTCGTCGAGGACGAGCCCCTGATCCGCATGTCCGCGGTCGACCTTGTCGAGGAAGCGGGCTTCAAGGCCGTCGAAGCCGATAATGCGGACGAGGCCCTGGCTATCCTTCAGAGCGGCGAGCCCATCCATGGCGTCTTCACCGATATCGACATGCCGGGCTCGATCGATGGCGTGGGATTGGCCAATGTGGTCCGCAAACAATGGCCGGGGATCGTGATCCTTGTCGCGTCGGGCAAGCGGCGCGTTTCCGAGGTTCAACTGCCGGATGGGGCTCACTACTTCCCCAAGCCCTATGACGCGAAATCGATCATCCGGACTTTGGAAGATCGCTTGCCGGACTAGCGCATCCGGCCGAGGTAACGCGAGTGCGCCCGACGTCGCAGAAGGCGGGCGCGTACGGCGCGACCGACGCTATCTGGCCAAGAACGCTGGCTGCGAGGAGTCCGGTTTTCCTTGTAAACACCAGGAAACCCGAACTCGGCACATCCGGAACACTTCCTCCGAAGCCAATTTAAACCATAGTATTGTAAACTTATCGACGAGCCTATCGCACAGGTCAATTCGTCGTGAGCCTTGTACTTACACGCTGAACGCGAGTTCAATTCGCACTACTGTTGCCGTGGACGGGGATTTCAGAGGGATACCCGACCATGAAACGTTATCTTCTGATAGCCATTGCAGCTCTGTGTGTCGGATTCGCTGGCCAGGCCACGGCCAAGGAAGTCGACATGTCCAAGCTCACCTGCAAAGAGGTTGGCGCCATGCCACCGGCCAGGATTGCGGGCGTCGCCATGTGGATGAGCGGCTATGTCCATGGCAAGGCCGGCAACACCATGGTGGACAGCGAGGCCGCTCACGCCAATGCCGAGAAGATCGCCGCCTATTGCAAGAGCAATGCGAGCGCCACGCTGACGAGCGCCGTGGAAGCCGTCTTCAAGAAATAGACGAGATGTCCAAGGGAGCGGCCCCTCGCGGCGCTCCGGGTCATGCGCGCCGAGCGCCAAACTCGGTACGAAAAAGGCGCCCTTCCGGGCGCCTTTTTTGTCTTCGACCACTTTCCGCTACCGCGACGGTCCCCCGCCACCGCAGGCTGGGCCAAGCCCAGCTAGATCTGGCGCCTCAAGGCAATCAGCAACTTGCCCTGTTCGGTGGGACGCCAGATTCCGGCAACCCGCTCGATCAGGCCGCGGACCCTTAAAAAATCGAGGTCGGACTCCAAGTTTTCGAGGTCCAATACGCCGAGTTCGATAGCGTTCATGAGTATCCACTGCGGAACCGTCAACGGCGCGCTATCGTGTTCGGACATCGATTTTTCCTCCGTTGTGCGGTCCAACGCCCGACGTCGGAAATTCGTTCACCACCCCGTTCGAATTACTCGCCTGGCGCGAGTGCCGATGCAAAAGCTCCGTTTGCTGCGGCGGCTGCGGCAAAATAGGCTTTTGGGCATATTATACGGGTGCCCATGAAACCGACCGTGACCCTGGCGCGTATCCATCCCCTAGCGGCATCGGGATCGATCGGGGTGGACGTGAGAATGCAGGATTCGGACACGGACAAGGGCCCCGCCATGGAAGCGGCCGAGCGACGCTTGGAAAAATCCATCAAGAAGGGGGCAGCCGCCCTGCGTCGTTCCGCCGATGCACTGAAGAAGATCGACGATCTGCTCAAATCACGGAAGAAGACCCGACCGGGCTCCTGAACGGGTGCTCGAGTTGGCCACCGCGAGGGTCCCTCCCTTGTTCTGCTGCTAGTCGCATATGCTGAGCGTCAGCACGCCGGCGAAGGTGAAGAACGTCGCGACCAGGGCGGCGAGGCTGGCCTGGAGCGCGAGGATGGCCAGGAAGTGCTCCGACGCCTTGCCGCCGCCTCGTCGCCGGGCAAGCAGCGCGGCGACGACACCGGCGCAGGCGGCGAGACTGACGATGAACACCGCGACGAGTTGCAGGCGCAGCAGGCTGAACGATCCCACCACAACGATCTCGTTCCACCCGTAGGCGCACCCGACCGAGAGGAGCGCATAGAGCGCCAGGAAGCCGACGGCCCAGATGGAAAACCCTGCTACGAGGAAGAATGGCTGGCCGAGGAAGGATGTGCGGCTCATCGGGCTCTCCTAGGGGGCGGACCCGATCCACGCAAACAGAAGCGCGATCGTGACGACGACGGCCGAAGCGCCGTGCCACATCGCGCCAATGCGCAGATCGACGCTGCGGGCCGGGGAAAGAAGCCCGCTTCTTTCCCGCCAGAGGCCAAAGGCAGCAAAGATCATTCCGAGCGCCGCGTGGAGGGCTGCGAAGGCGAGCAGGGCGAAGATCGTCGCGCGATTGGCATGAACGGTCGGATCGCCCAGCGCCACTATCATCGCGACCAGGAGCGCCATCGCCGCCAGATGGGCTCCCGCGCAGGCGACGAGCGCCACGGCGAGCGGACGGCCGGACAGGAGACGCCGCACGGCGTGACGACCCGCCAGGGCGGCCAGCCCGGCCGCGGCAATCGCCGGCAGGGCTAGGCGAAGATCCAGCACGGGACCCTGCGAGGCCGGCCAATCCGGCGACACCACCCGCAGGAACAGCACGCCGAACAGCAGCGAGGCGAAGAAGACCCCATCCGCCGTCAGCGTGAAGCTCATCGCCCACCAGGACGGGGGCCGCTCGACCTGCCAATGCGGCGGAGCGGTCTTTCCCGGCGCAATCGGGAGATCCTCGAGATCCCGCCGGCTGCCGGAGCTGACCGTCCAGGCGAGGAAAAGCCCGAGCACGACCAGGAGCGGCACGATCGACAGCGCATAGGCCTTGAACAGCAGGCACAGCACGAAGGCCCCGGTCGCCAGCGCGGTGAAGAGCGGCAGATAGGTCGGCCTGGGGAGGATGACCACTTCGCGCGGCTCGCCGGAGGCGATATCGACGCCGAGCGTCTCCATCCATCCGTTTCGCGCGGCGCCGAGATAGCCGCGGCCAGCGGCGAGCTCAGGCCCGATCCGATCCGGATCGAGACGATCCGCCCGGTCCGAAATGACCGGCAGCGAGGCGAAGGCATAAGAGGGCGGCGGCGTGGGCGTTGCCCATTCCAGGGTCCGCGCGCGCCACGGATTGCGCCGGAACCGCTCGCCGAAGCGGAGCTGAAGGACGATGTCGACGGCGAAGAGCGCGAAGCCCGCTGCCATCACGAAGCTTCCGACCGAGGAAATCAGGTTGAAGATGTCCCAGCCGGCAGCCTCGGGATAGGTCCAGACGCGGCGGGGCATCCCCAGGAGCCCGGTCAGGTGCATGATGAAGAAGGTCAGGTTGAAGCCGCCGAACAGCAGCCAGAAAGCCGGGACGGACACGGAATGCCGCGCCATGCGGCCCGTGATGTGGGGCAGCCAGTAATAGGTGGCGGCGAGCAGCGGAAAGACGAAGCCGCCGACGAGCACGTAATGGAGATGGGCCACGACGAAATGCGTGTCATGAGCCTGGAAGTTGAACGGCACCATGGCCAGCATGACACCGGTCAGCCCGCCCAGGATGAACACGACGAAGGCGCCGCCGAGATAGAGCATCGGCACGTCGAAGCGGGGCCGGCCTTGGGCGATCGTCGCGATCCAGGAGAAGAGCTGGACCGCCGTCGGGATCGCGACCAGCCCGCTCGCGGCCGAGAAGAAGGCGAGCGCGAGATGCGGGATGCCGACGGTGAACATGTGATGCACCCAGAGCCCGAAGGAGAGGAAGCCCACGGCCATCACCGCCAGAATGACGCTGCGATATCCGACGAGCTCGTGCCGGGCAAAGGTCGGGATCATCATCGACACGGCTCCGGCCGCCGGCAGGAAGATGATGTAGACCTCGGGGTGTCCGAACAGCCAGAAGAGGTGCTGCCAAAGCAGGGAGTCGCCGCCGCGCGTCGGATCGAAGAACGGCAGGTCGAACGCCCGCTCCAGCTCGAGAAGGATGGAGCCCAGGATGAGCGGCGGAAAGCCGAACAGCATCATGAAGGCGGTGACCAGCAGGTACCAGGCCATGATCGGCATCCGCTCGATCGACATGCCCGGCGCCCGCAGGCGCAGGATGCTGACGATGATCTCGATCGCCGCCGACAGCGCCGAGATCTCCACGAAGGTGATGCCGAGCAGCCAGATATCCGCGTTGATGCCCGGCGAATAGGGCTGCGAGTTGAGCGGCGTGTACAGGAACCAGCCGCCATTGGGCGCCACGCCCGCCAGCAGCGCCACGATCAGGATCGAGCCGCCGAACAGATAGCACCAGTAGCCATAGGCGGTGAGGCGCGGAAAGGCCATGTCGCGCGCACCCAGCATCTTCGGCAGCAGGTAGATCGCGAACCCCTCGAACATCGGGATCGCGAACAGGAACATCATGATGGTCCCGTGCATGGTGAAGATCTGGTTGTAGATCGGCGCGCCGATGAAGGCGCTGCCGGAGGTCGCCAGCTGCGCGCGGATCAGCATGCCCAGCAATCCGCCGATCAGGAAGAACACGAAGGCGGTCAGCATGAAGCGCTTTCCGATCGTGGTGTGGTTCACCGCGGCCAATCGCCCCCAGCCCGGCGGCGCATCCCAGATGGCGCTGAGCTCCTTGTGCAGCCTGATGCTGCTCCGGGCCCGGGTGTTGCCTTCGTCCATGCTTCCTCTCTGTCCAACGCCGGAGGCAACGGGTCGACGATCCCTCATCAAAGGTCGTTCCGCCCAAGCTGCTGCAGCTGATTCATGAACGCGGGCTCTTCGTGCGCCTCGACGGAAAAGTGCATCTCCGCATGCCGCTCGCCGCAGAATTCGGCACAGATCCCGCCAAAGCGGCCCGGCACATCGGCGTGCAGGCGGATCCGGTTCCGATGCCCCGGAATGGCGTCGATCTTGCCGCCGAGACGGGGTACCCAGAGGCTGTGAATGACATCCTCGGTCGTGACGACGAGATCGACGTCTTCGCCGGCCGGCAGGTGCAGAATGTCGAGCGAGGTCGAACCGCCGGGATAGCGGAATTCCCACTGCCACTGGCGGGCGACGGCTTCGATCTGGATCCTGGCCGGCGCGTCCCGGCGGACCAGAAGCCGCTCGCCCAGCGCGAAGGCCGAGCCGACCAGCGCCACCAGGATCGCCGATGGCAGCACCAGTCCACCCCACAGGATCAGCGTCCGCGACCGGCGCTGTCCGAGCCACGCGGGGCGCCACCAGGCGACGGCAAGGGCCATCGTCGTCGCCGCGAAGATCGCGAAGCCGGCGAACAGCATGATCCACCAGAGCATCGCGATCGCGCTGGCGGAAGGTCCGGCCGGGGACAGCGCCGAAAGGTTGCCTGCGCAGCCGCTCAGGGCGAAAGCGGAGAGCAGCGCCACACTGCGCGGGATCCGACGAAGATGCGGCAGGCCCGGGAACCGGACGGCGGGTCTGGGACTTTGTCTCCGACAAGGAGACAACCGATGAGCGAGACCGCGAATATCGAAAACCCGGTGATCGAGGCGGTGGCCGACAAGAGCGTCACTTCTGCCGTCGCGGTGGCGGGCCACCCGATTCATGCCATGAGCGTGCATTTCCCGATCGCCTTCGTCATGGCGACGCTGGGCACCGATCTTCTCTACTGGCTCACGGCCGACGTCTTCTGGATGCGCGCCGGCCTCTGGGCCTCGGGCATCGCCTTCTTCGGCGGCGTCTTCGCCGGCCTGATCGGATCGGCGGAGCTTCTGCTCGTGCCCGGAATCCGGGGACGGGTCGCCAGTTGGACCCATGCGATCGCCGCCATGATGCTGATCGCGATTTGCGGCATGAACTGGGGGCTGCGGCTCGATTCCGACTACAACGTCCTGCCCAACGGACTCATGATCTCGCTTCTGGCGGCGGTGTTCACCGGCGTGGCTGGTTGGCATGGCGGCAAGCTCGTTTTCGATCATGGCGTGGGTCTCATGATCTCGGAAAAGGAATGAAGTCGGCCAGCAGGTCCCCCAGCGCGCCCGGCCGGCTCATGGCCGCGGGCAGCAGGTCCGGGATATCCGGCTTCGCCAGCACCACAACGAGGATGAGCAGCACGATGGCGAGGTTCGCAGTCGTTGCGGCGGACATGCGCCAGCCCGCGTAGGTCTTGTCCGGATCGAACAGCCGGATGATGACGAGGCCGGCCAGGACATGCATCGCGACCAGGAGGCCCACCAGCCCAAGCTTCACGCCGAACCAGGGCGCATAGGTCGCGCGCAGGAAGATCAGGCCTGTACCGCTGGCGACCGCCAGGAAGGCGGCGGGCGACATCACCACGACATAGAGCCGGCGCACCAGCCGATGCAGGCGGTTCAGGTCCGGCTCGTCCCGCACGCTGTTGCGGCGCAGGAACAGGAGCGGCAGGCCGAGCATGCCGGCGCACCAGACCGAAATGGCCGCGATGTGCACCAGCTTCAGCCAAACCACGCTCCGGCCCTCCTTGTCGAGGCGGGCTCGGCCAGCGAAAGCGACACGCGGTAGAGCGCGGCGGCAAGGTATGGCAGGGCCGCCGGAACCCACATGATCAGGCCGGCCAGTTGCTGGTCGTCCAGTGGGCTCATCCCGAAGACCTGGGTGGTGCCGAAATGCGCGGCGTAGAGCGGCGTGCCGGCAAAAACCAGCAGGGCGCCCAGCATTCCCATCTGCACGATCGTGCCAAGGAGAACGAAGAGAACGGTCCCGGTAGGCTGCCGGCGGTCGAGCACGGCCCGCCAAAGCAGATAGCCGCTGCCGAGCAGGGAAAGCTGCATCAGCCAGTAGAGCGGCGCGCTCACAATGGCGCGCTCATAGACGGCAGGCACGTGCCAGAACCAGAGGATGCCCGCCTGCAGCACGGCGATCCATCCGAGCGGCAGCAGCGTTCGGGCTGGCCCAGGCCCGCGATAGGCCATGGCCAGGAGCGGCGCGACGATCGCGATCAGCAGGACGTGGTGCAGCGCGCGTCCGGCAAACAACGCACTGGTCAGCGCGCAGAGCGGCGAGAGGAACAAGAGCGCCAGAAGGCCGATCCCGAGCGAGAAGACGGCCGGACGGCCGCCTCCCGTCCGGAAATGCAGGGCGACCAGTACGATGCAGAGCCCGATCGCAACAGGATCGTACTGCCACGCCCAGGCGAGGGTCTGCGGCGTTGGCGGTGGCCCGCAATAGACCTGGTCCATCATCCTCACCCGATTGCCGCGGAGCGCGCCGCGCTGGAAACCGCGCCGACTACTCGATGACGCCGCATGCCAGCCTGTCTCCGGCGCCGCCGGAAGGTTGCGTCGCGTAGTCGTCCGCCTTGGCGTGGACCATCAGGGCGCGGCCCTTGATCCCCGTTGCGGCGTCGTCCAGCGTCACGGCAGCGTTCAGGACCTGTGCGCGCAAGGTCCCGTCGGACCCGACATACTGGTTGGGCATGTCGCCGGCATGGGCGCCTTCGGCGACCTTGAAGCCGTGCTTCTTGTCGCCCGGGTTGAAGTGCCCGCCGGCCGATTCATGCTTGGTCGCAGGATCGCAGCTTCCCGTCTCGTGCACGTGGAAAGCGACCCAGCTCCCCGCCGGCAGCCCCGCGACCTCGACCTCGATCAGCACGCCCGCCGGTGTCGAGGAGAGCGACGCGGTGCCATTGGCGGCACCGTCCGCGCCGACAAAGCTCGCCTTGGCCGCCTGCTCCGCCTGCGCGACTACCGGCGCGGTCATGGCGAATGCCGCCAGCACGCCGAATGTGAGGAATGTCTTCATGGCTACCTCCCTGTTGGTTTGCAGGAGAGGATCCTCCCGCAACAGCGTTTCGTTCCGGCGCGGATTGAGCGCCTTGCGAATGGCCGCGCCTTCCCGCTCCGAAATCGCCGAAGCCAAATTTGCGAAGCTGGATATCGGTCGCCATAGGGCGAGGACCCGGCTCCGCCTGGAAGCGATGGCGACATACGCATCGAGACAATCGTCACTGCGGACGGTCCGACGGCGTGACGCCTAGAAAGCTCCGTCGAGAGACCCGCCCCTGCCATACCTTTTTCTCCCCTGAAGAAACATCAATGCGGAGCGGGTGCATGTGTTCCAAAAAATATGTCGAACTGCATGCGTCTTGCCGGATCGCCAACTCCTGTGATTATTCGAAGCGCCAGGTCGCAATGATGTGGGGGATTTATTATGCTTCTGCAGAAGTATTTTACTTCGTATTCTCTCGAATTGCTTGAAGGAATGACCGAATTGGCATGTAGTCGACCAATGACAATGACGAAGCTGAAATGTCCGGCATCTCTTCTGTCGCGCTTCTCGTTTGCCCAAGCGAGTTGAGAAGCTCGCAAAGCTCGACGAGCAGAGACGGCGCACCAGGCTCCTGACCAACAAACCAGCAGCCAAGAGAAACCGCTCAGGAGCCGCCATCGGGCCATCCGCTCCGTATCGCAACTGGCAGGGAAAGAGCAGGTGTCGTATGGTAAGGTTGTGGACGAGACGGGTTCAACCTGTCGTTCAGCCGATGGCGGAATTCTGGATCTTGGAAGACGAGAACTGGAACCGTCTGGGTCGGGAGCGTGAGGCTCTATCAGCGCGGCCCGAGGCAATAGAAGGGCTCAGCGCCTGCTCGCTAGCGAAGGGGTCTACACCACATGACCTTACCAACTCTGGCCTGGATAGCCGTGGCAGCCTACGCCGTTCACATGATGGAGGAATTCTCTTTCAACTGGCGGGATTGGGCCCGCGCCGTCATCAAGCTTCCCGTGGAATGGGGCGATTTCTACGTCACCAACGCGGTGGTTATCGTATTGGGAATTGCCCAGGCCTTCCTGGCCCCCACTCTGGCCGTCGCGCCGCTCGGCTTCGCGTCCCTGATGGCCATGAACGCCATCTTCTTTCATATCCTGCCCGTCATCGTGACAAAGGGGCGCTTCTCGCCAGGACTGTTCACGGCCGTCGTTCTGTTTTTGCCCGTCGCGTGGGTTGTCTGGGCAAGAGCAATCGAGGATGGGCAGGTCGATGCCAAGACGGCCACGATCGCGATCCTCGGGGCGGCGCTCCTGATGGCCTACCCGATCGTCATGCTGCACCTCCGATCCCGTCCCTACTTCCGGCAGACGTGACAACGTTTCAGCGCCTGGGCCGACATCGCATTCTATTGGCTGCGCCCGCGCCTTCGGCGGCGGCTTCCTGATCGACCACACCGCCCTGCCCCCTAGCCGAAGAGCCTCAACTCCGGCGGCATCGAATTCCACGGTCTTCTCGCTGGCCTGTTCATGGACGAGGCCGATAGATCCCGCCGCGCCCGACGCCGACCTGACAGGCTGAAAGCGATCGGCTACACAGATTGTTCAGGACAATTTCGTCAACCAGGACACGCATATGAAGCTTATGGCGAAGCCGATCAGTGGACTGCTCGCAACGGCTTTGGCGGCGCTCGGTTTAGCCGCGCCGGCACAAGCCCAGACTGCGGCGCCCACGGCCGCCGTCTTCGAGAATGTCCGGGTGTTTGACGGCGCCGGACTGACCGCCCCGATGAATGTGCTCGTCGAGGGCAATCGGATCGCCACGATTTCGGCGGAGCCCATCCAGGCCTCGGACACGGCGACCCGCATTGCGGGCGAAGGCCGGACGCTCATGCCCGGGCTGATCGATGCTCACTGGCATACCTTCATGGTACGGCCAACCATGGCCGTGGCGTCGACGGCGCCGATGACGCTGATCACCTTGATGGCGGGGGCGGAAGCCGAAGCGACGCTGTTGCGCGGCTTCACCAGTGTTCGGGATCTTGGCAGCCCCTCCTTCGGGCTCAAGATGGCAATCGACAGGGATGTCGTCGTCGGTCCCCGCATCTGGCCGTCCGGCGCCATGATTTCGCAAAGTGGCGGCCATGGCGATTTCCGCATGCTTCACGAAGTGCCGGCCACTCCTGACAGGCTGAGCTACCCCGAACGGATGGGCATGTCGGCGATCGCCGATTCCCCGGACGAGGTGCGCAAGCGAACCCGGGAGCAATTGCTGCAGGGCGCCAGCCAGATCAAGCTGACGGTGGGCGGCGGCGTGTCGTCGCCCTACGGACCGATCGACACCGTGCAGTTGAGCGTTCCCGAAATCCGCGCGGCCGTGGAAGCGGCCTCCAGCTGGGGCACCTATGTGACGGTCCATGCCTACACGCCCGAGGCCATTCGAAATGCCATCGAAGGCGGGGCCAAGGTCATTGACCACGGCCAGCTGGCAGACGAGGCCACGGCCAAGCTTATGGCGGAAACCGGGACGTGGTGGAGCCTGCAGCCCTTCCTGGCGGACGAAATGGCCAATGCGCAACCGGACGCCGCCGGTCGTGCGCAAGCGGCGGAAGTGCGCGCGGGAACCGACAACGCCTATCGTCTGGCCAAGAAATTCGGCGTGAAGGTCGCTTTTGGCACCGACATTCTCTTCGACGGCGCGCGGGCGGCTCGGCAAGGCGCCCAGCTTCAGACGATGACACGGTGGTATACGCCGGCCGAAGTGCTCAAAATGGCGACGGCCGACAATGCGGCGTTGCTGGCCCTGTCCGACCGGCGCAATCCCTATCCCGGCAAGCTCGGCGTCGTCGAAGTCGGAGCGCTGGCTGACCTGCTCTTGGTCGATGGCGATCCAACCGCCGACATCTCGCTGCTGTCCGACCCAGCCAAGAACTTGCTGGTGATCATGAAGGACGGCAAGATCTTCAAGAATTCGCTGCCAAACTAAGCGCGGCCAACCCTCGCAACACAAGCCCGCCCGCCGCTTGCACATCCGGACTCTCGCGGACCCAAGCCAAGCCAGCCTCGTGGCTGCCCTTGCGCTCGTCGTTATGGTTGGATCGGTCTCTGCACGCGGCGACGCGACTGACTTCAAACCGGCCGCATTCCGCTCGCTTCCGGCCGATCGCATTTCACCGGTTAGACGAACCGCCCTTGCTGTTTTGCCATTCGGCGACGGAGAGCGTCTTGATGTCGAACTGCTCCTTGGTCGACGCGTAGGTATGTCCGCCCATCCGGCCGATCGCATCCATCTTGATCTGATCGATGTGAAGGCTCTGCGGGTCGACGGCATCCTCGCGCACGAAAACGCCGAGCACCTCGCCCAGGATGATCTCGCGGGCGCGGCCGAGTTCGAGCGTCATGTAGCGCCGGCATTCCAGCGCCGCCGGCGCTTCGACGATGCGCGGGCTCTTCACGTTCAGGCCGGGAACGGTCGTCAGCCCCGCCTCGGCGATTTCGTCGACCTCCGGGCCGAACTTGATGGCGCAGATCTCCATCTGCTTGACGAGTGCCTCGTCGACGATGTGGACCGTGAATTCCCCGGTGTCGCGGATGTTGCGCGACGTGTCCTTGAACCGCATGTCGTCATAATTCTCGACGCCGATGGCGACGATAGCCGGATCATGGGTGAGCACGTTGAAGAAGCTGAAGGGTCCGGCATTGCGCCGGCCGTCGCGGTCCACCGTACTGACAAAAGCGATCGGGCGGGGAATGACCGTGCCGATCAGCAGCTTGTAGCGCTGTCGCTCGGTCAGTTCGGCAAAGTCGAAATGCAAATGGCTCTGCGAATGGGCATTCATTTCTGGGGCGCCGTCCTGGGGGGCTTGGTCGTCTGTCGCGCGGTGACCGCGGCGGCGTAGTGCGACAGCACATCGCCGAGCGCAGCCGGCTTTTCGTCGTCGCCACCCAGCAGGGCACGGCGTTCGACGGCGCCGAGATGCGAATGCATGATCGCCACGGCGCCATCGGCGTCGCCGGCCCGCAAGGCGGTGATCAGGGCCGAATGCTCGTCGATGGCGCAATCGGAAGAATGCGGCCGGCCGAATACCGCGAGGATCAGCGAGCATCGCGTGATCAGTTCGCGGAGATATCGCTCCAGCAGGGCGTTGCCGCTCAACTGGGCGAGGCGGAGGTGAAACTCGCCGGCGAGATGGATCGAGACCCGCTCGTCCTGACGCGCGCGAGCCTCGTCTTCCTGGCGCAGCAGACTGTCCAGTTCGTCGGCGAAGGCAGGCTGCCAGCGCTTCGCTACCAAACGGACGGCTTCGGCCTCCAGCGCACGCCGCACCTCGAAAACATTGCGCGCCTCGGCCAGTGTCGGTTGCGCCACGGTGGCGGTACGTTTCGGGTTGGCGTCGACAAGGCCCTCGGCTTCGAGCTTCGCCAGAACGGCGCGCACCAGCGTACGGCTCATGGCGAACTGCTCGCCGATGACGTCCTCCGGCAGCTTGGTGCCCGGCTTCAGGGCCTGCTCAATGATGGCCTGCCGAAGCGCTTCGTGCGCCACTTCGATCCGCGGAGAGGGACGCGCCATGGGAAGACCTCTTGTCCTCTGATTGTCACCCATGCGTACAAGATATGGCTAAGTTAGTATACAGAAATTGCAGATTATGGCGCGAAAACAGGCATAATTTCCGCGTCAATTTGGCGCTTCGACGATCCTGTATGCCGAGGAGAAGATCTCGGAGACCGGCGGATGGCCGACGGTCCGTTCCGGATATTTCGCGATC
Source organism: Kaistia defluvii (assembly GCF_040548815.1). Lineage (NCBI taxonomy): Bacteria > Pseudomonadati > Pseudomonadota > Alphaproteobacteria > Hyphomicrobiales > Kaistiaceae > Kaistia > Kaistia defluvii. The sequence goes on along the minus strand of NZ_JBEPSM010000002.1, from coordinate 23,007 downwards.
AAGCCCTCGAACTGGCGCTGCGCTCGGGCGCTGTCCGCGGCGAAGTCGACGCCGGGAAGCGTACGATCCGCCATCACCATGCGGCCATCGATGAAGACGCTGTGCACGTCGCGGCCGCTGCCCGTCAGCATCAGCGTCTGGATCGGGTCGATGATCTGGCCGAGATCCGGATTGCCGAGGTCGAAGACCGTGATGTCGGCCCGGGCGCCGGGCGCGAGCCGTCCCAGATCCGGCCGACCCAGCGCATCGGCGCCGCCCAGCGTCGCGGCGTCGAAATAATCCTCGGAGCGGATGTTGGCGATCTCGCGGTCGAGCACGCGCGAGATCATCATGCCGACCTGCATGTTGAGGATCATGTCGGGTGGCGCCGTATCGGTCCCGAGCGCCATGCGCAGGCCCATCGCCTTGTGACTGGCGAAGCTCGCCAGGGCGTCGCCGTGCCGGGCGGCGACCAGCGGACAGTGCACGACCACCGTGCCGCGCTCGATGAGGACTTCCAGATCGTTTCCGGGTTCCGCCATGTTTCGCGAGGGGCTGACATAGGTGCCGTGCGGCAGGAGCGTGCTCGGCGTCAGGAAGTCGAGGCTGTCCAGCCACTCGACCGAGGTCTTGCCATGCAGGCGTCGCACTGTGTCGCGCTCGAAGCGGCCCTGGTTGCAATGCAGGCGCACGGGCACGCCGAGCTCGCGCCCGGCACGGGCGGTCTGCCGCAGCAATTCCGCCGTGCAGGTTTCGATGCGGTCAGGCGCCAGCATCGTGCGGATGCGCCCCTCTGCCTTGCCTTCGAAATCGCGGCAGAAGCGGATGGCGTCGGCAAGGCCTGCAAGGCCGCGCGGTTCGTGGAAATAGAGGCTGCTCGCGCCGTCGTCACCCACCACCGGATTGCCGGTTCGGTAGGCGGGACCGAGATAGATTCTTAGGCCGAGATTGTCGGCGGCCTGGGCGGCATCGGCGAATTCGGCATAGGTCTCGCCCCATTGCCGATAGTAGAGCGAAGCGATCGGCATGGCGGTGGTGATGCCGTTGCGGATCAGCCTCGAGAAGGCGTGGCGCTTCTGGAAGGCGAGTTCATCCGGCCCGTACATCTCGTACGGCCCGCGATCCATATAGCTCTGCGGCCAGGTCCGACCCTTCTGCCAATCCGGGTGGTTGTCGTAGGAGAAGACGGTGGTATCGAGATCCGACAGGGCGTCGAGATCGATGAAGCCAGGGCTGATCAGGGCGTTGCCATAGTCGATCCGGCGGGCGACTTCACCGGGGAAATCATGGCCGACGAAGATCACGGCGCCGTCCTCAAAGACGATCTCGCCGCCATGCACCAGCGTGTGCCTGCCATCCTCGTGTCCGACGATCCATTTCGACGAAAGCAGCGTTCGTCCCGAGTGATCCATTCGTGCCGGTCCTTTCAGGTCGCGGAGACGGCCGAGAGGCCAGCAAGGGGTGAGGGTCGGGCCGCTGTCAGCGGGAAATGGCAGGCAATCGAGCGACCGTCATCGTCCTTCGCCATGGGCGGAGATACCTTTCGGCAGACGTCCTGCGCATAGGGGCAGCGGGGATGAAAGGTGCAGCCGGATGGCGGATCGATCGGGCTCGGCACCTCGCCGGCCAGGGGCTGGCGGGCGCGATTGGGCGCTTCGAGATCGGGAATGGTGTCGATCAGCAGGCGCGTATAGGGGTGACGCGGATTGCGGAACAGCATCTCGGTCGGCGCCTGCTCGACGATCCGGCCGAGATACATGACCGCGATCTGGTCGGAGGCGTGCCGCACGACGGCGAGGTTGTGGCTGATCAGCAGATAAGTGAGGTCGAATTCGCGCTGCAAATCCATCATCAGATTGAGGATCTGAGCCTGCACCGAAACGTCGAGTGCCGAAGTCGGCTCGTCGCAGACGAGGAATTCCGGCTCGGTCGCCAGCGCGCGGGCGATCGATATGCGCTGGCGCTGGCCGCCCGAGAAGGAATGCGGATATTTCTCGCCGTCGCTGCGCGCAAGCCCGACGAGCCCGAGCAGTTCCGTGACGCGCGCCTGAACAGCAGCCGCGCCCCGGCGCAGGCCGAGCTCGCGGATCGGCTCGGCGATGATGTCCTTCACCCGCCAGCGCGGATTGAGGCAGGCATAGGGATCCTGGAAGATCATCTGCGCGCGCATGCGTCCATCCCGGCCGGCGCCATGCGCGAAATTCAGTTCGCCGCGTGTCGGGTGGTACAGCCCAACCGCAAGCCGCGCGATGGTCGACTTGCCGCAGCCGCTTTCGCCCACGATGGCGAAGGTGCTGCCGCGCGGCACGCTGAAGCTGACGCCGTCGACGGCCTTGAGGATGCGCTTCGGCTTCCGCTCGAGCACGCGCGTCAGCCAGGGCGCCGAGACATCGAACCAGCGCGCGAGGTCCTGCACTTCGAGGGCGGATTGGCTAGACATAGGAATGGCTCTCTCCCGCGCGCCAGCAGGCGACCTGGCTGTTACCGAAGGGCATGAGCTCCGGCCGCTCGTCGCATTTCAGAATCCGCTTGGGACAGCGCGGGGCGAAGGCGCAGCCCGAAGGCACCGCGCCCGGCCGCGGCATGGATCCGTCGATCTGCACCAGCCGCTCGCGCCGGCGGTTGAGGCTCGGAATCGAGCCGATCAGGCCGGCGGTATAGACATGCCGGGGCGAGCGCAGCACCTCCTCGATCGGTCCGATCTCGACCAGCCGCCCGGCATACATAACCGCGACCCGGTCGGCCGTGTCGGCAATGACACCCATGTCGTGGGTGACGAGCAGGATGGCGGTGCCGTGGTCGCGGCACATCTTCTTGAGCAGAGCGGTGATCTGCGCCTGGATCGAGACGTCGAGCGCCGTGGTCGGTTCGTCGGCGATGATCAGCTTGGGATCGGCGCAGACCGCCAGCGCGATCACGACGCGCTGCCGCATGCCGCCGGAGAACTGGTGCGGGTAGTGGTCGATGCGAACGTCAGGCGCGGGGATGCCGACCGCCTTGAGCAGGTCCAGCGCCCGGGCGCGGGCAGCGGCCTGCGACATCGGCAGATGCGTGAGGATGGTCTCTGTGATCTGGTCGCCGATGCGCATCAGCGGGTCGAGCGAGGTCAGCGGGTCCTGGAAGATCGCCGCGATCCGCCGGCCGCGCAGCTTGCGCATCTGGTTGGGCGGCAGATTGTCGATCCGCTTGCCCTCGAAGGCAATCTCGCCTTCCACGACATGGCCGGGCGGGTCGATCAGCCCGATGATGGCATTGCCGGAGAGGGATTTGCCCGCTCCGGACTCCCCCACCAACCCGAGGATTTCGCCCGGCGCCATGTCGAAGCTGACGCGGTCGAGCGCGCGCGAGCTGCCGCGGCGGGTGACGAATTCGACGCTCAGTCCGCGTACAGTCAGCAGCGGCGTAACGGAATTTCCGGCGGTAGCCTGGCGCGCCAGCGGCTGGTTCATCATGCGGCCTCGACCAGGGCTTCGCCGTCGCGCGCCACGATGCGGCCGCGCTTCAACACCAGCTTGCGCTCGGGCAGCGTGACGACGGCTTCGGTGAGCGTGCGACCCTCGACAACCACCAAGTCGGCGAAATCGCCGATTTCGAGACCGTAGTCCGGGAGGTCCATCACCTTGGCGCCGCCGAAGGTGCAGACATCCAGCGCCCGCTCGATCTCGACATCACGGCTCAGATAGTTGCGGTCGGCCAGGATCTGGGCGCGTTGCAGCATGTCGGCATTGCCATAGGGGTTCCAGAGATCGCGCATGCCGTCCGTGCCCGAGCAGAAGGCGATGCCGGCGTCGAGGCCGCGGATCAGGGGCGGTACCGGGACGCCCGCCGGACCCGTCGACATCAGCATCACGCCCGCCGCCGCGATATCGTCCAGCAACTGGCCGATACGAAGATAATCATTCATGCCGAGCGCAAAGGCATGGCTCACCGTCACCTTGCCGGCGAGGCCATGGACGCGGGTGCGCTCGAGGATCAAGCCGAAGGTGAACACACCAAGTTCGCCGGGCTCATGCAGGTGGATGTCGATCGGCTTGCCGTGCTTTACCGCGAGGTCGAAAACCACGTCGAGATGGCCCTTGGGGTCGAAATCGATCGCGCAGGGGTCGAGGCCGCCGACGACATCCGCGCCCTGCCGAAGGGCCTCGTCCATCAGTTCGATCGTGCCCTTGCGGATCATCATGCCCGATTGCGGGAAAGCGACGATCTGCAGGTCCATGACGTCGGCATAGCGGGCGCGCGTGGCGGCGACGCCTTCGAAGCCGGCGAGACCATAGGTGGTGTCGATGTCGACATGACTGCGGATCGCGGTCGTGCCGCGCGCGATCGACATCACCACCTGCCGCGCCGATTGCAGCGCCGGATCGAGGCCGAGCACGCCCTTCATCTCGCGTTCGTTGTCGATCTTGGAGCGGATGCTGGAGGCAACTCGGTTCTCGACCCAATCCATGCCGAGCAGGGTCTTGTCGAGATGGGTATGGGCTTCGATCAGTCCTGGCAGGAGCAGCGCGCCGCCACCGTCTTCCTCGGCAGCGCCATTGGCGGGAAGGTTTGGCCCGATGGCGGCGATGCGTCCTTCGGCGATGGCGATATCGATGGCCGCCTTGCCCAGAGGGCGGACGTTGCGGATGACGAGATCGGTCATGGTCTTCCTACTTCAGTTTGGGGTTTAGCGCGTCGCGCAGCCAGTCGCCGAGCAGGTTCACGGCCAGGATGATCAGGGTGAGCTGGAGGGCGGGGAACAGAACGATCCACCAGGTGCCCGAGAAGAAGAACTGGTTGCCGATGCGGATCAGCGTGCCCAGCGAAGGCTGGGCGCTCGGCATGCCGACACCCAGGAAAGAGAGCGTCGCCTCGGCCAGTACGGCGAGGCCCAGATTGAGGGTTGCCGTCACCAGCGCCGCGGTCAGCACGTTCGGCAGGATGTGGTGCAGGATGATCCGCCGACGCGGTACCTTGATGATCCGGGCGGCCAGCACATATTCCTTGCCGGCCTCGACCATGGTGGCGGCGCGGATCATGCGGGCATAGACGACCCAGCTCGTCAGCGAGAGCGCAACGACCAGGATCAGCGGGGCGGCCGTGTCGCGATAATCGACCGGCAGCATCCCGCGAAAGATCGCACTGATCAGGATGGCGACCAGCAGGGTCGGAATCGACATGACGGCATCGCCGATGCGCATCAGGAAATTGTCGAGCGCGCCGCCGACATAGCCGGCCATCAGTCCGACCAGCACGCCGATCGTCATCGACAGCGCGACGCTGGCCACGCCGATGATGAGCGAGATGCGCGACCCGTAGACGATGGCCGAGAGGATATCGCGGCCCTGCAGGTCGGTGCCCAGCAGATAGGGCATCTGTCCGCCCTCAATCCAGATCGGCGGCAGATTGGCCTTTTCGAGATAAAGCTGCGTGATGTCGAACGGGTTCTGCGGCATCAGCCACGCCGCGAAGAGCGAGGTGAAGGCGACGATCGCCAGAAGCGCCGCCGAGAGGATCGCCATCGGGCTGTGTCGGAAGCTCCAGATCAGGTCGCTGTCATAGAATGCCCAGAGGCGCTGCCGGAGGCTCGGACGCGCGGGGGAAAGTTCAGTGGCCATTGCCGCCTCCGCGCACCAGCTGATCGACGCGCGGATCGACCACGACATAGATCAGATCGACGATCAGGTTGATGGTGATGAAGATGCAGCAGACGATCATGAGATAGGCAGCCATGACCGGGATATCGACATACTGCACGGATTGAACGAACAGGAAGCCCATGCCGGGCCACTGGAAGACGATCTCGGTGACCAGGGTGAAGGCGATCAGGTCGCCGATCAGCATGCCGGTCATCGTCACGACCGGCATCATGCAGTTGCGCAGGCCGTGGCGAAAATAGATCGCGCGGGCCTTGAGGCCGCGAGCCTTGGCGAAGCGGATGAAATCGGTCCGTAGGACTTCGAGCATCTCCGCCGTCACCAGCCGCATGATGAACGAGATCTGGAACAGGGCCAGCGAGATCGACGGCATGACGAGGGCCGCACGGCCGCTGGGCGTCAGGAAGCCGGTGGTCCAGAAACCGAGATCCACGACCTTGCCGCGCCCGAAGGCAGGCAGCCATTTGAGTTCGATCGAAAAGACCAGGATCAGCAGGATGCCGATGACGAAGGCGGGCACCGAAACGCCGATCATCGAGATCAGGTGAAAGACGCGGGCCATGACCGTGCCACCGCGTATGGCGGCGAAGACGCCCAGCGGCAGGCCGATCAGGAGTGCCAGGATCGAGGAAACCAGCACCAGCTCGAAGGTGGCGGGAAAGCGCTCGGCGATCACCTCCATCACGGGCATCTGGTTGCGGTAGCTCATGCCGAACTCGCCGCGCGCGGCATTGAAGACGAATTTCGCAAACTGGACCGGGACGGGATCGTTCAGCCCGAGTCGCTCGGTGAGCTGGTCGCGCTCCTGCTGCGTGGCCTGGGGATTGAGCATCAGCTGAACGGGATCACCGAGGAACTTGAAGATGGTGAAGGCGAGCAGCGATACCGCCAGAATGACGAAGATGGCATTGGCCATGCGCTTGATGATGAGCAGCAGCAACGGCGTGTCTCCAGCGGAGTGAAGGACGTCGGCCCCTTAGGACGGGGCCGGACCGCCGCGCCGGGCGCGACGGTCCATCGATGCGGGGCGTGATCCCGAGCCTACTCGGCCATGCGGGTCAGCCAGTGGCGCGGCTTGTTGTCGGAGAGCTGCAGGACGCTCTCGATGTTGGCGCCGGTCGCCCAGGCCATGGGCTGCTGGTGGACGGGAATGAACATCGACAGCTCGTTGGCGCGCAGCAGGGCCTTCGCCTGCATGGCGAGACGCTCGTCGCGGTCGACGGTGGCGCCGGCCTTGTCGATCAGCGCGTCGATCTCGGCGTCTTTCCAGCCGCCCCAGTTGAACACGCCGGCATTGCCGGTCTTCGAGTGAACGACCTGAACCAGGATCGAATAGCTGTCGATCATCGGCTCATTGGCCCAGCCCAGCGTACCGACGTCGAACTGGCCGGCGTCGAACTTGGCGTCCTGGATGGTGGTCGGTCCGATGTTGAGGTTCGGACGGAGGCCGACGCGGGCCCACATGGCGGATACCGCCTGGCAGATCTGCTCCTCGTTGACGAACTCGGTGTTGCGGCAGAGGAAGGAGAAGGAGAAGCCGTTGGGATAGCCGGCTTCGGCCAGCAGCTTCTTGGCCAGTTCCGGATCGTAGCTCAGCCGCTTGTCGAGCTCGGGGACATAGCCCGGGATCGCCGGGGAGACGAGCGAACCGGTGGTGCGGGACAAGCCGGCCATCACGACCTTCTGGATCGCATCGGCGTCGATGGCGTGATAGAGCGCCTGGCGAACCTTGATGTCCTGCAGCGGGTTCTTGTCCGTCACGTCGGACTCAAACGCCTTGGGCGTCTGGTTCATTACGAAGAAGATGGTCCGCAGCTCGCTGTTCGACAGAACCTTGAGGTCGGACGAGGCTTCCAGCCGCGGGATATCCTGCAGCGGCGCCTGGTTGGTGAAGTCGATTTCACCCGAGATCAAGGCCGCGACGCGTGTCGCCGCCGAGGTGATCGGGGTCATGACGATGCGGTCGACATTGTGCTTGCGCTTGTCCCACCAGTTCGGATTGACCTCGAATACAGTCTCGGCGTCCGGCTTACGGGAGATGAACTTAAACGGCCCGGTGCCGTTAGCATGGCTGGTGGCATAGCCTTCGACGCCCTTGGCGACATCGGTCGGCGCCTCGGCCTTGTTGGCGACGAGCCAGCCCTGATCGAAGATGTGGATGTTGGTCAGGTCGTTGAGAAGCAGCGGATAGTTCTCGGTGACCACGATATCGACCGTGTAGTCATCGACCTTCTTCGACGAGACATAGGACGGCACGTTGCCGCGCAGCGGCGAGGTCGGATCGCTGACGCGCTTCAGCGAAGCGAGCACGTCGTCGGCGGTGAAATCGGCGCCGTCATGGTACTTCACGCCCTTGCGCAGGTGAAAGCGCCAGGTCGTCGGGTTGACGACTTCCCAGCTCTCGGCCAGCGCCGGCTCGATCTGCAGCTTGTCGTCATAGCGGACCAGCCCCTCATAGACGTGGTTCAGCACCGACAGGGTGAAGGTGTCGCCGAACGAGTAGGGATCCATCGAGACGATGTCGCGCTGCGGCGCCCATCGTAGCGTACCCGCATTGGCAGGGGCGATGAGCCCGCCTGCCAGTACCGCCGCCAGCGCGGCCGATCTCCAAGCAACCATTTCCGTCTCCTGATCTGAAAGGGAGTGTGTCTGTTCTTATTGGCCCCGCATGGGGCTGAAACGGTCCGGTGCGTTTCTCACCAGCCTGTATTTCGACGCTAACGCTATCGTGCACATTTCGACTGTCAACTGGGTACTGAAAATAAAATAATCGCGTACAAAAATTGATCAGAATGTATACAGAAACGCCATCCGCTCTCCTTGGCGTGCGCGCCACGGGGACCGGCCCAAAGGGCTGAGGCTCAAACTGAGGCCGGAACCTCTGGCGCTACTTGAGCGCTTGACAGTCCGACGGAATAACTCGTAACAGACTGTAAAGAAAGTTACCAGACGGTAGTTTGATGGAAATCGAAACTCTATCCGGCAGCCCCAGGCTGCTGCGGAATCTCAACGAACGCGCCGTCTTGAAGCGCCTTCTTGCCGAAGGGCCGCTGACGCGCATGGAGCTGGAAGCCTTTACCGGCCTCTCCAAGCCGGCGATGTCGGAGCTGCTGCGCCGCCTCGAGGCCGCCAGCCTGATCCGCCGCGACGGCGAGAAGGCGGGCAGTTTCGGGCCGAAGGCGGGCCTCTGGTGTATCGAGCCGGCGTCGGCCTTCGTCGGCGGCATCGACGTTTCGGTGCATGGCATCCGGGCCGCCGTCGCAGACGTCACGGGTCGTACGATTGCGGTTTCGGGCCGAAACTGCCAACCCGGCGAGCGCTATGACGCGCAGGAGCGCCTGGTCGCCGTGATCGATGACGTCGCTCGCCAGGCCGGCATCTCGCCGCTCGAGATCGACCAGCTGGTAGTGGGGCTGCCCGGCATTGTCGACACCGAAAGCGGCAATCTGCGCAAGGGCCAGCAACTGCCCAATTGGCAGGGCTTTCATATTCCCGAGGCGCTGGAAAGCGTGGTCGGCCATCGCCGCGTGATCATCGAGAACGACGTCAATCTCGTCGCGCTCGAGGAGATGTCGGCCGGCGCCGCGCAGGGCGTTCAGTCCTTCATCCTGTTCTGGATCGGCGATGGTGTTGGTGGCGCCGCGGTCGTCGGCGGCAAGCTTTTACGCGGCTACACCGGTATGGCCGGCGAACTGGGGGGCACGATGGTGCCCGACCGGATGGCCGCTCCCGGCGAGATGGTGCGGATGGCTTTGCTGGAGGACCTGCTCGGTCCCGCTTCCATCGAACGCCTGGTTGACGAGCATGGGCTGGAGGGCGACGGCAGCGCCGACGCTATTGCAAAGGCTGCGACCGGCAGCGGCCATGCCGCATTCTTTGCCGACCTGTCCTACCGCGTCGCGGCCGGACTTACCGGGGCCATCGGGATCCTCGATCCCGAAATGGTGGTGCTGGGCGGCGCGATCGGCCACGCCGCCGGCCGGCGCCTGTCCCGCGGCGTCATCAGCATCCTGAAGACATTGCCGATCGCCCTGCCGCAGATCGTCCCTTCGGCCGTCGGCGTCGATTCCGTCCGGGCCGGAGCCGTCGAACTGGCGCTCGACCATGCGCGGGAAAGGCTCTTTGCCGGCGGCAGCGCCGCGCGCGGCCAGCCCTGAGTTTCGTCCCCATTTCCATCCATACGGGCGCGCGAGGCGCCGCCTCTTTTGCGAGGATTTCCGCCGAAATGCCCTATCCGCTCAAGGTAATCGTGATCAAGGCCCACCCGGATGAGGCCGAGCTTTATGCGGGCGGGACCTGCGCGCGCCTGGCCGACAAGGGCGCCGCGGTCAAGTTCCTGTCGCTGACCAATGGCGATGCCGGCCACTATGAAATGGCGCGCAAGCCGTTGAAGCGTCGGCGCGCGCGCGAGGCCTATGCCGCGGCGCGCCATCTCGGCGTGCTCGACTACGAGATCCTCGATATTCACGACGGCGAGCTGATCTCCGATCTCGCGATCCGCAAGGCCATCATCGCCTCCGTCCGGCGCTGGCAGGCCGATCTCGTGATCACGTTTCATGACGAGCAGCCGGGCCATATCGACAATCGGATGGCGGGCCGGGCGGTCCGGGACGCCTCCGGCTTTTTCACCAATGGCAATGTCGTGCCGGCCTACCCGCCTTTGGCCGCCGCGCCGATCTGCCTGAAGATGACCGATTACGGCGCGCTCTCGACGCATCGGCATGAGGTCGTGGTGGATGTGGACGCCAGCATCGAGCGCAAGCTCAAGGCCTGCGGCGAGCACGCGACGCAGTTCTACGAATTCGCGCCCTTCGAGCGCGGCTTTCTCGATCGTGTCCCGGCCAGCGAAGACTGGGCGATCCGGCGGCAGTTCATCCTGACCCACTGGCACGAGTTCATGTCGGCCGACCCGATGCGGGAAGCGATGCTGGTCAAATATGGCCCGGAACGCGGCGCAGCGATCGCCTATGCCGAGAGCTTCCAACTCGCAGATTACGGACGCGAGACCAGCGCGACCGAGGTCCACGACATCCTGGGCATCTAGATGTCTTCAAGATGCACGCGCTGACGCTGTCCAAATAGCGGCCAGGGCCCTCCCCCCGATCCTTAGGCGCGCTTGCTCAGATGTTCACGGATCCGCGTTCGGTTGAGCTCATCCGAGACGCAACGATGCGCGGCATGCCGATCCATTTCGCCGAGGCCCTGGCGCGATCAACGGCTCAGACATTGCCTATTGTGGGGCGCGCGGCGGAGCGCTGACGCTCTTCGTAGGCGGCCCACATGTTCGGCTTTTTGGCGGGCTGCGCCAGTCCCGCTCGGAGCACTGTCCATATCCCGCCAAGCAGGTTCGCAATGATGGCGATGGCCGCTAGCCAGAGAAACAGAGTCCACATTCCATAGCTTCCCAAATGCATCAATGCCGTCAGGACCGCTAACTGTCTTGCTTCGTTCTGCGCGCCACAATCTGGAGCGTGCCCTCGGGTAGCGGGCGCTGCGGCGCCAATGCCTCGTTCGCCGGCGTCGCCATCCAGACATCGAACTCACACGGCGTTGCCAGAGTCCTGCTCTTTTATACCTACTTGACTGGGATGCTAAACTAACCGTCGGTCAGGCGTCCTATGGTGGTGAAAGATCATCACAGTGTTGCCGGCGGCATCAGGTACAGCGTCATCGCGAAGACCAGGTAGACCATCAGCACGAACACGCCGACGAACCAGGCCGAGCGCCCGGTGCTGGTCATCAGGAACGCGGTGATCGTCGCAATGAACACCATGATCACAGCGCCCGGCCAGAAGCGGAGATCCATCGGCGTCGGCCCGATGACATAGCTGAGCAGCACCAGCACCGGCGCGACGAACAGCGCGATCTGGGCGGCGCTGCCAAGCGCAATGCCGACGCTGAGATCCAACCGGTCCTTGCGCGCGCCGGCAAAGGCCGACGCCATTTCGGCCGCGCCGCCGACCAGCGCCACGACGATGAAGCCGACAAAGGCCGGCGTCATGCCGAAGGTCTTGGCCGCCTCCTGCACGGATTCGACAAACACCTCGCTGGTCAGCGCCACCAGCACCGTGACGCCGGCGAGCACGGCCAGCGCCAGCCCGGTCGGCCAGGTCGCCTCGCCGGCCTCGTGATGGGCCGCGCCGGCGAAGACTTCGCGATGCGTCCAGAGCGAGAACAGCAGGCCGAGCGCATAGGTGCCGATCAGCAGCACGGACAGGCCGACGCTCAATTGCTGGGTGAAGGCAGTCTGCGGCGACTCCGCATCGACGATCGCCGACGGGGTCATGATCGCGATCGTCGCCAGGAACAGCAGGCAGGTCTGCAGGCGCGCACCATGCCGGTTGAATTCCTGCGTGTGGTATTTGAGGCCGCCGAGCAGGAATGATGCGCCGAGCATGAACAGCGAATTGGCGACGATCGCCCCGGCGACCGAGGCCTTGACGAGCGTGTACTCGCCGGCCTTGAGCGCCGCGAGCGCGATGATCAGTTCGGTCAGGTTGCCGAGCGTGGCATTGAGCAGGCCCCCGACGGCATCCCCCGTCTTGGTCGCGACCGATTCGGTCGCGGAACTGAGCAGCGTCGCCAGCGGCACGATCGCCAGGATCGACAGCACGAAAAGCAGCGTATGCGCTTCCGGCCAAAGCTTCGCCGCGACGAAGACGATCGGCACGAACACCAGCAGCCAGAGGATGGGATTGGAACGGATTTCCTTGAGCAAGAGGGTCATTGCACGGTCACGCCTCCCTGTTCCATGGCTCAGTCATTCTGGTTGGAGTCCAGCTCCGTCGCGCGGAGCGCCTGGACGCTGACGGCCGCGACGAGCCCGGTCAGCACGATGCCGAACACCCCGATTCCGACCGCCAGCAATCGCGCCGAAAGATGCTTGGGAGACAGGTCGCCATAGCCGATGGTCAGGCCAGTGACGAAGGTAAAATAGAGCGATTCATCGAGGCGCCATCCTTCGATCCGGCCGGCGACAATCCCGAGGCCGGCCATCGCCAGAAGGATGCCGGAGAAGATCGGCCAGAGAACCTGGACCTGCCGCCAGAGGGCGATGAAGAAGAGACGCCGCATATGGGGCGACCGCCGCACCTTCGCCTTGCCGGGGAGTCTCATACGCATGACGCGGCCTCCAGCCTCGCTGGCACGCGAGGAATCGGGATCGAGCGACCCAACCTGCTTTCACCGGGCTCAACTGGCGATGATCCCGACGATCACCGTGCCCCATGTCGTCAGCAGGATGTGACCGATCGGCACCGCCGGGGTATAGCCGAGCACGGCGACCGGGCTGCCGGACCGTTCCTGGACCGCCGCCATGCCGGCCGTCATGGTCTGCGCTCCGGCGAGGCCGCCGAGCAGCAGGATCGGGTTCATGCGCAGCAGATAGCGCCCGACATAGAGCCCGACGAACATCGGCATCAGCGTCACGACCATGCCGCCGAACAGCAGGCCGATGCCGGCTTCGGCAAGCGCGGAGGCGAAGACCGGCCCGGCATGCAGCCCGGTCATCGCCACGAAGGCAGCAAGACCCAGCGCCGTCATCAGCGAGACGGCGGCATCCGGTATGCGGCCGAACAGGGGGAAGCGCGTCCGCAGATGCCCGACCACCAGCCCGGCCAGAAGCGTGCCGACGCTGGTGCTGAGCGAGATGCGGAGGTCGCCGATCGGGAAGGCCACCAGGACGCCGACCAGACCGCCGAGGAAGATCGCGAGGCCGAGCACGACAAAATCCGTGGTCGTCGTCGGCACGATGACGACGCCGATCTGCTTGGCGGCTTCGGCGACGACGGGCTCCGGCCCGATCAGGCGCAGGATGTCGCCGCGTTCCAGGGTCACGCCCGGTCCGAGCGGAATCTCCTGGCCTCCACGGGTGATGCCGCCCAGATAGAGGCTCCGCGCCCATGCCGCCTGCGCGACGCCATCTATGCTGCGGCCAGCCAGTTTCCGGTTGGTCAGCAGCACCTCGGCGGCCGCGACCGGGATATCGAGCAGTTCGCGATCCTCGACCTCCTCGGCGCGCGGGTCGACGATGTCGACCAGCACTTCCCGGCGGCCCGATACGGCGATCACGTCGCCGACCTCGAACTTCAGATCCGGCCCCGCCTCCAGGATCGCGCCGCCGCGCCGCACGCGCTGGATGAAAAGGCGGTGTTCGGGGAATTTCGCCTCGGCCGCCTGCCGCGACAAGCCGACGATCGGCGCGCCCTCGGCGACGCGATAGGCGCGCAGTTCGAACCGGTGCCAGGCCGAGGCGACCCCGGCATGGGTGCGCTTGATGCCGAGCTCCTGCTCCAGCTTGAGCGCTTCGGCCTTTAGATCGATGCCGAGCAGTTTCGGCCCGACCACGCTGCAAAACAGGATGACGCCGATCGCGCCGAAGATGTAGCAGACCGCATCGGCCACCGCGATATGCGCGACCAGCCGCGCACGCTCCAGTTCCGGCAGCGGCAGCGCGTTGATCGCCTCCGTCGCCGTGCCCATAGCCGGGCTCTCGGTGAGCGAGCCGGAGACGAGGCCCGCGGCAAAGCCTGGATCGAGGCCAAGGATCTTCGCGACCGCGATCGCGGTCAGGAGGCCCGTGACGCAGACGACCACCGCCAGCACGACCGGCTTCATTCCGTCACGCTTCAGGGCCTGCAGGAATTGCGGCCCCACAGAATAGCCGATCCCGAACAGGAACAGCAGGAACAGGAAGGACTTCGCCATGGCCGAGACCGGCACCTCGGCAAACTGGCCTATCAGGATCCCGGCGAACAGCGACCCCGTGACTGGCCCGAGGCCGAAGCCGCCGACCTTGAACCCACCGATCCAGTAGCCGAGGCTGATGGCGAAGAAGACCGCCAACTCGGGATATCTGACCAGGAACTGCTCGAGCCAAACCATGACGGAACCTTCACCACATGTTCGGTCCTGACCGTCGCACCGCCGCGGAACCAGCGGCGCGAAATCAGCGTTCCGCCCTGGCCCGGCGTTTCGCCTTGGCCAGCACGGCCTCGGGCTTTACCAGCTTCAGGCCCCTCGCCTTCTCGTAGCCATGGATTTCCTTCACATCGAGCTTGCGCATGAAGTCGATCGTCTCCTGCGTCAGGACCTGGCCCGGCACCATGATCGGGAAGCCCGGCGGATAGGGAATGACGAAATTGGCCGAGACCATTTCCGGCCCCTCGCGCAGCCGCTTGTCGCACTCGGCGCCGTTAAGCGGCACATATTCGCAGATAGAGGCGTCATAGGCGTTGAAGAAGGCCGCGCGCATGTCGCCCTCTGGCGTGGCCTTGCCGGCATCGCCGCGATAGATCTCGTGGAAATGGCTGAAGTTCGGAAGGTCCGGCACGTCGGTCATCAGCGACTTGACCCGCCCCGCGAAGGCAGCTCGCTCGCCCTCGCCACCATCGGCCAGGCGCTTTTCGATACCGCGGCAGATCTCGACCAGAACCCGGATCAGATGCGCAACATCGCTGCGCGTGTTGTTGATGTTTGACTGCAGGAGCACGCTGTTGCGGGACGTCTTGTTGAGCTGGATGTCGTAGTCATTCGCGAGCAGGCCCTTGAACTGGGTGCCATCGAAGCCGGCGGTGCCACAGACCAGCGTCATGCGCGTCGGGTCGAGATAGAACTCGTCCTCGCGCATCGCCTTCAGCACCGTGCCCCAGGTCGATCCCGCTGCCAGGTAGTCCTGGAAACCCGATTGCCGGTACGCCGCGGGAATCATCTCGTCAGCGCCAAGCACGCGAAAATACTTCGAGATCAATGGATGGGAATTGACCGCCCGACGGATCTTCAGCGCGATTTCGATCGCGTTCATCACCAGCCCGTAGCCTTCCAGCTCCATCTGCCGGCGCGCCACGTCGAGGCTGGCGATCAACTGCTGGTTGGGGCTGGTCGAGGCGTGGGTAAACACGGCCTCGTGGAACTGCGCCTCGACGGTGTGGAAATCGACATCCTTGACCAGAAGCATCGAGCCCTGCCGGATGGCCGACATCGATTTGTGCGTGGAATTGGTCTGGTAGACGCGAAGCCGCACCCGGCTCGGATCGGGTATCAGGTGGGTGGCGAGGAGCGTCTCGTCGGATGGATTGTCGCCGAGTTCGGCGCGCTGCTTCTCATAGGCATCGACGGACGACGGATCGCGCAGCCAGTCCTCCAGATCCGCCGCCGCGCCCATGGCCGTGCGCGGACGCAGGAAGGGCGAGAAACGGGCAAAGCCGGACCAAGCCTCGTCCCACAGGAAGATCAGGTCGGGCTTGATCGCGAGGCATTCCTCCATCACCCGCCGGACATTGTACATGTGTCCGTCGAAGGTGCAGTTGGTCAGGTCGAGCAGCTTCAGCCGGTCGAGGCGCCCCTCGGCCTTGAGCGCCAGCAGCGCGCGCTTGATGGTCGCGAGCGGCACCGCGCCATACATCGAATATTCCGTCATCGGAAAGGCTTCGACGTAATAGGGCTGCGCCCCGGTCAACACCATGCCGTAATGGTGGGACTTGTGGCAGTTGCGGTCGACCACGGCGATGTCGCCGGGCGCCAGCAGCGCCTGCACCGCCATCTTGTTTGAAGTCGACGTGCCGTTGGTCACGAAAAACACATGGTCGGCGCCGAAGGCGCGGGCCGCCATCTCCTGCGCGCGCTTGATGTTGCCGGTCGGCTCCAAAAGGCTGTCGAGCCCGCCGGTCGTCGCGCTGCTTTCGGCCAGGAACAGGTTGAGGCCATAGAACTCGCCGAGATCGCGGATCCAGTCGGATTTGAACACCGACTTGCCGCGGGCAATCGGCAGTGCGTGGAACGTCCCGATCGGCCGCCGAGCGTATTTCTTGAGATTGTCGAAGAACGGCGTCTCGAACCGGTCCTGCACGCCTTCGAGGATGGCGAGATGCAATTCGAGCGGTTCCTCGACCGCATAGAAGATGCGTCGTACCGAATCCGCTGCCGGGTCGCCGGCGATGGTTTCCACCTGGCGGTCCGACAGCAGATAGACATCGAGTTCGGGCCGCACCCGCTTGAGCGTTCGCGACAGGCGCAGAGCCGACAGGTCGGGTCCCTCTGTCTCGCCTAACGGATCCAGCACCGAGCGGAGCACGGGCGCATCATGACGCGAGCGATACGGGAAGCCCTCCGCCAACACGACGGAGATGATGTCGGGGTTGAGGGCCACGGCGCAGAGCGCATCTTCGAACGAGCCGGCGAGCACCGGTTCGTAGATGAATGCGTCTTCCGGCCGGCGCAGCCTACGGATCTCCGCCGCAAAGGCCGGCCAGCGCGCGGCTGGCTGGCTGTTGACGAACAATACCTCGAAATAGGGCCGGCGTAGGCCAGTCTCGCCGGTCGCGGGCGGCAGGACGTCGGCCACCTCGCCCGCCGCCATCTCGTCATGGACGTCCCATTCGCCGGCGCGATCGCGATAGGCATGGGTCAGCAAGCCGTTGGAAATCCGGCGAGCCAGCTTGGCCGTGCCGCCGGCATCGTTGGTGGCGATGCGCTCCGCCAGCGTGGCCAGCAAACGCCCGCCGGGATAGGCGTGGAACTCCTCCACCACCGCCAAGTCGGCCAGGGCCGCCTCCAGCGGAGCTCGCTCGCCATGACCGCCCGCCCATGCATCCGCGAGCCTGGTGATCTCGCGCCAGTTGTCGGCGCGGGCCGAATGAATGAGAAGGAATTGGTCGATCCGTGCGGTCTTGCCTGCCATGATGCGCCACCCCAATGTTGCTCGCGCGTCAGCATGCTCACGCCGACGTCATCAAGATTTCCAAACGCTACGATTGCTTGCCTTCGCTGGCCGCCCAACCGGCAGCCAGGATTCGCCATGGCAAGCCTGGCCTCGGCCGAAAACGTCGACTTTGTTGGTTAGGCCAGCAACATCACCAGCACCATTCCCCAGATCGTCAGCAGCGTGTTGCCGACCGCATAGGTAACGGTATAGCCAAGCCCCGGGATGGTGCTCTTGGCACGGTCATTGATCATGCCGAGCGCGGCCGTCGTGGTGCGCGCGCCGGAACAGCATCCCAGCAGAATAGCCGGATGGAACTTGAACACGTATCGGCCGACATACATTGCCAGCAGCAGCGGCACCGTCGTCGCGAAGATGCCCCAGAGAAACAGGCTGAAGCCGAGCTGCTGCAGGCCGGCGACGAAGCCCGGTCCTGACGAGATACCAACCACGGCGATGAACATGTTGAGGCCGACCGAGTTCATGAACCAGACGGTGGAGGACGGGATGCGGCCAAAGGTCGGGTGTACGGAGCGCAGCCAGCCGAAAAACAGGCCGGAGATCAGCGCGCCGCCCGACGTGGAGAGGGTCAGCGGCACGCTGCCGATCTTGTAGACGAGCGCGCCGATCAGCGCGCCGATCGCGATCGCGGCGCCGATGAAGGCCACGTCGGCGATATCGCTCGGACGATCGGCAACGCCCAGCGCCTTCGCCGCCGCGGTCGTGTCCGGCGTCCGGCCGACGATGGTGAGGATGTCGCCGCGGTTGATCTTGGTATTGGGCAGGATCGGTATTTCGGTCGCGGTGGCACCGCGGGCGATCTTGCGCAGGAACACGCCGCGCGCCGTCGGCCATTGCGCCAACTCGGCCAAAGTCTTGCCATCAGCCTGTTTGTTGGTCACCAGCACGTCAACGCCTTCGATCGGAACGGCCAGCAGTTCGCGATCGTCCACCTCGTCGGCTACGGGCCCGAGCAGGCTAACCAGAATGTCGCGCCGTCCCGCCACGGCGACGATGTCGCCGGCCTGGATCACGGTTTCCGACGTCGCATCCTCGATCCTGCCGCTGCGCCGGATGCGCTCGATGAACAGGCGGTTGTCGGGAACCATTGATTCGGCTTCCCGCGCTGTCAGCCCCACGACGGGGCCGCCCTCGCGCACCTTGTAGGCGCGCAGTTCATAGTGATGCCAGGCCGTGCCTGCACCGCCCTGCTGCCTGTTGCCGCCGTGCTCGGCCTCGTAACGCTTGCATTCCGCCTCGAGGTCAATGCGAAGCAGCGCCGGGCCGACCAGCGCCAGCACGATCGCGGAGCCGACCGTGCCGAAGATATAGGTCACCGCATAGGCAACCGGCATGCCGTCGAGGAGGCGCTTGGTCTCTTCCGGCGGCAGTCCCAGCCGATTGATCGCATCCGTCGCGAGACCCATCGACGCCGATATGGTCTGGGAGCCTGCATACAGGCCAACCGCCGAACCGACGTCGTACCCTGCCAGTTTCGCCGCGACGAACGGCGCCGCCAGGCAAAAGAAACAGACAACAACGGCGAACAGGGCCTGCGGAATGCCGTCTTTCGCGATTCCGCGAACGAATTGCGGGCCGACGCCGTAGCCGATCGCAAACAGGAACAGCAGGAAGAACGTGGCCTTCAACGGCGGAGAAATCGTTATGCCGAGCTGGCCTATGATCACCGCAGCGATCAGGGTAGCGGTGACGGCGCCCAATCCCAGCCCCTTGAAAGTAAAGGAACCGAAGTAATATCCAAGTGCCAGCGAAATGAATAATGCGATCTCTGGATATGTGCGAAGTGTGTTCGCAAACCAGTCAAACATAGCGGCATTCCCCCTATGGATCCGAGAGGTCAGCAACAAATATGCACTGGAGATGATCTAAAGCGCGGCAGACATTACTCCCTTGCAGGATTCTTTCAAGGTGTTAATATAAAAATAGCGGCGTGGAACGGCAGTAAATTTGCTTGTTGTCGCATCCCGCCACCCCTAACAGCAGCGCATACATGGCGAACGCCATGAAAATGATCGGCATATGTTTCAGTTTTCGTAAGGTAATACTGGAATGATAGCCTGCCGAATTGTGATGTCGCGTTCCTGGCGTGAGATGAATGGCCTGGAACAGGGCGATCTCAGTCTATCGATAAATCCGGATCTATGCGTGCGCGCCCCGGCGGACACGCTGCTGCATCGGCTGCATATTGTGTTAAACTTTCGCGCGAACCTCGCAATAGCTTTAGCTAGACATCTTGCAAATGCCCGATCCAGGCAAGATGACGCAGCGCATAGGCGTGGCCGCCGGTTTCGACAAAGCCTTCATTTCATTTTAACTCCATGCATTTCCTGCTTCGCGCCACCGCGAGATGACTCCGGCGTTTTGCCGGATCGCATGTTCTTCGCGCGAACCGGTATCCACTTCGCTCGAAACAATATCGGCACACCCTTTCCGCTGCCGCTCCAATGAGGCGGACGACATTACTGCAGCTCCAATAGAACGGGGATGGAAGCCATGCGAATGAAACATCGGGCACGAAAAGCGGCGACGATGCTTACGCTTGGCGCGCTGACCTCGACAGCGCTGGCCTGTGCGGCGCCAGCGTTCGCCTCCGATGCCGAGGCCGCGAAGGCCGCTACGCCCGCCCCCACGCCAGAGACATGGATTCCAAAGCTGCGCGCCGGTGACGCCGGCAGCTACCTCGAGCTCTACGGGCAGATCAACAAGGGCTTGCTGATCTTCGACGATGGCGGCTCGACGCTGGGCTACGGCCCGGTCGACAACGGCAATTCGTCGACCCGTGCCGGCCTGCGGCTCTATGGCCGCGTCGATGAGGACTGGGGCATCGGCGGCAATCTCGAATGGGAATGGACGCCCTACTCGACCAACTACGTCAACCAGCTCAACCGCGGCGACTATGACTGGGACTCCAACCTGCTGCGCAAGGCGGAGTTCTTTATGGAATCAAAGACCTACGGAAAGCTCTGGCTCGGCCAGGGCAGCATGGCGTCCGATTCCTCGGCCGAGGTCGATCTTTCCGGCACGACGGTCGTCGGCTACGCCCTGGTATCCGACATGGCCGGCGGTCCGTTCTTCCGGTTCTCCGACGGGACGCTGTCCTCAGTGCAGGTCAAGGACGCGTTTACCGACTATGACGGCGTCGGCCGCAAGCTGCGCGCCCGCTACGACACGCCGCAATTCGCCGGCTTCAGCCTGTCGACCTCTGTCGGCACGCAGGTCGTACCGGAGACGACGGATGTCACGGTTTGGGATGTCGCCGCGCGCTACGACAAAACCATCAACGACTTCAAGATCTCCGGCGCGCTGGCCTATTCCCAGCCGGCCTCCGACCAGTCGCTGATCGATGGCTCGATATCGATCCTGCACCAGCCGTCCGGACTCAGCCTGACAGTGGCCGCCGCCTATTCGGACGAAGAAGTGGTGGATGGCCGCTACGGCTATTTCAAGCTCGGATACCAGACCAATATCTTTGAGGTGGGCAAGACCGCCTTTTCCGTCGATGCCTATTTCGGCGAAGACATCGACGCCGCCGACAGCAGCAGCGAGTCGTTCGGCTTCCAGGTCGTGCAAAATCTCGACTACCTGCAGACGGAACTCTACCTCGGCGGCCGGTCCTATTCCTATGACGAGCCTGGCAACAACCTCGACAAAAGCTACGCGGTTCTCGCGGGAGCCCGGCTGAAGTTCTGACGCGCCGCGAATTTCATGCAGATTGCTCGGGCTTCGACCCTGAGCGACGGAAGAGAGGCGAAGCGGGCAATCACGCCCGCTCAGTATTCTGGGAGCGCATCATGACGATCGACTACCGGGAATATGAGAAGATGAGCCCGTTCGAGATCAAGGACGGTCTGATCAAGCTTGCCAAACAGAGCGCCAAGAAGTCGGCGCATGCCCTGCTGAACGCCGGTCGCGGCAATCCGAACTGGGTAGCAACCGCCCCACGCGAAGGCTTCTTCCTGTTCGGCCAGTTCGCTCTGACCGAATGCCGCCGCTCAATGGACGATCCGAAGGCCGGTCTGGCCGGCATGCCGCAGATGCCCGGCATCGCCGGTCGACTTTCAGCCTGGCTGGAGAAGCACGCTGACATGCCCGGCGCCGATTTTCTGACGCGGCTGGTCGATCATGGCGTCAAGGTGCTCGGCTTCGACGCCGACGCCTTCGTATTCGAGCTGGCAGACTCGATCATCGGCGACAATTACCCCGTGCCGGACCGGATGCTGGTCCATGCCGAGAAGGTCGCGCACCGCTACCTGATGTGGGCGATGTGCGGCGATAATCCGCCCGCGGGCAAGTACGACCTCTATGCCGTCGAGGGCGGCACGGCGGCGATGTGCTACATCTTCAAATCGCTGATGGCCAACCGCATCCTGAAGAAGGGCGACACGATCGCGATCGGCACGCCGATCTTCACGCCCTATATCGAGATCGCCGAGCTCGAAGACTATGCCTTCGACGCGGTGCACATCAAGGCGACGCAGGAGAACCGCTTCCAGTATTCAGACGAGGAGATCGAGAAGCTCGCGGACCCCAAGATCAAGGCGTTCTTCGTCGTCAATCCCGGCAACCCTACCTCGATGGCAATCGACCCGCCGACGATGAAAAAGCTCGTCGCCTTCGTAAAGACCAGGCGCCCGGACCTCATTCTCCTGACCGATGACGTCTATGGCACGTTCGTGAACGGCTTCCGTTCGCTGATGGCCGAGCTGCCGCACAACACGATCGGCGTGTATTCCTATTCGAAATATTTCGGCTGCACCGGCTGGCGCCTTGGCGTCATCGCGCTGCACGAGCAGAACATCCTCGACGACATGCTGGCCAAGCTTCCCGCCAAGGAACTGGAGGCGCTCGACAATCGCTACATCTCGATCACGCTGGAGCCGCGCAAACTGAAGATGATCGACCGGATCGTCGCCGACAGCCGCGACGTGGCGCTCAATCACACCGCCGGCCTGTCGCTCCCGCAGCAGGTGATGATGACAATGTTCTCGATGAGCGAACTGATGGACAGCGAGAAGGTCTATCAGAAGGCTTGCATGGCGATCTGCGCCAACCGCGTCAACAGCCTGCTGGAAGGACTGCCATTGGATCTGCAACCCAATGCTAATTTCGCCGGCTATTATGGCACGATCGACTTCGAGTTCTGGCTGCGCCGATACCAAGGCGAGGAAATGGTGACCTGGCTCAAGGCGAACGTGCATCCGCTCGATCTCGTCTACCGGCTAGCCGAAGATCACTCGATCGTGCTTCTGAACGGCGGCGGATTCGAGGCGCCGAATTGGAGCGTCCGCGTCTCCTTCGCCAACCTTCCCGACGATGTCTATGACGATATCGGCCGCGCCGTCCGAGCGGTCGGGCGTAGTTATGTCGATACTTTCCAAGCGCTGCAGAAAAAGTAACGCTCGACGGTCAGTAGCTGCTCCGAGCACGGGAGCCTACCTGCGGAGTAGTCCAGCTGGGAATATAAGAACAGGAGGGGATGACAAATTCCCCTCCTTGCAACCGACTGCCGGGTAGCCGTTTGAAGGCCAGCATCAGCAGGGCCGTTCCAGTCGCAGGACTTCAGGAGGCGAGGAAATTCGATGGACGATAAAATTCACCCGGTGGCGATCGAACACCTGCCGTTTTTCATAACCGCGCCGGGCCAGACGGACATCCTCTTCAACGTGATGGTCG